>JBEAZA010000076.1:0-18852 GCA_041170385.1 Verrucomicrobiota bacterium | reverse complement strand
TCGAACCGGCACAAAAGGATCCGGAACTGCAACAGACCTTTGCCTTGGCCTACGGAAACTGGATTCAGAAGGGCGAAGGCTGGACCGCACCGTTCGCGGCGCGCGGCAAGTTCGGCTACGGGGTCAGCGGATTGGAACGTCTGATCAAGGAAAAGACCGCCATCCCGCCGGAAGTCGGCCGGATCGTGGAGAAGATTCTCAAGGGCGAGATCGAGCCGCTGTGGCCGCTCGATGAGCGCAATCGCACGAGGCTGCAAACCCTTCATCAAACCCTTTCAGGAACGAAACCATGAAATCCATTTTACTCATTCTAACACTAACCGTTTCAGCAGGCTCCTTCCCCCTCATGGCGGCGGAAGACGGATATCATCCGGATATCGGAGACTTCGCCCGCATCGTGCGGGGAAATGACGGGCGTTATCCCTTCAACTTCGGCTCCACGGGCGCGACCGGGTGGTTTTATGACCGCGAGTTCGTGATCAACGGTCTCGACAAGGGCTCACCGGCCGACGGGGTGCTCAGGATCAACGATCGGATCCGGGCGGTCAACGGGGTCCGCTTCCCGCAGAAGATGGCTTTTTCAGCAGACGCCAAGGATCCCCGCCGTGTGCTCGGTGATGGGATCACCCAAGCGGAGGCGAAGGATGGGCGCTTGGTGGTGACGGTGTGGCGCAATCAGCGGGAACAGGACCTCACGATCCAGTTGCCCGTGCTCGGTGCCTACAGCAAAACCTGGCCCTATGACTGTGAAAAATCACGGGTCATTCTCCAGCGTGCTTGCGAATGGTTGGCTGCCCAACAACTTCCGAATGGGGAGTTCGTCACACCTCGCAGCGATGGCGATGGTCTTGCGGATGCCCTGAACGGCCTGCTTCTGCTCAGCTCCGGCGATCCCGAATTCCTTGAATCCGCCCGCCGTCTGGTGTATCATTTCGCCGCCCATCCCGGCCCCGATCCGTTCAAGGGAGAAGCCGATAAGGTGTCGATGTGGAGCATATCCTATCAAGCGATGTTCACGGCAGAGTATTACCTGCTGACCGGCGATACCACAGTGCTGCCGTATCTTAAATGGCTCCATCGGGTGATCATGGCTGCGGATCACCAGCGAGGCTCGTGGTGTCATGGTTTCATCAATTCGAATTATGCGGTGGGCGGATACATCAACCAGACCGGTGTGATCTGCCTCAACGCCCTTTCGTTGATGCAACGTGCGGGATTTGAGATGGATCAGAAGGATCTGGATCACTGCAAATTATACTTTCGGCGCTATTCCTACGGCGGCCGTGGCATTCCTTATGGGGACCACAAGAGCGGCTTTGCCAGCAAGCCGGGCGGTAGCGGTACCGGTAAAAACGCAATTGCTGTCCTTGCCTTTGAAAACTTCGGTGAGACCGATACCACCGCCCGCTATGTGACGTCGGTGATCGATTCCTACCGCCACCGGGATCACTGCCATACCGGCCCGTTTTTCCCCCTGATTTGGGGTCCGATCGGTGCCAGCCGTGGTACGCCGGAACAGTTCCGCTTGTTCATGGATTATTGGACGTGGTTCCATGACTTGAGCCGGCGCCCGGACGGAAGTTTCATGTTGCCCTCGCTGAACGATGGCCTTGGCTACACTGCGCGCGGCCCGCTCTGGACGATGGGCGGACAGGCGATGGTTTATGCCTTGCCGATGAAGCTCACCCGCATCTGCGGAGCCACGGAAAGCCCGTTCGATGTGCTGACCATGCCCAAGGAGCTCGCACCCATCAAAGCGCTGGTGGACCAGAAGCAATACGCCCGGGCGGCGAACGAGCTGGATGCCCTGATCGCGGCCGGGATGGACGGGAAGGCCAAGGTGCGCGCGGAGTCGATGCAGCGGTCGTTGCGGACAACGCTGGCGAGTATCGAACATACGATGGCGGCCGTGGAGCAAAACCTGAAAGCCGGTGAGAGCGTTCTGGCGAGAACCCGCATCAGCAATCTGGAACAATGGCTCGGCACCGGCGATCCACGTATTGCGGCATGGAAGGCGGAGGCGGCCGATCCGCGTCATGATCGGATTGAAGTGGCATGGAACGAGTATCTGAAACTGCGCTTTGCCAGCGTGGTCGATCCCGTTTCCCATGAGCGCATGGAAGCGCTGACGAAGGATGCGAACGCCGGGTTTGTGCAGCAGCGCGCCATCGAGAGGCTGGTTGAGAACCGTGCTTGGCCGTCTTATCGCGACAGCTTTGCCAGCGAGAGCATCCTGAAATTCTGGCACCCGCAATGGCAGGCCGACAAGAACGCAACTCTGCCGCTGGCGGTGATGCGCTACCTTGCGTTCGGGGATGGGTTCTTCTGGACCTCTTTTGCACCTCGCAACTGGCTCAATCAGGATCAATTGCTCGGTGAATTTCCGTTTTCGACGCCGTTGGCCGTGACATCCGACAAGGGAAAGGCCGATTGGAAGTATCTGACCATGGATCAACCGCAGCCGCCCGCCGGGTGGAATACGCCCGGCTTCGATGATACTGCCTGGCAGGTTTCCCCCGCTCCGTTTTGCTCGCCGACGCCACGCCGCGTGGGACCGGAGCACAAGTGGGACAAGTCGCTGGTGCTCATGCGGCGCCATTTCGAGGTCGCTGACCCCGCGTTCGACGCACTGCGCATCAAGGTGATGGTGCATGATGAGACCGACGTCTATCTGAATGGCGTTCATCTTGCGCGCATTCTCACGCAACCCCGCAAAAGTACGGCATATGCCGATTACGATGTGAGCTCGGCAGGCCTTCCCGCACTGCGGAAAGGTACGAATGTCCTGGCAGTCAAGGCGGTGCGCGACGGCGGTCATCTCGACCTTGGTATCATGGGAGTGAAACGACCCTGATGAATCCCCGAATCCTCACACACACGGATGACTGATGAATGAAAAATTCGCTCGGATCAGCACTACCTCTTTTTGAATATTTCCTTTCCCATTCCACCGATGAATCCCCCTGAAAATTCCGTTCGTGCAGCATTCCAGATGATCAAGAATCACAACGTCCCGATCCTGACGAAGCCCCTGATCCTGTCCTGTCTGCTGACCCTGCTGCTTCTCTGCGGGTCGGTATTCGCAAGTGACTACTACACGGAGCCGGAAGTTTATCAGATGCGCCCTGACCCGGCGAAGGAGATGGCGCTCGATTGCATCGGTGCGACGGGCATCAAGGCACGGTTCTATCCGGGTGTCATTCTCAAGGTGGAGGGGTTTACTGAGAAATCTCCCGCCGAAGGGAAGATGAAGGTTGGGGAAATCATCGCCGGAGTCAATGGGGTGGAACTGAAAGGGATCAATCCGTTGGTGGCGCTGGGTGAAGCGCTGACCTCTGCCGAGGCGACGGATGGCAGGATGGTCTTCGACATTAAAGCAGATCAGGATGCGCCATCTCGCAAGGTCACGGTGATGATCCCGGTGCTTGGCTCATACAGCGAGACATGGCCGCTGAAATGTCAGAAGTCCGACAAAATCATCAAAGCGGCTGCGGAATACTATGCGCACGATCCCGGCTTCAAACAGCAGTTTTTCAGAGACAGCGGCATTCCCTCGGCCCTGGCGTGCTTGTTCCTGCTTTCGACCGGTGACGACAGCTATCTGCCTGTGGTGAAAGCGTATTTCGCCAGCTTTCCGAAGGAGGTGAACCACATCGGCGATCATACCTGGAACAACGGATACAACGGGATCGCTTGCGCGGAATACTACCTACGTACCGGCGACAGGGAGGTGCTCCCGATCCTTCAATATTATTGTGACGATGCAAAAAATCGTCAGTTTTTCGGCTGCGGATGGTCGCATTGGGGGCGAGATCTCAACCCGGGTTATGTGGCCGGTGGTTTGGTGAATGCCGCCGGCACTCAAATGCTGACGACGCTGCTTCTGGGCAAGGCGTGTGGGGTTGAGGTCGACGAAAAGGCGCTCCATGGAGCGCTGAAGTTATGGTATCGCTTCGCAGGTCATGGAGAGGTGCCGTATGGTGACCACCGCCCGGAGGGCGGCTTGGGTTCGAATGGCAGGGACGGCATGTCAGCAGCGGCGATGCGGATCGCCACGCTGGCCGAGGGGAATACCGAGCGCTATCGAATGGCCCTGAATTACCTGAGCAAATCCACTCTCGTCAGCTACCCCATGATGATCACTGGCCACGGAGACGAGGGCCGGGGAGATGGCATCTGGCGGGGGATGGCATCATCTCACATGCTCGATACGAAGCCGGCAGAATATCATCAGGCGATGAACCGCCTGCGATGGTTCCATGACCTGAGTCGGCGCCCTTCCGGCGCATTCGGGATCGCGGGCTGCCAGGGATTCGACGATGTTGGTTCCGGTGCGGGCGTTGCCCTTGCTTACACCGCACCGCTCAAGACGCTGGCCATCACCGGGGCGCCGCGGTCGAAGCATGCCAAGAAATTCAAGCTCCCGGAGGCAATCTGGGGCAACCAAGCGGATCTCGCGTTCCTGTCGACCGAGCACGGAAAACCGTTCGGCGATTATGGGAAAGAAGATCCCGTCGAGCTCTCCCTGAAGCTGCTCGGTACGGCCTACAGGAAGCCCGAAACCGACCTGAATCTCGTGCCTAAAAAAGAAATCCTCAAGCATGTCTACCATCAGCATCACGTGTTTCGCACCCAAGCGGCAAAGGCGCTCAGGGGGATCGGTGCGTTTGATGATCTTGAGCGCTTGCTTGGCGATGCCGATCCGCGTGTAAGGCGTGCCGCACTCGATGGCATGTGCGATTACAACTACTGGTTCCACATGGGTCGCGATCCGATGCGTCCCGAGCAGTTCACTCCGGGCATGATCAAGGCGGTGGTGAACATCCTCAGGAATCGGGAGGAGTCTCTCTGGGTGACTGACGCCGCACTTTCGGTCATGAGCCTCATGCCAACCGAGACGTTGCGAGACCATCTGCAAGGGATCATGCCATGGACGAGCCACGACGACTGGTGGCTCAGGCAGTCGGCGTTCCATGCCTTGGCGACAGCGGCGCGCGATCCGGCCCTCGCGTCACGTGTGCTGCCGACCCTGCTCGACATGCTGTCCAAGGAGGGCCATACGATGCCGCGTGATGGCATGGTCCGTAAGCTGGACTTCCTGCTCAACGAACTCGGACCGGATAGCCCGGGAGGACGGCAGATCCTTGCCGCACACCGCAAGGCCGCGGAGCAGCGCGAGATCATTCTCGGTGCGCGTGCCGGTGAGGGCGAATACGATGTCGGGGCGTCCATCGATGTGCTCATCCGGGAGTCTCCGGCGGATCTTCATATGCTGGCTGGGGTGTTGCGGAATCGTTTGAATGAATTCTCCACCAGATACCTGGTGAAACTCACCAACGACCTGCTCGCCGCTGCGCCGAAAGCACCTGAGGGAGGGCGCGCAAAATTGGAAACGCTGCTCTACGATGACTACCGGCCCGTACTTGTCGCCAGATGGAAGACCCAACCGAATTCCATGGAGCTGATCGACACGATCCTGTCGGTTCTCGCCCTCAAAGACCCCGATGCCGGTTGGCAGGAGCTCGGCAAGGAGCGCTACACCGATCGGGTGTGGCGCTTCACCACCTTCGAACCAACGGGGAATGATGTGTTGCATGCTCGTGAAAAAAAACGCTTTCGCGCCGTCACACTTCCGGCGGAATTGCTGGGTTGGTCTGAGCCCGGTTTTGACGATAGCGCCTGGAAGCAGGGAAAGGCGCCGATCGGCGTAGGGCTGTTCGGCGAGAAGCATCTCAGTGTGCCGAATGCGTCGCCCTGGGGAGATGATGAGTTCGTGCTGATGCGCAGCACCGTTGAACTCGCCTCCACGGATTATGATTTTTTCCGGATCAAGGTCCTCTCCAACCAAGGCTACGAGATCTTTCTCAACGGCACGAAGGTCTTTGGATATGGCTGGTGGAACGATACGCCGGGGTATGGGCATATCATGCTTCATGACGTCCAGAAGACCCTGCTCAAAAAAGGCATGAATCACCTTGCCGTCCGCGCGGGAAGCGACCGTTTCCACAACGGCATCCATGTCGGCCAGATCGATGTCTATCTCGAAGGTCTCCGCAAGAAGGACCTGCTGAACGGAGCCAGGCATTGAACATGGAACATCCAAAGAACATTTCACCTTAAGTATCTAACAAATCAAAAAATGAATCAATCAACGATAATGAAATTGCTGGGAATGACGCTGCTGGCGTGTGTGATTTTCGCGCAGCCTGCAAGGGCCGCGGAAAAGAAGCTCAAAGTCTTCATTCTGGCGGGGCAGTCGAACATGGAGGGGCATGCCGAAGTCCGCACATTCGAGGAGATCGGCAAGGATCCGCTGACCGCCCCGCTGCTCAAGGAGATGCGCCATGCCGACGGAACGCCCAAGGTTTGCGATAAGGTCTGGATGTCTTATCTGACCGGTCCGGCCGACGGCAGTGCCAACGGCGAGGGAGTGGGGAAACTGACCGCAGGCTTCGGTGCCCGCAGCGAACCCACGAAGGATGGGGGCAAGATCGGTCCGGAGTTCACCTTCGGCATTCATCTGGAGAAACACCTGGATCAGCCGATCCTGATCATCAAGACCGCTTGGGGAGGGAGGTCGCTGAATACCGAATTCCGCCCGCCGAGCGCAGGGCCGTATGAGTTCCATCAAGCCCAGCTTGAGGCGATGAAACAGAAAGGCGAGGACATCGAAACCATGAAAGCGGAGAAAGCGAAGGCTTCCGGTGCGTTCTACCGGATGATGATCGAACATGTGAAACACGTCCTCGCGGATCCCAAACGGGTCTGTCCGGAATATGATGCCAAACAGGGCTATGAGATCGCCGGTTTTGTCTGGTTCCAAGCATGGAACGATCTGGTCGATAACTCCACGTATCCGGATCATGAAAGCCCGGACCGGTTCGCCCTTTATTCCGATCTTCTTACCAAGTTCATCCGTGATGTGCGCAAGGACCTCGATGCGCCCGCCATGCCCTTCGTGATCGGTTTGCCCGGTTTCGAGGGATTGGACACCCGGAGGACATCGATCATCAACCTCCGAAAGGCAATGGCGGCACCGGCTGCCCTGCCCGAGTTCAAGGGCAATGTCATGGCGGTGCAGACCGCTCCGTTTTGGGACGAGAAGCTTGAGGAAATCCAGGACAAGTTAGGCAAAGTCGGTGACATGCAGTATGCGATCCTTGCCAAGCAGAGCAACGGCCCGAATGCGGACGGCAAGATGACGGAAGAACAGGTGGCAACATACATGCAGGAATATCGTGCGAAGATCATCACGCCTGCCGATGATGAATACTGGCAGACCGCGGCGTCCAATCTGGGGTATCATTATTATGGCAGCGCAAAGACGTTCGCACAGATCGGCAAGGCCTTCGCCGAGGCCATCCTGAAGATGCGGAACCCGACCCAACCCTGATGTGATCTACCTCTCCACTTCTAACAAATCGGAAACCCATGAAACAACAGATGGCAGGTTTTCTGAGCCGATGGCTGCGCCGGTTGCGTGGTGGTGACGCAATGGCTCCGCCACCGACCAGGCGCGTCGGGATGGTCGTCGGTCTCAAGCCGGAGCATATCGATGAATACAAGCGGTTGCACGCCGATGCTCACCCCGGCGTGCGTGACCTCCTTCGACACTATCACCTCCATCGCTTCTCCATCTTTCTTCACCGGATCGATGGCAAGTGGTATGAGTTCGGATACTACGAATACACGGGCAACGATTTTGATGGTGACATGGCGAGGATGAATGCCGAACCCCGGATCAAGGAGTGGTTGAAGAGGTGCGATCCGATGCAGAGCCCGCTGCCCGGCGAGGAAGGTTGGGCGATCATGGAACAGGTCTATCACAATCCGTGAGATGAGTATGATAAATTTGTCGCAAATCCGTAATTTTAATGCGCATACACGCATTGACGGATGAGTGTGGGGGTTTCAACATTTCGTGCCATAGAGAGATGCGTGACGGGCACGCATACGCCAGCACACATTCAACGGATTCCGCAATAGATTTGAACGATCATTCCATCACTTTCGGCTGGATCGACTGGGGCGTCCTGATCATCGTGATCTTGGGAACGACCTTTCTGGGTCATCTCCTGAAGGGGAAAGAACGTGGAATGGCCGGCTTCTTTCTTGGCGGGAAAAATCTGCCATGGTGGGCTGTCTCCGCCTCGATCATGGCGTCGCAACTCAGTGCGGTGACCATCATTGCGGTACCGGGCGCGATTTTCGCTCCGGGGGGAAACCTGCTCTTTCTTCAGGGTACACTCCTTGGTTTCGTGGCGGCAAAATTGCTGATGTGCTGGCTTTTCGTCAAACCGTATTATGAGCAGAATATCTATAGCCCCTATGATTTCATTGAGAACCGTTTGGGGATGGGAACCGCCCAACTCTCTCGCGGATTGTTTCTTGTGAGCGCGGTGCTCGGTCATGGCGTGCGTTTGTTGACCATCGCGCTGGTATTGGGTGTGGTCGTCGATGTCCCGATCGGGCAATCGATCCTGATCATCGGCATCTTCTCCGTGCTTTGGACGCTGATGGGTGGAATCACCACCGTCATCTGGACGGACTTCATCCTCTTCGGAGTGATCGTGGCGGGTGCGTTGGTTTCGTTTCTGATGATGATCGGTGGTCTGCCTTTCGGCCTCGCCGAGGCGTTGCGACAGCTCGACGAAGCCGCGAAGTTGAGATGGATCGACGTGGCCGCCGATCCCACCAAGACTTGGACGATCTGGACCGGACTGATCTGCTTCGCCACGTTCGAGCTGGCCCAGAACTCGGTCGATCAGGTCATCACCCAACGGATGATGTGTTGCCGCAACGCGCGTGAGGCGCGCAAGGCGGTGCTCGGTTCTCTGGGGATCGTGGTGTTGACCCTGTTGATGTCCGCTATCGGGCTTGGCTTATGGCTTTTCTATCAGCATCAGCCACCCGATCCGGCGGACGCCACATTGCTGGCCGAACAACCGAGCCGCGTTTTTCCGTATTTCATCATGCACGAGCTTCCGCCAGGCGTGAGTGGTCTGCTGATCGCCGGGATCTTTGCGGCTGGGATTTCGACGCTTGACTCGGCACTCGCCGCTTTGTCTGAGACGACGGTGAACGGCATCTATCGAAAGTGGATCCGACGTGATGCGAGCGAGCGGCAGTGCCTGCGTGTATCGCGGTTCTCGGTCGCTGCTTGGGGCGTTTTGCTCTGCCTGCTCGCCTTTCTTGCGGGCCATCTGGTACGCAACGAAGGCCTGCTCAATCTCGCTTACAAGATGCCGGTGCTCACCTACGGCCCGCTGTTGATGGTCGCTTTTTTTGCATTGGCTCGGCGCGGTTCATTTCCGGCGATGCTCGGCGGCGCCACGGCATCGGTGGCGGTGGCACTGGTTTGGTTGATTGCCAAGGCGCAGGGGCTCACCGCCCTTGACGAGTTTTATATTTATCCGACGTCGTGTGCCGTGTTTCTGATCGTGGCCGTTCTGGTGGATCGAACCATGGGAAAAAAAGGGATGATGCACCGGGCAGGGTAGGGGAGTGACACCGGGTAGAAGACGGAGATCGGAAGAAAAAGACATGAAAACCATCAGACACCAACATGATTTCGTCGTGGTTGGCGGCGGCCTGTCCGGGATCTGCGCCGCCGTGACCGCCGCGCGCCAGGGGATCCGTACGGCGCTGGTTCAGGATCGACCGGTGCTGGGTGGTAACGCCAGCACCGAGATCCGTGTGCCTCCCGTTGGCGCCAACCAATGCAATTTCACCTACTCGCGCGAGACCGGTTTGATCGAGGAGTTGTTCCTCAACAACCTCCGGCGTAACCCGACTTGGTGTCCGGAGGGATGGAATCTTGAACTGGAGTCGCTTGTTAGAAATGAGTCCTTGCTGGATCTTTTCCTCAATACCGCGGTTTGCGATATCACGATGCATGAAGGAGGCGGGGACATCGCGAGCGTGAGGGCGTATACTTCCATGGAGGAAACATGGCATGTTTTCGAGGCGGGGCGGTTTGCTGATTGTTCGGGTGACGGCATCGTCGGTTCGCTCTCAGGCGCGGAGTTTCGCATGGGTGTGGAGGCACGGGCGGAGTTTGATGAGCCGATGTGTCCGGAACAGGCTACCCTCGAGACCATGGGCATGAGCCTGCACCTGCACGCGCGTGACGCCGGTCGTGCGATGCCCTTTACCCTGCCAGACTGGGTGGGTATGGAAATCAACCTCGATGACTTCGGGCCCTACCGACCGGTGAATGAACATTTCTTTCCGGATACCGGCGGCTTCTGGTGGCTGGAATGGGGCGGCGCACTCGACACGGTGCACGACACCACGAAAATCAAGGAAGAAGTCCAGCGAATCACCCTCGCGGTTTGGGATTATCTCAAGAATCGCTCGCCGCTGGCCGGGCGTCTGAGCACCTATGAACTCGACTGGTTGGGTGCGGTGCCCGGAAAACGCGAGTCCCGCCGTTTCATCGGCGACCATGTCCTGACGATGAACGAGATCGATGCACAGGCATGGTTCGAGGATGCGATTGCCTTCGGAGGTTGGGGGTTTGATCATCATCCGCCGGGCGGATTTCACGATAAGGAGAATCCGAGCACACACCGCTATCTGCGCGGGCCGCACAACATTCCGCTGCGCTCGCTCTACTCGCGCAATGTTGGGAACCTCTTTTTTGCCGGACGCAACATCAGTGCGACCCACTATGCGTTGTCGTCCACGCGCGTGATGCTCACCTGCGCCCAGATCGGTGAGGCAGTTGGTATGGCGGTCGCCCACGCGATTCGATCGGGCCTCAAACCGCGAGAGCTTGCAACCGGCGATGCCGTGCGTGCCATCCAATGCGATCTGCTGCGCGCCGACCATCATATTCACGCGCTGGAATTGCCGATCGAACACGATATCGCGCCCGAGGCGGAGGTCACCGCGTCGAGTGTGTTCTCCGATGCGGACCCGGTCGAAAGCTGGGGTACCGACCGCTTGAATGACCGCCGGATGTTGCAACTGCCGGTCGTTACCTGCCGGCTGGAGTCCCTTGCGCTGCGGGTTGATGCGCATGAGGACACGGAGCTGCGTTATCATTTCCACCAAGGACCTGCGAACGGCTCGACGTATCCGGAAGAGCGCTTGGCCGGTGGAACCGTTGCCATTTCCGCCGGGGAATCGCAATGGGTGGAGCTGCCGACGGATGTTCCCATTGAGCGTCGAGGGTGGCACTTTCTGATTCTGGAGAGAAATCCCGCGGTGGCGGTTCACATGGTGGAGACGCCACCGGGCCGGCGCTGGTATTATCTCAAGCCGGAGGATCCGATCCGGCCCAATCCGTTCAGCGCATGGACTTCGCGCGCGCTGGCGATCGGAATGGAACGGGCGGTGGATGCTGACGGAGCGCGGGTGGAGGCTCCGGTATGGAATGAGTTCGCCCGGCAATTCGCTCCCTTGAGCGCCTTTTTACAGTTCGGATATGCGTGTCGTACCACTCCGTTGCAACCGGTGCATCAGCCGGCGATGGTGGTGAATCCTCACGCCCGGCCAACCTGTGAGCCGAATCTCTGGGTATCGTCGAAGACATCCTTTGATTCGCCCGAGTGGATTGAGTTGCATTGGTCTGAGCCGAGAGCGGTTTCCGAGATTCAGATCCTCTTTGACTCCTCTCTGCATTTTCATTTCTATCAGAGCTGGCAAGGTTATGCCGTGAACACCATTCCGTCCATCGTCCGGGACTATCGGATCATCGCCGAAGATGCCGATGGTTCCGTGTCGGTGGTGCTGGCAGTCAACGGCAATCACCTTCGCAACCGCAGCCACCGGATTGAGTTGACAGATGTGCGGCGCCTGCGTCTTGAAATTCTCAACACCAACGGCCTGCAACGCGCCCAGGTCTATTCCATCCGAACCCTATCCCCCGTCACATCATGACTACGCATCCATCCAACCTGTCCGCAGGGAAAGTTCGCCATGCGGTTCCGCCGGGGTTCCGGATCATCATCCTGCTGCTGGTGTCCGGTGCATCCCATGCCTTCGGAGAAGCCGCAGCGACGGACAAGCGCGCGATGGATTATTACGTGGCCACCACCGGTGACGACAATCATCCCGGAACCCGGGACGCGCCTTTCGCGACCCTCACGCGGGCCCGCGATGCGATCCGGCAATTGAAAAAAGACGGACGTTTCGATGCGCCGGTCACGGTAACCGTGAGAGGAGGAACCTATTTCCTTGAGGAGCCGATTGTCCTCGGGTCTGAGGATTCAGGCACTCCCGACAAGCCGGTAACCTATCAGGCGGCAATCGGAGAAACGGTGATCCTCAGCGGCGGCGTTCCAATCGAGGGGCCTTGGAATCCGATTTCGCTCAACGGAACTCCGGCATTCGTTACCGAAGTCAACGGAACGGCGGATCGGAGGGTGAAACAGATCATTCGCATCGACGATTCCGCGCGGGTTGCCGTTGAGGGTGTCTGGAGCCGGAAGGACCGGTACCTTCACGACCAAGCATTCAAGAAATCGCTGAAGAGTGTGACCTTCAGCCCGGATCTTCCGGAGGACGGACGCTACGATGTCTACTTGCGTTGGACGCAACGTGACGATGCCGCCCGCAAGGTGCCGGTGGATGTCCGTTTCAAGGGCGGAACACAGCGCTACATCATCAGTCAGGCAACGCGCGGCGGCTGGTATCGTCTCGGCACTCATGATTTCGCGGCGGACTCGGACCGTGCGGTGATCGTGCGCAACAACGACACCGAGGGTCTTGTCATGGCAGAGGCCGTGATGTTCATCAAAGCGGAATCGCCAGGCCCTTGGGTGTTCCGGCAACTCATCGAAAACGACGAGATGCAAATCCGCGCGCGCTATCCCAACACCGGGCATCTCTATGCCACCGGGGGTGGGGTCGATCACTTGACCATGCGGCCTGCGGAGCTCAAGGCCTCGTGGGGCGAAGAGCCCGATGCGCAGGTGCATCTCGTGGCGGGTGCGAAATTTTTCAACCAGCTGCCCACCATCGCATCCGTCGATCCGATGAGTGGTACGGTCAACATCGAGGACGAATGTTTTACCGGTATCAGGAACAACAACTCGTTTCATGTTGAGGGGATCAGGTCCGAGCTGGATGCGCCCGGCGAGTGGTATCTCGACTCCGCGGCCGGCCGTCTCTACTTCAAGCCGAAGAACAGCACCCCCGGTCGGGTTATCGCGCCCCGGCTCAACAGTATCTTTCGGTTGATGGGCGATGCAGAGAAAGGAACCTATGCCGAGCACATCGGGATCAGGGGATTTTCCATCCGTCATACCGGCTACACCCTCGGCCATCTCGAGCCGCGGGTGAATACCGATGGGGCTGTGATTCTCGAGAACGCTCGGAACTGTACGATTGCCGGCAATGAGTTCCAACATCTCGGTGGCTACGCGATCTGGCTGCGGCTGGATTCGAGGCAAAACCGGATCGAAAGAAATTCCGCAAAGGAGCTCGGTGCTGGCTTCGTGCTGGCGACGGGCGCACTGCTCAGTTACATGGAGCCCCATCTCGTCCTGGATCATCGCCCGCAGGCTGCCACGCTCTATCCGGTCAACAATACCATCTCGGGAAACACCGCCCGTGGTCTGGGGAGAATCCGTTATTACAATGCCGGGGTTCATCTCGACAGCCGGCCGGAAAACCTGCTGATGGAGATCGGAAATCGTATTTCCAACAACACCTTTTCCGATCTCTCCCGCAACGGAATTTTCGCCTTCCGCAATCAGGGAGGGAATGTGATCGAATTCAACCACATCCATGATTTCCTCAAGGAGACCATCGATGGAGCCGGGATTCATATCGCCTCCATGAGCAAGCTCAACGCACCCAACTGGATCCTCAACAATCACATTCATGATGGCCACGGCATCAGCCGGAACCATGGTCAACCGGCTCGCAGGACGTATGCCTATGGGGTGTATCTGGATTGGTATTCCAGCTATTCCACGGTAGCGGACAATGTCATCCGGGATTGTTCCGGCGGACACGGCGACAGTGCCACGCGGGTTTTCATGGGTGGTGTGCATAACGAGCTCACGAACAATCTTCCCGAGGGAGACACCCGGAAAGCGGGAGCGGGTGCTGACGTCTCGAATCGGATTTCCACGGCCCGCCGTACGCATGTCGGTTGTGTGGTGGATTGCTTTGATCAGGATCGGGTGTCTCTCGAGGGGAAATGGCAAACGGTGACAAAACCGGGCTTCGGTAACTTGCTGAACTATTTTTACAAGCAAAGCGCGGCCGAAGCCGATGCGGGAACCAAGGCGGTGTTTGAACTGCCGGTGCCTCAGGATGGCAATTATGATGTGTTTGTTTTCACCATCGGTGACTCCGGGCAAGCCACCAAGGCACCGGTGGAAATCATTCATGCCGACGGTACGACCCGCACCACGCTGGATCTGTCGCAGGACCATGTCTGGGTCCTGATCGGAAACCAACGTTTCCGGAAAGATTCCGGGACCATCGTGTTCGCTGCGGATGGAGCGGACGGCCGCGTGGTCGCTCACAAGATCGGCCTGATCCGAACCGGATCACCCCGATAAACTGATCCTGCTGTCAGGCAAGATTCCGATCACCCGGGGTCTAAACCCCGAGTCGTGCCTTTTTGCGATAGCGCGAAGGCGTGCAGCCGTGATATTTGGAAAACACGGGGATCATGTGCTCGACGTAATTGAATCCGCAGGCCTCGGCGATATCCGGAATCGGGATATCGGTGGAATCCAACAAACGCCGCACCTTTTCGATCTTCACACGGCGGATCTCCTCTGCCGGGCTACGTCCCAACACAACCTGAAACCGCCGCTCCAAAGACCGCCTTGCCATCGGGACGTTCTTCAACACATCGCTCACGCTGATGCCCTCATGGGCGTGCTCACGAATGAAGCGCATCACCTGCCTGACCTGCGGATCATCACAGGCCATCAGATCGGTCGACTGGCGGGTGGTCACACCAAGGGGTTGCAGCTCGATCTGATGATTCACGAGTGTTTCGCCCCGCATGAGCCGGTCGAGCTGCCCGGCGGCCTCGTAGCCGATGCGCCGCACCGGAATATCCACTCCACTGAGCGGTGGATACACCGCACGACCCAAAAGATCATCGGTTTCCAAACTGATGATCGCAGCTTCATCGGGAACCTCGATGCCGCTCTCCGCGCATGCCATGGCAAGATGACGGCATAGTCCGGTACACCAGCCAATGATACCGACCGGCTTCGGCAGACGCTTGAGCCAGCGGTGGCGGTCATCCTGACGAGCGGCTGTTCCCGCCCGCGGTCCGATCCGTGAGGAGGGTTGGTAAACGACAGCATCGATCCCGGCTTCGCGCATGACGCTCCGATAGGCATCGGTCCAGAAGTCGATGAACGGGCGATCCGGCTCGCCGCAGAAGGCGATGTTGCCAAGTCCCTTGTCCCGCAGATGCTCCACTGCCATCCGCACCACGGCCATCGCATCGGTGGTGACTCTGGGAAATCCGATCTCCCGCCGCCTTGCTCCGGAAACATTGACCACCGGAACCCCATAGGCTTGGAGTTTGGCTGCCATCCGGCGGGTGTGAACGGTCGCGATCACGCCATCCCCGGACCAACCGCGCGGCACCTCGGTGCTTTCGTCCGGCTCACTCGGATGCATCTCGAGAAACCAAGGACCATGTTGTTCCGCATATTGCCACACCCCTTCGATGATGCCCCGACCATACTCGTTCCACGCTCCGACCCGTAGCGCGACCCGAGGTGGCGTGCCGCGTCCGGCGTGTTTCCCCTTTTTGCCAGCAGGGGATTTGCGGGAGAAATCCATGAACCTTGTTTCTAACGTGGTCCTTGGACGCGAGCAAGGGGAAATGGCAGAGCCGTTCTCTGAAGATACCTCGGGGGGCTCATCGAACATCCTGCCGTTGCCTTGCTGGCATTGGCTTCGGATCGGAAATGAGATGGTCTTGAAGCCAGTCCATCCTGATGAAAATGAGTCAGGTTGAAACAAAGAAATTTCCATACAACTTCTTTTCAGATTCCAATCCAAAGCCTATCGTCGCGGCTCGGCGGCGGGACAACCAGCTGGATAGCAAACACGCGATCCCGGCAACGCATGGCCGGCTCATCTGCCAGCATCCGGCAGCAACATCGATCGCACCATGACACACCATCCGGAAGAACAAGTCGCCATTATGTCCGGCGGGGAGGACATCCATCCGCTGAAACCAAGCTATCCCGGGCCGATCAGCCAACAGATGCTGGATGAGCTGCAACGCTACGTCATTGCGGATCCTTTTCCCTTTGTGTTGGATCTGGAGCGTTGTCACGGCATGTGGCTGGTGACTCAGGACGGGCAGGAGATCTTCGATTGGGCGGGGTATTTCGGTTCGAAGCTGTTAGCTCACAATCATCCCCGGCTGCAAGAGCCAGCCTACCTGCGGCGCCTCGCCCTAGCGGCAGCCAACAAGGTTCCGAATCCTGATTTTTTGACGCCTCAGTGCCTCGCGTATTACCGCCTGCTGCATGAACTGGCACCCGCCTGCATGCGCAACGATCGACTCGAGGTCTATGCCATCAACAGCGGTGCGGAGGCGATTGAGAACATGATGAAATACATGATCAGCCTTCACCATGAAAAACTGGAAGCCAAAGGCCGCCCGCTTGGCAAACACCGCTTCCTGTATTTCGATCAGGCATTTCACGGCCGTACGGTGTTCGCACTCAACGTCACCGGGATCGAGTCCGCTCCGCTGATCACCAAGGATTTCTCGGGTCTGGTGAGCGGCAATCTGCAAATGCCGTTCCCCGCCCTGCATGCAGAGCAACCCGATGCCTTCAACGAGCTGCGGATGCGCGAAAGCCTCGCGGCGGTCGAGGAAGCGCTCGCACGTCATGGTGATGAAATCGTCGGGATCATTGTCGAGCCGATCCAAGGCGCCGGCGGCCACCGGCTGGCAGGCGCGGAATTTTTCCGGGAACTCAGCGAGCTTGCCCACCGCTATGAGGTCTTCCTCGGCTTCGACGAGGTACAAACCGCCGGTGGCCAGACTGGGACTTTTTTTGCGATCGATCAATTCGCCCTGCCGCATCCTCCACAAGCCGTCGCAACTGGAAAAAAACTCGGCAACGGCGTGGTTTACATGCTCCATCCGATGCGTAACCGGGGCATCCTCGATTCCACTTGGGGCGGTTCGCTGGCCGACATGGTGCGGTTCGTCGAGGAAATGAAGATTTGCCGGGAGGAGGAATGGATGGCCAAGGTGCCGGAAAGGGCCGCGCGCCTGGAAGCGGGTCTGCGCGCATTCGCCGAAGACTTCCGCCACCTGATCTTCAATCCCCGCGGCATGGGCCTTTATCAGGGATTCACGGTACGACAGGCGGAGTGGAAGTCTCTTCTGTTAGATCTGGCGTTGCAGGAGGAACATCTCCTGTTGCTCGGCGCCGGCAGATATTCCGTCCGCTTGCGCCCGCCGATCGATGTGACCTCCTCGGACATTGACGAAATGTTGGCCCGTTTGCGCCGTGTGTTGCAAAAACTTTCAAACCAAGTTGCCATGCCGTGTGGCACCGCTGCCTGAGATCCGCTCCGAACCCATTTACCAGATATGAGACAACCATCCAAAAGATACGACGCCATCATTGTTGGAGGTGGGCATAACGGACTCGTCGCCGCGAACTACCTCGCCAAGGCCGGAAAATCCGTATTGTTGCTTGAAGCCCAGGAACAACTCGGTGGTGCCACCACCAGCATGAAGCCTTTTCCGGAATATGAGGCGAACCTCTCGCGTTATGCCTACCTCGTTTCCCTGCTGCCTGATCAGATTGTGAAGGACCTGGGTATCAGGTTCAGAACGCTCGATCGTGCCGTCGCTTCCTATACTCCCTACCAGCGCGATGCCGGGCATGACGGTCTTCTGGTTTCCACCACGTGGGACCAAGCGACGGCCGACAGCTTCCGCCGTCTGACGGGATGCGATCACGAAGGCAAGGCGTGGCAGAAGTTCTATGGAGAGATCGCCGAGTTCGCCCGGCGTTTCGCCCCGACCCTGCTCCAGCCGCTGAAGCGCGCGGCCGCATTGAAATCTGAAATGGGACTGCCGGAGGTATGGCGCAATCTGATGGAGGTCCCGATCGGCCATGTGATTCGCGATCGGTTCGGTGATGACACGGTCAGAGGTGTGGTTCTGACCGATGCCTTGATCGGAACCTTTGTTTCCGCAGATGACCTGCAGGCCAACCGTTGTTTTCTCTATCACCTCATTGGAAACGGCGATGGGTTGTGGCGGGTACCTCAGGGCGGAATGGGAGCCTTGGTGAAGGAGCTGCATCGTGTCGCCACGGCGCAGGGGGTGGAAATCAAGACGCGATCCAAAGTCTGCGCGCTGGAGAGCGGTCCGCTGGGTGTCTGGGTGCAGACGGAACATGGCACGAGCTACATGGCGAAGAACCTGCTTTTTGCCGCCGCACCGCAGCTTCTCGCGCGCCTGCGCGGCAGGCCTGCACCGCAATCCCTGGAAGGAGCCCAGATGAAAATCAACATGTTGGTCAGCCGTCTGCCACGCCTGAAGTCCGGCATGGACCCGCGCGTTGCGTTTGCAGGGACGTTTCATGTCAATGAAAGCTACTCCCAATTGGAAGCGGCGTATGCCGGTGCGCGTGACGGAGCCATGCCCGGCCCTCTGCCGCTCGAGTTGTATTGTCATACGCTGGCGGATCCCACCATCCTTTCCGGCGAGTTGATCGCGAAGGGATTTCACACCCTGACGCTTTTCGGCCTGCACACGCCCGCGAAACTTTTCGATGCGGATCCGGAAGGTGCCAAAGCGCTCGCCAAAGAACGCGCGCTTTCCAGCCTCAACGAATACCTAGAAGACCCGATCGAATCCGTGCTCGCTCCCTGCCG
>JBEAZA010000075.1:0-7608 GCA_041170385.1 Verrucomicrobiota bacterium | reverse complement strand
GCGGCAGCGGCCCGCAGTGCGGGAAACAATCCTCTGGTACAGGTTTATGTCGACCCCGGCACGACTCAACAGCGCGTGATCGACGTGCTCAATGCCCTGGCGGGCGTTGGGATTTCATCCGTCACGTTCACCGACCTCCTCGAATGAACCGATGATTCCGCATCCTTTGATCTAATGTTTCATGCGGTGGAACGTTATCTCTTCAGAGGCCTGCGTCCCGACATCTGCATGTCGATCACCCTCCAAATCGAAACTTTTCCCGATCAACCCCAACCCCATACGTGTCATGAAAAAGCTGATCCTAACCGCCACCCTGCTCCTCATCCCATGCCTGTTGCCCGCACAGGAACTTGCCACACTGGTGGATGACGGCTTGAAAGCCATGAATGAGGAAAAATGGGAACAAGGACTGGCGCTCAATGCCCAGGCCATCGAAAAACACGGACCGGATGCCAAAAAAGCCCTCGAAAAATACGGCCCGCAGTTCGGCATGATCTGGTTTCGCAAAGGGGTTTGCGAGCTGCAGCTCAAAAAATTCGATGACGCGATCAAGTCGTTTGAGACCACTTACAAGGAATTTCCCAACACCAAAGAGCGTGATGGCAACCCGTTCGATAAAATATCGCTGTTGAAGTGGGGGGAGGCCGCGATGGGTGCGGAGCAGTACCAGGTGGCCATTGATCAATGGAAAAAATTCCTCAATGAACGCACCACCAAGGACAAATTTCCTCAAGGCCTGTTCTATGTGAACATGGCCATCTGCCACTATAAAACCGGCGAAATCGCGAAAGGAAACGAGTTTCTCGAGACGGCAATCAAGAACAAGGCCACGTTTGGCACCACCAACAGCGCGATCATGTCAGGATTCCAGGTGTTTGTGGACGTGGCGATCCAGCAGGAGGGCGAGCAAGTCCTCATCGATTTCATCGAGAAAAACCTCGGATCGCTCGTTATGGAGCCGTTCGAAATGCAGAGATTTTCCAAAATTTTTATGAAATTCGCCGGCGATGCCATCAAGGCGGAAAAATTCAAAAGCGCGTTGCTTCTCTATCAATTCGTGCCGTCGACCGCGTTGGCCATCGATGATCTTGCGGCGCGCATCAAAGCTCTGGGCAAACTTCCGAGCATGAACGATGGCGCGTCCCGCATGAACCGTGCCCAAATGGAAAGCGATCTGTCATCCCTCAAGGCGGAACTCGCAGGAAACAAGTCTGTGGAGATGATCAAACTCATGGCCACCGCTTATGTCTACGAGAGCCAAGGGTATGTGCCCGCAGCCTATGCGGCCTATGGCATCCTGGAGCGCGATTATTCAAGATCGGAGAAACGCGAGGACAATCTCTTCCACCTCGTGAGGACCGGGGCCTTCCTTGGTAAAATGAGCGAGGTCCAAAAACATGGTGAAAATTTCCTCAAGCTCTATCCGGATTCGAAACACAAACCCGAGATCATGAAGCTCATGCTCTCCTCGCTCTTTTTCAACGGGGATTATGAGACCTGCATCGAGATCGCTTCCGACCTGATTCGTAATGAAAAGCTCGCTCCCAACACCCCCGAGCACGACCTCGCCCTGTTCGTGCTGGGAGGTTCCTATTTCTACACCGGCCAGTATGAACTGGCGACGCCCTTCATCGAACAGCACATCAAGGCCTATCCGAAGAGCCAGTTCATCATGCATTCGGAGTTTTATGAGGCCTCCAACGCCTATCGCCTCCAGATATGGAAAAAAGCAGCCGCTTTGCTCGACGCGTTTCTGGAAAAATACAAAGACAGCCCGGACAAGAGTTATATCCCGCTCGCGCTTCTTGACCGCGCCAACACGCATTATTCCCAGGACGAGCTGGATGAAACGATCGGCAAGATCGATCGGTTGGTGAAGGATTTCGCCGATAGCGACAGCACCTTGCAGGCGCTCAATCTCAAAGGCAACGTGCATGAAGCCAAGGGGGAAATTGATTCGGCCATCGCAGCTTACCAACTTTCACTGGAAAAAGCCGAATCCAGAGCCAACGGTGATGTCGCGGGTGAGTCCCTCTACTATCTGGCTGCCCTGCTTTCCGGCGACAAGTCCGATGAGGATTCATCCGCAAGGTTCCCCAAAGCGGTTGCCTATGCGGATAAATACTGGGAAAAATACGCAACGGGCTCTCCGTACCGCGCCCAACTTGCCGTGGCGCAATTGCCGGCCATGGAAGCGGTCGGTCGTGGCGATGAGGCGCTCAAGCGGCTTCAAGGATTGATTTCGGAAATGGCCAAAATGTCCGAGGCCTACGGTCTGGAAGAGGCGATCAACTCCTACACGGAGGCATACCTCAAGAAACATAGCGCGGAGGAACTCAAGGAGCACTACTACAATTTCCCGGGAGTCGAGGTTCAGGACAAGGTCGCGCGTGCGCTGCTGCGCATCGCCGTGATCGGCGTGTTTGAGGGAATCACTGCGAAATCGAAGGAAGAGGACGAGAAACGGAATGCCAAAGCGATGATCCAAGTCCTGTTCCAAAACCTGAAGACAGAGTTCAACGTCAAGGAGCTTTCCAACTTCATTCTGGTGAAACTTGGTGACTACCTGCGCATGAACACTTCGGCCCCGCTCGAGTCGCTGCCTTATTACAATGAGGCGCTCTCCCGTCAGGACCAATCGTACCGTTTCGCCGCTCTGCTTGGCCGTGCGGATGTCTACGGAAATTCCGGTCAAGCTGCCGATCTCGCAAAAGCCATCGAGGACTTCGAACGCATTCTTGCCGATTCCGATGACAAGGTGCAGCGCGAGTTCGCCCTCTATCGCATCATCCAGGTGTTGATGACGAAAGGGGATTTCGATGAGGTCTCGAAACGTGCGAACCAGTACCTGAATCGCGATGCGAAGGACGGCGCTGTATACGGCTTCACCAAGTTCACTCCGGAAGTCGGCTACATGTTGGCGCAGAGTTTTGAAAAACGCGGGATGACCGACGATGCGATCAGCATGTATGTGAAAGTCTGGTCCACGCACATGGGCAATGTCAAAATCTCCGCTCCGGCGATTCACTCGTGGATGGAACTGTCCTGGAAACGCAACCGGCCTTCCACCGACCCGAATGTGCCCGGAGACAGACAGGGCGCTTATCAGGGCGGCCACCGCTTCCTGGAGCTGACCGGTCGGTTCAAGGACAAGCTGACTCCCGATGAGCGCGAGTTGTGGGTCAAAGTCGAGCAACTGACGGCCAGATATGTCGCCGATCCCGATGTGAAATCGATGGAGGAACTCAAACGGGAGCAGGAAGCAAAATCGAGATAACCCCGGCCCAAAACATGCCCCAAAGAATCAGAAACCATTTGAAAAAGATGAAAACACTTCTCTTCTCCACACTCATTCCGATGCTCGCGGCTTCGGCCTTCGCTCAGAACGAGCCATTCATGGTCCGGGTCGCGCTTGTTCCCAAAGACGGTGGCAGGAACATCCTGGGCTTCATCGTCAATGGAAACAACACGCAGATCGAATACCGCACGATCGTGAATTCCCCGACGACCACCATCTCGGCCATCAAGGATTTTGAATCCATCTATTTTCTCGAGCCTGTGGAATACGCCGCTGCAATGGAACTTTTCAACGCCGGGAAATACGACGAAGCCAAGGTGAAATTCGCCAAATACAAGGAGCAGTCAAAATTTACCGCCAAGATTCCCGGGAACTTCCACACGCTTTCGGGCTTTTATGAACTGGAATGCCTGAGAAAAATGGGGGACCTCAAGGCGTTGTCCCAAGCTCTGCAGGGGTTTGACAAGGAAGCCCTGACCCGCGAACACCACATCCGCCAGATGGATCTTTATGTGATGTGGGATGCGGTTCATGCGGAAAGCTGGGACCGTGTGCTGGCCGTCAGCACCGAGCGCGAAGCTCAAAAAATACCGGATTACCAGCTCGTCCAGGCCCGTTACTGCAAAGGCCTCGCCCTTCAGAAGCTCAACCGCATGGAAGAGGCCATGGTCGCCTACAATGCGGCCATCACGACCGAGGCCGCGGTCTCCAGCGAGCTTGTTGTCAAGGCGACTCTCAATCTCCTCGATATCTATTCCAAGGATGAGGAGGTGAAAACCGCCATGGCAGACTGGAAATCCGAACGTGAAAAGAAAGGCTCTCCTGGCTACAATCGTCTCCTGGAAGCGGGTGCGCTCGCCAGATTCTATAACAAGTTGCTTGGTGTGTCCAAGCCACTCTCCCCGGAACATAAGAAGTTTCTTGATTTCAAAGCCAAGGAGGAGAAATAGCTCCAATTTGCCCCACGGATCCGCCCGCCTGAAATTTATCCTGCCATGTGCGGATTTTTCTGACAGGTTCAGCGCAGAGATGTTCCGAAAATTTCCCATTTATGCCCTCTGCCTCTCGCTGGCCGCGTGTGACCGGGAATCGCAGGTCGACCAAGCGACACGTGAAGGCATTCTGATCATCGGGAATGCCAATGACCCCAAAAGCCTCGATCCGCAGGTGGTCACAGGCGTGCTGGACAGCAATGTGATGAGGGCACTGTTCGAGGGGTTGATCCAGTTCCATCCATCCGAGGATCTTGCCACTCCGTTGGGCTCGGCGCTCGAGGTCACTCCCGATCCGACCTACTCGATCTGGACGGTGAAACTGCGGCCGGACGCAAAATGGTCGGATGGTCGCAGCGTTACTGCGGAAGATTACGCCTTTGCCTATCAGCGCATTCTTACTCCGGATCTTGCGGCGAAGTATGCGGAAATGCTCTATTTCCTCCAAGGTGCTGAGGCGTTCAACAAGGGGGAAACCACCGATTTCTCCACCGTTGGAATCGAGGTAATCGACCCGCTGACCTTCAAGTTCCGCCTTCGTGGCCCTACTCCGTATTTCAAGGAACTCCTCAAGCATTACACATGGTATCCCGTCCCCAAGCACGCCATTTTGAAACACGGCAGCATCGGCCGGATCGGCAACCCATGGTCGAAGTTGGGAAACCATGTGAGCAACGGACCGTTCAGGCTCAGATCCTATCGGCGTAACGACTACATCGAGGTTGAGAAAAATCCTCATTACTGGAACGCGAAGAACGTTGCGCTCAACGGGATACGCTTTTTACCGGTGACCAATCCTTTCACCGAGGCAAGGATGTTCCGGGACGGGCAGCTTCATGTGACCTACACCGCGCCCAAGGAAATCGTCGATTTCATGAAGAAAACCGATCCCTCGGTGCTCCGCCAGGAACCCTATTTCGGTACCGACATCCTGCGCTTCAATAACAAACGCAAACCCATGGATGATCTAAGGGTCCGTCGCGCGATGAGCATGACCTTGGATCGTGAGGCGCTCTGCAACAACATCTACAGTGGCTACGAGCCCGCCTACGGACTCACTCCTCCCACTTCCGGTTACCAACCGCCGAGACGACTGAAGTTCGATCCCGAAGAGGCGAAACGCCTCATGACCGAGGCAGGATTCCCAGGGGGCAGGGGGTTCCCGCGTCTCAAAATGTTGGTTTCATCTCGTGAAGCTGCCGCCACCATTGGTGCGGCCACGCAGGCCATGTGGCGTGAGCATCTCGGGATCGAGATCGAGATCGAAAACAAGGAATGGACCGCTTATCTCGTCGCCATGCAGTCGTTGGATTTTGATTTATGCGCCGGCGGGTGGATCGGCGATTACATCGACCCGCTGACGTTCCTTGAAATGTGGACCCCCGGAAATGGCAATAACAACACCGGCTGGGAAAGCCAGCCGTTCCTCGATAAGATCAACGAGTCGCTTCAAGTCACCGATCCCGCTACCCGCTACGTTTCCCTGAGGCAGGCGGAGGAAATCCTTCTCAGTGATATGCCGATGGCTCCGCTCGCGTGGCGTTCGAAAAATTACCTGTTGCATCCCTCTGTGAAAGGTTGGGATCCCGTTCTGTTGGATTGCCATCCTTACACCAACGTCAGCCTCGTTCCGCAGAAAAAACATTAAGCAGGCCATGTTGAACCTTCTCGCATCCCGTTTCTTGCAAGGCATCCTCACGTTGCTCATTCTGGTCACGCTCACGTTCTTTCTGGTCCGCGCCATGCCCGGCAGCCCATACACCCAGGAAAAAGCGGTTCCTGCGCACATTCTCGAGCGGATGAAAGCCTACACCGGTATGGACAAGCCCTTGCCGGTCCAGTATCTCAAATACTTGGAAAACCTGATCATTCACCGCGATCTCGGCGACATGATCAAAAAGGACGGAGTGAAGGTTTCCGAAATCATCCGCGATTCCTTCCCCGTTTCATTGGTGCTCGGGCTGGCATCCATGGCGATCGCACTGATGGTGGGAATTCCGGCGGGAGTGATTGCCGCCGTAAAAAAGAATTCGCCAACGGATTTTGCATGCCTTTCCTTCGCCATGGTCGGCATCTGTCTGCCGAGTTTTGTCATCGGTCCTCTGCTGGCGGTTTTTGCCGGACTGCAACTCCAATCGATCAACGTCGCGGGGTGGAGCTCCGCAACCGATTGGATCCTGCCTGCCGTTACGCTCGGCATGATCAACGCCGCCTATCTCGCACGGCTCTCACGTGGTGGCATGCTCGATGTGCTGAGCCAGGATTATATCCGCACCGCCAAAGCGAAAGGGGTCCCCGGACACCGGATCGTGATCCGTCATGCCCTGCGCGGAGGCCTGATCCCCGCCGTGGCCTTCATCGGACCGGCCTTCGCCGGAATGATCTCCGGTTCTTTTGTGATCGAAACCATTTTCCAGGTGCCGGGCATGGGTCAGCATTTCGTCAACGCCGCCACCGACCGTGAGTTTTTCCTCATCCAAGGTCTGGTTCTGTTCTACGGCTTCCTCATCGTTGCCGCGAACCTGCTGGCCGATCTCGCACAGATCGCCCTGAATCCGAGATTGCGTTAGAATGCGATCGAGACCATCAAGGAGACGCGGATGGTATTGCTGAAGGCAACATCACATGCGTTCGGTGGGATCAAACCGCCACTTACAGACGCAGCGGAGATCTGAATTCGCAGAGATCGGAATATCCAGCAACGGCGTTAACGGATGAGATACAACTCGCGCAGCAGGCGCATCGTTGCAGCGAACTCCGCATCGTCCAATCTGCGTTCCCAGATCAGCAGGCGTGCGATCTCACCGTCGAACGACTCAAAGCCGGGATGTTGGATCGCATCGCGCTCCTGGCCGACCGTCATCCGTGACGGATTGGCTGCGGGATCGACAGGGAAATCCCGACTTGCCGTGGCTTTGGGGGAGTTGACATAAAGGCTCAGAGTTGCATTTTCCGTTCCAGCAGTCATGCGACCCGCAACGATATGGAATCTTCCCCCTTCCAGAATGGGCCCTAACAGCTGGGGGTTGTTGTCGTCGAATCTGCCAAACGTCCGGCCGTTGCGTGCGCCCCACCAGATCGTGTTGTCATCGTTGAGGCCGCCCCAAACGCCTTCGTATTTGCCTCCGTTGCGGAGGTTTCCGAAAAAGGAATTCACGTCCTTCAATCCCACGCGTTGCTCATGCGCCATGATCACCGCGATCCATGTGTGGCCTTTGCCGGTGGTCAGTCCGTCGAAGCGATCCTCGTTCTTGCAGACCAGCTCCTGTTGCCGGAAGACGATTGCCGGCTTGCCATCAAGCTCCGGAATGTTTCTTC
>JBEAZA010000074.1:0-35938 GCA_041170385.1 Verrucomicrobiota bacterium | reverse complement strand
CACCACCACCGCAGATCATCGCAACCCAGCGCCCGGAATCCGGAACGGCCACCGCCCTTGCGGTGGTTTCCATCATTTTCGGCACCATCGGTCTGCTAGGATCCTTTATTCCGTGTTTGGGAGCATTTGCCATTTATGTAGCTCTGCCTGCAGCTCTATGCGGAGCCGGAGCAATCTATGCGGCCAAGACCAAGGGGAGCTCGATCGGATTACCGGTCGCTTCGCTGGTGGTCAGTGTGCTCGGAGTGATCATTTCTGCCTTTCAAATCATGGCCATCAATGCGGCGGCAAAAGCTGCCGGCGACGGGATCAAAGCGCTGGATGAAGAACTCCAGCGGGACAGAAAGGCACTACAAGAACAGATACAGGATGCCAATCAGTAAGCCTGCCGGGCTGTCATTGAGTTGGCGTGCTTTCCGGTTGGCGATGCTGATCATCGTCATGGTGATTTGCGGACTGATCCTCATCGGTTCGCAAATTCCATGGATCCGTCCCTCATGCTGCGCCGTGGAGATGGGCATCTCATGCTCATCCTGCGGCATCACACGCAGCATGATCATGCTGCTACATGGAGACGTGGAGCGCGCTCTGGCCATTCATCCCGGCGGGGTCGGCCTGGCGATCGTGCTGTTGGGTTCGCTTCTTCTCCGTCCGCTGCCGTATCTCTTGCCCTCACCCGGGATGATTCTGGCCGATTTTCTCGTTGTCATCCTGTCATGGATCCTTGTTGCCTGCTACGCATTTGGTCTTCCCGGCTCGGGATACCACATCGTTCCGGTCTCCCAGTCATCCTGTCGGGTCAAAGCCACGGGCCTCCCTGAGAATCGATCCGATGAGCAGGAGTTGCATCGGGGCGGATCACGAGCAAGCTCTGGCAACCCGGGGTCATGAAGCAAGATTCATCTCTGATGCCATCGGCGTTGCCCGCTGTCTCATTTCAAGGATTGTAAACATCATCTTGTCATGCCCGGATGACCATGCGAAACCCATTCGATATGCGCCCTTTATTCCAACGATCTCTGATGCTTGCAGCTCTGGTCTGCAGCCTCCTGCACTTGAAAGCCGCCGGACAAGAGGCGCAGGGAAGGCATCTGTTTATTCTCTCGGGACAATCAAACATGACCCCAACCCTAAGCGCCTCATTTCAAACCTGTGTGGGACAGGTGTTTGGCAAAGACAAGGTATGGGTTACGATGACCGGCCATCCCAGCCAACCCATCAAACATTGGGTCAAATCTTGGACCCCACCTGCGGGGATGACCGATCCGAAGCCCGAGAACAACGGGACGCTCTACGACCGGCTGATGCAACAAGTACGGCACGTGATCAAGAACGAGAAGCCGGCAACGGTGACATTCATTTGGATGCAGGGTGAAGCCGATTCCGAAAACGGCTGGGCCGGTGTGTACAAGCAAAGCTTCGAAGCGTTGCTCAACCAGATCAGGACAGATCTTGGGATCCATGACATTCGCTTTGTGGTGGGCCGCATCAACGATTATTGGCTGCAAAAACCCGACGGGAAAGCGATGCGAGAAGTTCTCGCCAAGCTAGGCGACGAACATGAAAACGGGGCATGGATCGATACCGATGATCTCAACCAAGGCGTGAACCCATGGGGAGGCTACAGTTTCATGGACGGGCATTATCCGCCATCGGGCTATGTGGTGATGGGGCAACGCTTCGCCAAAGAGGCTTGCAAACTCATCGTTCCGGAATTCCGTCCGGATCCCGCCATTTTCGGCGAAAGGTTCGTGGATTCTTATGATGACATCCGAAGTCATGCTGCCATTGGCAAACCGGTTGTAGGCACCGCTCCCGCCCCAACGGATGCCGCCGCCGGGAGAAGCCTGGCAATTCTAACAGATGGAAAGTTCGGAGCCACGGATCGGAATCATCCCGCCTGGATGGGCTTCGCGCCATCGGAGAAGCCCGTCGAGTTGATCATCGACCTCGGCGGCCCCATGGAGATCGAATCGATCGGGTTCAACACCTTGCTCAGCTCCGAAGCCAAGGCCGAATTTCCGGAAAAAATCACCTACAGTCCCTCGGAAGATGGCGAGACCTTCATCGTGAATTCCCACCGCTACAGCTCGACCGTCTTTGCCAATAAAAAGGAACTCGCTGCGATGCGTGCGAAGGGAATCCAACCCACGACCGCTTTGATATTGAGAAGCCAGCCATCATCGAACACCCGCAAAGTAAAAATTGAAATCCAGACCGGAGATCAATGGGTGTTTATCGATGAAATCGTCGTGAATCCGAAGTAAGCCCGGGCCGTCTAGGATCTGACAACCGGCCACCCATCATTCCAATTCAACCGGACCGGGATGCCATAGAAATCCGTGAGTGTTGCGGAAGTGAGAACCTTTCGCTTCGGGCCATCTGCAATGATTCGACCGCCTTGAAGAAGGATCAGCCTGTCGATTTCAGGAAAAATTTCCGCTGGATCATGGGTGACGAGCACGATGCTTTTTGTGGTTTTCGCCATCTCGCGCAACTGTCGCAACATCGCCAGACGGGCCGCGAAATCCAAGGCGGTGGAGGGTTCGTCCAGCACGAGGATTTCGGGCAAGTGCACCATCGCTCTGGCAATCAGAAACCGGCGTTTTTCTCCGGAGGAAAGCTGGCCGAACAACCGATTGCGCAACTCCGTGACACCGGTTTGTCGCATGGCTTCGAAAGCACGTTGTTTTTCCACCGCACGAAAACGATGCCATCGCGTGCGGCCGTATGCGCCGCGGAACACCGAAAGCACCACGTCTTGCGCCACCTCATCATCATCAAAGCGGCTGACCTCTTCCGGCATGACGATCCCGATCAGGTGGCGAAGCTCTTCGAGGCACCATAGGGATTCTCCGAAAAGTCGGCATGAACTTTCCGGGCGCGCCTCGGCACGCAGTTCACCGGTCATCAGTTTCAGCAAGGTGCTTTTGCCCGCGCCGTTTGACCCCAAAATGGCGACATGTTCGTGATGGTGGAGCACCAGCGACACGTCCCGCAGCGCGAGCACGTCATCGCCACGCCAGACATTGGCGTTTTGCAGTTCAAAAAAACAAGCCTTGTTCGCACTCATGGCTCTAACCGTGCCCGCCATTTTAAATCGCCTCCGATGTTTTCCCAAGTGCTCTCCGTGCAGCAGATCGATTGGGGAAATGCAGCGCCGGAGAGGGCGGGAACCGTATCGCCACAGAGCATGGGAGCGTAGTAGATGACCATTTCGTCCACCAGGCCGGCCTTCAGCATCGCCGCCGAAAATCTTCCACCCGCTTCAATCATGACGGATCGCACGCCTTGTTCGCGTGCGAGGTCTTTCAGCAGGCCCGCAAGATCCCGCGAGGGACGCACAAGGGTACGGTGTTTCCATGCATCGCAGCGCAGCGGAGCATCGTCGGGCAAGGATTCCGGATGGTCGGTACAAATGACGCGCCAGGGTTGCTCGCGTCCTTCCAATAGCTCGGGAATCCGGATGGTCAGCGCGGGCTTGTCCCGACGAACCGTTTCGCCACTGGTCAGGATCGCATCGACCTCACTGCGGAGTTTCTGCACATCGTCGCGCGAGGCTTCACTGCTAAGCCATGGACCCTCGCCCGGAGGACGGGTGATTTTTCCATCGATGGACATCGCACATTTCCAAATCACCCATGGCAAGCCGGTGCGTTGGACCTTGGAAAACGGCCGGAGAATGGGTTCACATGCTTCGTTAAGCACGCCGGGGACGACCTCGATCCCTGCTCGTCTCAGCAGCGCATCAGCCGCTCCTGCGTGCAACGGATGGGGATCCTGGCAGGCATACACCACCCGTGAAATTCCCGCTTCGATCAGGGCGGAAGTGCAGGCGGGGGTGCGTCCCAACGTCGAGCACGGTTCCAAGGTGACGTAGGCGGTTGCGCCGTTGACCCGCTCGGCACCGTGGGCGCCAATTGCCGCCTTCAGCGCTTCCACCTCGGCATGCGGCATCCCGGCACGCTGGTGCCAGCCGCGTCCCAACAACTCATGGTCTTTGACAATCACCGCCCCGACAGGTGGATTCGGCGCGGTTTTCCCCACCCCTTTGCGTGCCTCCTGTAAGGCGATTTTCATCCAATCCGAATCGGTCATTGCTCTGCAGAATGTCGCATGAAAGCGGGGGCGTCCAGCTCGGATGAACGGCGTCCTGACCGCCCGCCCGGGGCCTCCGCTTCGACCATTCCGCGGCGAAGATACGTTTCATCATTTCTCTGGTTGCAGAATCATCATGGTGCATCTTAGGTGTATCCCAATCGAAATGCAAAACCCAATGCGTCAGTTACGAAGATCCGGCCTTGCTGCGCTTGCCTTCTTGCTCACTGCAACGGTTGCGCACGCCCAGCATGAATCCGATCTGATCCGGCTGGAATTCGATGAATCCAACCAAGTGATCGGCTACGATTTCGTGAATTCGATCACGGGATGGGATGCTTATTTCAATTCGGGATTCCGGGGTGGCACGTCATCCATCGGGATGATCGAGGCAGGGCACGCATGGTTTGGACACGAAGTCTTCGTCCGCCCGCCCGACTCGCCCGAAGCGTTCACCACATGGATCAACCCGGCCACAGGCAGTCTCAATGAGCTGGATTATCATGCCACCACGGTGGCGCATGTGTTGGCAGGAAGCGGATATGTTCCCGATAACGGCGGATCCTACACCTACGCGGGCCTCGGCATGGCGCCGGAGGCCCGACTGGTAACCGGCTCGATCGCTACCGGCTTTTCATCCGATATCAATAGCCTCGGTGCGTTTGATGTCAGCACGGAATCAGTCATCACAGCCTATCGGGAGTTCTTTCGCGGGACAACGGTTGGGAGGCTGGATGTGATCAACAGCAGCTGGGGCGGCAGCGGAGATGCAAGTGCAAGATCCATCGAATCTCTGACCATGGATGCATTGGCGTATGAGAACTCGAGCGTTGCCCATGTCATTTCGGCAGGCAACGGCGGGAGCAGCCAGGTGAGTTCGCCCGCAAGCGGATTCAACAACATCTCGGTGGGTTCCTTGGGCGGCACGAATGATATCGCCCCATCGGACTACTCATCACGCGGCCTTGTGGATTTCTATCATCCCGTCACGGCTCAGACGATTGCGAACGCTCGGGTGGCGGTCGACATCGCGGCGCCGGGAGAAGATCTGTTTCTCGCCGCCTACCTGGGGAACGGTGGTTCCATTGGTGCCATCCAACCCAGTTTGTCGGCGGGCAGTCCGCTGATCGCACAGGAACCGCCACCAACGGATCGTTATTTCACAGCATTGAGCGGAACCAGTTATTCCGCCCCGATCGTTGCGGGCGGGATCGCCTTGCTCAAGGATGTCGCACGGGCGGGGCTGGGGGAAACCCCCGAAACCAGGCCGGACGTGTTTGACACACGAACCATCAAGTCGGTGATCATGGCCAGCGCCGATGCAACAGCCGGATGGGACAACGGACAAAACGCATTCAATGTGACGACCCAGGCACTTGATATGGTAACCGGTGCGGGCGCTCTGAACCTCTTCAAAGCGGCGGATGTTTATTTGGGAGAGACACGTGGCAGCACGGGCGGATCGGTCGGTGCCAATGGCTGGGCTCTGACCAACGTGGGCCTGACCCAAGCCATGGATTTCATCATGGTCCAACCTTTCACCAGACAGACATCGCTCACGGTCGCCCTCAACTGGTTCGCTGTAAGGAGTCTCGATGAAACCGATCTGGGCGAGGAAACGGCCTTTGCCAACCTCGATCTGGAAGTCTGGAAACTCAATTCCGAGCAAGAGTTTGTCGAACTCGTAGGCGCGTCCCGAACGACTTACAACAACACCGAGTTCCTCAGGATTTCCGATCTCTCCTCGGGTCAGTATGCCATGCGGGTTTTGTTTCCCGAAATGATTTATGATACGACGGACTCCGTCAGTTACGAAACCTTCGCACTCGCATGGTCCACGATTCCGGAGCCGGACTGCTTCATCCTCTTCGCATGTGGAGCGGGGCTGGTATTTTACAGGCGCAGGCGCCACGCCTAGCCGATCGGTTGCAAAGCGGACAGGGATTTCTCAGGAGAATGGCAAGCGGCATTCACAGGATCCCAACACGGCAGGAAGCTGTTGCGATCAAGACCCGTCTGCAGAATTCTATTGCCAAGAAAACGTGGATTCATAAGTTTGGCACATGATCACAACCTGTTGCAAACTGGTGGGGCTTGCGCTGAGCTCGTTGGCCCTTGTGTCCTGCTGCTGCTTGTTTTAATCAAAATCAACCTATCTTATGAAGACACCTCTGAACTTTCTCGTGATCGGCGCTCTGTCGATCCTTCTTTCCTCATGCTGCTCGATGCTCGGCATGCCGAGTGTATTCTCCGGATACCGCACCGAGACCCGCCAGGTGAAAACCGGCAAATATGAAACCGTTTATGAAGAAATCCAAACGGATGGCAAGGGTGGCATGGTCCAGACGATTGAGAAAAAAGTACCGATTTATAGAACCGTAACTTCAAAAGTGCCTGTGCTTTGTAGGGACGGTACCCGCTTTTACTGCCCGAAAAAAGACTGCAACGGTACGACCTCGGAAAAATTCATGAGGATGGCCGGCACCCAGAGCGGCACGGGAAGTCCGCACATCGGCTTGGTTCCGACCATGCGCAAGCTGGCGGAGTAAAACTCGGCTTCGAATCATTCCATCCAAAGCAGCGCGGACAGGCCAGCCCTTCCGCGCTCTTTATTGCCTGATCGATCAGAAATGGCTGGAAATACCCGCCGCAACTCGCATCCTAAGCGCGCTTCACCTTTTCCCTTATCTCATCATGTCAGTAAAAATTGAAATGCCCAAGCTCTCGGACACCATGACCGAAGGCACTCTCATCAAATGGCACAAACAAGTCGGCGATACGGTCGAAATCGGTGACATTCTTGCCGAGGTTGAAACGGACAAGGCGACCATGGAAATGGAAGCCTTCGATGAAGGCACCCTGACACAAATTCTCGTTCAGGAAGGTGACAAAGCCAACATCGGTGCCATCCTGGCAATACTCGATGGGGATGGGGCTGAGGGCTCTTCATCTCCCGCTCCTGCTGCATCTGCCGCTGCACCTGCGGCCGCTCCTCCTGCCCAGTCAGCGGTTGCCGGCACAGCCGCGGCATCCCACCGGGAAGGTGAACGGATCAAAGCTTCGCCCCTGGCCCGCAAGGTCGCAGCGGAGTTGGGAGTGGATCTCTCGCTGGTTTCTGGCACGGGCCCCGGTGGGCGAATCGTCCGCAAGGATGTGGAAAAGACATCCAAATCCCCTTCGAAAGCAGCCAGCGCCGCCGCCAAATTGGCAGATGCTGTCAAGGCACGCTCCACGACATCCGTCAGCTCGCCGACTCCCGCCCCCGTGGCGATCATGCCTAGCTCGAAAGAGGGCGATGAACGCATCGAACTTTCTTCGATGCGCAAAGTGATCGCATCACGCCTGCTCACATCCAAAACCACCATCCCGCATTTCTACCTCCATATGGAAGTCGATGCGGAGCCGTTGATGGCGATGCGTAAACAGGTCAACGAGCAAGCCGAAAAGACCCATGGCAACAAGTATTCGGTCAATGATTTCATTCTCAAGGCAACCATCAATGCCGCCGAGGCGGTACCGGCGATCAACGCGTCCTTTGCTGGCGACCATATCGTGAAATTCAAGCACGTCGGTCTCTCTGTCGCGATTGCGGTCGAGGATGGTCTCGTCACTCCGGTGATCAAGGAAGCGGAAAGCAAATCCCTGCTCGCCATCTCTCGGGCGGTCAAGGACTTCGCGGCCCGGGCAAAGGATAAAAAACTCAAGCCGGATGAATTTGATGGCGGAACGATCACGGTTTCCAATCTCGGTGCATGGGGCATCGAATCCTTTGACGCGATCGTCAACCCGCCGCAAGCCGCCATCCTGTCGGTTGGAGCCGCGATCCAGAAACCTGTGGTCAAAAACGGCCAACTCGCCATCGGCTGGCGCATGAATCTCGGGATCTCTGCGGACCACCGCGTTGTCGATGGCGCGGTTGCAGCTTCATTCCTCGCCGAGGTAAGAAAACTCATCGAGAATCCGGCGCTCATGCTGCTCTGAAAGTTCCGCAGTTCCCATACGTAACTCTCCATGCCGGGTTCCCTCACGGCGAAGACAGGCGGGGTGATGGCCAATCCCTGCGCCATGTATCGCCCCGGAGCATGATCCAACCCTCTTCATCACCGCCGATTCAGCTGACACATCAGATCATTTTTTCATGGCATCCCATCCGATAAAAAAAAGCAAACCCAGCGCCAAAGTAAAATCCCCCGACCAGACGCCCATCCTCTTTCATGCCGATGCACATGATTCCGACATGCTGTATTTCAGTCGTTTCAGCACGTTCGATCCCTACCTAGCGTTTACGTTCAACGGGAAAAAAATCGGGATTTCCCACAGCATGGAGTATCAGCGCATGCGGAATGAATCTGCCTTCGATGAGGTTCTTCTGCTCAGCGAAGTCCAGGCATTGGCCGCGAAGCGTTTTACCGTATCCGATCCCAGAAGAGTCTCTAACACCCAGTTGGTTTGTGAAATCGCAGAAAGTTACGGGATTCGTGAATTTCAAGTCGGCTCTCGTTTTCCTGCCGGCCTGGCGTTTGAACTCCATGCCGCCGGAATCAAGATCTCCCCCCAACCCGAGGCCGGGCTGTTTCCCGAGCGCAGGATCAAGTGCGGGCATGAAGTCGAGTCATTGCGAAAGGGCAATGCCGCGAGTCAGGCGGGCTTTCAGGTGGTTCGCAACGTCCTCAAAACCTCAACGATCAAGGGGAATACTCTTATCTATCAGGGCCGTATTCTTACCTCGGAGCGGTTGCGCGAACTCATCAATCTTGCTGCATTGGAACAAGGCGCCATCGCGCTTCACACGATTGTCGCAGGCGGGGACCAAGCCTGTGATTGTCACCAGGTGGGCACCGGACCGATCCGTCCCAACGAACTCATCGTGGTCGATATCTTTCCGCGCCGGATCGACGACGGGTATTGGGGTGACATGACCCGCACGTTTCTCAAAGGCCGCGCCAGCGACGCACAGAGGAAACTGGTCAGAACCGTCAAGAAGGCCCATGCGCTGGGAATCGGGATGATCAAGCCGGGCGTTTCGGGCGCAAGGGTGCACAATGCCGTTCAGACGTTTTTTGACAAGGCGGGCTATGTCACGGCACGGGATTGTGCGGAACCCGAAGGGTTTTTTCATGGCCTCGGACATGGGATCGGGCTTGATGTTCACGAAGCCCCGTTCATGCGCGCAACCGCAGACTGGAAATTCAAAGCCGGCATGACGGTTACCGTTGAACCCGGTCTCTATTACAAGGGGATCGGGGGCGTGCGCATCGAGGACATGATCCACGTGACCCCCGGAGGAAACGAGTTGATTTCCAGCTCTTCCTATCAATGGGAGATTGCCTGAATGGTCAGGAGGCCGCTGCTGCAGCGTATCCAGATCCGGTTCAATACACCGGTGCGCCACTGGAGTCCGCCCCGCCGCCATTCGGAGCCGCCTTACGCGCCAATTTTTCCAGGCCCTCACCGAACAGGCGTGTATCTTGTCCGACTCCCACCATGGTGTTGCAGGAAGAAAAAACGAAGAGCGCAATCAGACTGGCACAGAAGGATTTCATGACACGATATGTCGCTGATTTTTTCCGAAAGTCAATGCTGCTTGAGTGAGCGCCGGATTTCCAACACCCCGTCCCGCAGGCCGAAACTCTCCTTTCGAATGAACTCGAGGACATGTGCGCGCTTCTCAAATCTCGGGTCCTCCATCATTTGATTGCAACAGCCTATCGCCTCGTTAAGCCAGCCTAGGCAGCGTTTTAGGACGGCACTGATGAAAGTCGCTTCTTTCTCCTTGGTGTAAAAGGAGTCTGGCCCGAGGTAGGAGCGAAGATAGCTTTCGGTTTGCTGTAATCGCAAAGGCAATCGATCACAAGGGAGATCCGTAGCTTCGAACTCGTAGTCGAAATGCTCCAGCACATGATCACGCAATACCTGAGCGCGTTCCAACACCGCATCGGAAAAATCACTGGCAAATCGGTTTCTCCATCCGGCCGGCGGATCTCCGAAATCCTCGTCCATGGCCCCGAATCCGCATTCCGCATGTTCTTCTCCGTTCGCCATTTCCTCGAGCGCCTTGTCCCAGCTCATCACGAACGCCTCCTTGCAGGTAGCGTTCGGGTCATCTTTGTATTTTTCCGTCACCTCCTGAAAGGCATCGAGAAAAAAATCGTTTTCCTTGAAACGCTGTTCCCACTCGGATTCATCCAAGCCGCAGGTTCCGTTGTCGAAATCCAGCATATCCGGTGACTGGCTGTCGACAGGCAAAACCTGCGCCATGAAATCCCGCATGCTGTTCATGTTTGCGAGTTTCTGTGCCTCCTCGTAATCCTCGTCCATTTCCCATGCATGCTCGGAGATTTGCAATTCGAAATCCGTAACTTCGATCACGACCCGGCCGTTCAATTCGCTGAACCATTCCAAATATAGGGCGTTTTTCCAAATGAAGGGGATCTCCCGGTTGTTGAAATGGTATTCGGTGAATTCCTCCTCGGAGATCGTTGGCACGCGACACTTTCTGGATGCCGTCATGTCGCCAATAATCCCCGTCTGATCGGTGTGGATGCTCAGGCATGTGTCGGAAATCCGCGGATTCGGGTTTTCGAATTCCAACAAGGTCCCTGCAAGATCACGCCAACAATCCCCGTTCAAACGGAGAATCAGGGGTTCATCACGCCCTGCCAACCAGATTTTTCCCGTGGTGCTGCCTTCCACCGTGTTATCGATGAAACCATGTTCTATCTCCGCATTCAAACGCCACGCCATGGATAAAACTATTCGGCGGGCTGACGTGCCGCGTCAAGCCAAGGGTGAAATACCGGAAAAGGCAGGTTTGCCAACTCGCCGAGCGTCAGTTATCTGAAAGGTCCGAAAGGTCATGAACTTCTTTGATTTGATCCCGAGTTTCATCGCGTCACTTTGTATCGTGGCAGCGGAAAACACGGGTGGTCTCCATGGAGCCAGTGGCAACATGTTCCATGTCGACCACTCAGCGCGACGCTTCGAGCTGCTGAAGGAAACCGAATACGATCCCAAGACCGAAATAGGAAAATCGCGGTTCACGGTCCACTGGGAGGAGACGACGGAGATCATCCAAGTTACAGAGCCGGCGGATTTCACCGGGGTTCCTGCACCCTCAATGGCGGAGTTTTACGGATTGGATGCAACCAACGTGCGCGCCGCAAATGCCGGGGAAGCGTTCGTCGCACGTGTTGCCCTTGTGGTCACGGGGGCGACCAAACTCGAGCCTTCCGTGCGGGACCGCCCCAGCTTCATCGGGCCGTTCACCCCGGACAAGCTCCCGGGATCGCGCTCGGGCACCATCATGCTCAACGCCGTGCCTGTCCCGGTTTCCCTGGCGAAAAACCACGCGAAAATCACCCATTGCCAGCCCATCGATGCCACCGCGCTGGAGAGCGGTTTTTGGAGAGTGGTTCTGGAAGGAGCGCAACGAGACGGTCGTTTCGTCGCTTCTCGGATGCAGGTCTCACCATTGCCCGACCCGCGCATGACCGATGATCCAAGGTTGCCACGCGTGCTGGTGATCGGGGATTCGATCAGCATGAATTACCATGAAGCCGCCAAAACCGCCCTGCATGGCGTTGCCAACTATCATCGCAACGATGGCAATGCCTTCTCCAGCTCGCACGGTGTGAACAACACCGAGCTGTGGCTTGGAAATTTTCGGCAACAGGGGCTGCATTGGGATGTGATCCAATTCAACCATGGGCTGCATGACCTCAAACAGGCTTATGACAGAGAAACCGACACCTTCGGTGCGTATGCGGTGCCTATCGAGCGGTTTCAAGCCAATCTCGAACAACAGATCGCGATCCTCAAACAAACCGGCGCGACCCTGATTTGGTGTTCCACCACCCCGATTCCAAACGATATCAAAAGCCAATACTCACGCCGCAAAGGTGCCGAAATCCTCTACAATCAGGCCGCTCTCGAGGTCATGCGGCGCCACCCCGAAATCCTGGTCAACGATCTGCACGGAGTGGTCGCGAATTCGCCGGTTTACGACCGCTGGAGAACGACCAAAGACGTGCACTTCTACGCGACCGATGAACAAAAAACCCTTGGCGAGGCCGTAGCTTCCGTCGTGAAACAAGCATTGAAAAACCGAAACAAATAACATGGAAAACCTTTCTAACATCGGATACAATCCGCCGCACCGAAAAACTCAAGCCATATTCATGAAACGTTTGCTCGCATCCCTTATCCTCTTGTTGGCCATCCAGCCCGCGCACGCGGAAACAACGCCCAAAACCACCAAAGGCATCATTGATCCGGAACATTTCAAAAAACCGGAGCATGCGGTTCAACTGCTCGGTGATGAGGGACATGCTTTCGTTCCTGCCGGAAAGGAAGCCAGCCTGTGGGAGTTCAAGAACGGAGTCCTCACTGCTTCGCCGAAATGGGACAGCGTCGTCACGCCGAAAGCGTATCGCGATTTTCACATGCACGTCGAATTCAATGTGAATGAGTCTTCCGACAAGACCAATCCGGAAAACAATGGAAACTCGGGCATCTACATCCAGGAGCGTTACGAGTTGCAAATTCTCAATTCCTTCGGTGTTGCCGCCGCGGATTACAAGGCAAGCTACTGCGGCAGCTTATACAAACTCAAAACTCCCGACCAGATCGTATGCAAAAAGGCCGGTGAATGGCAAACCTACGATCTCGTATTTCGCGCCGCCCGCTTCAACGGGGAGACCAAAACGGAAGATGCCCGCATCACGGTTTATCACAACGGGGTTCTGATTCACAACGATTATGCGATCCCTCGCAAAACCGGACAGGGACAGAAGGAAACCTCGGAAACCGGCCTCATCAAGCTTCAAGGTCACCAAAATCAGGTGCAATTCCGCAATATTTGGATCAAGGAGCTCCAGCTGGACTGAACCGCCGGAATCCCAACCAAGATTTGGCTGTGCCAAATCGTTATCCATACGCATGTTCCGGCGAGCCGAACGATTCACCACCGCTCACGACACTTTGAACCCATATCCAGCTTTGCTTTCATGAGCGAAAACGTCTCACAAACCCGTTTCGAGGCTCCAAGCCTCGAAGAAGTCATTTCTCTTTTTCCCACATACGACGTTCATCGCTTGATTGCATGCGGCGGCATGGGAGCGGTTTATCATGCCACGCAACGCTCTTTGGAGCGGGATGTTGCCATCAAAATCCTTCCCCGGGAGTTCGCGCAGGACGCGGAATTCGTCGCCAGTTTCGAAGCAGAGGCGAAAGCGATGGCGAAACTCAATCATCCCAATCTTATCGGCATTTATGACTCCGGCGATACGTCTGGCATGCTCTACATTGTCATGGAATTGGTTGTAGGCACATCCCTCTATGCCGCATGCCATGGCCACGCGGTGGAACAGGCCGAAGCCGTCCGCATCGTCGCCGCCGTTTGCCGGGGCTTGGCTCATGCCCATCAATACGGAATCCTCCACCGTGACATCAAGCCCAGCAATATTCTGATCGATGCCAATACCAATCCCAAAGTGGGGGATTTCGGTCTGGCCAGGTCTCTGGATAAGCGCATTGAGGAGGGCGAGCAGATTTTCGGCACACCCGGATACACCGCTCCCGAGGTCATCTCGCCACCCCATGCCTTCGACCAACGCGCGGATATTTTTTCGGTCGGCGTGATGCTTTATGAGCTGCTTACCGGGATCACCCCGAATGGGGAAGTGCCGGTCGCTTCGCTGCCTCCCGTACCTCATCCGCGCCTCCGCGCGGTCATTCATAAAGCGACTCATCCGGATCCCTCGCAACGTTACAACTCGGCGGATGAACTGGCTGACGAGCTGGAAAAAATCGCAGTGCTGGCCAACAATCCGTTGCTTGTCGCCTCTCCCAGAAAAACGGCCAAGCCATTTGTTCAGCATAAAAAAACCTTCCACCAGAAATCTTCGGGAGGTGGTTTTATTTGGTTCTTGCTGGTGGTGCTTCTCATCGCCGGAGTCTATTATTTCATTAGCAGAAATCAAAGCGAGGGTGATGCGACGCCTGTTCCGCCCACCATTGGCTCCGCCCGCCCGTCCTCTTCGAATGATTCCGCACAACCCCCAGTACGCCGTAAAACGGCGGCCGAAGAAGGGATCCGGCCGAACGCCGATGTGGACGCCTTTTTCATTCGTCTCGAGGGCATGGTGAGAGACCGCATGGCGGTGGATATTCAAACCTACCGGAGCGCGATGAACCAAGAGGCCGACGCATTCTTCAGTTCCGCCAGCCAGATCATCTCCCGCACCGCCGCCTCACAATCTGCCGTCATGTCCGCTGAACTGCAATCCGTCAGAGAATCCTGCGCCAGGCAAAACAACCTTTTGCCTGACGCACTGCCGGGCTCCCTCGGCAACCAGCCGGAGCTGCAACAGCTGTTCAGCGATGCCCAGCTCAAACAGCTCAAGGAGCGCAACCGCTACCAATTCAAACTGCGCAGCGAACAGGCCCAATACATCCGTAGCCTGGAGAAACAAATCCGCGAATATCAACGCGAACAGGATCACATTGCCGCCGGCATGCTGCAGACAGAAATTTCCAGAATCCATTCCGAACCGGGCTATTTTGAGTTTCTGATGACCCGCTGAGCCTTATCCCCGGGCTGCCAATCCTCTGATGCTGAGACGCAGAGGTTTGCCTTCCGGCATTTTTACCAAAGCCAGTGCCTGTTTCGCCGTGACCAATAGCTCGTGATCCGCCTCGCGCCGCATTTCAAATTCACACCAAAAGCGCGCTTTGCTGACTTCACCCAGCCATCCGCGGATCACGATCCAATCTCCCAATTTCGCAGGTTTGCGGTAGTCCACTTCGGTGCGGGTCAGGACAGGAAAAATTTGCGTCTCGGCCATTTCACGCAATTCCATCCCCAGCTTGGCAGCCAAACGGGTGCGACAGGTCTCAATCATCCGAAGGTAGGCGAGGTTATGCACCACACCTCCGCAATCGGTATCAAAAAACATCACTTCCTCACGGGTGACGACTTCGGGCTGAGGATCTGACATGGCGCAAGTATCGCAGAAAAATTCAAACTCATGCAATGTTCTCTTGCTGAAATTCAGGCAAAAGCAGACACTCACAAGGAAGGGATGAACGCTGCACCATCGAAATATCGTCACTGCGGAATCGGTAGTGCCTCTTTCGCGCTTCTCATGGTGATGGCATCGGCCGGGCCGTTCGTGCCGCCTACGGAAAAACTTCCTCCGTTCCGCAGGGACCGGCTGCCGCTGCATGAAGATGCCATCAAACATTTGTCCCACCGCCTTCTCGGTGTCCTTGGTGAAGCCCCATACGAAACCCCCGAACACCGCCGCACGGTCGCCAAAGCCCTCGCCCTCACCCTCGCGTTGGATCCGAACCATCAAAAAGCCAAGGACCAGCTCGCCGCACTCGTCGCCGGCAACCAACCTGCCGCCGCCACTCAGGAGCCGGCTGACCATCTGAAGAATCAGATTTGGGACAGCCTCGACTGGCTGTCTTCACCGAAAGCGGGGAAGGATGGCAACTCCCTTGCCTCACTTTTGGGCGAGACCATGACCGCTCTTTATCCCGGCGATCCCCAGTCCGTCACTTACGCCGGAAAACCCGAAAACCCCGCCTGGAAGGGATGGATCGCGGAAACGGTCGCGTTTGGGAAAGCTCCGGAAATTGCAAAACAAGAGGAACCTGCCGAAGCGCGGAAGCCTGATGTGACGGAGGGCGAGGAAGGTAGCGAATCAAACCAGGAACCGGAAAAACCGAAACCCTCGAGCAAAAGCGGCATTCTTCTCGAACAAGCACGGGCCTCTACGGTCATCAACCTGTTCAACAAGGAGAAATCCGTATGGCTTCCGGAAATCGTCAGGATCGAAATGAGCGCCACCGGAGATCCGAAGGATGATCTTGGAGAAAAACGCTGGGGCTTTCAGCTCAATCTACAGGCGAATCAGGATGAAGATTGGAAGTTTCAGGAAAACATCGCGCAACCGATCAAGGATCTGTTAGAGCGAGAAATCGGCAGTCTTCCCGAGCGGGCGGAAATCCGGCTCCGCCCGGATCTCGCCGAGGATGTCACCTATTCCCATCGCAGAAACGGATCTCAGATCACCGCCGCAGGATTCGTTCTCGCTCATGCCGCTCTCAGCGGCAGCAGACCGGATGGAACGTTTATCGGCGAAATCAAGCGTGGCGGCGGCATTGGCGTTCCGAGATATTTCTGGCGCTCCCTCATGGCGCTGACCGATGGCCCCGGCGGCCGGCTTATCATCCCATCCGCTGCCGAACCGCATTTCATCAACCTGCTTGCCCTCGAAAAACCCGAGTTCTTTTTTAAGTATGAAGTCCTTGTCGCTTCCTCGACCGAGGAATATCTCATCCTTGCGGATCCGGATTCCTCGGGAACCTATCAGGAAACCTACAACAAATTCAAAATCATCCGGGACACCTCAGCCGGAAACGCCCTCGGGGCGTATCTCAACAACCGCCACGTACGCGAACGCCTGCAGGAAATCGTCAATCAAGCTCCTTATCATCTCTCCGCCAAAATTCTCAGCATGTACGGAACGACCGCTCGTCCGCGCTATCTTACGCGCGAGGCCCTCGCTGCCGAAATCTGGCGCAGAACCGATGTGATCAACGAGATCGCGAAGATTGAGGATCTCTCCGGCATCCATTCCAATCGGCTTGCCCGGCTCAACCAACACGTTGAAACCATGAGAAACGATCTTGCGAATCTCGATCGCTATACCGACAGCCGCAACGTCGATCTCTTGCGCGATGCGAAAGATCTTGTTTCCTCACTCCGCGCTTTCGGAAAGGCCTTTGAGGGCAAAGGCGAAATGTGGGAAAAATATGACGAGATCTATCAGGAACGCGCGGTCATGATCAGGAAAAAAGAGGAGCTCTTCAAAAAAATGGCAGAGCTCACCGGAGATCCTCTGTCAGACTGATCGCACCTTTCCGCCGTGTCTGCCTCTGCTCGCTCATCCACGTGTAAAGCATGACCCACATGGCTAAGGCCAGCCCGAACAACGGGATCTGCAACATCGGCGGAAGCGAATACAATATCGCCACCAACGGGATCCATACCCCCCATGTCGCAAATAAAACCGGTACGATCACCTCACGATAATAACACACGGTGAAAAATCGTCCGGTTTGTCGAAGAGAGCATCCCGAGAGCTTCCAATCATAAAACCATGCACCGCTCGGTGCGGCGATCAGCGGATTGTAGATGAACTGATCTACGATGACTTTCGTAGCAACCACTCCGAATGTCAGTTCTGTGCCGAACCACTTGCCCTGCATGCGGTAAAACCCGTCGACAGCCATCCCCGTCACACTCCAGAAGGGCAGCGTGAAGAGGAGGTTGATGCCGTTGGATTTGAGGATCTTCCCCTTTTGGAACCAGCATATCCGCATGATTTCAGGAACCACCCCGCCGGCGATCGCGGCCGCCAAGGCCGAATATCCGTAGCCCCAATCCTGTTTCAGCCGGGCCCATCGGTTGAGAAGCTCCGTGGTCGGCGGATACAAGTAATAACCTAAGACTAGAGCGAGCATGACCGCCTGCACCACCAAGGCCGGAACCAAATTCGCCCTTGCCGCCCTCAATCCTTCCATCCATGGGGCTTCTTTCCGGGTAGATGATGGATGATGACGCATGCGGACGGGTTCGGCATCGATGCCTGCTGCGAGGGGTTATATTATCCGTGAGTCCTTGCCAATCCCCGAACAACCGCAGCCATGATCAAATGACGGATGGGATCGGATCGCTCAAGCCCGATGCGGTTGCCTTTGTTCACGAAGACGCGTCTTTCGCCGGACCGCGATGCCGGATTCCATGCCGGCAGCCGGTCGAGCCCGGCATCCGCATGCCCGCGTCCGTTCATTCGTTCTGATCGGGGTGGTCGTAATGATTCTGGAATCCGATCAGCCTTGCTGGCTGATCTTCATTGCCTCTGCCTTGACCATTTCCTTGAGCGCATTCGGTGCGAGGACTTTTGCTTGGCTCCCCCAGCTCAGGGTCCATCGGAGCAAATCCTCCAGCCTTCCGACCTCAAACCGAATCTCCACCCGCGTTGCCTTGGAGTTCAATGGTGTGACTTGCTGGCTGGGATGCCAGCGGCGTTCTTGGGCGATCCGGGCCGCGTAATCTCTCAATTCAACCCTCACCTCTTGGCGGTAATCCGGTTGATCCGGATCCGTCCAAATCCCGAATGATGTGCCGAGATATGAGCCGCCATCAAAATCCCCCGGCAGTTCGAAACGCTCGGTTCGGGTTTTGAGACTGTTCAGCCTGGGCAATGCAAATGTCCTCAACCCGCAGCGGTCACAGTCGTGTCCGATCAAATACCAACATTGATCGACCTCTCCCAAGTGGTAAGGACGCACGTGACGTGTTTCCGTTTCATCGGAGCCCAGCTTGCGGTAGCGGAAGGTGATTTCTTTTCTTGTGATCACGGCATCCGCGAGTTTGCCGAAAAGCTTCAGATCCGTTTGTGTTACGGAACTGGGTTTGCGTGAGAGCGAGCGGTCGAGTTCCGCCCATGAAAAGCGCACGCGCCCCTCGATGGACTGGGTCAGCTTGCCAAACACCTCCCGCATGGTCGTTTCCAACTGCGTCCCTCGAACAGAATCCAGTGCCTGCCGTGCAAGAAACAGACCTGCTAGATCCGCCGCCTGCAATTCAAACACCGGAAACCGGCTCACATCCTGTGTGTAGCGGTAACCATGGGTGCGCTCATCATAATGCAGCGGAAGATTGAGCCGATCCCGCATAAAACTGATGTCCCGCTGAATGGTCTTGGCGGTCACTTCCAGTTCTTTGGCGAGTGAGCTGCAGTTCGGCAACCGGCCTTCGGCCACAGCCTCGTGGATCTGGTAAATTCGCTCCATCGGCGCGCGGGTCTTACCCGCTCGAACCGCAATGTGAACGTTTGCCATTTCTGAATCATCCATAAACGTTGATTCATGACAAGCAGCATCACCCTAAAGCTGTCCTACCCTTTGATCTTTTGATCAAAACCATGAAAAAGTTGGGGCTGCTCCGGGTAAGATCGGTGGTGTGGGATCCTCAGAGCGTGGCTCTCTGTCTGCGCGGAATGGATGATGACGTTGCTGGCAGTCAGATCTCGACAAAGCTTCCTCCCTCCTTTAGGTGGGTATCGTATCAAAAACCCCATGAACCCAGACACCACTCAAAACGTCCAATGTCCATCCTGCGGTCAGAGTTATTCCATTGAAGCGTCGGATAGCGACCGTGATATCACTTGTCAGGTTTGCAAGTCGGTCTTCACAGTTTCCAACATCGCGATGGAGGCTCCGGTGGCGAAAGCTCCGTCCAGTCCTCCCCCTCCGATCGTGGATCCTTCGGCCACTCATTCCGCAGTCCACCAAGGGTTGCCATCATCGTCCCGCATGGCGAGGGCGACAACGGTCTCGTTGCTTGATCGCTTCATGGCGTTGCTGTTTCGTTTTGGCAAAACGTTTGCCAGTTTGCTGGCGGTGTTATGCTTGCTGTCCGTCATCGCCTCGATCGCCGTTTTCGCTTTCAACATCCGGACCGGCATGAAAGTTCCCACATACGATCAGATCGCTGGCGATCGGAATGCGGATAATGAGGATACGCCGACAAACACGACGGATCTCGAAGAAAGGCGTGCCATCGAGAAGAAATTCGGAGACCGGGTGGTAGACATCATCAGGAATCACAAATTCGACCAGGATGACTACGACGTGTTCATCGGGTTCATTCAATCCACCCAGCCGGATCATCGGCAACGGTATCTGTCCGGCCTCGAAAAAGCGTTGGAAAGCCGGGATGAGGCGGCCCGTGAGAACAAACACAAAGCTCTTGCAGCGAACGTGGTGGTCGGCGCTTACACGGATGATTTCCGCAACGCGGAGGCAACGTATGAAGCGGAAAAAGAGGAAGCCAAGGCCACGCGTTGGGCGGCTCTCGGCGCGGTTTTCGTCTCCTGTTTCATGCTTTTCATGATGCTCATCGTGCCCGCATTGCTGCGGATTGAGGAAAATACGAGAAGAGCGGTCTAGACAACTGTTCATACGAGCGAGCCGGACCGATGGAATAAAACCCGATTCATCACCCATGAAATCACGAACCCTTGCAGTGTTGACGGTTTGCCTGTGTTGGCTGCCTTGTTATGGGCAGGAACGGATGACGACATTTGAAAACTGCACACTTGTCCCGACGGAGTGGGCAGATGGGGACAGTTTTCAAATCCGTACGGCGACTGGGGAACTCCATACCATCCGTCTCTATGGAGCGGACTGTATCGAGTGGCACGTCGCGGATGATACCGATGCCAGACGCTTGCGCAGCCAGCGCCGATATTTCGGCATTACGGAATGGGGCGGAACGTCCGCGGCATCGATCGCGGCCGCCAAGCAATTTGGCAAAGCGGCTTACGAAGAAGTGGTGCTCCGGCTCAAGCGGCCGTTTCGAGTACATACCATGTTTGCGGACGCGCGCGGAAGCGCGAAACACAAACGCATCTACGCCTTTGTGATCACCGCCGATGGCGTTGACTTGGCGGAGCATCTGGTTCGCTCCGGCCTCGCCCGTGCCCATGGAGTCTATCGTGAAACTCCCGATCAAAGGAGCGCGGGCGATTACCGTGCCTGGTTGGAGGATCTGGAACTCAAGGCGGCGAAAAATGGCACAGGGGTATGGGCCAAAACCAATTGGGATCTCCTGCTTGCCGAGCGTGAGGCCGAGCGAAAGGAAAACAGTGAGCTGGCGATCGCGACACAACCCGTGAAAATCGCCACCGGAACACGGATCAATCCCAACACCGCCACAACCGAAGAACTCATGTCGCTCCCCGGTGTGGGTGAGGTCACGGCACGTCGCATCCTTACGGCTCGTCCCTACAAGACACTCGATGATCTGCAGAAGGTGGAGGGCATGGGTAAGAAAACCTTTGAACAGATCAGGCCGTTTTTGGAATTTCCATAGATCCGATCCAAAAGAAAATCCCGAGGATTCTCCATCAAGGAACGAGCTGCTGGAAGCCTGATGCGCTTGGGACCTGAACGATCAGTTGCATGGAAGCATAGGGCCGGTGGGGTTCGAACCCACGACCAAGGGATTATGAGTCCCCTGCTCTAACCGCTGAGCTACAGCCCCGATTGGGGACAGGCAAAGCATGACCGACCGACCCGTATCAGCGCAAGAACAAGCTTCGTGAAACAGCCAGCGCGTCCGCGCTGCGCCCTTCGGACCCATCAGCGTTCGAACAATTCCGGGTATCGCTTCCGGATCAGCTCCCGATCGGCTTCCATGAATTCGTCCAGCCGGATCGGCCGATCCTGCGGACGGGTGCCTTTTTGGTTGATGCGGTTCATCAGGCTCCAATTGCGGGAGTGCTTGCCTGCCTCGGGGTCGGCGGGCTCCCGGACGCGCTCGTCGTAACGGGTGAAGTCAATCACCCGTTCCTCCCCATGGTTTTTCCAATCCCGCAGCAGCGCGAGCCGGAAATCCTGATTCATAAACCAACGGATTTCCTGATCGGCTTCTGAGGCACGGATGCCGCAACCTCGGTGCACGAAGCGGTAATCGATCTTTTCGTTGGTTGGATGATGGGCCCGCCAGATTTCGCCAAATTCGCCTTGGGTGATGAGTTGTGTCGTTGGCCAGCGTTTGCGAATGCCGGTGAGCCATTGTTCCAAACCATCCATGCCATTGCGTCCGCCATAGCCGTAAAGTTTTCTGGCCTCGACCAAGCCCATTTCCCAACCCGTTGTCACCCAAGCAAAGCCATTGCGGTTGAATCCGTCATCAAAATGTGAGGCCGTGGTCGCAAACATCGCCTCCAACCCGCGATCGGTACCCATGTCCAACAGGGTTTCGATCGGTCCCACTCCCTGACGGCTCCTCCATTTTTCACCGTTGACCATTTTGGAGCCAGCGATGCGTGCGGCCAGGAAATCGACGGTCCAGCCGTCGAGGTTCACGCAATCGATGAAATCCGTTTCGCTGCGGGCTGGTTTGCAAAAATGTTCCCGCGATGGGTAATACGGGTAGGAAATGGAACCTTCGCCGTCACCATTGTCGACGGCATACTGGCTCCAGATGTTTCCCTGGCAAACATGGATCCCTTCCTTTTCGGCGAGATATTCGAGATTTTCGGCGGATAGAAACCCGGCCACCACGCTTTTCGGCCGATAACCGTTACCGACCATTTCTGACACCTTTTTCAATCCGTCGTGCAGGTCCCGGTTCACCTGTTCGCGGCTGTTGTACATGTTGGAGAAATAAGCTCCGGGGATGAACGTGATCTCATCACCGAATCGATGGCGGTAGGAAACGACCAGTTCTCTCAATTCCCGATAATTTCGGCGTTGGTCGTGCAATGCCAACCAACTGAAAGCCCATGTGATCTTTGCGCCCGGCCATGCCTTGTCGATCGTTTCCCGAAAGATTCTGGCCTCGGCCGGCGAGTGGATTTCCGATTCGTCGCGCCCGTGGAAGGTGTCGCGGGTGACTTCGATCTGCTTGACTCTGACGATCGTGTTGAAGGTGAGGAACCGTCCTCCCATGAGTGGTGCCGGCGCAAGCTCAGCGTCCGCCGGTGACAGCAAAACCATTCCGAAAAACAGCAGGCAACACCGTCTCAGGAATGACAGGTTGGGTGTTGGTTCGGTCATCGGACGCAAGGGGATGGACGTTTCCGGTTCAGGGGGTGACCATTTTCAACCATACCTCGGCATAGCGCTTGCCGAGAGTGCGGTAGTCGGCAGCGTCGTAATGGAGTTGTTTCTTGCCCAGTCCTGCGGAACTCACGAGTGCGGCCTTCGGAGTATTCCTCGCCGTCTCAGCCAGCGCGACATTGACCGCATCATGATTGCCATGGCCCGGTATGACCTCGCCGATGAGAACGGGAACCTGTTCCGCTCCAAGATCCTTGCGGAGTTGCGTGATCATCGTTGCGAAACGTGCAGGGTAGGTAGCGACAAGTTCGGGCTTCGCATCGGACTCGCCCTGATGCCAAAGAATTCCTGTTAGAGTTCCCTGTTTCATCGCCTCCTTGCTGCGGGTCACGGCATGGACATAAAGGGGTTCACCCGGCTGCCATTGACTCAGAGAGGAACCACCCATCGCACAGGGAATCAGGCCGATCCGGCACCCGGGATCGGCTTTGTGCAGATCACGGGCGAATTCCGAGCAGAGCCCCACACCGGCCGATCCCTTGTCAAAATGCACCGGATCCTTGGCAATTACCCACTTGAGATCCTTGGTCAGCATCAAAATACTCGGATTTTCCACTTTGTCCTGCGCTTCGATTTTTCCACGCCCCGCCATGTTGGACTGGCCGATGAGTAGGAACAACTTCAGGTCCTTGGGTGGTTCTTGAGAGAAGGCAGCAGCTCCGCCGACGAGAACAAACAGGGCTACAGTAAAACAGATACGATACATGTAACGAAAGTAGACCTGAACCGACCGGAACAGCAAGAAGACAAATTTACGCTTTTGGGGTTTTGCCGTCTTTCCAGCCCACCATGACCGAGGTCAGAATTCCGGTTGCGAGAATCCCAATGATGACCGCCAAAACGGTTAGATTGAACGTATCACCCAGCCAGATTTTGAGCCATTTCGCGGCGAGCATTTTCACGCCGACCAGGATCAGAATCAGCGATAGAGCGGGCTTCAGGTATCGGAATTTATGGATCAGACCCGCGAGGGCGAAATACAGGGAGCGCAGCCCGAGGATTGCAAACACGTTACTGGTGAAGACGAGAAACGGATCGGCCGTGATGGCGAAAACCGCAGGAATCGAATCCACGGCGAAAATCAAATCCGTCACCTCGACAAGAATCAGCGCCACCGCAAGCGGCGTGAGTAGCCATTTGCCGGCAGGAGCGGATTCGACAACGGGATCCGGTTGCGATTCGATCCCCGGCTCTGTGCCCTCACGTGACCATTCGCTTCCGGCCCTGACCATAAAATGCTGACCATGAAAATTACGGGTGATGGGAAAAAGCTTCCGGATCCAGCGGACAACAGGATGGTGTTCCGGATGCTCCTCTTTTTCTTCCATGAACAACATCTTGATGCCGGTGAACATGAGAAAAGCTCCGAAGAAATAGAGGATGGGATGGAACACTTGGACCAGCATCGAACCGAGTCCGATCATGGCGCCTCGCATGATCAGCGCGCCGAGAATTCCCCAGAACAAGACGCGGTGCTGATAACGTGCAGGAACCGCCAGCGAGCTGAACACCATGGCAATCACGAAAATATTGTCCACACTGAGCGACTTTTCCACAACATAGGCGGTTAGATACTTTGTCGCCGCCAATTTTCCCGTATTGGTCAGCTTGTCCACTGCATCGACGGTATTTCCCAGTTCGAACCAGTGATGCTCATAAGCAACATAGACGAGGACGGAAAACGACAATCCAAGCGTAATCCAGACGGCGGACCAGCCCAGTGATTCCTTGAAGCCGACCACATGGGATTTCCTGTGAAACACGCCCAAATCCAGCGCCAGCATCGCCAATACAAAACCAATGAAAATTACCCATGCCCAAATCATGCATGATTGGTAAGCGGGATGGGTTGAATTGGCGACTCATTATTGCACTTTCCAAGGCGATGTCGGGGGAGTAGAAATCCACACATATGGTCGTAGCTGGTGAGTCGGGAGAGACCTCTGCCGGGCAGAGGATATGCCGTCAGGTCCTTCATCCGGTTATGATGCTGTTGTCGGGCATGTGTTTCCTCGGCTTCGTCGGCTGGACCGGCAAGGTGACGGCTTGGCAACATTGGATCACCCTTGGAACGGGATGGGGTTTTGTTTTCGAGCGTAGTTGGCTGATGTGGCAATCCACATCCCGCGGTCAGGACCGCCGCAGGATGATCTTGCATGAGATCCTGGCCGTGTTGGTGTGCTTCGTCTCCCTCGGACTGCTGCTGTGTGAGCTGACAGGGAAGGATTACCGCTCAATCGGCTGGCATGTTTTTATCCAGCTGGGGATCCTGCTCTCCGGAGTCATTTCCATGATTCATCATCAGAGCCGCCTTACCGCACGGGCGTTCCACCCCGGATGGATGATGATCGGCTCGTTTTTCCTGATCATCGTCGCGGGAACTCTTCTTCTCAAAATGCCCCGTTGTGTGTTGCCGGGAGAAACGTGCTCGTGGTTGGACGCGGCATTCACCAGCACGAGTGCGGTTTGTGTGACCGGACTGTCCGTTCAAAACACCGCCATGTTTTTCAGCCAAACCGGGCAGATAGTGATCCTTCTGCTGATTCAGATCGGCGGGCTTGGCATCATGACCCTGACGTTTTTTGCCGCAGTGGTCCTGTTCGAAGGATTATCCCTTCATGACCGGTTGTTGTTAGGCAGGATGATTTCAGAAAACAGGCTGTCACGGATCGGCAAAACCCTGACATTTATCGTGTTCTTCACTTTGATTTCTGAAGCCATGGGCGCAGCGGTTCTCTATCTGGGAATGAACACGGATCTTGGATGGCAGCAAAAGGTTTTCCACGCTGTTTTTCACTCGGTCTCGGCATTCTGCAACGCAGGTTTTTCGACATTTCCGGACGGGCTGGCTGGTGGTGATGCAACATCCAACGTGACCTGGCAAGTGATGATCATGATGCTGATCGTGGCCGGCGGACTCGGATCGTTAACGGTTGAGGATATGTGCGATTGGGCTTCCGCCAAAATCCGTCACCTCGTTGGCAAGGGGCACAGCCGCCACCGGCTACGCATTCATACGCGTTTGGTCTTGGTCGCTACTGGCGTGCTCGTATTCGGAGGAGGATTGATCATTTTGGCAACCGAATTCGCCTTGTGGAACGGCCCCGACAACGGCGGGAAATTCTTAACTGCGATGTTCCATTCGGTCACTGCTAGGACCGCAGGTTTCAACACGGTCCCGATGTCAGCGATCGGTCCGTTGACGATCAATGTGTTGATGATCCTGATGATCATTGGCGGCTCTCCCGGCGGTACCGCAGGAGGCATACGTACGACGGTTGTGGCACTTGGGCTCGGCCGCCTTTGGAGCCAGCTGAGGATGAGCGGACGCGGATTGGTCGCGTTCAACCGAACGATTCCCGCGGAATCCGGCAGTCATGCGCTGGGCTTGATTCTCCTCGCAGGCATCTGGCTGGCCGGCAACTTCATGGTGTTCCAGTTCATCGAATCCGGCAGCGGTATATCCGATACCCGACTCCTCTTCGAGCTTATCAGCGCCTTCGCCACCGTCGGGCTATCGCTCGATCTAACACCTCTACTTTCCGATGGCGGAAAGACCCTACTGATCGTGAACATGTTCGCGGGAAGGATCGGCTTGCTGACGGTCATGGCCACATTCATCCCGCCAGACACCCGCCCTTCTTCCGGGAAACCTCAAGAAGATATCCTACTTAACTAACCTCTGCAAAATATGAGATTCTGTATTATCGGCCTCGGAACATTCGGCACTCACCTATCCCGCCAACTCAGTCGGGAAGGCCATGAAATCGTTGCCGTGGACAACGATCCCGCCCACATCAGCCAGCTTAAGGACGAGATTGAATTTCTCATTCAGGCGGATTGCACGGATTTGAATGCGTTTCATGAAATCCCCATTGATGCCTGCGACGCAGTGATCCTCGCGATCGGCGAGGACTTCGAGGCATCACTCTCCATCGCCTCGAATGTCCAACAGCTTGGCGCAAAAAAAATCATCAGCCGGATCATCAACCCGCTACACGGGCGTTTGCTGAAACTGTTGAAAATCGATGATCTCGTGATTCCCGAGGCAATGGCTGCCGCCTGGCTTGCGCGCTCGCTAAAAACTCCCGATCTTCTCAATACCCTCGAGCTTGGCAGCGGTTATGAAATTGCTCAGGTCAACACTCCGCCTCGTATGGTGGGACTGACGTTGCAGGTGGTTTCGCTTCGCGATCAATATCAGCTCAACCTGATTACCATCGGTAAATCGCGTGGTGTTTCCACCAGCGCATCCGCCCAACACTCGATCCACAAGGTGCTCGGCATTCCCCAGCCTGACCGTTGCTTTGAGTCCGACGATATCCTCGTGCTCTTCGGCAAAGGTCAGGATGTCCGGAGGCTGATCCGCGAGTATGGGGACTGATCCGGCTTCAAAACTCACAATGTCCCGGTGTTCTCGGAAAAGGGATCACATCGCGGATGTTCTGGATTCCGGTGACGAACATCAGCAGGCGCTCGAAGCCGAGGCCGAAGCCGGCGTGCGGGACACTCCCGTATTTCCGAAGATCCGCATACCAACCGTAGGACTCCGGATCGATGTGGTGATGCCTGAAATTTTCTAACAACACGTCATGACGCTCCTCACGTTGTGAGCCGCCGATGATCTCACCGATGCCGGGGACGAGCAGATCCATCGCCGTAACGGTCTTTCCGTCGTCGTTGAGCCGCATGTAGAAGGGTTTGATCTCTTTCGGATAGTTAAAAACCGTTGTGGGCTGTTTGAAATATTCCTCCGTGAGCCAACGCTCATGCTCGGACTGCAGGTTCAGGCCGTATGTTACCGGATATTGGAAATCCTTTCCGGATGACTCTAACAATTTCACCGCATCCGTGTAGGAAATCCGTTGAAACGGGCTCTCAACGACGTGTTGCAGCCGCACGCGAAGTCCTTTGTCGATGAATTTCTCGAAGATGGCGAGATCGGGATCGGCAAGGGCCTCGGTGACGAGATATTTGATCATCGCTTCCGCACAATCCATGTCACCAGCCAGATCACAGAAGGCCATCTCGGGCTCAACCATCCAGAACTCCGCGGCATGGCGGGAGGTGTTGGAGTTTTCCGCACGAAAGGTCGGGCCGAAGGTGTAGATGTTGGAAAGGGCGCACGCAAAGGTTTCGCCTTCGAGCTGGCCCGAAACCGTCAGATAGGTGCGTTTCGCAAAGAAATCCTCGGTGTCTTTCGAGATTTTATCGTCCGGCAATGTCGTCACACGGAACATTTCGCCCGCGCCCTCGCAGTCGCTGGCGGTGATGATGGGCGTGTGGACATAGATGAAATCACGCTCCTGGAAAAAGCGATGGATGGCGTAAGCCATGCGCGAGCGGATGCGGAACGCGGCTCCATAAAGATTGGTGCGTGGCCGGAGGTGGGCGATCGAGCGCAGGAATTCGGGCGTATGGCCTTTTTTCTGCAGGGGGTAATCCTCCGGCACTTCGCCAACCAGACGGATCCGGTCGGCTTGCATCTCCCAGTTCTGTCCCTGTGCGGGGGACGGAATCAGCTTTCCGGAAACGGTGATCGAGGCGCCGGTTGCCATCCTCAGTATCTCCTCGTAACCGGGGATCCCCTGATCGGCGACGATCTGCAGGTTACCAAGGCTGCTGCCATCGTTCAGCTCGATGAACGAAAAGTGTTTCGAGTCACGCCGTGTCCTCACCCAGCCGGCAACTTCCAATGAATCGGTGGGTTCGGTGCGGGCCAGAACGTGCTTGATGAGCGTGCGCATGCGCTGACTTTAGGTTTCGGGTTCCAAAGTTCAACCCTCAAGCTGAAATCCGCAGACCCAACCATGGTTTTGGGGCTGACGACAAAGGTTGACCACAACCGTTCCATGATTAGAGTGCACCCATCATTTCAACCACCAACTCCCAACATCATGTCCATACAAATAGGCGACAAGGCTCCTGATTTTACGCTCGTTACAAAAACCCCCACCGGCCCCGCATTGGTCAAGCTCAGTGAGGAAATCGGCAAATCCAACATCGTGCTTCTGTTCGTGCCCATGGCTTTCACCGGCGTATGCACCACCGAACTTTGCGACGTTTCTGCGGGGATCGGTGCCTATGAGGCCCTTGATGCGAAAGTTTTCGCCATCTCGGGTGACAACCCCTTCGCTCAGGAAGCATGGGCTCAGAAGGAAGGGATCACCCTGCCTTTGTTGAGCGATTACGAACACACTGCTGCCAAGGCCTACGGCGTGGCATACGAGCAGTTTCTTCCCGAGGCCAATCTCATCATGGGCGGCGTACCGAAACGTTCCGCCTTCCTGATCGACCGAGATGGCATCATCCGCTTTGCCGATGTGCAGGAGCATCCCAAGGATCTGCCGGACTTCGAGGCGTTGCAGAAGGCTCTGGCCAACCTTTGATCCCGGTACGGCGCGGGACCGTCGCGCAAGCGCCAATCCCAACGACCCGCATTCACGCGTCAGGGGCCCTCAGCGGGTTTTTGAACCCCGCCTTTGTGGTCCTCGGCTTTCAGTGAATAACTCAGCAAATTTTCCCGCGAGCTGATTTCCCAGCCACCATCGTCATTTCTCAGGTAGGAATCCCATCGGACCAGACCGACCCCCGGAGAGAGGTAAAGCAAATCACGGGTTTTGTAATCCTCATCTTCCGGATCGGTCCAGGTGGTTTCATACACCACACAGGTGAACTCACCCGCCGGAACCTTGATTTTTTTCGCAGTATCCAACACCTCATACTCGTATTCCAAGGCGGCATAGCGTGAACCTTTTTCGGTGGGGTATTGCAGCGAAAGCTGGAAATCTGCAATACAAGCAGGTGGCTGGGGATCGTCGGGATCCTCTTCAAAATGATAACTGCCCTGTTCATTTCTATATTCCCAGAAATAGATCTCACCCGTCATGTCTTCTCCCGCTCCGGTCAGGCGCTGCAGCGGCGTTCTCCAGTCCCATGCCTGCTCAATGCGGTAACAGGCAACGCCTTCGATGAGTTTCATCTCCACCACTTTTTCGTGGGCCGCCGCAATCTCATTGACCTTCCCATCCACATAATCTCCCGTGCGATACTTCCAAAACGCCCCGAGCGCGCGCGGCTGGATTGCTTTGGTCTGCGGAGCGGCTTTCTCCTCCACCGCCTCAGGTGGTTGTTGCGCCACACCGATTCCCATGATCACCCATCCCACCGTGCACCACCATGCGAAACCTCGAAACATGCCCCACCCTGCATGATTCACCCATCGACGGCAAAATCAAAATCGCCAATCAACGGGCAAAACCGGAACCCGATACCCCCATCCCCTGAGCAAACCCAGTGAAAGGGAGGTTGAGCCCAAAAGCCTCTTTTTTGTTCTATTGAACATCTTTTTTGTTGCGCTTGAACAAAAGAACCGGTAACTCTCCTCCATGGCTACGAAATCAAGCACCGACACCTCACCGGCAGATAACAAACTCCAAGATGCACGCAAAAGAAACCTGGACATGGCGATTTCGCAGATCCAGAAGGAATTCGGTGAAGCAGCCATTATGCGGATGGGCGACGAGCACCGGGTCGATGTTGATGTCATCCCGACCGGTAACCTGTTGATCGACCGCGCTCTGGGCGTCGGCGGGTTCCCACGAGGACGTATTGTCGAAGTCTACGGCCCAGAATCCTCCGGAAAAACGACCCTGACCCTTACCGTAATTGCCCAAGCCCAGAAACGCGGGGGCTTGGCCGCTTTCATCGACGTTGAGCACGCTCTGGACCCTCAATATGCCCGCAAACTTGGCGTGAACCTGGATGATCTCCTGGTCTCCCAGCCTTCCTCCGGAGAAGAAGCCCTCCAGATTTGCGAAGCCTTGGTTCGCTCCAATGCGATCGATGTGGTCGTACTGGATTCGGTAGCGGCTCTGGTAACCAAACAGGAACTCGATGGGGAAATCGGCGATTCGACCGTCGGCGCCCAAGCACGCTTGATGAGCGCCGCGATGCGGAAACTTACCTCCTTCATCTCCAAAGCGAAAACCGTCTGTATTTTCACCAACCAAATCCGTGAAAAAATCGGCGTCATGTTCGGCAGCCCGGAGACCACACCCGGTGGCCGCGCGCTCAAATTCTTCTCTTCGGTTCGGGTCGATATCCGGCGCGTTGGACAAATCAAGGCCAGTGACGGGGTCGTCACCGGCAGCCGGACCAAAATCAAAGTGGTGAAAAACAAGGTCGCACCTCCCTTCAGCGAAGCGGAATTCGACATCATGTATGACGAGGGGATTTCGTCCACAGGCTCGCTACTTGATCTCGCGTTGGAAATGGAGATTATCCAGAAACGGGGATCGTGGTTTTCTTATGATGGCGTCCAACTTGCCCAAGGCCGAGATGCTGCCAAGGACGTGCTCAAAGCCGATTCCGCCCTTTACGAATCGGTCGAGTCCAAGGTCAAACAAGGCCTGGAAGCCGCCAAGGATAAGAAAAAATAATCTTCATTCGGAAGAAAATACCTTCGGCTCTTCGCAAAGTCGTTGAACGTTCGATGAAACCTCCACCCTCCACGGTGGAGGTTTTTTGGTTCATCCATTTCCATGAACGGGCACCCGGATCACAAGGCGCTTCGAGGACACGATCATCGCCCGAGCAGCAAGCGCAGCATGCCCCGAAATAACAAAACCAGCAAAACCAGTATCGCAATCAAACCACCCACAACAAGAATCACCACCCCGAACACGATTCCTAGTGCGATCCATAAAGGCATCCAACGCCGGTCGAAGCTGCGCAATCGTCCCTGCCAATGACCCCATACCGCCGGTCGGCCCTTTTGCTCCGCGCGCCCGCCGCCTCGGGAATCCGCTTCCACCGCGATCCCGTCAATCTCCACGATCTCCACCTCCACGACCTCGCTTTCGGACTTCATACAAGCATGATAATGCCCGAAAGCCGAAAAGTCGAAGGTCGAAAATCCGCGAACCAGGAGGTTTGCAGGAAGCCATGGCGACTTTTTCCAAAACCTTTGGATTAGGGTTTGAGTTTTTCGCGACTCGATACCAGATTGCGCGCGGACGGATTCCAATACTTTTAAACATGAATGCTTTGACCCGCACTGCCGCCGCTTATTGGCAATCGTCGATTGGGAAAAAATGGATGGTCGCCGTCACGGGAGCCGTGATGGTCCTGTTCCTTGCCGGCCACCTCGCAGGAAATCTTCTGATTTTCGCAGGGCGTCAGGCGTTCAATGATTATGCTCAGTTCCTGCATGAGGCAGGCCATGGCGCATTGATCTGGGTGGCACGCGCTGGGTTGTTGGTGGCTGTGGTTTTGCATGTGATCGCCACGATTCAGCTCACCCGCCAGAACCGGGCGGCCCGCAAGGATCCATACGAATGCAAAACCGTCATCCAGGCGAAAAGATCATCGCGCCTCATGATCTGGAGCGGACTAACGATTCTGGCATTCATCGTTTTTCACATTCTTCATTTCACCGTCAGGGTAGCCGGAGGGTTTGCCGAAATGGTTGACGCTGACCACCGGGTCGCAACCGGTGAAGTCCGCCATGATGCGTATGGCATGGTCATCGCAGGATTTCAAAATTGCGGACCGAATGCACTGGTCGTGGCATTTTACATCATTGCCATGACGCTGCTCTGTTCACACCTCAGCCATGGCGTCGGTTCCATGTTTCAAACCCTGGGCTGGCGTTCCAAAAAATCCCAGGACCTCATCCGCAAAGCTTCCTTGGCTTACGCATTCGTCATCTGGATCGGGTTCATTTCCGTGCCGGTCACTGTCTTTATCGGGCTAGTCCATTAAATCCTTTCCTTCCTCAAATCATGTCACTCGATAGCAAAATTCCAACGGGTCCGCTTGAGCAGAAATGGTCCAAACACAAAATGGATTCCAAGCTGATCAATCCTGCGAACAAACGGAAATTCAATATCATCGTGGTCGGATCGGGACTTGCCGGTGCCTCCGCTGCTGCGACGCTCTCCGAACTGGGATACCAGGTCAAATGCTTCTGCTACCAGGACTCGCCGCGCCGCGCACACTCGATCGCCGCACAAGGAGGCATCAACGCCGCCAAAAATTATCGCAATGACGGGGATTCGGTCTACCGCCTGTTTTATGACACCATCAAAGGCGGAGATTTCCGTTCCCGCGAGGCGAATGTCTATCGCCTTGCCGAGGTCTCGAACCATATCATCGACCAATGCGTCGCTCAAGGGGTGCCGTTCGCACGAGAATACGGCGGGCTGCTGGACAACCGCTCTTTCGGTGGCGCGCAGGTTTCCCGTACCTTCTACGCGCGCGGGCAGACCGGGCAGCAGCTGCTCATCGGGTGCTACCAAGCGTTGGAAAAAGAAATCCACAAGGGCGGAGTGAAAATGTTTCCGCGCACCGAAATGATGGATCTGGTGCTGGTAGACGGCCATGCGAAAGGGATCGTGGTGCGTGATCTGAATACCGGTGCGATTTCAACCCACGCGGCCGATGCGGTCATCCTCGCGACTGGCGGATACGGCAACGTTTTTTTCCTCTCCACCAATGCGATGGGCTGCAATGTGATGGCCGCATGGCGTGCCGCAAGACGCGGCGCGTATTTTGCCAACCCGTGCTATACCCAGATTCACCCGACCTGCATTCCCGTCTCTGGCGACTACCAATCCAAGCTCACCTTGATGTCGGAATCGCTCCGCAATGATGGCCGCATCTGGGTGCCCAAAACCCGCGAGTTGGCCCAGAAACTTCGCAAAAAGGAAATCCATCCCTCCGACGTGGCGGAGGAGGATCGCGATTACTTTCTGGAAAGGAAATATCCTTCTTTCGGCAATCTGGCCCCGCGCGACATTTCCTCGCGCGCCGCAAAGGAGGCCTGTGATGACGGCCGTGGAGTTGCTGCCACCGGGCTCGGGGTCTATCTCGATTTCCGTGATGCGATTCAGCGTCTTGGAGAAGACACCATCCGTGCGCGCTACGGCAATCTCTTCCAGATGTACGAAAAAATCGCCGGCGAGAATCCCTACGAACGCCCGATGATGATTTATCCTGCCGTCCATTACACCATGGGCGGCCTGTGGGTGGACTACAATCTGATGTCAAATGTTCCCGGCCTGCACGTTTTGGGAGAAGCCAACTTTTCCGACCACGGCGCAAACCGTCTCGGCGCATCCGCCCTCATGCAGGGCCTTGCCGACGGTTACTTCGTGATTCCTACCACGATCGCCAATTACCTCGCCACACAAAAACCCGGCACGGTCAGCACCGGGCATCCTGCCTTCGCACAGGTCGAAGCGGAAGTCCGTGAACGCATCTCCAAGCTGCTTGCCATCAAGGGCAAGCGCACGGTCGATTCCTTCCACCGCGATCTTGGAAAAATCATCTGGGACAAGTGCGGCATGGAGCGGACCGAAGAGGGACTCAAGTGGGCGCTTGAGGAAATCCCGAAAATCCGTGAGGAGTTTTGGAACAATGTCCTGATTCCTGGTTCGGCAGATACCGCGAACATGGAACTCGAAAAAGCCGGTCGTGTGGCCGACTTCCTTGAGTTTGGCGAACTGATGTGCCACGACGCGCTCCAACGCGAGGAATCCTGTGGCGGTCACTTCCGCGGAGAACACCAGTTTACCAAAGACGATCCGGAAGTGTTGGAAGGCAAAACGCAACCGGGGGAGGCCAAGCGCCACGATGATAAGTTCGCCTATGTATCAGCTTGGGAATACCACGGCCCCGATCAAGCCCCGACGCTCCATAAGGAGGAGCTGAAATACGAGACGGTCAAACTTTCGGTGCGCAGCTACGCGTGAGCCAACGGACCATGCGCCGCTTCGTTCATCTCCGCTCGTTGATTGAAATTCAGGGAGCGCTGTTGGTTCTGATTCTGGCGATCAGCCTGATCTTTCTCGTTCAGGTCCTGGTGGGTGAGAGTTTCTATGCGGAATTCATGATCATCCCCACGGAGTTCCTCACGTCATGGCAAAGACTGCGCGAGGGGAGCTTCCAGCAGGTCGATTGGATCGAAATTTCAACGCTTCTCACTGCGGCTCTCCTGCACGGGAATCCCGAACACTTGATCGGGAACATGATATTTCTCTGGATCTTCGCGGCGTTGTCGGTCGAGTTGTTAGGCCCTCGGGTCATGCTGGTTGCATTTTTATGCACCGCTGTCACGGGCAACATCGTTCACATCGCGCTGAATCCGGATTCGACCGTTCCCTGTCTTGGGGCCTCCGGTGCGGTGATGGGTTTTGAGGGGCTCTATCTTGCCATCGCGGTACGCTGGCATCTGCCCGATCCGCACGTTTGGCCCATGTCCAGACCCATCGCGCCAAGTCGCCTCGCCATGGTCGGGATCATCGGCTTGGTTTTCGATTTTCTTGCTTACACCGGTGGGGAAACTGGCATCGCTTACGGCGCTCATCTCGGCGGCTTTCTCGGCGGACTTTTTCTTGGCAGCTTTCTCGTGAAGATGCCCCGGTGCGCCCTGCCGAGGTGAGCGGATTCCATCAACCTTTCCCGTTCCTCTGCGTCCAACTCACGCCACTCTCCGGATAACAATGTGATTTCCTTCAACCCCCCGATCTTGCAGCGGATTAGCCGCAAGGTAGGGAAGCCCACCGCTGCCGTCATCCGCCGGACCTGCCGATTTTTGCCCTCCACCAATTCCATACGCAACCAAGTGGTCGGGATGGATTGACGGAATCGCACGGGCGGGTCACGGGGGGGGATGTCCGGTTCCTTGATCCTTTCAACCTCACATGGTCTCGTTTCATGACCGTGGATCATGATCCCGCCCGATCTCAGCGTTTTCAAAGCAGCTTCATCAGGCTCGCCCTCGACCTGGACCCAATACGTCCGCGGGTGACCCTGTTCGGGATCAAGAAACCGATGGTTGAAACCCGGTTCATCGCACAGAAGTAACAAGCCCTCGGAGTCCATGTCCAACCTCCCGACCGGGTAGACCCCTTTGGGGAAACGAAAATCCGCCAAGGTTTTCTGGCCCGGCTGATCCGGGGTGAACTGGCATAGCACGCCATAGGGTTTATGGAAAAGCAGAAGCACGTGCGAAAAGGAGATACCAAGCTTTTCGCTGATGACAAGCGATGAAGCCGCTTCCCCACACAATCTTTGTCATGGCCACGACAAAGATTGTGTGATGGCCTTGGGGGCCTTGGGGGGATGGCGG
>JBEAZA010000073.1:0-34342 GCA_041170385.1 Verrucomicrobiota bacterium | reverse complement strand
CCCGACTCCAGCTCGAGATCATTTCCGAGGCCGTTCCCGGAATCGCGAAGGCCGACTGCGCGGGTTTTCTCGACCATTGGCTGGGGATCGTGGCTTCACATCTCGAACCCGCTGATGCCCGTGCGTTTCAAGCCGCGCTTCGCGGTGCCGGATATGAAACGGATATCGTTCCGGATTGCGAGATCCCGGCCCTGCATCCGGATTTCCGCTGTCAACGTCTGGCGTTGGATGAAAGCTCCTTCATCCTGACTGATGCCATGGGGCGGGTTAGGAATGTGTCCCGGAACGATCTGGTGTTTGCCGCAGCAGGAGTGGTGCGGCGTCAGAAGTGGGTCACAACGTTCAGAACCGAAATCGTGCCCCGCTTTTGTGGCGAAGTCAGCGTGAATGTCCCCGTTGAAACGCGCACCAAGCAGGAACAAGAACAAACCTTTTTCCGCATCGATCTCTTTTTCAGCCGCGAGCCGTATCGCATCTCTCTGGAAATCGATGCTGATCGCGTACTCTTTTACGCAGACCGGCCGATTCGGATCAAACACACGCTCGATCTGAAAATCCTGATGACGGATCTGTCGATGTTGTTGCCTCAGGACCGAATGAACACCGGCCTGCGCGAGAGAACCCTGGACTTCGTCTACTCCGGGGTGAAGGCCTACGAGGAAGAAATCCGCTGGGCCTTTCATCGGCTGGGAGCCAGGGGGTAGCCACCCGGACTGATGGATGGATATCGCCGACGGCAGCGTGTTTCTGCTTCCAATCAACGCGTCATGTTGCCAGATTGCCGGAAGAGTCGCTCTGAACATCGCCTCCCATCCCCGAGACTGGAAATCCATCATCAAAAACCAACATGAGCCAACACGAGAATCCGTTTGACGAACCCTTATCAACGAGCCCTCCGGCCCGCAGGCGCATCCTTTTCGCAGGTGTCATGCTGATGGCGAGCTTGGGCTCCGTGTATGCCTGGAGCTATTTCACCAAGCCGTTGCAAGCGGCCTATCATTGGGCCAACTGGCAGACCTCTCTGGTCTTCAGTCTTGCGGTCGCAGGCTTGGGGTTTTCTGCGCTCTACACCGGCCCTCTGGTATCGAAACTCGGCGGGCGCAGGCTGATGAAACGCTCCTCGCTGTTTTTTGTCTCCGGCTATCTGATCGCGGCGCTCGGGCTCTATCTGGGTTCCGGTGTCATCGGTGACATCGGGATCCCATGGGTGAGTTGGTTGAGCTTTGTCCTCCTTGCCGTGGGTTACGGAGTGATCGGAGGAATCGGTCTCGGAACAGGTTATCTGACCGCGGTCTCGACCATCGCTGGCTGGTATCCGGATAAAAAAGGTTTCGCCACCGGCATGATTGTGATGGGTTTCGGAATCGGGGCCCTGTTCATGAGCAAAGTCTTCGCCCCGTTGGCGATGAAATACGCTTCCGGAAACGTGGCGGCCGCGTTTCTCATCATCGCGGCGGTGTACGGTGTGATCATGACTCTGGCGTGTCGCGCCATCTACAGCCCGCACGCCGCGATATCCAACGGACACGTGGCAACCGTGGCGGACACTTACGAGCATTTGCCCAATGTGCGCGTGCGCCTGTGGTTCAGCTGTTTCACCTACAGTCTGGCCGGCCTGGGAATCATCAGCCAGCTCTCGCGCCTGATGCAGGATGTCTCGCAAAAGGCAGATTCCAACCTGAATGCGGAGATGCTTGCAGCAGCGGGCGCAACACTGATTGCCATCGCATCCCTCGGCAACAGTGTGGGACGCCTCATCTGGGCATGGCTTTCCGATCATTTCGGACGGGTGAATGTATTCGTCGCCTTGCTGGGCACCGCCGGCATGGCTTATCTGGTCCTGCCTCATGCGGCTTCGCCTCTGCTGTTCAGCGTTCTGATTTGCTACGTGATCGCCTCTTACGGCGGTGGTTTCGGAACCATTCCCTCACTGATCAGTGATCTGTACGGACCGAAGCGCATGTCCTCGCTGCACGGCCTGGCTCTCACGGGATGGGCCACTGCCGGGCTGATCGCGCCGCCCATGTTCGGCTTCCTCTACGACAAGGTGCCGGACCAGGCGGCGAACTATGCCTATTACATCTGTGCCGCATCCCTGTTCGCCTCCATGCTGCTGGTCTTCTCGGTCAAGCGACTCCACAAGATCTGCACCGCACCTGCGGCGTAAGATCGGGCTGCGGACTCGACAAATCACCGTTTCGGGTTATCCGTATCTGAACCGATGAAATGGATCTGCTGCATTTCCGCTTTGTTCTGCGCCGCGCACGTGTGTGCGCAGGACACCGTCCGGCAACCCATCACGTTGGCGGAGATTCAACGGCTGCTGAAAGATGAATCCGGCGAGCTCTCGAGACTGAAGCGTGAAATCATCGGCCAAGGAGATACGAACCGCTTTTTCTATTTCCCAACCCACGACCAACCCGCAACTCCGGGGAAATGGGGCTTTGCCTACGAAGACGTGAATTTCGAGTCGACCGACGGCACCAAGCTCCATGGTTGGTTCCTCAAGGCCCGCGCCGCCAGGCCCAAAGGCACGGTGGTCTTTTCCCACGGCAATGCGGGATCGCTCGGTCATCATCTCGGATTTGTGATGTGGCTCGCCGAGGCCGGATATCAGGTTTTCATGTACGATTACCGCGGCTTCGGAAAATCCAGCGGAAGACTCGACCGCGATGGCATGGTTCAGGATGTAAAGGCAGCATTCCGCTATGTTTCCACGCGCAAGGATGTGCAAGGTGGCAAGCTGATTTCCTACGGACACAGCCTCGGCGGCGCGAAATCCGTCGCTGCCCTTGCAGACACGCGTCCGGATGGCCTCAAGGCGATCGTGATTGATGGTGCGTTCTCATCCTATCAGGCCATGGCGAAACTCGTTGCCGGGGATTTGGGCCTCGAGCTGATATCCGATGAAGGTTCTCCAAAAGACGTCATTTCCAAAATCACCAAGACCCCGCTTTTGGTCGTGCACGGCCGCAAGGACCAGATCGTACCGTTTTCCCAAGGGAAGGAACTGTTCGATCTGGCAAACGAACCAAAAACCCTCTTCGAGGTTACGGACGGCACCCATGGAGATGCACTCTCCCGGGATGAAGGCGCTTATCGCAAAAAAATGCTCGCTTGGTTGGACAAGGTGATCTGAGAAACGGGGATTTCTCTCGTTTCACCCTTTGACAATCCCACCATGGGCTATCACTCTCCCCGCGAATCAATTTTTCGAAACACTATCTATGGCTTACGATCTCATTGTTATTGGTGGCGGCCCTGCCGGATATGTCGCTGCAATCCGCGCGGCCCAACATGGAAAAAAAGTCGCATGCGTCGAAGCGGACCGGGCCGGCGGCACTTGCCTGAACTGGGGCTGCATTCCTACCAAAGCACTGCTCAAAAACGCCGAGCTCTACCAAACCCTGACCCACAAGGCCGCGGAAATGGGTCTCAAAATCGAGGGCCTTTCCTACGATTGGTCCGCCGTTGTTGGTCGCTCGCGCAAGGTTTCCGATCGCCTCGCCGGCGGCATCGAGTTTCTCTTCAAAAAAAATAAGGTCGATTATATCCGTGGTTTCGGATCGATCGAAGCCGAAGGCAAGGTCGGCATCCGCGCAGCCGATGGTTCCGGCCAAGTGATCGAAGGCAAGAACATCATCATCGCCACCGGCTGCGTTTCGCGGCCGTTGCCGCCGCTTCCTTTCAACGGCAAATCGGTGATCGGCTCCAAGGAGGCCATGAACCTTGCAGTGCAGCCGAAAGAAATGATCATCATCGGAGCCGGCGCGATCGGGGTGGAGTTCGCTTACATCTACAATGCCTTCGGCACCAAGGTGACCATCATCGAAATGCTCCCAACCATCCTTCCCGTCGAGGATACGGAAGTCGGTGAAGCTCTCGAAAAATCCCTCACCAAGCAGGGCATCCGTTGCCTGACCAACACCAAAGTCACCGCCACCAAAGATCTCGGAGATCGCGTGGAAATCACGGTCGAAGGGCCGAAAGAAACCGGCACGCTCTCCGCAGAGGTTTGCCTTGTCGCCATCGGCATCCAACCCGTGCTTCCGGGCGGACTCCAGCCGGAACTCAGCGATCGCGGTTACATCAAGATCGGCGAACGCTACGAAACCAGCATCCCGAATGTGTTCGCGATCGGCGATATCAATGGTCCGCCGTGGCTCGCTCACGTCGCCTCATTTGAGGCGCTGCAATGCGTCGACGGCCTGTTCGTGGCAGGCCACAAGCCGCGCAAAGTCAGCAACTTCCCGGGCTGCACCTACTGCCACCCGCAAGTCGCCTCGGTCGGCAAAACCGAGCGCGCCCTCAAGGAAGAAGGCATCGAATACGTGGTCGGAAAAATCCCCTTCGTCGCGATCGGCAAAGCCGTCGCCGCAGCGGAAACCGAGGGCTTCACCAAACTGCTCTATGGCAAGAAACACGGTGAGCTGTTAGGCGCCCATATCATCGGCGACAATGCCACCGAACTCATCGCGGAAATGGGCCTCGCCCTCGATCAGGAACTCACGATCGACGACATCCACGCCACCATCCACGCCCACCCGACGATGTCGGAAGTGATCCACGAGGCCACCCTGGCTGCGGAAGGTCACGCGATTCATTTTTGAGTCAAGCAATCGTCCGGCCCCATGATTGGAGCGTGCCGTACACCCGGCTCCAAAGCATGCACCCCACCCTGGGACCGTGCGGTTGCAACTCGCCTGCCACTGCGTGGCGCGAGGGCCACGACATCGTCGCGCTGGCGCATCTCTGCCATTGGCGAGTCACAGGCTCGCGCTCCGGGTCCTTCATCGACTGATTTTAGGTATTCCTTTTTTCAAAAAAGGGATACTTTCCCCTCATGGTCGATTCCTATACCATCAAAACCGCCCAACAGAAATTCTCTGCTGTGGTGGATGAAGCAGCGGATCATCCCGTCACCATCACCAAGCAAGGTCGTGCTGTTGCGGTGCTGATTTCCATCGAGCGCATGGAGGCCATCGCAGAAACCATGGAACTTCTTGCAGATCCGAAAGCGATGACCGCGATTCGCAAGCATCGCGCGGGCAAGGCAACCTACCACGATCTGTCCACATTGGATTCCATATGATCGTCGTCCGTATCCAGCAGGAAGTTCTCGATGATCTGAAGCTTCTCGCACCCCAGCCAAGGCTTGCCCTCAAACTTGCCATCAAAGGACTCGCTCAGGAGAAAGGCGACATCAAAGCCCTCTGCGACGAGCTCGAAGGATTTCACCGACTCCGTATCGGCTCCAATCGCGTCATCTTCGAATACCAATGGATCGAAGCGAGGCGAACCATCACATGCGTCTTCGCCAGACCACGGAAATGGATTTACGAAGTGTTTCAGAATCGGATTGCAGAATAGATTTGTGGGTCAGAACCGCGTCCGCCCCGTCACGATTCCGCCATTCGCTTTGTTTTGACGCGGGCCTGTCCGTCTCTTATCTCTGCACCTCTCCCGTTTATGAAACTCGCCATCCTCTCCTGCTCCCCCAAATGTTACTCCACCCGCCGCATCATTGAGGCCGGGCGCAAGCGGGGCCATAAGATCGAGGTTCTCAACACGTTGCGCCTCACGATCGGCCTCGATCAGGGCGATCCGCACCTTTATTACCACGGCAAGGAACTGCGCACTCCGGATGCGGTCCTGCCGCGCATCGGCACGTCCATCACCCGCTACGGCACGGCGGTGGTGCGGCAGTTCGAACAAATGGATGTGTTCACACCGAACACGGCGGCAGGCATCAGCAACTCGCGCGACAAGCTCCGCTCGCTGCAGATCTTATCCAAACACGATGTCGGCATCCCCAGCTCCGCATATGTGGATGACAAACGTGATGTCGAGGATGCGTTGAAACGCATCGGTGGAGCGCCAGTGATCATCAAGTTGTTAGAAGGCACCCAGGGCGTGGGAGTCATCCTGGCGGATAAGATTGAAATCGCCAAAGCGATTGTCGAAACCCTTCACTCCACCAAACAACAGGTGCTGTTGCAGAAATTCGTCTCGGAGAGCAAGGGCAAGGACGTGCGCGCGCTGGTGATCGGAGACCGGGTGGTTGCCGCCATCCGGCGCGTCGCGCAGGGTCAGGAGTTCCGCTCGAATGTTCACCGCGGCGGCAAGGCGGAGGCGATCACGCTCGATCCCCGCTACGAAGAGGCGGCGGTCCGTGCGGCACAAATCATGGGTTTGCGCATCTGCGGGGTGGACATGCTGGAAGGCAAGGACGGCCCGCAGATCATGGAAGTGAATTCGTCTCCGGGACTCGAGGGGATCGAGGGGGCCACCGGGCTGGACATCGCCGGCGAGATGATCGACTACATGGAAGATCAGGTGAAATTCCCCGAAATCGATATCCGCCAACGGCTCACGATTTCCCGCGGCTATTCCGTGGCGGATATCCACATCCCCGTCGGCAGCACCTACATCGGAAAAACCATCGAGGAAACCGGACTGCGCGAACTGGATGTCGTCGTTCTCACCTTGCGCAGAAAAGGCTCGGTCATATCGAATCCGAAAGGTAGCCGCATCCTCGAACCGGATGATACGATCCTGTGCTACGGAAAGTCCGAGCACATGAAAAACCTCATCCCTGCCAAAAAGAAGAAACGCAGGAAAATGAAAAAACTACCGAAACCCAACGATCCGAACCCATGAGCATGATCATCGGATGGCGCGAGCGAGTGGAACTTCCCGACTGGAACGTGAAGTTGAAAGCCAAGGCGGACACCGGAGCGAAGAGCTCCGCCATCGACTGCGCGGAGATTACCGAACTGCCGGAGAACCGCGTGCGCTTCACCGTCCGCCTGGACCGGAACGATAAAAAACTTATCACGCTCGAGGGCGAGATCCATTCCCGCAAACGCGTGCGCTCCTCGGATGGAACAGCCAGTAGCCGGATCTTTGTCTCCACCACCCTGCGTCTTGCCGGCATTGAAAAACAGATCGTCATTTCGCTCGTCTCGCGCAAGCGCATGATCCACCGACTTCTGTTAGGCAGGGAGGCTCTCGGTGACGATTTTCTTGTGAACTCTCTGGTGGATCACTGGGCGACCCCCAGGAAGATCAAAACAGCAACAAGGAAAGCAACGTGATCAGCACAATGAAAACGAGATTCAACCGGAAGCCCGCCTTCATCATGCAGCGCTGAGGCACTTGCCCGCTGCCGAAAACGATCGCGTTCGGTGGGGTGCCCACCGGCAACATGAACGCGCAAGAAGCGGCTAAGGCAAGCGGCAGCACGAGCTGACTTGCTGGCAAATCAAATGCCTCGGCCATGGTGTGAAAAATCGGCACCAACAAGGCTGCGGTTGCCGTGTTGCTGGAGAGTTCGGTCAGGAAAATCACGAACCCGACCACTGCCGCGATGACAGCCCACAGCGGCCAGCCGCCCATCAAATCCCCGATGCATCTCGCCATGAACATGCTTGCACCGGAGCTGCTCATGATCGCACTCAGGGCCAAGCCGCCGCCGAACAGAAACAACACCCCCCAATCCGTGCCTGCCTGGATCTGCTTCCAATCGACAGATTTCAGTCCGACAAGCGCACACGCGGCAAGAATCGCAACCCAGGCATCCATCTCATCGATTCCGAGCAGATCCTTGAGCTGGAGACCGAAAATCCAGGCAAGGGCTGCGCCGCCGAAAACCCCCAACGTCACCCAGCGCGATCTGGTGAATTCGAACGTTTCCTCCCGGGCATCGGCTTGGTGAATGATCAGATTCTCCGGTTTGAGCATCCACCAGAGCAACGCGATCATCGCCGGTAGCAAAACCGCCACGGCGGGAATTCCGAACATGAGCCATTCCGAAAAACTCAAGCCGAGTTGTTTGGCAGCGATCCCGTTCGGCGGACTTCCCACAATCGTTCCCAAGCCGCCGATACTTGCGGAGTATGCCAAACCCAAAAGCAGGAAATGGGCGTTTCCCGGCTTGGATGATTCCGATCTGAAGCGACTCAACATCCCAAGAGCAAGAGGCAACATCATTGCGGCTGTCGCCGTATTGCTCATCCACATCGAAAGCAAGGCGGTGCCGATGAACAGCCAGACCGACATGGCAAGAAATTTCCCCCTGCCGAACCGTGCCAATGTTCCCGCCAGCCACCGGTCCAAGCCCTGAGCGGAGAGCGCCGAAGCCAGCGCGAATCCTCCGAAAAAGACGAAAATCAGGGGATTGGCAAATGAGGCAAGGCTGGATTTGAGATCGCCGAGCTCCAAAACCGCTGCCAAAATCGGCACCAACAAGGCGGTGATGCTCAGTGGCAGGGCCTCGGTCATCCACAGAAAGGCAATGCATGCGAACAGCCCGAGGCCCAGCCGGACAGTTCCCGCATCCAACCCCTCCATCAGGGAGCTGTTTTCCGGCAAGGGGAGAAAGAAGATGATGCCCCATATCAGCAATAGTCCCGCAACCCAGCTTTTCATAAGGGGTTTATATCCTAAATGGTTGATCTGCATATCAAATTTGACGTCCCCGCCTTTCCCAGCCAATCTGCCGAATCATGAAGCCCAACCGCGTCTTTGCCATCGCCTGTTGCACGCTCGGCTTGATTGCGTTTTCCCAATTGCTCATCGCAGGAATGGCCTTAGCGGCACGTCTCGAGCAAACCCGACAAATCCGGATCGTCGAACGCGTCGTGGATCAGTTCATCCCTTATGCAGAGCCTGCAACCCCGCCGGCCGCTCCTTCCCCGCCCGTGGTTCCGCCCATCAATGACATTCGCACCGCACCGGGCTCCGCCCCCTCTCCAAGCATTCCCGAGCCGGCTCCCCTGAGCACCCCCGCGATCGCGGACCCCCGCGCCGAACGCCTCATCACCGAAGCCCGGACCGCGCGCGTGGCAGGTGATATGGGAATGGCGATTGTCAAACTCCAGGAGGCGCTCCAGCAGTCTCCCGACGAACCCAACGCGCTGTATGAGCTGGGCCTCGTACACGAAATGATGGGTGTCTATGAACAAGCTTCATTTTTTTACGAACGTGTGTTCCAACTGGGCGTCAACGGTGCGGGAGAACTTTACAAAAGTGCCGCCGCGAAACTCCGTGATGGCTTCGAGCAACCCGTTGAAATGCGCGGAAAAATCGCCCTCGGCCGCGTACGTGTGTTCAAGGACCCGAGGGCCGGTCAGGAGAAACGCGTGATTCTCTCCATTCCCGTCATCAAAGCCCCGGATCAGGAGGTTCAGCTCTCCGACATCCGGGTAGAAGTCCAGTTCTTCAACAAATCTTCGAAAGGCGAAATTCTCAAGCTGGAGGATGAGTCATGGGCGAGCCTGAAATGGGCCACCCTGCCGTTTGATTGGTCGGGAGGGGAAGAAACCCTCCGTGTCGACTATCGGATTCCGTCTCAGGACATCCCAACCACCCACCTGTTCGGCAATCTCGATTATTACGGACAGGTCGCGACCCTCATCTACAAAAACGAAGTCCTCGACGTCCAAGCCTGGCCGCGGGATCTGGCCGCCAGAATCGGCCAAAGCCCTCCGTCAAATCCGGATGCCGATGATTTTCCCGAATTTCTCGACATGAATTCCCTTCCACCGAACTTCGATCCTGAAATCCCGCTTCTCAACCCTCTGCCTTCCAAATAAAGCTCCATGGAAATGTTCAGCCTCAACAGCCAGTTTGGCGATTACCTGATCCTGAATTTTTTGAGGGAAACCGACATCTCACGCACCTGGCTGGGCAAACAGCTATCGGTCGGACGCCTGGTTCTGATCGACGAACTCAAAGCGGAGGCAATCGGTCAGCGCGACAGCTTTCTGGCGGATATCCGCACCAAGGCCGCTGTCGAACATCCTTTCGTCGGCTCCATTTATGAAGCCCGTACCGATCGCGGAACCTGCTTCTTTGCCTACGAGCTCTTACCCGGCGATAGTGTGGCGGAAATCATCCGCACGCATCGCAAATACAAGGCTCTGGTGTATGTCAATTTGCTGCGACGCATCGCCGAGGCAAACCTTTATCACGAAACCCATCAAAACGCCACCTCTCCTCTTGGTCCGGATGATATCCAGATCGACAACCAGGATATCGTCCGCATCAAAAACCTTGCGGTTCATGGTGAGCGCTCGGAAGATCAGTCGGTCCGCGACATCGTGAGTCTGGCGTCGTTTTTTAACGCATTGTTAGAAGAAGGTCATCCCGGAACCACCCGCTGCCTTACCCTCCTCTCATGGATGCGGGGAGAACATACCGATCACTACCTCGGCTGGGCTGAAGTTCGCGATTACTGCGAGCAAATTGAGCAGCAACTCACCGAGCCCGCGGAATCCAGCGCCATCAAAACGTCAGCATTGCCCAAACGGAAAAAAAGCGCGCTACCATGGATCGGTGGCGGAGCCGCGGTGCTTTTGATCTTGGGCCTGGGCCTCCTGAAGATACTGAGAGATCCGCCAAGCCATTTGCGGCCAACCGCGGCACAACAGGAGTGGATTCAAATCGAAGGCGGCAGTTACTCGCTTCCCGACAGCCCGGAATTCTCCATCACCCGCTTTCTCATCTCCAACCAGGAAGTGACCATCGGCGACTATGCCAAGTTTCTTCAGACCCTTGAGCTCCTTGCCAAAGACTCCAACCAGGGAATTTTCGACCACCCCGATCAACCTTCCGACAAGCCCGATCACCGGCCCGACGACTGGGACGCACTGCTCGAAGCCGCAAAACAATCCAAACCGTGGAATGGGATCGGGATCAGCCTGAATACTCCGGTCGTAGGAATCGATTGGTGGGACGCCTTCGCTTACGCCAAATGGAAAAAATGCCAGCTTCCAACTCAGGAGCAATGGCAGGCAGCCCTTGTCAGCAGCTCCCAAGCATCTGTAAAACTACCGATCAGCGCGTGGTTGCCTGTCACGGAAGACACGCCGGACCGCACACCCAACGGCATTCTCGCCATGGCCGGCTCGGTTGCCGAATGGACCGCCGAGCCCCGCGTCAGCCCATCCAATCCCCTTGGCAGACCCCAATGGGTCGTGATCGGAGGCTCGTATGTCAATCCGCGAAACGGCGCGCTCACTCTGGAGTGGACCGATAACCGCTCCCTACGACGCCGTGACCTCGGCTTCCGGGTCTGCAAAGACGGATCATGATCCCACAACCTCGGCAAGGCGTTGCACGATGATCATTTGCGCTCGACTCCGTCCGCCAATGATGAAGATTTGAGCCGTTATGAAATTCGCAACCCTCCTTCGGACGTTCTCGTGCCTCTGCTTATGTTCCATCGGCACGACCCTCGCAGGCGGTGAAGGCTGGCTCACGGACCTTGAGGCGGCGAAACAACAAGCCGCCAATGAAAAGAAAAACCTGTTGATCGATTTCACCGGATCCGACTGGTGCGGATGGTGCATCAAGCTCAACAAGGAGGTCTTCTCCCACGATGCGTTCAAAAACGGCGTAAAGGACAAGTTCATCCTCGTTGAGTTGGATTTCCCAAGGGACAAATCAAAACTCACCGATGAAATCGCAACACAAAACAAAGCCCTCCAAAAGGAATACTCAGTCAGGGGTTTCCCCACGATCCTGATCGCCGATGAAAAAGGCAGGCCCTTCGCAAAAACCGGCTACCGCCCCGGAGGCCCGGATGCGTATGTCGCACACCTCAATGAATTGCTCGCCATTCGTGACAGCCGTGATGCCTCGTTTGCCGAAGCGGCAAAGGCCGAAGGCGTGGCCAAAGCCAACCTCCTCGTCAAGAGCCTGAGATCTCTGCAGATCGGGGATGAGATGGTTGGCAAGTTCTACGCCGTGGAAATCGACGCCATCAAGGCCGCTGATCCGAAAGATGAATCCGGATTCATCAAACAAGCCGAGACCAAACAGAAATTCTCTGCCTTCCAAGAGCAGCTCAATGATCTCGGCAGCAAGGGCGATTTCGAAGGCGTGATGAAAGCGATCGATGAGAATCTTGCCGCCAACCGGTTCGATGGGGATCTCAAACAACAAATCCTCATCTTCAAATCGATCACCTTCATGCAACTCAAGAAACCCGAAGAGGCCCTGAAATGCCTGGACGATGCGAAAGCCGTCGCCCCCGAAGGCCAGATCGCCGGCCAGATCGATGGGTTGAAAAAACGCATCGAAGCAGGCATGAAGAAATAACCCGGACCCCAACGCCCGGCTGAACCATCGTGATCCCGTCCCGATGCGTTTGCTTTTTGATTCGATCATTGCCCGTTTCCGGGATAAGCTCCCACTGCCCATGACCCTTCATGAACTCGGCTGGACCCCGAAACTCGAAACCGCCTTCGCGCCCTGCTCCGCAAAAGGCTGGGTCCCCGCACGCCTGATCCGCGAGACCTCGATCAATTTCTCCGCCTTCCTCGAGGGCGGAGAGGAAATCGACTGCATCCTCTGCGGCCGCCTCTGGAATACGGCGAAAACCGATGCCGAACTGCCAGCCGTAGGCGATTGGGTAGCAGTCGAACTCGGCGACGAAAACAACCCTCATGTCATCCGGGCGCAACTGCCGCGCCGCACGGTATTTTCCAGAAAAATGCCGGGCAACAGCAGCCAGGCACAGGTCATCGGAACCAACATCGACATCGTCACCGTGGTGACCGATGCAGGCGCGGATTTCAACCTCCGCCGTCTGGAGCGCTACCTGACCCTGATTCACAAAAGCGGCGCAAAACCCGTCGTGCTCATCAACAAATCCGATCTCTTCACCAAACGGCAACTTGCTGCCGCCGCTGCGGAAATTTCCGCCATCTCGCCTGACGCGAAGATCCACATCACTTCAGCCCTGAAAGGCGAGGGATTGAAAGCGATCCGCTCCCACCTCGGTTCCGGAATTACGATGTGCATCGTAGGTTCCAGCGGGGTAGGGAAGTCCACCCTCGTCAACCAGCTGTATGGCGAGGAATGGCAATGGACCAGCGAAGTCAACGAAATCACAGGCAAAGGCCGCCACACCACCACTTGCCGCGAACTTGTGCCACTCCCTTCCGGCGGCTTGCTCATCGATAATCCCGGAATGCGCGAAATCCAGATGTGGACCGATGAGTCCACGCTGCGCGCGAGTTTCGAAGATATTTCCAAACTGGCCAGCGGATGCAGGTTTTCCGATTGCAGCCATGAACGCGATGCGGGCTGTGCGATCCGCAATGCCGTCAGCAATGGAGCGCTTGCGCCGGCGCGGTATGAATCATTCCTGAACCTCGAAATTGAAATCGAAGCCCTTCGTAAACGCGCGAAAAAACGCCAGATGGCAACGGAGCGCTGGAACAAACGCAACCACAGGGTCAAGGCCCGCAACCTCGATGACAGAATCCAACTCGAAAAAGACGAACGCGGTGAAATCTAGATTCCAACTCATCCCCATCATCCTGCTGCTGTCCTTGCCGGCCGGTCCCGCCGGCGCACAGCTGGAAGGCCTGCTCAAAGCTCAATCCCCAAACGGGAAATCCGAGAAAAAGAGCTCCGTCCCTATCGGACAACAATTGGAAATTTGGAAGGCTGAAGTCGATGCTGACCTTGCCAATCTGGAGAAGCTCACGCAAGCGGGCGGCTTGCCGCCAAATGCCGGCAACCCCGAAGTTGAAGGCCGAAAACGCACGCTGGAACGCACGCAGCTCGCGATCGGCCGCCATTTCGATGCGCTGAAAAGCATATCTGAAAACGGGCTCGCGCTCGATGCTGCCCGAAAATCGCTCAAGGAATGGACCGGATACGGTGAAAAATCCCCGACATCCATTCTCGTGGTTGATGAACTCAACAACCGCAAACAAGCCATCATCGAAAAAAAGGCGTCTGATCAATCTTCGCTCGAAATCTATCACCGCACTCTCAACGGTTGGCTTGAAGATTCGAAAAAGCTGGAAACCAAAATTTCGGAAGCTCAAAAAGCCCATGATGCCCCCTCCGCTGACAAGCGTTCTACGCTCTGGAATTTGACCGTGGAAAAAGAAAGGCAACGCCTGCTCTTCATCCAATCCAGCGCACTGCAGCAAACCATCGCCGCGATCAAAACCGGCATTCAAACCCACGATGCGGAACTGGCGCTGCTGAATCAAAAAATCACCGAAGCGGAAAAAACCGCGTCGCTCCGGGAAGAGGACATCACACAAATCAAAGCCGCTTCCTCCGACCGGCAGAAAGCCCTGCGAACAGAGACCGAAGCCCTGAGGAGCAGGCAGAACAAAGCCGCTTCGGATGAAAGCAAAGCGCTGGAAGATCTGCAAAAGATCCAAGCATCACCCAACCCGGATCCGGCTCTTGTTGAGCTTGCGGAAATCACACTTGAAGCGGCGCGCGCGCGCGTCAGCTCGATCCAGCAAATGATCACTTCGATCGAATCGTTCAGCCAGATCGAGGCTTTCATTCCGGAAGCCTATCAGCATCGCCTGGTGTTGCTGGATTCGGGATCGACGCCGCGCGAGCGGCAGGAATCGATCGCCGCCCTGCAGTCTCTCCACCAGCGGCTCACCGCTTGGGATGTTGTGGCCAACAACTCGCTCAAGGCCATTACCGCGGCTCTGACCAACGAGCAGGTCCGCAGCAATGCGTTGCCTGCAGATGACCCGAGGATCACATTCTCCAACCGCATCCGGACCACGTTATGGGAGCGCCAAGCGCTCCTGCAGCGTCTCATCCAAAGCATCTCCATCCAGCTCAGCACACTCGACAGCTGGCTCGCTCTCTATCTGAGCACCCATCAAACGCCGTTTCATGAACGCCTCATCGGCTCACTTGGAACCGTCCGGGATGCGGTGAAGAGAATCTGGAACTTCCCGGTGAACCAATACGAGGAAGTCATCGAAAAAGACGGCCAACGGATCATCACGTTGCGCGACATCAGCCTGGGTACGGTTCTGATCGGGATCGTGCTTTTCATCATCGCCTATTGCATCGCTGCGAATATCAGCAAACGCATCCAGCGCGCGCTTGTGCGGCGCAAGTTCATCGGTGAAAATCAGGCGCGCACCCTACGCAACTGGCTGATGTTGATCGTGGCGTTTCTGCTTGCCCTTGCGACCCTGAATTGGCTCAGCATTCCCCTCACCATCTTCGCTTTCCTCGCCGGCGCGCTCGCCATCGGCGTCGGTTTCGGAACGCAGACCATCATCCGGAATTTCATCTCCGGCATCATCCTGCTGTTCGAGCGCAAGGTCCGCGTGGGCGATACGATCGAGGTTGACGGGGTCGTCGGAGTGGTATCCGAAATCAATACCCGCTCGTCCATCGTTCGCGGCTTCAACGGGATTGAGAACCTGATTCCCAACTCGCTGTTCCTGGAAAACCGGGTTGTGAACTGGACGCTTCACAACCGTAATATCCGCAGGGAAATCCGGCTCGGTGTGACCTACGGGGCACCAACCCAAGAGGTGATCAGAATCCTGACCGAAGCCGCCGACCGTCATGGCCTCGTATTGAAGGATCCCGCCCCTATCGCAACCCTCGCCAACTTCGGGGACAACTCATTGGACTTCATCCTCTACTTCTGGATTGAACAGAATGAGAAAACCAGCGCGATCGTGGTGGAGAGCGACCTGCGCATCATGATTGAGAAACGTCTCACCGAGGCTGGCATTTCCGTTCCTTTCCCACAACGTGATGTGCATCTTGAGATGTCCAAGCCCCTGCAGATCTCCCTCACACGCTGAATCCGCGCGCCCTGCCGTAATCCACTTGCGATCCACCTCGGGTCACGTTATCACCTCACTCCTCGCTCCCGTAGTTCAACGGATAGAACAAGGGTTTCCTAAACTCTAGATCTGGGTTCGATTCCCGGCGGGAGCATTTCTCTCACACCGCACCTTCATGAAAACGCTCCTCATGTTTCTCCTGCTTTGCCCTGCGGCTCTCATGGCAGGAAAACCGAACATCCTGATGATCGTCAGCGAGGACAATTCTTCGCATTGGCTGGGCTGCTACGGCAACCAACAAGCGCGAACACCCCGCATCGATGCGCTCTCAAAAGAGGGGATATTATTCGAGCACGCCTATTCCAACGCACCGGTCTGCGCAGTGGCAAGATCCACCCTGTTGCTCGGTGCTTACGCCACGACCACGGGAACCCAACACATGAGATCCCGCCATCCCATTCCAAAGACATACCAGCCGAACGTCACTTACCTCCGCTCCGCCGGTTACTATTGCACCAATAACGCGAAAACCGATTACAATTTCAAAGGCGACGACAAGGCTTACTGGGATGAATCTTCCAACAAGGCCCACTACAAGAACCGTCCGGATGGAAAGCCGTTTTATGCAGTTTTCAACATTCACGATTCCCACGAAAGCTCGCTTTTTGACAAGGCTCCGGCGAAACCCGGACGGATATCGCCGACGGAAATCGATCTTCCTCCCTACTTGCCGGATATCCCGGAAATCCGCAATGACATGGCACGCTATCATGACCGCATCACATCGATGGATGAAAAGGTCGGAGAGATCATCGATGAACTGGAGCGTGCCGGACTCGCGGAAACCACGGTGGTGATCTATGTCTCGGATCATGGCGGCGCGCTACCGCGCGGCAAACGCTATCTTGAGGAAACCGGAGTGAACGTCCCTCTCATCATCCGCATTCCACAATCCCTTGAAAAGCTCTCTCCGTTCAAACCGGGCCAACGCGTTACCGAACCGGTCTCTTTTGTCGATTTGTCACCAAGCTTGCTCTCTCTTGCCGGTATCGATACTCCCAAGCAGATGCAGGGCCGGGCTTTTCTCGGCGATAAACGGATCGGGCCGTCAGACGGGGAGATGGAATTCCTCTATGCGGATCGCTTCGATGAAATCTACGGCATGCGCCGTGGTTTGACTGATGGCAAATGGAAATACATGCGCAATTTCCAGCCGCATCTGCCACTTGCTCCCTATTCCTTCTATCAGTTCGGCCAGCCTGGTTGGAGGGCCTATCAAAAGGCATGGGAAAATGATGAATTCTGCGGTTATCACAAAGCCCTTTGGGAGGCTCCTGACGGCTCCGAGCAACTTTATGATCTTACTGCCGATCCATGGGAAATGAGAAACCTGGCTGATGATCCCGCCCATTGGGGCAAACTTGCCACGATGAGGGAGCGCTTGAAATCGGCCATGATCGAAAGCCGCGACACAGGTCTTGTGCCCGAACCACTCTTTGAAGCGCTCGCCGGCGGAGGTACGATTGCGGCGTTCGTCCAGAGCGAAGTGTTCGATATCAGCAGCATCACCGAACTCGCCTTCGCGGCTACGGAGACCGATAAAACGCATCTCCCGGATTTCCAAGAAGCTGTGAAGTCGAAAGATCCGATACGACGCTATTGGGCCGCTTACGGGCTGATGCTACTCTCACGGAAGCATCCCGACCTGAACGCCGGGCCGCTCTCGGCGTTGTTCACGGATGAACAACCCATCATCCGCACCACCGCTGCGGAAGGCCTGTGGCACTTGGGAAAAACGGACATCGCCGTCAACGCGCTGCTCAAAAATGCCGAAAGCCAGATCCATCCCACGGCGTTGCTTCATTTGCTCAATACCCTACGTCGTCTCGAGCTGCTTGAGAAACTTCCCGCAGGCTGGGAAAAAGGCAAATCCATGAAAGGTGCGGATTTTGATTACATCCAGCGGTTTGCCGATCAGATCAAACCCTAGGTCTCACGCGGGTTCGACCTCGGACACGTCCACATGCAAGTTCGAAGGCATTCCGAACTCACCCTCATCTGTCCAGTGAGATCCGGCTCCTGTTTCCCGGTTTTCATGACACAATTCGTCAGCAAGCTGGCGATTGGAACCGGCCAAAGAAGCGCCATGCAGCAGGTTCACAGGAGCCGCAGCCGCGCGCGGTGGCTGCGGAATGCAACGGTTGTCGGTCATCTCGCAAGGAGGGTGAGAGATAGGGGGGATGAGAGGAAATGATCCAGCCCCAATCTCCTTTTCGCCTTTTCGCCTTTTCGCCTTCCTCTGGGATGGATCAGACCGAAATCACCAACCGATGATCCGGCTTACGGCGGTTCTGAGTGCTACCTCCAAGATCGCGGCCTCGGGATGCGTCATGGGAAGTGAAACTTTCCGAACGGATGTATCGTCGATTTCCCGGCGGCTGATGTTCAGCATGTAAGGAGCCCGCTCCGGATCTTCACGCAGGAGCATTTCGAACGTGCTGGTCGATTTCTCCGCCTTGTGAAACAGCTTCGCTTCGGCGGTGCGGTGTTGCAGCAGCGCCAGAACCGCTCCGATGTCGGACAGGCCCCATTTCATGATGATTTTGTTTTCCCAATCGAATTGCTTCTCTCCGCTCTGCACGGCTGTATCAATGAACATGGCGGCTTTTTGGACATTTAGGCTGAAACGGATGGCCCCGCCGGATCCGCGTTGGTTGGGTTTGTAGATGGTGTAATCGTTCGAGTAGGACTTAACGGCTTGTTCAGGTGATGTAGCGTTCATAGCGTGTTCATATGAACACGCTATGACGCCGTTGCCAAGAAAAAAATCTGTCCGGGGCAGAACCCTTGATCTGCCGCCGCCCACATAAGGGGTTTCCCTTTTTTCCCCAAGCGGAAACGGATAAGCGGGCGTCATCGCTTCACCGGGAAGAGAGCCATGGAGCATTCCTGCCCTGCGCGGCAAGAATCGATTCATATTGGCAATCAACGAGCGTACGGAACCAGGGCGGAATCGCGATGCTTCACGAGCAACCCATCGCTTCATCTTCTGAAGTTTGCCGGTTGCTCGCTCACATCACATGTCAACCTTCCTCGGTCCCGTCCTGATCCTCCACGTGGGACGCCGGTTCGTCCGAGACTTCCGTGTTGCCCGAAGCCGGGGATTCGCTGTCCTCCCCATCCGGCACGACGAGGGAAATGTCCTGAAGTTTCTCGCCGGATTTGAGGGTGAGGAGTTTGACTCCTTGCGCATTGCGGCCGGTGGTGCGGACTTCGCCGACGCGGATCCGGATCGACTGGCCGGTGGAAGTCATGAGCATGAGCTCATCGCTTTCCTCAACCGAGAGAGCGCCCACCACAGGGCCGGTTTTGTCGGTGACTTTCATCGTAATGATGCCTTTGCCACCGCGGGACTGTTTGCGGTATTCCGAAAATTCCGTGCGTTTGCCAAGGCCGTTCTCGGCAGCGACCAACAAGGTGTGGCCTTCTTCGACGATGGAGAGGCCGACCACGAAATCGGTTTCCACCGGGCGTATGCCCATAACACCCATCGAGGCGCGGCCTTGGTCACGGGTGTCGCTTTCATGGAAACGCAGGCTCAGTCCCTCATGGGTGACGAGGATGATGTCGTCGTTTCCGGAGGTGAGTTTGACACCGATCAGTTCGTTGCCCTCCTCCAGAATGATCGCAATGATTCCCGCTTTGCGGTAGTTGCGGAATTCGTTGAGCGCGGTCTTCTTGACCTTGCCGCTGCGCGTCGCGAAAAACACGAACCCCGCATCCTCACGGAAGGTGATATCGTTTCCGTTTTCATCCACGGTGCGCTCCAGACGGAGCATGGCCGCAATTTTTTCATCCGGCTGCATGTCGAGCACATTGCGAATGCTGCGGCCGACGGACGTGCGCGAGCCCTCGGGGAGTTCATAGACGCGTTCGACATAAAGCCGGCCCGAGTTGGTAAAGAACAGGATGTAATCATGGGTTTGAACCGAGAAGAGGTGCTCGACGAAATCGTCCTCAACATCTTTCGCGGTTGTCTTGGTCTCCATGCCCTTGAGTCCCTTCCCGCCACGCCCTTGCAGTCGGTATTCGCTTGCGGGCGTGCGTTTGATGTAGCCGCGGTGGGAGAGCGTCACGATCATCGCGTCGTTTGCGATGAGGTCTTCCATCGCGACCTCGCCGACTTCCGCGACGATGGGGCATTTGCGTGGCGTGGCGTACTTCGCCTTGATCGCCTGGAGCTCGTCCTTGATGATGTTGAGCACGCGTTCCTCGCGGGCGAGGATGTCCAGGTAATCGGTGATTTCAACCAGGATACCGTCGTATTCGGCCTTGACCTTGTCACGCTCGAGGCCGGTGAGCTGATAGAGACGGAGTTCGAGAATCGCGTTGACCTGACGATCCGAGAACACGTACCTGTCTCCCTGCACCGCAGCCTGCGAACGCAACAAAATGCCGAGACCTTCCGCGGTTTTCGCCTTGAAGGGATAAGCCGCAAGACGGTCGCGGGCCTCATCGCGGTTTTTGGAATCCCGGATGATCTTGATGAAATCATCGAGATGGCCGAGAGCCAGCAGGTAAGCTTCCAGCAACTCCGCGCGCTCCTCCGCCTTGCCTAACAGGTGGCGCGTGCGCCGGATGACCACTTCACGACGATGCTCAATGTAGCAATCGATCGCTTCTTTGAGCGAGAGCTGCTTCGGGCGGTTTTGGTGGATCGCCAGCATGTTGACGCTGAAGGAGGTTTCGAGCGCGGTGAGCTTGAAGAGCTGGTTGACAACGACTTGCGGGCGGGCATCACGTTTCAGCTCGATCTCGATGCGCGTTTCCTCGTCGGAGAGATCGCGCATGCCGGAAATGCCGGTGAGAATTTTCTCGTTCACCAATTCGGCGATGCGGGTTTGGAGGACCGCGCGGTTCACTCCGTAGGGAACCTCGCGAATGATGATCATCGACTTGCCGTTTTCATTCTCCTCGATCTCAACCTTGCCCCGAAGACGCATCGAGCCTCTGCCGGTACGGAAATAATCCTCGATCCCGCGGATGCCACGGATTTCGCATGCGACCGGAAAGTCCGGACCCTTGATATGCTGCATCAGGCCGGGGAGATCGATTTTCGGATCGTTGATCATCGCGCAAATTCCGTCGATGACTTCACCCAAGTTGTGCGGTGCGAGATTGGTTGCCATGCCGACGGCGATTCCGGTTCCACCGTTCACCAGAAAGTTCGGGAAGGCAGAGGGAAGCACTGAAGGCTCCTGCAGCGTGCCGTCATAGTTCGGGACGAAATCGACCGTGTCCTTATCGAGGTCCTCCATCATCGCCATGCCGAGCGGATGCAGGCGCGCCTCGGTATACCGCATCGACGCCGGAGCATCGCCTTCAACCGAACCGAAGTTTCCCTGCCCATCGACGATCAGCTCGCGCATCGACCATGGCTGTCCCATGTTCACCAGGGTGCTGTAGATCGATGAATCTCCGTGCGGGTGATAGTTACCCATCGTCTCACCGACGATCTTCGCGCATTTGACGTGGGACTTCGAAGGAGTGACTCCGAGTTGGCGCATGGCATAAAGCACCCGGCGCTGCGATGGCTTGAAGCCGTCGCGCACATCCGGCAGTGCACGGGAAATAATGACGGACATCGAGTATTCGAGGAACGATTGGGAGAGTTCTTCGGCGACGTTGATGGGCTTGATGGAATCGTTGCTCATAGAAAAAAGTCGGATCTGATGAATGGAAAAGAGTTAGACATCCAGGTTGCGGACGTTGAGGGCGTTATCCTCGATAAAGCGCTTGCGGGGCTCGACGATGTCGCCCATGAGCACATCGAACATTTTATCGGCCTCTACGGCATTGTCTTCGTCGAGGCGGACACGCAGGAACTGGCGGGTTTCCGGGTCCATGGTGGTTTCGAACAGCTGCTTGGCGTTCATTTCGCCAAGACCTTTGAAGCGCTTGATCTGGACTCCCTTGGCGGAAATTTCGAGAACCTTGCTCAGGATTTCCGAAATGATGAAGATCGGCGTCGCGGCTTTTTTATCGGCATCGCCCTCGACGAGCTCGAAAATCGGCTGATCCATCGAGTAGAACGTCTTGGTGTCGATCCCGAGTTCGTTGAGCCGGCCAAAGAGCTTGGAGATGGCGGTGGATTCGTGAAGTTCATGCAGGACCGCACGGCGGGACGGGCCACTGATTTTGGAGAGCTCCTCATCGCTGAGCTGTTCATCGAAAAGCCCGAGGTCGCGGTTGGCGGCGGCAAACGCGGAGAGACTGGACTCACCGGTGAAATAGAGAACCGATTCCGAGTTCCCCTCGCGGATGCGCACCATGTATCCCGGCAGGTGACCGTCCGCGCTGCGGGCATCAAGATAAGACTGGAAATTTCCGCCATTGCCTTCGATCGATTTTTGAAATCGCGAGAGTGAGGAGAGATTTTCCAAAATGGATTTCAATTCGGCGGCACTGAACTCCCGTGACTTGTCAATGGTGCGGAGCGTGACCTCGCCGGCACCGAGATCGATGAGGATCTTGTTGAGTTCGTCGTTATCCTGAACGTATTCCGAGCGCTTTTTACGGGTGACGAGATACAGCGGCGGCTGGGCAATGTAGAGGTAACCGCGTTTGACGAGGTCCGGCATATGGCGGCAGAAAAACGTCAGCAGCAAGGTGCGGATATGGGAGCCATCCACGTCGGCATCGGTCATGATCACGATTTTGTGATAACGGACTTTTTCGATGTTGAACGATCCGTCCTGATCCCCGTCGCCGATTCCCGCGCCGATGGCGGTAATCATGGATTGGATCTCCTTGTTTTGAAGTGCCCGGTGGAGACGGGCTTTCTCGACATTGATGAGTTTTCCCCGCAGCGGGAGGATCGCTTGTGTGCGGCGGTCGCGTCCCTGCTTGGCGGAGCCGCCTGCGGAGTCTCCTTCGACAATATAGAGTTCGGACTTTGCCGGATCGCGCTCCGAGCAGTCGGCGAGTTTGCCCGGCAGCCCCCCGCCGGAAAGGGCGGATTTGCGCACCGTCTCGCGTGCTTTGCGGGCGGCTTCACGGGCGCGCGCGGCATTGACGGATTTTTCGATGATCTTGCGGGCGAGTGCCGGGTTTTCCTCGAAATACGTATTGAGGCCCTCATAGACGATGGAGGAAACGACGCCCTCGATTTCCGAGTTGACCAGTTTGCCTTTGGTTTGCGAGGAGAACCGGGGGCTGGGCATTTTCACCGAGATGACACAGACGAGACCTTCGCGGACATCGTCACCGGACAGGGCGGGGTCCTTGTCCTTGAGAATCTTGTTCGCCTTGGCGTATTGGTTGATCGCACGGGTGAGCGCGGTGCGAAAGCCGGTCAGGTGAGTTCCGCCGTCCGCGTTCGGAATGCTGTTGGCGAAGCACAAAATCTGGTCGTTGTAAGAATCGTTGTATTGGAAAACCACATCGGCGAAAACGTCTTCCTTGGTCTGTTTGCCATCGTAATCGAGATCGATCTCGCGCTTGCCGGTGATGATCACCGGGGACTCATGGACAACGGTTTTGTTTTCACAAAGCTGCGCGACGAATTCGACAATGCCATCCTTGTAGAAAAACGAGGTTTTTTTCGCGGACTCCGGGCGCTCGTCATCGAGCTCGATGGTCAGACCCGGGTTGAGGAAGGCAAGCTCGCGAAGACGTGTGGCGAGGCGGTCGAATTGAAAGACAATCGTATCCACGAAAATCGTGGCATCGGGATAGAAGGTGATCGACGTGCCGGTTTTCTTGGGATCGGCTTCGCCGACAACGTGAAGTGCCTCGGTGGTTTTGCCGCGTTCAAACGCGATGCGATGCACTTTCCCATCGCGGGTGATGTCCGCGCGGAACCAGTCAGAGAGGGCGTTGACGCATTTCGCACCAACGCCGTGAAGACCGCCGGAATACTTGTAGGCGCCCTGCCCAAATTTTCCGCCTGCATGAAGATTCGTCAGAACCAGCTCCACCGCGGGAATCCCAAACTTCGGGTGCATGTCAACCGGAATGCCCCGGCCGTTGTCGGACACCGAAATGGAGCCATCGACATGGATCGCGACCTTGATTTTGGAACAGTAACCCGCGAGGTGCTCATCAATCGAGTTGTCGAGAACTTCGAAGACGCAGTGATGTAATCCGCGCTCATCGGGATCTCCGATGTACATGCCCGGGCGCTTGCGGACCGCCTCCAGACCTTCGAGTTTGTCAATCTGTCCGGCATTGTATTCTTGCTCGGCTCCGACTTGTGTTTGGGCTTTTTCAGGCTCGTTAGGGATCTCTGACATAGGACACCGGTAGGGTCTGAAATCTGGGCTCTCCAGACAAGGACTTATTGCCGATTTCCCGCTTTTTTTTTGATCTTATAACTCTCTGTAAATCAGTGAGTTGCAATATCTTTTTCGGGGATGATTTTACGGCATTTGAAGGAGTTTGAGCCGTTCGAAAACATCAGCCGTTCCATTCCGGGCAACCGGCGGTTTTTTTTCGAAAAAACCTGAACAAAGACTTGCAAGGAATGGTGTTAGAAAGGAATCCTACCCGTGGAGCATGCACGAGTAGCTCAGCGGTAGAGCAACCCGTTTACACCGGGTCGGTCGGCGGTTCGATCCCGTCCTCGTGTACCACCCTCCATCCTAGGCCTCCATCCTAGGCCTCCATCCCAGATCACCTGCCCCATGTCCGCCGGGCGGTGCCGAGCAAGGGCGGGTCACACGCGAGGCGGGTGTTGGGGGCAGGCAGAAACGGACTCAAATTCCGGAGATGATTTCCAGAGAGGGCAGTGCTTCCTTGAGCTTGGCCTTCATTCCGTCTGAAACATCGGTTTTCCAGAGGTAAAGGCGCTTGAGGCTTGGAAGGTTTTTGAGTTTCTCAACTCCCGCATCGGTCACACGGGTGCCATAGAGATTCAGGGACTCGAGATGTTTCAATTGCGAGAGAGCATCCAACGCCGCATCGGAAATTTTCGTTTCCGACAAGCGCACCATGCGCAAGTTCTTGGCGCCGGCCAGGAGCTTGACGGAGGCATCCGTGACCGAGGTGGAAGAGAGGTCTGCCGCAACCATGTGGGAGATCACGGGCGAGAGTTTGGCAAAAAGCGCGTCATCCAGCTGGCTGCGGAGAGAGACACCGGTAAAGGTGAGGTTGGAAGATTGTTGGGATTCGAACGTGAGTCCACCCGGGAACATGTTTCCGAGTTCCGCCACGGATTTCAGCAGGGCGTCGGTGGGAAGGGTGGATTTCGGTTCCTCGCTGCTGGCTGCCTGAGTGTCGCCCTTGGCGATTGCGGCTCCGAGATCCAACTTGCCCATGGCCGAACGAATCGCATCGGGCAGCTCCAGATCGCCAACTTTCTTTACCGGATCCGCGCCGCTCTGGATCCACCATTTGATGACGGCAAGCTCGTCATCGGTGATGTCGGTTTTGCCTTCCGGTGGCATGTGTTCATCATCGTCCTCGGGCAGTTCGCAGCGATACACGATGTTGCTTTTCCCGACGTCGCCGGGAACCAGGCTGTTTCCTTCTTTCCCGCCTTTGAGAAGAAGTTCATAGGTATCCATGCGAAGTCGGCCTTTGGATTTCCCTTCCTTGTGGCACTCCACGCAACGTTTGTTGAGGATGGGCTGTACGATTTCGGCGTAAACCACCTGCTCTTGCAGGGATTTCACGGGTTTTGAGGCATCATCCGTTCGCGGCTCGTAACCGAGGAGTTCGCGAATGGGATTCGGTGCGTATTCAACAAGATAATCCTCACCATGCGTGATGGATGCGCCGTCATGGCTGGCGAGCGTCATGATCCCCACGCTGCCGAAGACCATCAGGCGATACGCCAAATCGGAAAGGAACGGGTGAAGCGGCCAGGATCGGACTATCCATGTTAGAACGGCGGCACAGGCGAAAATGATCCCGCCCCAGAGATGGTCTTGCAATAACTCACCGCTCTCATAACCACCGGTGCGGTAGAGAAAAAATCCGAACGTGGCGGCCACAACCGAGCTCATCGCGCCGACGAAGATCGAAACCCGGCTACGGCTGGACTTGCGGATCCCGAGAATGGCGATGATCTCCTGAAACAGGATCAGCGAGAAAATTCCGATCGGAAGATGGAGCACGACCGGATGAAAATGTCCGATGAAGCGGACATTGTCGGACAACGGCTTGTCTTCCGGTTTGCCGAAAACAAAAGGCATCAAAATCAGCCCTGCGATCAGAATCAGCCCGAGGAGGGTCACGCCCCAAGGCTTGGCATTGGTCTCATGGTTCTCTGCGTTTTCTTTGGTCATACGTTGATTGGGGATGATAGGGTGTGTGGGGGTATACTGGTTTGGGGCGGAATTACTTTCGGAGTTTTCTTGATTTTCCGCGGCAGCTCAAGCATTCTTCTCCGCATGATGGAGATTCCGATGTTAAAAATCATGCACCTCGCCGGTGTGTTCGTGCTCTTTGCCTCACTCGGCGCCACACTCCTCGGCGGCACCCATCAGAAATCCACTTCTATTCTCCACGGCATTTCAATGCTGCTGATCCTGGTCGCGGGCTTCGCCCTTCTGAAAAAACCTCCGATGGGTGAATACTGGTGGATGGCGAAATTCGGGCTCTGGGTCTTCATCGGAATCGCGCCCCTGCTCGCAAAAAAGAACATCCTGCCCTCATGCGTGGTATTTCTGCTCACTCTTGCAGCAGCGATCGCTGCAGCCTACCTCGCCTTCTACAGGCCTTTCTGAAGATCACGGCCGACAATGCGTCCCTGATCGAAATCAAACGGAGTCATTTCCAACATGACGCAATCCCCATCTGAAAATTCGGTGTTGCATTCGACAAGCGGTTTCGACAGATGGCCGAGGATCTCCTTGCCGTTGAGAAGTCGAACTCGATAGAGGATCTCTGCTTTGCGTTCAAGAACGGTGCCGGTGGTTTGGATCGCGGGCTCGGACATGGCTACAGCTCAGCCGAGATCACGCCAACGCACAAGCCCTGCGAGCGGCATTTCCCCATCGGGATGCCAGAAGATTCCCGGTTCCTGGGCCCTGCCTGCGGAGCAAATTCTGGGAGGCGAGAGAGAATCGAGCCGGTCCCAGCATGAGATCGGCTCAACCACCGCCGTGGATAGAAATCTGGCTTCGTCGCCCAGTGTCTGAAAATCGAGTGCTCCCGGCATCGGCATGACACGAACGAATCCACCGCTCGTGCTGGGGCGGAGCCATGATGAATCGCGATCCAGCAACAGCGTCCACCCGACCGAATCCGGGCTTTCCCAGAGCTTCATGCTCGCGCCGTTTGCAATCTGGAAACGCGCAAGCTCGCGGGCGTTACGGATGGCTCCGGCTTCCGAAAACGTGGCGATGGTCTTCGGCTCGTGTTTTTCAAGAGCAACGGCCAATCTCTCGCAGAAGCCCTCCGCATCCCCCGCCACGTAGACCGATTGCACCGACAAACAACCGCGTTGTCCGAAGCGCAACATATCTTCCGCCAGTTGGTTTTCCATGCCATCGCGTGATTCAAAAATAAACGCCGCGCTGATTTTCGGGCCGTGTTCGATGATGCGGGTTTGCGGCGAAAGCCATTCACGGAAATACCGAATCGTTTCCGCGCCACCGTAGATCACCGCAACTTCCGGATTTTTCCAGTCACCCGGAAGCTCGCGTTTCACATCCAGACCGTCCACCTCGCCCGCCCAGCTTTCGAATTCCGGCAAACCCGTTGAGGTAACTTTCACTCGGTTTTCACAGCCTAACAGAATGCCCCGGAATACCGATTGGAACGCAGCATGTTGCGTATTGCCGCTCACCACATGCAACACAGGCCCGCGCGGAACGACGCGCGCGCCATCCACCCACTGCTCCAATCTCCGATGGTCTCCGAGCTCGGCATCCAACCACTGTTTCAACGCCACCTCATCATAGCAACCCACCCAACGCTCGAGCGTATCACGGTGCGCGAGCAGAAAGGAAATTCGTTGAGCGAGAGTTTTCATCTGGGAATGTAAAGAACCACTGATGGGCAACGCTGATCAATCATAACTTCCATAAAATCAGAACCCATGTCGGTCAGCAGTTGAATGGCTGCCTACCGCATGACCGCATCGACTCCACGGGAACAGCCGCGTGCGATGGCAGAGGGATCGCGACCCAGCAGGATGAAACTCCGCTCTCCCGTGGCGATGGCGAGATCCTGAGTGCGGATGGCGGATACCGTATCGAAGTTCGCAAGATCAACGATTTCCAGATATCCCGTTCCGCCAGGTGCTGCGGGTTTTCCGGAAAAGACATCCACCACACGGATCGCCGTCCATGACGGGCCGCGGTGGGCCTCCTCGTCTCCCCATTTGTAAAATTGCGAGAATAGCTCGGTCATTCCGTATTCGTTGAGAATCCCTGAGGCCGGGATGGAGAAATGCCGAGAGAGACGCTGCCTGACCTGCTCGGGCGTATGGCTCTTGTGCAAGCCCTTGCTCCCGCCTGTCTCAAACATCCACGAACCGGCAGGTAACGGCACCGGTTGGATTTCATCGCAAAATCGCAAGAGAGCGAATGAAGTCCCAAGCAAGGCCGAGGCCCCATCCGGACAAAACGCATCCGACAACAAGCGCCCCTCCGCATCGATCAACCACGTCCCCTGATGATCCAAAACATCAAACATCCGCACCAGCGACGAATGCGGGGCATGCACGACACGTTGCGAAAAGAACCATGGACGTTGAACTTCCGGCAACCCCAATTCGCGCCAAGCACCTTTGACCGAAGCCTCATAGCATTCCAAATCCCGATATTCGTGTCTGCCCCGCACCTCCTGTGTGGTCCCGGAAGTAAGGAACCATCCTTTGGTTTCATCCGCGGAAAACCCGCGCATCGGAATCCCGGGAAGCTTGAAAACATCGGTGGGGACAGCGGGGATCTGGCCCCATTCGTTCACGGTCGCGGGCGTCTTGCCGAGAACCTCGCAGTAACGGCGATAAGAGGGGTTGTTTCCGAACTGATGACGGAACACGTCGAGAGCCGTGCAGGCGAAGTCTCCCGCGCCGCCACGCATCCACTGCAATAGTTGTTCCCTCAGGTTCACCACTGCCTCTTACAAGGCATTCCGGAACTTGCAAAGCCCGTTCCTGAACCTGATTCCACCGCCTGATCAAATCCGTCGGCAGATTTTTGAAATAAAATACGCGCAGTCTATCGCAAAGGACGCAATGCGGGATGTCCGTTGATCTGTTTCACTGCAGGCATGGACGTTCTCGCCATCACGATTCTGGTCAGTTCCTGTTTGGCAGGAATCTTCGTCGTTTGCTTCGCGATGGAAGCGCGTTGCAGGGGAAACTCGAGTTTCGAGCGCGATTCCCTGCTGCCACTGGATTCGAAGACTCCAGACAAACCCCGCCATTGAATGTGTTCCCGGCCTCTCACCCCATGACCACCACCATCACGTACGACAACAGAACGGTCCGCCGCTTCATGACCGCCTCCATCTTCTGGGGAATCATCGGCATGCTGGTTGGCGTGCTTGCCGCCACCCAGCTTTCCTGGTGGCAGATGAACGGAAAATTTCTCGAAACGATCACCTTCGGCCTGATCAAAAGCGAGGGTTTATCCTACATCACCTACGGCCGCATCCGCCCGCTGCACACCAATGCGGTGATTTTCGCCTGTGTGGGAAACATGGTGTTTGCCGGTGTCTATTATTCCACCCAGAGATTGTGCCGCTGCCGGATCGCTTCGGATCTGCTGTCAACCGTCCATTTCTGGGGTTGGCAGTCCATCATCCTCGGAGCGGCAATCCCCCTTCTGCTGAACTTCGCCTCCCAGCTTGGCAAACATGCGGAAAAACTCGCGCGCGGGAATTCACCGACGAATTTTCGCAGGGAGGAATTGGCGAAAACGGGGACGCTTCAGCCCTGAGGCTCAGGACGCCGGACCGGAAGACGCCCTGCCGGCCGCTGTTTCCTCCGCCTGTGCCACGCGCTTGAGTTTTTCCGCCTTGAGCATTCCGCAACCCGCGGCGACATCGATACCACGACGTTGGCGGAAAGTGCATGGAATACCGGATTGACGGATGATCTTCTGGAACTCGGAGCCGCTCCGGCTCGCGGCTCCGGCGAAGCCACTGGTGGGATTGAGAGGGATGAGATTCACATGGCTGTCGATCCCATCTAACAAGGCGACGAGCCTTCGGGCGGTTTCCGGAGAATCGTTTTTCCCTTCGATCAGGGTCCATTCGAAAAAAATCCGTTTGCCCGTGGCGGCACAATAACTCCTGCAGGCCTCGATCAGGCTTTCAAGATTCCATTTTTTACTGGTTGGCACCAGAGCGGAGCGCTCGGCTTCGGTTGAACCGTGAAGACTGACGGCCAGACGATAGGGTCGATGTTCCTCTGCCATCCGCAAGATGTTCGGTACAAGCCCGACAGTGCTGATCGCAATTCTCGAAGGTCCGATGGAAGCCCCGCGGACATCGGACACGATATCCATGGCTTTCATGACCGCATCGTAGTTATGCAACGGCTCGCCCATGCCCATCAGGACGATGTTGCGCAAACGCCGGCTCGGATGACTCTTTGCCAGCATGCTGCGCACATGACGCACTTGGGCGACCATTTCACCCACCGTGAGATGTCTGACAAACCCCATCTGTCCTGTCGCACAAAAAACGCAGCCCATCGCACAACCCGCCTGCGAACTCAGGCAGGCGGTAAAGCGGCCGTCATAACCCATCAATACGGTTTCAATAACCTGCCCATCGCGAAGACGGAGCAAATATTTGCGGGTCATTCCATCGCTGCTGTGGATTTCTTCCTGCTGCTCCGGAGAATCGATAAAGTAGGGTTTCCCACTGCCCACATTGGCATCCACCCATCGTTGCAATGGCGGAGAAAATCCAACGTCCATGAGGTCCGCATGATGAGCATGATGCACCGCCCGCCAGAGCGCTTTGGCATGGTGCTTCAACACGCCCGCTTGGGAAATCACGGCTTCGAGCTCGGGAAATGTCAGTCCGAGAAGGGATTGCGGATGGGAATTCAAGGTTCGGTGGGGACGGCTCTTGGAACGGCGATCGGGGCTTCATCAATCGGCTCGGCACGGGGCGGAACGACTTCGGCTTTCGGCGGATTCGGCTCTGCGACAGGGATCGCCCGATTCACGGATTCTGCAGGGGCCTCTCTGGGTGCCTGCGGACGCTGCGGCTCAGCCGGCGCGGGGGCGGGGCTCCGTCGTATCTCTCTGGCAGGCGGCGGAGTGTTCCGCATACGGATTTCCACCCGACGGTTGAGTGACTGGGCATCCCGGTCTCCCTCGGTCACGAGCGGCTGGGTCTTGCCGAAACCGCGCGTGATGATGCGCTTCGGATCCATTCGCATCGAATCGACCAAATAATGTTTCACGGCTTTGGCACGTCGCTCGGAAAGCTCGTCATTGGTTTCATCGGAGCCGATCAGGTCGGTATGCCCCTCAATCCAACAATACAGAGTCGGATTTTTGTCGATCAGCAACCCGAGTTTCATCAATCCGACTTTCGCACTCTCACGAAGTTCTGCCCGATTGAACTCGAACAGGAGATCACTGGGCAGGAGCGTCTTTTTGGAGAGCAAAAGATTGGCCGGCAGGTCAAGCAAGCGGTCAAGCGATTCGACTCCATCCAGCTTTCCTTGGCTCACCATGCCACGATTGCCTTTTTTAACCAGCGCATCCGTGAACTCCGACATCCTCCCGTCGTCCACCTGCAGCGCGCCCGGATCAACCACGATCTGACCCGTCGCCGCGGGTTTGATTTCCGATGGCATGCGCCCGAAGTCGGGAAGATTCTCCTCGAGATTGAAATTCGACGGGAGCTGGCTGAGAGCGGCTTCCACTTCGCCTTGCGCAAGTGGTTTGGACATTCTCAATGCATATTGGGGATCGAGCACATCCGGCGCCAGGTCGATCTCCGCATCCTTGGGCAACATTTCCAACAGATCCACCTGATCTAACAGAGCAGCAGAATCATTCGGAGGAGTCACCGCACGATCTGTTGGTGGCAGGGACTCCAACTCGTTCCGCGTGACTTCCACTGGCCGGAGCTCCAACGCAGAGGTCGAGAGCTCTTCCGCTTTCATGATTCCGAAGGCGATCTTCACCTTATCCAGGGAAAAGAACAAGGCCACATGCAGCAGGACCGATACTGCCATAGCCACCGCCGCCCATCGCCCGAGATGATCGGGTCCGGGCAACCGGTAAGTCTCGGCTTCTCTCGCCTCGCTCCAACGAAACTCCTGTTCCATGATGATCAGCATAACCCATCGGAACGGGCTGGCAATCCCGGAAACATTCATTCATGTTGAGTACGGCATCCATTATGCTTATGCTGTGCAACTCCCTGTAACATCATGCCTGCCAAGAAAATCGCCAAGAAAACAGCCGCCAAGAAAATCGCCATCAAACCGATGGCGAAAAAACGATCGGTCAAACAAACGACAGCTAAAAAAACCAGCGTGAAACCGCCGCACGTCAGCAACGAGGCGATCGCTCAGGCGGCCTATCTGAACTACCGCCGCCGCATTCATCTCGGCTTGCCCGGAGACCACGATACCGACTGGCTGGAGGCCGAGCGCTCGTTGCGTGCCGGCTCGTGAACCCCCTTTCCACGCAGCCATCCGCACCGGAATGAAAAATGGGGGTGTGGCTCATTTAACGATTGTCATCTTGATTGATCCGTAGTTACTTAAGATATCTTGATAAAAAGCGCTGTCAGTTGGCCGCCTTTTGATGGCGAACTCGGGATCCAAGCAGATCCCACCGATTGCTCACAGTTTGAAGCGATCGCGCAGCCGGCCGATTCAACGTCCTTTCCTGCCTTGAACTCCACCCACGAACCGAACCCCCATGAATCCTTCCATTGAGGTTATGCAACCCGCCCTATTCGACCCATCTGATGCCATCGCTCCACCGACTTCCCAGCGAAAACCCCGCCATGCGAAAGCGCAAGCGGTGGAGGAATTCGGGCTCAAAGCTCCGTCCAGTCATGGGAAGAACTACGTCCTCGACACGAATGTCATGCTTCACGATCCGGGTTGCTTGGAACGGTTCAAGGAGAACCATATCTGCGTGCTGGTGGATGTGTTGGCGGAACTGGACAAGTTCAAGAGTGAACAGTCCGAACGGGGCGCGAACGCCCGCCGGGTGCATCGCCGCCTGACCGATCTGTTTTCTACGGCATCCGTCGTGACATCGGGCGTTCCAACCGAGGGAGGCGGTACCATCCGTCTGGTCATCTACGACCCGACCAGCTGTCCGGACAATTCGGAGCAACTCAAACAGTTCTATCGCATCTTCCCGGATCGGGAGTGTGTCGACCACCGCATCCTCGCCGCCTGCTTCCTGTTGCAACAACACAATCCGGGCGGACAAGTCGCCCTGGTCACCAAGGACATCAATCTTCAACTGAAGGCCCGCGCAGTCAACATCGAGTGCCAGGACTATCTGAATGACAAGGTCGATGCCCGCGAGGTTTCCAACTACGACGTACGCCGGATCGAGGTGGATCCTACGGAGCTGCATCGTTTCGCCAGCTCGGGTGAAATCGCCATGGATGCCGGGCGCTATGAAGGGGTTGCGATCAATGAATATGTCCTGCTTTGCAGTGGTGAAAAACAAACCATCCCCGCACGCCTGCAGTTCGACCGGAAATTTGTCCGATTGAACATTCCCGAGGTATTGAAAATTCCGGACGGACAAGCACTCAAGCCCCTCAATCTGGGACAACGCTGCCTGATCGATGCCCTTCTCAATCCCGACATCTCGCTGGTCACCTGTTATGGACATGCCGGAACAGGGAAAACCCTCGTGGCGGTGGCCGCAGGTCTGCATGAAATGTTCAGCCGCCGCTACAACGGGATCACGGTGAGCCGCCCGGTGGTTTCGATGGGAGATCAGCTGGGATTCCTTCCGGGTTCGCTCGATGAAAAAATGCGCCCATGGTTGCAACCGATCCACGATGCGCTCGATTTACTGATGCGTCCCAATGTTCCGCTCGGCCCGAAGCGCAAACAACAGAAACCTGCGGCCAACGCCACCGCTGTAAAGAAACCTTACGAGCTGCTCATGGAGCAGGGAATTCTGGAAATCGAGGCCCTCTGCTACATCCGTGGGAGGTCGATTCCGAATCGCTACTTCATTTTGGATGAAGCACAGCAACTGACCCCACAGGAAGCAAAAACCATCGTCACCCGCATGTCGCGCGATTCGAAATTGGTACTGGTGGGCGATCCCGCGCAAATCGACAATCCCTATGTGGACAGTCGGAGCAACGGTTTGGTTTACACCCGCAACCGACTCAAAGGCCAGCCATTCACGGCTCATGTGGCTCTCAACCGTGGCGAGCGCTCGGAACTTGCCGAAGCGGGCGCGCAACTGATGTGATGCCATGCGTGGTTCGTTCAGCATCGTTCCATGCATCCTGTTGCTGGCCGGCTGCAGTGGGAAACATCCCGCTCTTCCGGACAAGGGCCTCCTGCTCGATCTCGACGCGGCCAAGGGTGTCACCACAACCGATCAAGGTCGCGTGACCGCATGGAAAAACCAGGCACGCACGGCGACGGACCTGACTTTCGTTCCGCAGGACGAAGGAAGAAAGGAAGCGGGCAGCGGACGCCCGTCTGTTAGAAGAAACATTCCGGAGCTTGATGGCAAGCCGGCAATCGTCTTCCGGCAACAGGAGCTGGTCTGCAAGAACGAGGATCGCTTCGACGGACTGACCACCGGCAAAGGCCACACATGGATCGC
>JBEAZA010000072.1:0-15989 GCA_041170385.1 Verrucomicrobiota bacterium | reverse complement strand
GTCCGAAACCCCGGTCTCGCTCGTGACTTCATCCCGGCTTTTCCAAATACCAAGGGCAATAACGCCTACGACGGCGACGACAAACAAAATGATTTCGATGCTATTCATAATGGGATGTGTTGGGTTTTTGATGCGGTGCAGGTTGTTCTAATCCCGTTCCCAACCGCGCAGAAAGCACAAATGTATGAAACTGCGAATTTCACCCCAGCCCGCCCCATGGCTACGGGACCATCACAATCCTTGTCACGGCCAGGACAAGGATTGCAAAAAATCTCACGGGGGTTGGTCATGGATCATGAAATACGGGCGGGTGGAATGTTGTCATGAATTTCCTGAAATTTCCGGTTTCCAATTCGGTTTTCCCAGCGTTCAATGCGGTTCTCTCAACAAGCCTATGAGCAAATCCACCTACCGCATCGCTGTTGGCGCCGATCACGGCGCATTTGACATGAAAACCGCCATCGTCGCCCATCTCCGTGCAGCAGGCCATGAGGTTGAGGATTTCGGTACGGACAGCGCGGATTCGGTGGACTACGCCGATTACGCGAACTTGGTGGCTCGCAACGTCGCGGACGATACCTTTGATTTCGGTATTCTGGCGTGCACTTCCGGGGTGGGGATGTCGATTGCTGCAAACCGTTTCCGCCACGTCCGGGCGGCGAATGTCCGCAACGTCGAGGAAGCTGTGACCACCCGGATGCACAATGATGCCAACGTATTGTGCCTGTCGGGGAAATCGACCGATGTCGAAACCGCCAAACAGATGGCGGATGCGTTTGTCGCGACGGGTTTCGAAGGCGGCCGTCACGAGCTGCGGGTCTGCAAATCCTCCGGCAGCCGGATCGCGGTGACCGATCCCGAACTTTACGAAGCCATCGTCGGCGAGGAAAAACGCCAGCGGAATCATATCGAGCTCATCGCCTCTGAAAACTTCGCCTCCCCGGCCGTGATGGAAGCCCAGGGATCATTACTTACCAACAAGTATGCCGAGGGATATCCCGGCAAGCGTTGGTATGGCGGTTGCGAATATGTCGATGTCGTGGAAACCCTCGCGATCGAGCGGGCAAAGGAGTTGTTCGGAGCCGAACACGCCAATGTTCAGCCGCATTCCGGATCACAGGCAAACACCGCCGTGTATTTTTCCGTGCTGAAGCCCGGCGACAAGATTTTCACCATGGACCTCGCACATGGAGGACACCTGACCCACGGTCACAAGGCCAATTTTTCCGGACGGTTTTATGATGTCACGCATTACGGCGTATCCAAGGACGACGAGCGCATCGATTATGCGGAGCTTGAAAAAACCGCACGCACGCTCAAGCCCGCGCTGATCACCGTTGGCGCATCTGCCTACTCGCGCGTCATCGATTTCGAGCGGATGGGCAAACTCGCGCGCGAGATCGGCGCTTACCTGTTTGTCGATATGGCGCACATTGCCGGACTGGTTGCCGCCGGCGTCCATCCGAGCCCGGTCCCACACGCGGACTTTGTCACCTCCACCACTCACAAATCCCTGCGCGGCCCGCGTGGCGGCATCATTCTTTGCAAGGAAGAGTTTGCGAAAAAAATCGACTCCCAGGTTTTCCCCGGCATCCAAGGCGGACCGTTGATGCATGTCATCGCCGCGAAGGCGGTATGCTTCGGCGAGGCTCTCAAGCCGGAATTCAAAGCTTACTCGCAGCAGGTCGTCAGGAACGCGCAGGCCATCGCAGCACGTCTCACCGGGCACGGTTTCCGCATCTGTTCCGGCGGCACCGACAACCATGTCATGCTGGTCGATCTCCGTCCCAAAGGCCTCAACGGAGCGGACGCATCGCACGCGCTTGATGAGGCAGGCATCACCGTCAACAAGAACGGCATCCCTTTCGACACCGGCAGCCCGATGAAGCCCTCCGGCATCCGCATCGGCACCCCGGCCGTTACCACGCGCGGCATGAAAGAAACGGATGTCGAGCAAGTCGCGGACTTCATTGCAGAGGCCCTCACCGATCACACAAACGTGAAAAAACTCCATGCCCTGCGTGACCGGGTGTTCGCCTTCAACCGGGCGTTCCCGCTGCCATACTGAACCGGCCGGCCGGATCAGATCCAGATCCTCCATCGCAGTTTCCAACTCGGATTTCCCGCTGAAATTTCTGATATGAACAACCCTGTTGAATCCACCTTTTGGAAAGGCTCATCATCCCAGTGGCTCAATCTATGGCATTACCTTGCCGCGCTTGCGCTGGCGGCGGGCATATCGGCCGGCGGCATCTTTTTCCCGCCTGCTTTTGCCGGCTTGGTGATTCCGCTAGCCTGGATCATGACCCGATATTTGATCATCCGGTGCAATGTTTACGAGCTCACCACCGAGCGCCTGCGCATCACCACCGGGATACTCAATCAACACATCGATGAAGTCGAGCTATACCGCGTGAAAGACATTCTCGTCGAGCGTCGCTGGTGGATGCGCCTGACTGGCCTCGGCACGATCCATATCGAAACCTCGGATCGGACCCTGCCCAACATTGACATCCGTGCCGTCAGGGACGCGATCGGACTTCGTGAGGCGCTCCGCAAAAAAGTCGAGCACATGCGCGAACAAAAACGGGTTCGTGAATTGGATTTCGAGGATTCGGCAAGCGAACCCACGGAGCACGCCGCTGGCTGATTCCGGACGGTAGCCGGGCTATCGTGAGCTGCATGATACAACAAGATCAGCCCGTCCGTAAGTCTTTCATGATTTCGCTGAAGTCTTTCCTGATTTCCTGTTTCACAGCCGTCCAACTGGCCGGCCTTTCTGGGGGTAAGGAGCCGACATACGATCTTCTGGTATATGGTGATTCATCGGGTGCGGCGATCGCCGCGATCGCTGCGAAACGTGACGGCCGTTCCGTCATCTGGCTCAACCCCACCTCGTTTCCGGGCGGCATGAGTTCCAGCGGATTGGGCGCAACGGATTTCCTCGGGAAGCGCCATACCTTCGGTGGCATTACCTCGGAATTCTACGACGCCATCGCAGCCGCATACGGCGAAAGATACGTGCGAAGCTTCGAACCCAAGGTCGGCTTGCAGGTTTTCAAAAACATGATCGCCGAGGCCGGAGTGGAGGTCAGGTATAACGAGCGGCTCGATCGCACGCCCGGCAAGGGAGTCAGGATGAAGGGTCGCAGGATCGAGTCGGTCACCATGCTGAGCGGGAAGACCTACAACGCCAACATGTTCATCGATGCGACCTATGTCGGCGATCTGATGGCGGCGGCCGGTGTAAGTTACACGGTGGGCCGCGAGCCAGAGAGCCAATACAACGAGAACATGGCCGGTGTGCGCCGCGGTGACACCAGACCGCGCCTCCACTACACGCAGAAAGACAAGGACCATTTCATCAAACAGGTCGATCCCTACATCGTCCCCGGAAAGCCCGAGAGCGGATTGCTTCCGAAAATCCACAGGATCGAAAACCTGACCAATGGCCAGGGTGACAAAAAAATCCAGGCATACAACTACCGGATTTGTCTGACCACCGACCCCGAACTGCGTATCCCCATCGGGAAGCCGGAGGGATACAACCCGCTCGATCACGAGTTGCTGTTGCGGAATTTCGAAGCGGGCGACCTGCGAATGCCTGCGCTCATCGAGCCGCTGTCAGGAACCGGCTCAAAGGTCGATTTGAACAGCATGCATGCCGTGGGTTCCGATCTTGCGGGCGGCAGCTGGGAATATCCGGAGGCGAGTTACGAAAAGCGTATCGAAATCGAAAAAGCACATGAAACCTACATCCGCGGTTTCCTATGGACCTTATCGAACCATCCGCGCGTGCCGGAAGCGATTCGCATGCAGGTATCGACATACGGCCTGTCGAAAGATGAATTCACCGATAACGGTGGCTGGCCATGGATGATATATATCCGCGAAGCCAGACGCATGATCGGCGACTATGTGATGACGCAGCACGACTGCGAGGGGAAACGCACCGCCCCGGATCCGGTCGGGCTGGGATCGTTCGGCATGGACTCCCATTGTGTTCAGCATTTTGTCACCGAATCCGGCCACGCGGAAAACGATGGTGTCATCTGGCGCGTCCCCCCAAGGCCGTACGGAATCTCCTACCGATCCATCATTCCGAAAAACGGCGAATGCGAAAACCTCTTCTCTCCCGTGTGTTTTTCGGCCTCACACGTCGCTCATGGTTCGATGCGCATGGAGCCTGTCTTCATGACCCTCTCCCAGAGTGCCGCCATTGCGGCCGGTTTGGCAATCGATCGGAAAGTCGCGGTACAGGCGGTGAATGATGAAGATCTGAGACGTCGGCTGTTAGATGCAGGACAGATCATCAGGCCCTAGCGAGGCCTTCCGATCAAACATTTGCCATTTCAGGCGTGCCATGTCAGCATCGACGCATGGCGGGTTACGCTCAGCAAAAACGTTTGATGAATCTGTCGCTCGTCGCGGCGCTCCTGATCCTGATTGCCAAAGTCATCGCCGCGATCGTCACAGGCTCATCGGCGATTTATTCCGATGCCGCGGAATCCGTGGTGCACATCTTTGTGGCATGCTTCGCGGCTTACGCCCTGCGCCTCGCCCACAAGCCGGCGGATGACAGTCATCATTTCGGGCACGGGAAAATCGCTTTCATCTCGGCCGGTTTCGAGGGCGTGATGATCTCGGTGGCGGCATGTCTGATCCTCTATCAGGCGATGAGCCAGTTCATCCACGGAGTCAAGATCGAGCATCTTGGGCTAGGCCTCGCCATCACAGCGGGAGCGGCATTGATCAACCTTGCGCTTGGCTGCAGTCTGTTGTCGGCCGGCAGGCGGAGTCACTCCCCTCTGCTGCGTGCGAACGGAGAACATGTCCTGACGGACGTTTGGACAAGCGCGGCCGTACTGGCCGCTCTGGCGCTTTACCAGTTTACCGGGTGGGCATGGTGGGATCCGGTCGCCGCCACTCTGGCCGCTCTCAATATCCTGAGAGCAGGCTACCGCTTGTTCCGCGAGAGCATGAGCGGTTTGCTGGATGAAGTGAATCCCGTCATGGAAGCGGAGATCAAACAGCGTTTGGATCTGGAGGTGAAACAACGGGGGCTTTCCTATCACAATTTCCGCTACCGCTATTCCGGCCATACGCATTGGGTGGAATTTCATCTCGTGATGGATGATGACCAGACGGTGAAGAACGCCCATCACGTGGCGACGGAGATCGAATCCAACGTAGCCGCCATGCTGCATCCGGACGGACGGGTCATTTCACACCTCGAACCCAAATCCGCCGAACACAGCGGGGAGAAATGGGAAGATCCCTGAAGCCCTATCTCGTCACGCCACGTTGCGAGTTCTCGATGAAATGAATCAGATGCTCGACATGCGGATTGGAGGCGGCAGCGGTGGCTTTCAGCGAACTGACCGCATTTGAAAGACTGATATCCTTTTTAAGAAACAGACGCTTGTAGGCGGACTTCAGATCACGAATGTCGTCTTCGGAAAAGCCGCGCCTCTGAAGACCGACGGCATTCAGGCCGCGCGTGCTGGCGGGGTTTCCGTCGATGATCATGTAAGGCGGGATATCCTGGACGATTTTTGACAGCCCCCCGATGATCGCATGCCTGCCAATCCGGCAGAATTGGTGGACAGCCGCCAAACCGGAAACAATCGCGTGGTCCTCCACGGTCACGTGACCGGCCAGACTGCCGTTGTTGGATAAAATGATCCGGTCTCCCAGTTGGCAATCGTGGGCGACATGGGAGTAGCAGAGGAAAAGATTGTGCGAGCCGATGCGGGTGGGCAGCTCTTCATGGGTTCCCCGGTGCACCGTGCAATTTTCACGAAACACATTGTAATCACCGACATCCAGGGCGGTTGGCTCACCGATGTATTTCAGGTCCTGAGTCTTCCCGCCGACCATGGCGAAGGGGAAAAACTCGTTTCCGCGGCCGAATCGGGAAATCCCCTCCAGAACCACATGGCTGTGAAGAACGCAATCGTCTCCCAAGGTCACCTTGGCTCCGACGATGCAGTAGGGGCCGACCCGGACATTTTTTCCAAGTTCGGCCTTTGGCGAAATGATGGCGGTGGGATGAATCACTGGCACAGTTTCAAACCATGCGAGAGGTTGTGACGAGTCATTTTTTCAGACTGAAATGCGTGCCACGCATTTCGGAGGGTTGCAATCCTCGCCGGGATCCGTCAGTATGATTGTCACATGGAAATAGATCAAACCCATTCCGACACGATCGACATCCGCTGTCCGAATTGCCGCGCGCGCTTTGCCGTGCCTCCGGACATGATGGAGCGCGTGGTTGAATGTGGTGGGTGCGATCAGCAATTTCGCATTACGGAGGAGATTGTCATCCATGCGAAAAAAAATTATCCCGGGGAGAAACGCGAGCCCAACACCTTCCGCAAAGTTCCGCTCGAGTCGGTTGAGACACCCAAGGATTTCAAGACCATCAACTACGCTGACATCAAGCACCCCGAAATTTTCGAACCAACTTCTCCCCTTCGCATCATCGCTGGCGTTTCCGGTGTCGGAATCATGTTGTTCGGCGCGATGATTCTCTCTCTCAGCATCAAGGCCAGCTCCCCTCTCGGCGGAATGCCCTTTGAAAAACAGCTGATCGTCGCGGGTTTCACCTCCCTCCTCGGCATCGCCTTGTTGGTTTATGCGAATCGAAATTCCCGATTCATCGCCGGGCTGATCGGTCTGGCACTTGCTGCCGGAGTCTTTTCGATTCCCTTTTTTCTCAGGGAAAAACCGGAAGATCGCAGATCCGGAGGGAGAAACCCAACATCTGCATCCGTCCCCGCGCGCCGGAGCGCTCCGGACGAATCCGCAAGTGCGCTGGACGCCTTGCGCGAGCGTTTTCAGACCCGCCCGCTCGAAGCCGAGCAGAACCGCCTGCTGGCCGGCAACAGCCGCAAGCAGGCTTACGGGGTTTATCTTACCGGAATGCTCCTCCGCAACAAACTGAGTGCCCGTGATTATCTGATCCGTGAAACCAGAGCGGGCATCACTTCCCATCCTTTTCCCCGCGACCCGAACGATTTCCTGATGGTCCTGACCGATGTCGAAATCGGTATCGACGAGTTGTCTCAGGTCGCAGGGAAACTGGGGAAGGTCACCGAAAGCCACCCCGAGATCAACCTCATTGTCGTCCATGTGAACAACGAGACATTTGTCGCGGGGCCGGATGAAAAGCTCAATGACAGGAGCCAATCGACGTTTTACGAGTTGAACTTGCAAGAGTTGCAAAGCATCGAGATCGAGCGGATCCGTCGTGCCGTTGAGAGACTTGCCGACTCGGAACCGACCGTCCTGCGCAGCGATATCAGCAAAGCCCTTGTCGAACTCATGACCAAGCCCGGCGTCACGTTTCATGACTCCATCGCGCGCGCGCTTCTGAAATGGGCGGATGATCTGGAGGGGATCGCAGATCTGGGCCTGGAGATTTTGGAAGAATACGCGGCTTTTGGTGCCTCCCCGCCGGAACACCTTGTCAAGTTGGTGGCCGATCAGCGCAAACCCGAGGCCATCCCAACCCTCATGATCTTCTGGGAAACGAATCCGGTGATCTGGGATAACGATCTCATGAAATTCGGTTCCGCTGCCGAATCCGAGCTGATCACCAGACTCGCCTCCCCGTCTCTCCCCTTGCGTCGTGCTTGTATCAAAACCCTCGGACGGATCGGCACAAAGCAATGTCTGCCCGAGCTGCGGCAACAACTCAAATTGGATGACCCTGAAATACGGGTTCTCGCGGAGAGAGCCATTGGGCAAATTGGAGAGCGTTGATCCCTGCGGTCGCCGCATCATGCGGAAGCCAGGGACATTCCATGGCCCGTAGCGGGGGTTGACCGGAAACATCCATCGGGCCAAGACCCATCGCCCATTCCTCCTGAAATTCGGCGTTTTTCAGTGCGGATTTTTAGGTTTATCCCTTGCACCAGCACCCACAAAACGCTTCTTTGCCTGCAGTCATCGATTAACCCGTCTTATTATGTCAGAATACGCTCGCGGCCTCGAAGGGGTCATCGCCAACGAATCGTCTCTCAGTAACGTCATCGGAAACATCGGTGAGCTCAGTTACGTGGGCTATCACATCGATGACCTGGTGGAAAACTGCTGCTATGAGGAGGTCATTTACCTGCTGCATCACAACCGCCTCCCCAACCGCGCCGAGCTGAATGCGTTCTCTGAAACACTCCGCAATGACCGTGACCTGCCGGAAGGAGTGGTCAACTTTTTGAAATCCGCACCCAAGGACGCCTCTCCGATGGATGTGCTGCGCACTGCCGTATCCATGCTCGGCCTCTACGACAAACGCGCGACCATCGGCGAGCCGAACATGGTCGCCAATGCGGCCATTGCGCTGTCACTTTGTGCGAAATCATCCACCATTGTTGCCGCCTATCACCGCTTCCGTAACGGTCTCGAACTCCCACCCATCCGCACCGACCTGACCGAAGCCCAACATTTCCTCTATCTGATTAATGGGGAAGTGCCCAGTGACAAGGCCGCCCGTATCCTCGATGTGGCCCTCATTCTCCATGCCGACCACGGCATGAACGCCTCCACGTTCTCCGCACGGGTCACCGTCGCCACGCTCTCGGACATGTATTCCGCAATCACTGCCGCCATCGGCACCCTCAAAGGCCCCCTCCACGGCGGTGCAAACGAGGGCGTGATCCACATGCTGCAGGAAATTGGTGATTTGGACAAGGTCGACGCCTTTGTAGAAGGCAAACTCGAGCGGAAGGAAAAGATCATGGGGATCGGTCACCGTGTTTACAAAGTGCTCGATCCGCGGGCTCCTCATCTCCGTCGTCTTGCCATCCAGCTGACGGAAGAACTCGGCGAACCCAAGTGGATCAACATGTCCGAGCGGATTGCCGAGATCATGCGTACGCGCAAAGGCCTCGAGGCCAATGTCGATTTCTACTCCGCGACGGTCTATTATTCCTTGGGTATCCCCACCGATCTCTTCACGCCGATCTTCGCCATCTCTCGCACCTCCGGTTGGACCGCTCACGTCCTTGAACAACTCCGCGACAACCGCCTCTACCGTCCTCTGACCCTTTACACCGGACCCAAAACCCTCAGTCCGGTTCCTCCGATCGAAACCCGATAGGCCTGCCGTGAAACGATCCCTCCTGTCCCTGCTCGCCGTGCTTCTCGCTTCCTGCGCCTATGAGGAAAGGCCGATCTATGCGACGTTCATGAAGCCGGAGCGCAATATTGCCAGTCCGCCGTATCGGCCGTCGATCCAACCGCAACGGGCGGATCAGGCCACGAACCCGCCATCCGCCGGCACAATCGCAACCGATACCCCCACAACCCGAACTCCGGGCGGATTACGCTCACCTGGCGACATTCTCAGCCTGCCGGAAGACGCGCAACTCAAGACGGTTTCTCCGAACAGCTCCCAAGAGAACAAGGCAACACTCATCGCAAGGCCACCGGAGTAGGAAGGCTCATGGCCGGTCCTGCCCGAAGTCTCTCACATGATGAAACCTGAGCTGGTGGGTCGAGGGATCATTGTAGATGAACGAAATCGACCTCGAGGTCTTGCTATGGACCCAGTTCGAGGTGAAGAAGCTCTTCGCCATCCCATCCTTTTCGTAAAACATTTGGGCATGGAAATATCTGCCCGTTTCGTTCATTTCCGGCTCGATGATGGCATGCTGGCCTGAACTGATCGCGAATTTGCGCCCTCCGACGATCCCACCGATGGGTTTGTCGGCCGCGTTGAGCAACAGCATCTTGCCGGGGCCGAAATCGCCCGTCTTGTCGCTGAGGGCGATCAGTTTGCAACCATCGCTGATCTTTTCGGTGCGGCGGATGACAATCACGATTTGATGGGGTGATCCTGCATTGTTGACCTTACCGAAAACGCTGAACTTGGGAGGAGTATCGCGCCCGGTGTTCACCCATTCACCAACCACCCACTCTGTGAGAACCGGCATGTTGACCGATTTGGAAATGGCGTTGCTCGCAACCTCCACTTGGATGGTCCGGCCTTCGCCGGCAAGCAGGCTCAGTTTGATGGGGTCACTGGTTTTTGGAAACGTGACGAAACGCAACGTCTGCTTCTCCTCCTGTGCGGTGGCGACATGGGCCAGTGCCTGGATGAAGAAGAAAAGCGTGATCAACACGGAGGTTCGGCGTTTCATTTGCGACATAGGGTCAAATTTCTTTCATGCTCATCCAACGGAAGCCGCAAATCTGCATTTTCCGGCCAAACATCCTGTTCTGCTCGCGATTCAAGTCCGCCTGCCGAACATGCGATTCGTCTTCCGCATCCACATACTCGGGAAGACGTTGCACGACGGCCTCACACCAAGCCCTGGCGGTGACATGACCGCTGGCATCCAGAGCATCGCCATAGGCGCGGATGACAAAGGTGTCTCCGCGGGGTGCCAGCTGTTCCGCCATATGGCGGAGGAGATCGGCCTGATCCACATAAGCGGCACTGCCGTAGGCGGCAGGGCCTTCCAGAGCCTCGGGAAAAGCGATTCCGGGAATTTCCGAACTGGCGATCTTGTGTTGTGAAGACCGAAACTTCGCATTGATCGGAACACTCTCATCATCCAGAGCTGCCTGTAACGCACCTTTCGTTGCAAGAGCCGGCATCGAGCCGTCAAGACGACGGTTCATGAACTCGGAGAGCGAGAGAAACGGACCGCGAAGCTTGACCTGCTTCACGATCGCTTCGGCAAGCTTCAAGATCTCGGTGTCGCTCAACTCCCTCCAGCCCGTCCATTCGTCATCGCGGGAGACGTTTTCGGTTGTCCCAACGTTCGGGCTGTTGGCAACCATCCCGAAACCCACAGGCGTTCCGGTCACTGCCTTGGTGCCGAGTTTGGTCACCCCGTTCAACGACCCGGACTTGTTGAGATAGGTTACGGACTTGCCGCGAAGGCTTTTCAGCAGCATTTCCCACGCCTTCACCGAGGTCGAGTTGACATTCAACGCCCCTTCCACCATCAGATGTGCGGCAATCTTGTCTGCCAATCCATCTTTCATCTGCTGGGCGGAATCGGCGGCATAAAGGACGCCCAAGCCGGCCTGGTCAAGCCGGTTTCCGTAGGGCTGGATCCGACGGTTCGGCAGCGGCTTACCCTCAAAAAAGAATGCCTGTGCAACCTGGAGCGCGGTCTGGTTACCGCTTTCAAAGGGAAGGATCGCCGCCCGTTTCGGAGTGATCGATGAAAAGAAGTATTCATCCCAGAGGGCTTTGTTTGCCAGATAGGAGTGATCTGCGAACGTCACTGTTTTGGGATCCCCCTGTTTCATATGTCTTTGCCAAGGGGAAAACGCCTTGTCTGCTGCGAGGTTCGGGTGGGCATACGAATTCCCGATCGCCTGATGCGTTTGCGGAAACATCCCCCCCGATCCCACTGCGGTAACCGCCTCAAACCTGTCAGTGAACGAACCGTTGCTGGATGGGTTATCCGTACCCAGGCTGTATCCGCCGAGATGTGCGTGACTCAATGCTGCGATGGACAACGGAGGAACCAGCGGAATTTCCTGCTGTACGACATGGGTCACACCCTCCTCAGAGGTATAGCCGCTACCGTAATATCCGCGGTTGTTCATATCAACGTGAACCTGGGCCTCATTCATGTCATTGACTTCTTCGACCCACCAGTTCCAGCCGTAATTGTACATGGATCTGTTGTCTGAGTTGTCGATGAACGGATGATAAAAGGAACTGGCGTGGGTGAAGGGACGATTGGGATATTTCCTGCCGGCCATGTATCCCTGGCTGCTGGCCGCGCCCAATTCGCAGGTGGCCATCAGCGAGAATTGCAAAAACGGCCAGAAGCCGTTGTTCACATCATATTGGATGATGTCGCTGCCGTTTCTGAGAGTTCCCAGCAAGTGACTCACACCTCCCGGCATGCCTTTCTGAATGAGGGAGGAGTTGTAATTCGTAACGGCAAGAACCGTCGCTGCGGACGGCGCGGCGGGAAGCACGCGGCTCAACATTTGATAGTTTCGATGTGACCACAGCTCACCGGTTGAAAGGCGGCTTTGGTTGCTTTTCTGGATGCACATGAACTGCAACCCCGATCCTGCGATTTCCGAACCGTCCGTCTCGTCATCCGTGACTCCGAAGTGCGAGCCGGTACCCAATTCCACACGCAAGGTGTCGGACGCATTGAACATGATTTTTTCCCGATGTCCCGTTCCCAGAGGGATGTTGTAAACCGTACCGGGATTTGTCGTGCCGGCGGTGATCGTGGTCCCGGTCGGACTGACATTCCGATTCGTGAGGTCACGCCGGGCGAGCCCGGCTGCCATCGAGCCGGGATAATGACTTGCCGTTCTCGGCATCTGGAGAAAGGAGCCCGGATCCCAACCCGGACTCAGTTCCTGAGATGCGAGAAAGTTGTCATTGTTGTCTTTTGTAAAACGGAAGTTGGCATTGTAGGGGAAGGTAAACACCTTCACCTCGCCCGGCTCGAATAAAACGTTTCTTGTGCCAGCCAGAAATGAAGTGAACAGATGCCCCTTGCCTCCGACACTGCCGGAATACCAGTTTCCCTGCCCGTTCAACCAGTTCACCTGGTTCGAAAACGGCTTGAAACTGCCATTTTTTGTCCACTGCATGTAAAGGGGAATGGTCGACAAACGAATCACCTGCGGATCATAGGCAGTAAGACCACCCTTCATCACCACCGGCAAATTTGACGGATTCCACATGGTGATCGACGGAATGATTCCGACATGCAGAAAGTGGGTGGCGTTGAAATCCGGATACGGCACACGATAGGCGTCAATCACCGCCTGAGGGATCGGCTCCGCCCTAGTGGCTAACAAAAACTGGATTTTGATCGGGATGGGTTGGCGATACATCGTGGTGTAGGCTCTCAGATACTTGTCGGGTGCCGTTCGGTTACCGTAATCCGGAGCGCTCATCTGCATGCCGGATGCGATCCGTGGACTGGTGCTGATGGATGAAGCATAGGCAACACCCTCGCGGCGCCCCCTGGCCCATGGATAAGGATCGTGGTCGTAGAGTTGGTAATACGCCGCGAGATCCTGAAGGACCACGTTCTCTCGCCCCAGAGCATCGAACCGATATAGCATGAAATCATCCGCCGCAGGCTTCAGTCCTGAAATCTTCCGGTAGGTCACAACAGGGGATCCAGTCACTCCGGTGTTGGTGTATGTGGTGAACGAGTAGACATCATCCGGATTGATATTGCGCTCCAACAGACTCGACAAATCGCGCTTCAAGCCACCTTCGCGGACATCCGCAAGGACATGACGAGTCATGGTCGTGATGTCATGAAAGCGCTCCGAGGGCCTCGTCTTGAGATTGGCGATCAGATCCAACGTCTTCGGTGTGGGAATCGATACCAACTTTGAATGATCCTTGATTTCGGAAAGTTCCTCGATCGCACTGAAGTCCGTGGCTCCCGGAGCTTGCAGGCGAAAGATCTTGTCCGAATCTGTCAGATTTTCCGCCTGCGTCTCATAACGGTCAGGCATGACATTGCCCTTCTGGCTCTCATCGCCAACCCACCATGCGTAACGACCTTTGGTGAAACCCTCGGGAGCGGAAGCCTTCATTTCGATCAGACGTGCGCCGACGTAATTCTCCTGATCCGTGGCGCGCCCTAAAGTGCCGGCGCCAACCAGCAGAACCGCTTCCGCATCTCCCGAAGGCATCGCTTCCGCAGAGAAATTCACGCTGAGCGCGGCCAAAGGATCGGCGGATTCATCCTGATTGAGCGAGAGCATCCATTTTCGGAAGTGTTTGCCCTTGTTCGCGTAGTCCGGCCTCATGGAACCATCCGGTTGGTTTCCAATCGTCCGGTGGTGGCTGGTTGCGCTTGGATACTCATCGCCAACGGGTGCGTTCGCGGGATCACCCGCAATCCAGGAATCCCATACCCCCATCCAATGAGAATTTCGAACAGGTGATTCCGGGAGAATGGATCCGTTCGCGGTAATGCGCTGATCCGGCCCGACCTGTTTCTGCAATTCCCCGATCGCGATCATCAGAGCGAGTTTCGCATTCGCGCGTGCCTCCATCAGCGCATTCGCGCGGCTTGCGGAACGCGATGAAATCGCCGCAACCGACTGGATGCCCACCGCCAGAAGCAGCAACAGCACCAACATCATCAGGGTCGCGATCAGCGCGAAGCCGGTGTGTCGTTCCTTTGCGGGTTTTTTCCTCATATCACAGGAAGTCAGGACCTAACGTGAAAGGCGGCACTTCCTGATTCAAGGGTATAAAAATCCGGAACCTGTCCGTTCCGTATACAAGTGTTTCGTCTCACTACGGAACTTCCGGCTCCGTCTCGGCCGCACGATTTCCCTCCGGATCCTCCGGCATGCGGAAGTCTCTGAAAAAATAAATCTTCGGCAATTTGCCTCCGGTGCTCGCGATAAAGCCGATATGCCGGCTCTTTGCATCATGCCACCAGCTTTGTTCGGTGATCGGAGCGATCGGGGCCTTCCCGTCGGCCTGATATTTGAACTGCGCGACATAATAGCCGCTTGTCTCGATCGGATCTCTGGAAATGGTTTTTCCCAACGGATCGACCGACATGTCGGCCCTGCCAAGCCTGGCGATAATCCTGTGTCCCGTGAAATTATACCACAAGGTCTCGCCGGGTTTCAACTTGCCTTCGCCGGTATCGACCATGTTCATTCTCACCGGCAGATCCTTGTTTTTCCCATCGGGCAGAAGAATGATGTAAAAGTCGGTCACATGCTCCGGGATCCTGAGCATCGGCAAGTTCGAAGGCACTGCCTCCGAATCCGTAATTTCGGTGAGCGTCAACGCAATAGTGAGCTCGCCCTTGGGCAGCTTGACCACCTCGGAGAGATTCATGCTCGGCAATGTCACCGCATGGTTTTTTTTGCCATCGTAAAGAAATGCGACTTTTGGCGCGCTTTGCGGGCGCTCCGGAAAAACAATCCGACACGTCCGGGCCGCAGCAGGATGAGCCGTGAGGAGAAACCCCATGAGAAAGCCGAGGATGGCGGGAAGCTGATTCATGCTGTGCGGATTTTAAATCATCGGATCGCGACGAGTCGATGCAATTTACAAGGACATAAAGCTTGCGGGGATTTGATCTGCCTATTCCGCTGGCGCGCGGAAATCCCTGAAATAAAGGATTTTCGGCAGTTTCCCTCCTGAGTCCAACACCAGTCCCAAATACTTGCTTTTGTCATCATGCCACCAGCTCTGTTCCGTGATGGGCCTCGGCTCGCCCTCACCTGCCAGCTGGTAGCTGAAGGTCGCATTGAAATGACCTGGCTTCGGCGCGGGTGCTTCGGAAACGCGGCTGGCTGATGAATCGAGCGACAAGTCCGCATCGCCCAATTTGGCGATGATCCGGTCCTTGGTGAAATTTCTCCACAGGGTCTGGCCTGCTTTCAGTTGACCATCGCTGACATCAATCAGCTCCATGAGGAGCGGCAGCTCTTTGTTCTCCGCATCGGTCCTGATGAGAAGATACAAATCCTTCACCGCCTCAGGAACTTTCACTTGCGGTGAGGTGGCGGACAAGCGGGTGGAATCCGTGATTTTATCCACCGTCATCGCAAGGGTGATTTCACCATCGGGCAGATCGATCACTTCGGAAAAATTCATGTTCGGCAGCATCACGTTTCTGCTTTTGAACCCGTCAAACAAATACGCCGTCTTGGGAGCTGTGTGCGTGCGTTCCGGATAGATCAGACGGCAGGTGCGCGCATCAGCAGGCAACCAACTTGCGCTGATGAGGCACAAAAGGATGACGAGGCGTTTTCGGGAGGAATGGTTCATGATCAGGTTCCATATCAGACTTCATTGGCATTGAGCCATCTGAAAGAGATGATTTCGAAGCGTCTGCCGTATTTGATGTTCAGGCGGTTGAGTGGCGGATTGGCACTGTCCGCCGCATCGGCCGGATCGATGAACTCACGCGTCCGCTTCACGACCGCCTCGCACCAGGCCTTGGCGATCACCTGGCCTTCGCGATTCCGTGCGTCCCCGTAGGTGCGGATCGTGA
>JBEAZA010000071.1:0-48996 GCA_041170385.1 Verrucomicrobiota bacterium | reverse complement strand
GGCGCGCTGCGTAATCGAGAATGGACTTTTCCGCTGACTTCCGGTTTTTCTGCCAAGAGGCGTTGCCGAGTTTGTTGAGATCCGGGGTTTTCCCGCCGACCCCGATGTATTTTCCTAACAGGTGTGCCTGTTCCAGCGGAACGGAGAGAATCGAGCCGTCTTTGTATTCGATCTGGAGCTCCTCACCTTCATCTTCCATTGAGACGCCGATGAATTTTCCGATTCCGTATTCGTAATGCACCACCAGATCGCCGGGTTCGATATCGTCGAGCGATGCGCGCGCACGGACGGACCTGGCGGTTTCGACCGAGGAGCGTCTTGCCATGCCGCGGGTGCGGTATCGCCCGAAGAGTTCCGAAGAGGATAGCACCGCAAGTTTGGTTACAGGCAGGGTGAACGAGGAGATCAGCTCGCCGATGACGGGGGTGAGGCCGAGATCTCGTTCGAGGTCTTTGCCGGAAAGTTCTGCGAAGCGCTCGAGTTCGCCTTTGGTGGAAAACACGATGCCGATATCCCACTGCTCGCGCTGCCATTCGTTGAGCTGTTTGAAGAAGGTTTCGCGTCGGAGCTCGTCGAGTATGAAGTCACCGGCATCGAACGTGCCGAGCGGTGAGCCGTAGCTCGCGAGCGTGAAATTTTCCTCCGGAGTGACGGTGCCTGTGGTGATGATGAAGTCCGAAAGAGCCGGTTGATCGGAACTGGTCATGCGGATCTCCACCCTGACGTCTCCGCTGCGCAGATAGTCCGCAACCGTTGCAACCGCAGGGGGCTCTGTCAGAAGGAGATCGATTTCTCCCACCTTGCGGGTGGATGCCTGGGAATGGAGATCAAACTCGCGGATGGATTCGAGTTCGGTATCAAAAAACTCCAGGCGCAAGGGGCGCGGCGATTGAAAAGGGAAAAAATCCAGGATGCCTCCACGAATGGCGAAGTGACCACGCGTTGTCACGGTTGGGAATCGTTCGTAGCCGTGTGCCGTTAGTTTCCCGGCGAAAGCCGTGGGATCCAGCTTGGTGCCTTGTTTCAAGCGGGTCCGGTTGGACAAGAGAGATTGTGCGGATGGAGCGTATTGCTTGAATGAATCGGGACCGCAGATGACCGTGAACGCGTCGGTTGTGGCGAGGGTTTCAAGAATCGAGAACCACTCGGCCGCGGTTTCCGGATCGGCGATTTCATGAAGATCGTTTTCGGGATGTACGGGAGAATCCGGCAAGACCATGGATGTGATGCCCCAGAGTTCCAGTTCGTTGGCGATGCGCTCGCGTTGTCTCGGCGAGTCGTGGATGACCCATTGGCGTTTCCTGCCGCGCTCTCTGGAAGCGTTGCAGGCAAGAGCGATAAAGAAGGAATGAGATGCTTCATCTGCGTGGTCGAACACGACTTGTCCTCCACCGGTGGCGAACGGAGCCAGGTGTTGGGTGAATTCAGGATGGGTCAGAGCTTGGCGTAGCCAGCTTTTCGGATGGTGATGCAAATCTTAGAAATCGAACTGGAGATTCGTGGGAAGCTCCGAGGCGGGTGAAATATCGGCGTTCGAGATGGCGGTGATGACCGATTTTTTGGTCATGTCCCAGCGAAGCGGTTTGGATGTGAGAAAAAATGATTGGGCAACGGTGACGCGAAGGATGCCGAGTTTGGCGCTCATTTCCCTGTCCAGCATGGATTGCAGCATCGGACTGATTTCCTTCATGCGTCTGCACGATAGAGAGATTTCCGGTTCCTTCATCAATTTCGCAGCGGAGTAGGTGAGTCTCTCGGCAGCGGGATCGCCGGTGTATTCGAACAGCACCTTTCCATCTTCGAGCGGAGCGGTATGGACATCGATATGAATGATCGTATCATGCCGCTTCAAATCCTCTTCCAGTTTCACATCGATCGCGTGACGGAATTTCTCGTTCAGCCGATCGGCCAGACGGGTGCGAGTCGGTTCCGGGATTTTCATGGAGAACTCGCTGAACTGTTCCTCGCCGGTTTTTTCGATGTCGAGAATGAGGCGGGTGACTTCTCCATGAACCAATGGCGTGCTGAGTTTCATGGCGAGGCCTTGGGCCAGATTGAGCGCCCCGGGTTCCCAACCTTCCGGTGAGGTGACGAGTTCCTCCTGTCCCGCAAAAAGCTCACGCTGCGCTTCCGGAATCGCGCAAGTCGCGTGGCAGCATGTGATCAAGAAAGAGGTCATGGCTTCAGCTTGTTCAAAAATGAGGCACTGGAAAATCAAAATTGAGTGAATTCACGTTTTTGATCGATTGTTCTTTGACGGATATCCGGAAACGATGTCTAGGTTCAACCCGTAATCGCCATGGAAGATCCTTTATTCAAACCACTGAAAGCCGGGGCTCTGGAGCTCAGAAACCGTATCGTCATGGCTCCGTTGACCCGCTGCCGAGCCTCGGAAGGACGAATTCCCAATCGCATGATGGCGGATTATTATGAAATGCGAAGCGAATTCGGAATGATCTTGTCCGAGGCCACTTCGGTCGATCCGATGGGGGTGGGTTATCCCGATACTCCAGGGATCTGGTCAAATGAGCAGGTGCTTGGATGGAAAATGGTCACGGACCGGGTCAAGGCAAAGGGTGGCATCATGCTCTGCCAACTCTGGCACGTGGGCCGGATGTCGGATCCGATCTACCTGGATGGAAAGCTTCCGGTTTCCTGCAGTGCGATCGCTCCCCACGGCCACGTGAGCCTCATCAGGCCTGAGAAATCCTTTGTCACCCCGCATGCCCTGACCCTTGGCGAGATCCGCGATGTGATTGGACAATACAAGCATGGGGCGGAAAACGCCATGCGGGCAGGATTTGACGGGGTTGAAATCCATGGGGCGAACGGATATCTCATTGACCAATTTTTACAGGATTCCACCAACCATCGAACCGATGGATATGGTGGCAGTGTCGAACACCGCATGCGATTCATGCTGGAAGTTGCGGATGCGGTCGTCAGCGTATGGGGGGCGGATCGCGTAGGAATGCATCTTGCTCCGCGAGCTGATGCTCATGACATGGGCGATACGGATCTGGAGGGTCTGTTTGTTTCCGTTGCCCGGGCTTTGGGAGAACGCAATCTGGCATTTTTGTGTGCCCGCGAGAATTTCCAGCAAGAGCCGCTTGGTCCGAAAATGAAAGCGGCGTTCGGCGGTGTGTATATCGCCAATGAGGCGTTTACTGCCGACAGCGCACGCCGGGCGATTGCCGAGGGGAAAGCCGATGCGGTCGCTTTCGGAAAATCCGCGATTGCCAATCCGGATTTGGTAGCGCGATTCAGGACGGGTGCCGCTCTCAACGAGCCCGATGCATCAACCTTTTATGCTTCGGGTCCGCAAGGGTATCTGGATTATCCCTTGCTCTGAAATTCCGGGACAGCATATCAGGATCATCAGCGCCGCATCGGCCACCGGGTGCTCTGCTCCGCATGCCCGGGATGAGGCGGTTTGCTGCGATGGGTGATCCAGATGACCGGAGGGATCCGCAAACGCTGCGGTTGGATCTTGATCCTGAAAATGGCCAGATTCAGACGCAGGCGATCGTGTGTCACCGCATTTCTCGCAGCAGGATCGTGCGGATCCTTCAGACATGATTTCCGGCTTCCGGGTCTCTTCGGACAAAAAAAATCCGGCGAATCATTTTTTTGTAAGATGGATCCACCGTCATCGGTATGGGGAATAATCAATCCTTTCGGATAAGAAAAAACACCTTAAAAATCCAATGGCACAACAAACTGATGACGTAAAAGCCGTAGAGAAACTCGGCGAAACGAGAGACGCGATCGTTAAGGAACTGCGTAAAACCATCATGGGAATGGAGGATGTCATTGATGAAATGATGATCGCCATCTTTGCCCGTGGTCACTGCCTCTTGGTGGGTGTTCCCGGCCTCGCCAAAACCTTGTTGGTCAGTTCGCTGGCAAAAACCATGTCGCTCGGCTTCAAGCGCATCCAGTTCACGCCCGACTTGATGCCATCCGACATCACCGGAACCGAGCTGTTGCAGGAGGATCCGGAAACGCATCGCCGCAGCTTTAAGTTCCAGAAAGGTCCCGTTTTCACCAACCTTCTCCTGGCTGACGAGATCAACCGTACGCCCCCTAAAACCCAGGCAGCGTTGTTGGAGGCCATGCAGGAAAAACGCGTTTCATCCGGTGGTGAAGATTACAAACTGGATGCGCCGTTCTTTGTTTTGGCAACCCAGAACCCGATCGAACAGGAGGGAACCTACCCGCTTCCCGAGGCCCAGCTCGACCGTTTCCTCTTCAATATTCTGGTGAAATACCCGAGTGCCTCCGAGGAGATCGAGATCATGCGCAGCGTCACGACTGACAACGAACCGGTTACCAACCAAGTGGTCGACGCTCCTACCATTCTGGAATTCCAACATGTCGTTCGCCGTATTCCTGTGGCGGACAACGTCTTTGAATACGCCGCAGCCCTGATCCGGGCAACCCGCCCCGGTCAGCCTGATGCTCCGGATTTCGTCAACAAGCTGATGTCGTGGGGTGCGGGTCCCCGAGCATCGCTCAACCTGATCATCGCCGGAAAAGCAAGGGCCGCACTCCGCGGGCGCTGCCACGTTTCGATCGAGGACATCCGCGAGGTTTGTCTGCCGATTCTTCGTCACCGGATTATCCCGAGCTTCGCTGCGCGTTCCGAAGGAATCACATCAGATGCCTTGGTCGCGAAATTGCTCGAGGCGATTCCTGCCAACGGCAAGTGAGACGCTCGCAATAAAGCCCATCATTCCAACACATGTCCGTGCATCTGCCAGAAACGCAGTATCTCGATCCTGAGGTATTGCAAAACATCGGTGATCTCGAGCTCATTGCCCGTGAAATCGTGCAGGGCCTGCGTGCCGGCGGGCATCGCAGCAACTTGCGCGGCTTCAGTACCGAGTTCGCACATCACCGTCAGTATTCACCGGGTGATCCGATCCGGTCGATCGACTGGCGAGTCTACGGCCGCACGGAAAAATATTTCACGAAACTCTATGAGGCGGAAACCAACTTCGATTGCCATATCCTGGTGGATTCCAGCGCTTCGATGACCTACGGATCAGGGAAGGTTTCCAAACTTGAATATGCGAAATTTCTCGCTGCATCGATTGCTTACATGGTTCTGAAGCAGCGGGATTCGGTCGGGCTCTCGGTGTTCGATTCCGAAGTGCGGGCTTACATGCCGCCCAGATCGTCCATGAATGTCATCCTGGAAATCGACCGCCTCTTGCGTGTCACCCAGCCGATCCCGAAAACCACCATCGCGAAACAGCTTCACGACATCGCGATGTTGGCCAAAAGACGTTCTTTTGTCGTGCTGATTTCGGATTTGTTTTCCGATGTGGACGATATCATGGCGGGTCTGGATTATCTGAAATTCGGCGGACACAACATCGTGGTCATCCAAACCTTGGATCCCTATGAATTGGAGTTTCCATTCAAAGGCACATGGCGCTTCGAAGGCTTGGAAGGGGAGGATCCCCTGACTACCGAGACGGAACGCATGAAGGACGCCTATCTCTCTGGCCTCGGTCAATTTCTGGAGACCATGCGCACCCGGTGCATGGGTAGCGGCATCGATTTCACGACAGCTGACACGAAGACGCCGCTCGATGTGTTGTTGGCGGAAATCATTCACAAACGCGAAAACCTGGGAGGTTCCGCACCCCAAGACCGGTCATGACTTTTCTCAATCCATTACTGCTCCTCACCACGCTGGGAATCGGCCTGCCCATCCTCGCCCATATCATCAACCGCTTTCAGGTCCAGCGGACCGAGTGGGCGGCCATGCGCTTTCTGGACCGCAATGTGCGCGTGCGCTCCCGTCAGATCAAGTTGCGCGATGTGCTGCTTCTGATCCTCCGTTGCCTGGCGATTTTGTTTTTGGTTTTCGCTCTTGCCCGGCCGGCCTTCACCGGAGATAGCGTCACATGGCTGCCGGGTGAGAAACGTGCGGGTGTGGTCATTGCGATCGATTCTTCGTTCAGTATGGGTCATGGCGATGCCGGATCGACACGTTTTGCTGAGGCAATGAAACGGGTTGAAGTGATCCGTGAAACGATGGCTCCGGGTGATCCGATCACGCTGGTGATGATGGGCGGGGATCAGCGGGTATTGCTGCGCAACATGGCCTATGATCCCTTACGTTTCGACGAGGCTCTGGCAAATCTTTCCGTCAGCCCCGGAGGGATGGATCTGGTCAACGAGCCCAAGCGCATCGCCGAGCTGGTTGAGGATATGGATGCTCCTCAAAAAGAGGTGTATATCATCACGGATGCTCAGGCGGCGGATTGGAAACAGCCTTCCGCCCGTTTGCGCGAAGCCCTGGCCGAGCTCAACGCTCAGGCGGAAGTTTATGTGGTGCCCGTGCGCAGCGGAAATGAGAACCTGGCGGTTACGGACCTCGAGTTGGTTGCCGGTGTGTTGCGCAAAGGCACAACCGCCCGATATCGTGCGACCGTGACCAATTACGGTATTGCGCCTGCGGCGAACATCTCGGTTCAATGTCTTGCGGATGATGTGGAGATCGATCGGAAAATCATTCCGGTGATCGCGCCCGGTGACTCGGAAACCGTCTCGCTTTTCGTGCCGTTTCACAACGCCGGAGCCACCCGTATCACGGCGGAAATCACCGGAGACTCATTGAGCGCCGACAATGTGCGTCGTACCGTTGCCGTAGTGCGGGATAAGGTTTCGGTTCTGTGCGTCGATGGCTCGTCTGGCGATGCGGGCCGCTTGGTCGTTTCCGCGCTGATGGCCCGCGCAGGTGGCTTGCAGGGTGAGGATTACGTCGCACGCTCCGTGCCTTGGCTTTCGTTTCCTACCGAGGATCTCAGCGAGATCGATGTGCTGGTTTTCACCGATGTTCCCGAGATCACTGCGGAGCAGGCCGAAGATCTGGAAAAATTCGTCCGTAGCGGCAATGGCCTGATCTGGTTTGCCGGTGATCTGGTCAAACCTGCCGCATGGAACGAACGTGCCGCCACGCTTGAAACTCCTCTTCTTCCCTCACTGTTGCGGGGTCAGAAGAAAACCAGCGATGCGCTCGGTGCCGGTCAACCGCTCGATTCCGAGTTATCCGATCATCCGGTCTGTCTTCCGCTCAAGTCGCTGCCCGAGGATCTTCTCGCAGAGACACGTACCCTCCGGCTTTTCGAAGTCGAACCGCTTGCCAGCAGTTTTACCGTTCTCCGGCTTGCAGGCAGCGGGGCTCCGGTGCTTCTCGAGAAAGCCCTTGGACGCGGTCAGGTCTTCCAGTTCACCACCAGTGCCGAGATTACATGGAACAACATGGCCCTGACCCCGGTATTCCCGCTCGTCATGCAACAGATCGTTACTTATCTGTCCGGGCGGGAATTCGAGAGCCCTCGACTTGTCGGAGATTCGCTCACGCTCACCTATGTTTCCCAGCCGGATGCAAGCGATGCGGTTTTTGAAACCCCATCGGGTGAGAATGTCACGGTTCCAGTTCGTGAGGTCGGGGGGCAATTCGTCGCTCTGCTGGAAAACGCCCACGAAGCCGGCTATTACACTGCACGGGTCAGTGTGCAATCCGCAGGCGTCCCCATCGCAGTGAATGTCGATCCGCGCGAATCCCAAATCGCGTGTCTGGAAGATGCCGAACTCCGTAAGAACCTCGAAGGCCTCGGTCTCCAGGTTGCTTCGAACGGCGAGGACCTCGCAACAGCCATCGCTGCATCCCGCACCGGACGTTCCGCATGGCGCGTTTTCATGATCGCGGCGCTCGCATTTCTCGTCATTGAATCCCTTCTGGCTGACCGCATGTTGTCCCGTGGTGGCTCCAAATCCACTGCCGAAACCTTCAACAACCCCGTTTCCGGGAATGCCTGACCCTCTCCTTATGATCTTCGGACTCGACCATTTTTTCTGGGCTCGGCCCCTTTCCACTCCGCTCATGCTTGCGGTGTTTGCGGCGGTTGTCTTGTTCGGCATGTATCTTTACCGCCGTTCATGGGGGGTGCCGCTCTGGCTCCGCATCATCCTCGGAGTAGCGCGCCTGCTGGCGCTGGTGCTGGTTGTTGCTTCCCTTTTCGAGCCCAGCATGAGGGTCTCTGAAACTCATGTGCAAGCACGCGCACTTCCGGTGCTGATTGATACTTCGGAGAGCATGTCGATGAAGGACGAGCGCAAAAACGCGGAGGATATCGCCGCAGCAGCATCCGTTCTCGGCATGCTGGGTGGGGATGATCTCCCTCCCGACGAACAGGTCATGCGACTCGATGCGGAACAACGTCAAACCATACAGAACGCATCCCGTTTGGATCTTGCTCGTGGTGTGCTGCTGCATCATGCCACACCCGTTCTAAGGGAACTCGGAGAAACGTTTGATATCAGCTATCACAGCTTCGGCAGGTCCACCCATATCATCAGTGACAACCATACGGTTCTTGCCGATGAGCTCCATGCCCTGCAAGCCAACGAGCCTGTCACATCCATTGCAGCCTCGCTCGAGGCCGTGGCCAAATCCAGCGCCACCCAACCGGCGGGAATCGTGCTTCTGACTGACGGGATCGAAAACACCTCGTCCCAGCGTATCGAGGCGGTACTCAAGGATCTCGGTGCGCGTGGCATTCCGGTTTTTCCGGTTCCGGTCGGGCTTGAGAGTCCGGATGATGTCTCGATCCGTAATCTTGTCATGCAGGAAGTCGCTTTCTCCGGTGACAGCGTGCCGGTGCAGGTGCAGATCCTCTCCAAAGGTTACGAGAAGCGTAATGCCCGGCTGACCATCCAGCTTAACGGCCGTCAGGTCTTTCAGCGGAGCATCCGCTTACAGGGCGGTCTTCAGTTTGAAGATGTCGAATTCAACATGGATCTTTACGAAAAAGGTGCCGCTCGGGTTGCGGTAGCCATCGAGCCGTTCGAGGATGAGATTTCGGTGGTCAACAACCGTGTCGAACGAAGCACCAACGTGGTCAACGAAAAGGTCAACGTGCTGTATATCGAGGGCAATAACCGCTGGGAGTTCCGATACCTCAGCGCGATTCTGAAGCGCGACCCGCGCCTCAAGACCACCTTCATCTCATCCTGCGCCGGTCCGGAATTCGCTCGGAATTCACCTGAATACATCGAGCGCTTTCCATCAAAACGCGAGGAGGCGTTCAAATACGATCTTGTCATTCTGGGTGATGTTGATCCCGCCTTTTTCTCCGCCGATGAACTCGGTTTGCTGGAGGAACTGATCCGCGACCGCGGGGCTTCCTTGCTCGTGCTCTGCGGTCCGATGCACACCCCATCTTCCTATTCAGGTACTCCGGTCGAAACGCTGCTGCCTGTGCGGTTCGATCCTGACAGCAAGTGGGACATGACCCCGGAGTCGGTCTATCCGGTCCTGACTTCCGAAGGTCGCAGCAGCATGGTGATGCTTCTGGAAAACGATCCCGAGGAAAACGATCGCATCTGGAGCCGTGCCGCACCGCTCGACCACTTGCCCCCGCTCACCGGTGTCAAACCAGGTGCGACCGTGCTGGCCACGCTTTCCGATGCAGCCAGCGGCTCACAGGGTTATCCGCTCGTCTCCTGGCATCGTTATGGCACCGGCAAGTGCATGACCTTGGCAACCGACCGCCTCTGGCGCTTGCGATTCAAAGCCGGAGATAAGTATCATTGGCGGGTCTGGTCGCAATCGATTCAGTTTCTCACGCTATCCCGGCTCATGGGTGAGCACAAACGAATCCGCCTAGAGACAGACCGCACGATCTATCAGGACGGTGAGCAGACAAGGCTTTACGCGCATGTTCTGGATGAGGATTACGAACCGGTCGTTCAGCCGTCCTTCGAGATCACGGTGAACGGTGCCGACGGCAATGTGCTGCGGGAGCGGGTCAGCCTGCAGCCCGACCGCACTTCACCGGGTCTTTACGAAGGGTATTTCACCGCACCTGTTGCCGGACGATACCGTCTGGAAGCCAACGAGGATGATGCGGAAATTTCAAATACCACCGAGTTCCAGGTCGCTGTGGTCAACCGAGAACTTTCCGATACCAACATGCGCCGTGACGAATTGCAGCGGATCGCCCAGCTCACGGGTGGCAAACTGTTGGAAGCCGGTGATTTGTCGAAACTTGGCGGACTGTTGGATCCGGAGCCGATCACCACAACCGTGCGATCCGAACGCTCGCTTTGGGACGGTTGGCTGGTTGCTGTCATGCTGGTCGCCTTGCTCGGCATGGAATGGATAGTGCGCAGACGAAACGATTTAACCTGATGAGCCAAGAATCCGAAAACATTCTGAACCAACGTTTGCGCGCCGTTTGGTCGCGTACGCAACAACGCCATGCCACCGGGGCCCTGCTTGCCTTCGCGCGCTGGTTTATCCCGATCTTTTTGATCATCATTCTGATCGACCGCTTCGCCTTCTTGCCGGGTTGGCTCCGTGCGTTGGCGGCGCTCGGATTGCTTGTGTTCTCTCTGCGTCAGGCATGGCTGGGAGGGGGATCATTGCTCCGTCGTTTTGATTCCACTGGCGCTGCCCAACAGATTGAATTGTCCCAAGGCGGCGTGGACAGCTTGCTGGTCACCGCTCTGCAATATCAGGAAAAAGGAGCCGCACCCGGCACCTCCGCTGCGATGTGGGAATTCTCTCAGCGCAAGGCACAGGAAGTCGCGCGCCAAGTCTCGCCGCGGCTGGTCGTCTCCATGGCCTCGTTGAAGCGGCCGTTGCGAGTTGCCTTCTGTATCATTCTTGTCTTTGTTTCATGCGCGATCCTCAAAGGTCCGTTCCTTGCCGCCGGATTTGGCCGTATCTTCACGCCATGGCTTGCGATTGCGTATCCGACAGATACCAAGATCGACCTCGGCCCTGCCGAAATGGTAGTTCAGGAAGGTTCGCCCGCCACGATTCAGATTCGTCTCTCCGGAAAGAAAATTCCCAAGACTGCGGCGCTGTTGTTGAAAACCGGCGAAGGTCGTCCGCGTGAGATCCGTTTGGATGTGCAGGATCAAATTGCCAGATACGAAATCGCAGCGGCCTCGCGCGATTTCGGTTTCCGCGTCGACGCCGGCGATGCGCGCAGCGACTGGCGGCAGGTCAGGGTCGTATCCGCGCCGCGAATGGCCAAAGTGGCAGTGGAACTTGATTTCCCGGATTATACGGATCGCCCGAACGAAACGCTTCAGGCATTGACATTGACGGTTCCCGAGGAAACCCGTGTCCGCTGGCAGCTCACCCTTGATGCTCCGATTCGTGAGGCCACGCTTCACCGCGACGATGCTGAGGACCTGCCTCTGAAAGTTGGTTCGGACGGCCGCACCCTCACCTTGTCTGAAACCGCATCGGCATCGCGCGGATACAGTTTTTCATGGACCGAGGATCGTCATGGGTTCGTCTTCAAGAGTCCGCGCTATTTCCTACAGGTTGCATCCGATCAACCGCCCCGTGCAGAGCTTACCTCTCCCGTGGCCAATCTCAACGCCATGTTGGGCAGAGAGATGCCGCTGGCGATTCGCATGCAGGACGATCACGGCATCGGCAAGATTCGGGTGATTCACCGCGTCAACCGTCGCCCGGAACATACCGTCGATCTTCCCACTCCGAAAAGCAGTGAGGGGGAGCAGGCGCTTGACTGGGACTACCGCAAGGATCTGAAGGATCTCGTCGTAGGTGATTCACTCTCCTTTTTTGTGGAAGTGGCTGACAAATATCCGGGTGAGGGTGGTCCGCACATCGTTCGTACCGAGACGCGTCGCATCACATTCCTGTCACGCGAGGACTATCTTGCCGAGATCACCAAGCAGATGGAGCGTCTGCTTACCCGGGTGCGCACTCTTTACCGTCAGCAACGTGCCGCTTACGATCTGGTGGTCTCACTGGATCCCGCTGCGGACAGTTATCTTGCAACCTGCCAACTCGAAGCGATCCGTCAGGAGATGGTGCGGGAGCAACTTGTCACCACGGCCGATGAGGTCCAGGCTTTGCTGGATGATCTTGCAGCCAATCGCGTCGCGGATGCCGTGGAGAGCGGTTTATTGGCAGACGTCCGCGATGCGATGCGAACCATTGCCAGCGATCATGTTGCCCGCGCAGCGAATCTGCTCAGGGCGCAAGTGGGTAGCACCGAACGTGATCCGCAGGCGGCGACCGCTGCCGTCAACCAAGCCGCGCGCGAACTTGCCAGCTTGGTCCAACTCCGTGGGATCGACGCCTCGCGTGAGGTGTTCGCCCGGGAGACCGCCATGCTCGCCGGTGAACTCGGCCGGCTTCGGCTACGCCTGGCCACCTCCACTCCGGCCCAGTCCGAGGCCTTATCCAAACAGGCTGAAGATATCGCCACCTGGACGGATGAACTTTTGAAAAAATTGAATGATGGCATGCGCTACGAGATCAAGCCGCTTGCCGTATTGGGCCTGAGCCGTCGCATCCATGGCCTGACTTCCTCCAAATTGTCCGACTCACTCCGCAGTGCTGCCAAGCAGCTGAAAGAGGGTCGGTTCGAACAGGCCAATACCGCGATCTACCCGCTGATTCGTCCCTTGCTGGAGGCCGAGTTCACCATGCGCAGCGGGGCGGAATTCGCACGGATCCGCCACCTGCGGGACCAAATTGCAGGATGGATTTCCAATCAGCAAAAGCTGATTGAAGACACCAAGGGGGCTTCCGATCTCAGCACCTTCATTGCTCCGCAGACCGCTTTGCGAAATGGGTTGTTGGTCGCTACTTTGCCGGGTGTCCCTGCGCCCCGGGCAGGTCTGTTGGATCTGACCTTGCCGCCCGTGCCGCCCGCTGATGAACGTCGCCTTCGAGTCGAAACACTGATGGGGGCCGCCATTGCGGGCCTGCAAGCCGGCGCCAAAGACGAGGCCGTCTCGCGTCAGCAGGAAGCACTTGCCGCGTTGCGTGAGTTCGATGGCATCGTTGCCCGCTGGGCCGTCGAACTTGCGCAGTTGACCCTCGGAGTGTCGGCCGAAGTATCCGATGCCAACCAGCGCATTACTGCTTTGGAACAATTGGAAACCCGTCAGATCGGTCTGATCGAACAAACCGAGGAAGTCGCCCTCGACAAGAAGAATCCAGCGGCATTGATCGAACAGCAGCAGTCCCTGGCTGCGGAACTCGAAGCACTCCGCCAGGATCTATCCAACGGTGCAACTGGTCCGTCCAAGGATGCGTTGCCCATTTTAGGTCGTCTGGTCACTGCTGCAAAGGCGATTGGGAGCGCTCTACCCATTCTTCAGGGCAAGCAGATCGAAGATGCCATCGAGCTTCAGGAAAAGGCCGCTGGCGCCATCACCGAAGCGCGAATGATGGCTCAGGAGCAGTTGGTGAAATTTTCCCTTCAGCAACAGCTCATCGGTTTCAAACAGTCGGTCATCAACGCGAGCAGTGGCATGGTTGATGTGCTTGGTGCCCAAAACGACCTCATCGCCGCGACCAAAAAAGCGGATGAGGAACAGCTCAAGGCGTTGCTGCCGACGCAGCGCAACCTCCACCTGTGCCTCTCCGAAATCGCGCCATCTCTGGATGTCGTAGCGGCCCGACTCGATGTCGGCACTCCGCTTGTCTTCGCGGCATCCGATGTGGAGGACGCCCTGCTCGCCATGGAAGATGGTGACGGTGAAGACGCTGCCGAAATTCAGGAAACCGCCATCGAATCCCTGACAAAAGTGCAAGGTATGGTATCGGAAATCGCCGTGCAGACCGGATATGTCAGCGAAATCGTCGAGTTTCTTCACGACCTGCAATCCGAAGGCTCCATGCTGGCCTATCGTCAGAGCCAAGTTCGCGAGCAAGCCCAACCGGGTGATGCGATCGCACTGCAGCAAGCTCTTGTCGCTGAGGCCAGGACTTATGGTGAATCGCTCTCCATGGTTGCAGGAAAGATCAGCTTCGAAACGCTGGGTGAGGATGTGTTGGAGAAGCTGGCGGGTCTCGATCTCACGTTGGACGGCATGGCTCCATCCAGTCACATGGCCGAAGCTCTCAAACTTGCCCAAAACGGACAATCTGCCGGCGAGTCGATGCTTGCCGCTGAGAAATCCCTCGCCAGCCATGCGGAGCAAATGAATGTCATTGTTGCGATGCTGAACGGCCTGCCCAGCATGACGGTGACGAAGGCCCAGCCGCCGGAGCTTCACCGCCTGATTTCCGTGCTCGACATTGCCAGCAAACAGCGTGCGTTGATGCGTCAGGCCCAGGCTGCGGATGCCACAACCCTGGCATCTCTCGCAACCAGCCAGAAAGCGCTTGCGGCAGCCATCACCAAAGCCAGCCAGTTCGAGGGGCTGACTCATCCGCTGCTTACCAAAGCAAACGAGCAGATCGCTCCCATTGCCGAGATGCTGACCGCTTCGAACAAAGCCGCCGCCTCCTCCGCTCAACTCGCCGCGGATCTGACCCTGCGCCACCATATCATCGAGAAAGCTCTGATACTCAATACCGCCATTCCTCCAGCCTCGGGCAGCGATAGCGATGTGCTGACCGAGTCCGAAACTGACGACCTTGATTTCAGCGAAGCTGTCGAATCCATATCGGACTTCGTGAGCGGCGAGACACCCAAGGATAAGAAATCCGAATGGGAAATCCTGGGTGAGCGCAACCGTGCAGCGCTCAACCAGAACTTCGCTCGCGAACTGCCACTCGAATTCCGCGCCACCCTGAAAGATTATTACGAACGGGTCGCGAAATAACCGCTCATCGTCATCGCCCCATGAACATTCCATCATCATTTCACCGCATGTCCGCCCTGGCACTCTTCATTGCCACCGGCTTCGCAACCATCAATCCCCTGAGTGCGCAGGATGAGGCGGTCACTGCAACCGCCACACCCGTGCCAGCTACAGGCGAAGGCTCAGCTCCAGAACTGACCGAAGCGGCCGACCGCGCGATCGAGCGCGGGCTGCAATATCTCATCTCCACTCAGAATCCGGACGGGTCATGGAGCGGAACCGATGGGAAATTCAAAATGGCAGGAACTTCGCTCGGCCTGATGGCTTTCATGGTCAAAGGCGAATTTCCCGGTTTCGGACGCAATGGTGCCGCTCTGGATCGTGCGAAGGATTTCCTTCTGAAACACGATCGCGAATCCGAAACCGGATATGCGGGAGGCATGTACGAACACGGTCTTTACACCCTTGCCTTGTCCGAACTCTGGGGGATGACCGCCAACAAAGAGGACAACAAGGCGTTGCAGATTGCCTTGGAACGTGCCGTTCAAATCATCCTCCGCGCACAAAGCCCGCTTGGCGGTTGGCGCTATCACGCCCGCCCGGATTGCGGTCAGGACACCTCGGTCACCGCCATGGTTTTCGTATCCCTCGCCTCCGCTCGTCAGGCAGGAATCCTGGTTCCCACCGAAACGATCGATCGCGTGGTGGGGTATTTGCGTGATCAGGTCTGGAACGAGAAAACCGGAGGCTTCGGCTATCAGGGAAACGGCGGTTCCACCCTCTCCTGCACCGGAGGCGGGGCTTATGCAGCCCAGCTCTGCGGCATGCGCGATACGGAGTGGGTTCAGGCTTCCATTCGTTATTTGGAAAACAGCCCGAAAATTTTCAACCATCAGGAGATTGGCTATTTCTTTTACTGTCATTACTATGCCATGCAGGCGATGGTTCAGGCAGGGGAGGAACATTATGCCAAATGGTATCCCCAAATCCGCGATGCCTTGGTCAACATCCAGCAGCCCGACGGCTCATGGATGGAGGGTAAAACGAAGGATTATCCGCACGCGACACCCATGGCCATCATCATCCTCGGCACTCCGCACCGATACATACCGATTTATCAGCAGTGAATCCGTCCTTTCGCATGAAACATCCGACATGGATTTGACGTAAGCAACTTGCTCCGCAAACCCACCACCAAACCCTCAAGATGAAGATTTCAGCCCTTATTTCCGCCTCGCTCCTCGTAGCCACTTGCGGTCCGCTGGTCGCAGCGCCGAAGAATCAACCTGAAGTTCCTTTGAACGCACGCGGCAAGGAACTTCTTGAAACCTACACCAAACAACTGGAAACCCTGCGTGCTGAGGTTACTGCCGCGATCCCTGCAGTGGATGAGGCCAAGAAAACCCGCTTCATGGATCTGCGCGCCCAGTGGGCCAAGATACCAAGACCGAATGAAGATACCAACGCTCAGGAGAAAAAGGCGATCGAGGAACAAACCGAGCGAATTCAGGCCGAGCTGTTGAGCGCTGCGGAGCCTCTGGTTCAAGATCTCACTCCTCTGCTTCGTTCGGATCAATTGGATTCCAAATTGCTCCCCATCGCCATTCTCACCCACGGCACGCCGCGCGGGTTCGCCGAGTTCGCCCAGAAGGGGGCTGCTCAGGAAGCATTGATCAAACAGCTTTTTGCGGACGAAGGCCTGATGCGTCAGGTTCTCGAGGCCGGCGGGGCGAATGGTGGTGCTTACGGCAACATGATGGAAATTTACACCGCCATCCTGGCCAAAAGCGAAAAAGCCCGCGAGCGCGGTACCATTTTCCAACGTCTCGCGCTTGGTACGGCGATTCACATGCCATGGAAGGGTCAACCCGAAGCGGGCGTTTATGGCATCGTTCACCGCACGCAGTATGATATCGATCAGGTGGAGCGTTACCTGTATTATGAGAAAGCCTATCTTGCGGGGGAACTCGATGCCGCATTCCCGAATTTCAATACGTGGGAGTGTCGTTTCATCACCGATTCCGAATACAGCCATGAGGATCTTACGTGGATCCGCAACATGATGCGTGTCTATCGTCCCGATCAAATTACCACCAAGGATGAGAAGTGGAGATATGTTCGTTTTATCAAAGATGACGTGCCTTATTGCTCGACCACGCACGATCCGACGATTGGAACCGCCGCACAGGAACAGGCGGCTCTCGGTGGTATTTGCGGCCGCCGCGCGTTTCTCGGACGCCTCACCACCCGAGCCTTCGGAATTCCTACCCGCGCTTCCACCCAGACCGGTCACGCGGCAATGAGCCGCTGGACTCCAGACGGCTGGGTCATCTGCCTCGGTGCCTGGTGGTCGATGGCGTGGAACGGTCCGCAAGGCGGTCTGGATTTCCTGTTGGATTCGCAAGCCCGTGAATCGGAAGATTACCAACATGTCCTCCGTGCCCAATGGATCGGCGACGCTTTCGCAGAGGAGGACGTCAGCATTTCACATGGCAAGTTCGGAATCGGGGGCGGATTCTGGGAAAGCCTCGCATTCGTCAAAAAGCAACTCATTGTCAAAAAAGCCGAGATGAAGGCTCTCGAACTTGTCGGTGGCATGGAACTCGGAGAATCCGACAATTTGATTGGAGATGAAAAGGGTGAAACCATCGACATACCGGCGGAGTTCACTGAGATCAAAGTCGCGCCGGATGGCTCGATCGACATTCCTGCCGTCGCTTGTTATTCACCTCGCGAGAGTTCCGACCGCATCCTGTTCCTCAAGAGCTGGGACAACGGTTACCAACTTCACTACAGCCGTCTCGGTCAGCGTCCGGAACTTTTCAAATATCGCGTCGAATTGCCTGCCGAAGGGGAATATGAGCTCAGTGCGGAGATCGCCACCGTATCGCTGAATGGAGAATTGCTGGTTCGTATCAACCGCGACGAACCTTTGCCCTTAGCGATTCCCTATACAAAAGGTTTTTGGAACAAGGCGAAACCGATTCGTGTGAAACTCACCGAAGGCCGGAACACCATCAGCATCACTGCCCGCACCCCGAACCGTGGCGTAAGCATCAAAAGCTTTCAGCTCAAGCCAGTGAAATAGTGTTCGGGCGGATTTCGATCTTTCTCATCAGTCCTTCATGAAACATCCGCTCTTCCTCACGCTGGCAATTCTGATCGGTGCTTCCTTTTTTCAGGCACCGTTCATCTTGGCCCAGGATGCATCACCCAACCCGGCCAAGTCATCCGTTGCGGAACTGGATCTGGCATTGACGGCCGCGAAAGAGGGTAACTCCGATGCGCGCAAGCGCTTGGCGGTGCGACGCGTGATTCGTGATGCGGAAACCATGCTTGAGTCCTTGAAGGACAAGCCGGAGCGTTATCCCATCCTTGAATTCCTCTTTCGCGCCCGTAAGCAGCTCATCGCTCTCGATGACGATCAGGAACATCGGAAAGCCCTGCTCGATACGTGCCGCGAGCTGGTCAAGGCACCTGATGAAATGGCCGCGATCCGTGTGGAGGCGGATCTTCTGCTTTCCCAGGCCGAACTTGCCAAACAGGGTTCGGACACCGCCGCGCGCGCCGAATCCCTGAAGCCATTCGTCTCCCGCTACATCGATACTCCGGAAGGTGCGAGGGTTTTACGGATGGCGATGGTGATGGCCCTGGAGCTAGGCGACAGCCGTGTGATTACGGATCTTCAGGAGTTGATTGAGGAGCGTTTCGCCGCCGACCTTGAGATGATCGAATTCCAGCGCGAGAAGCTGGGTGGTCAGGTTTTCGGCGCACCGTTCTGTGGTGTCTTCGAGAGATCGGATGGGAAGATCGTCCGCTTTCCCATGGAAGGGTTCGGTCGCCTGACACTCTGCGTTTTCTGGTCAAATGATGAACAGGGAAACCAGCTTCTGAAAGGACTCGCTGCCGGAGTTCAAGCGGAGAAAGACAAGATTGCGGGTCGTCTGCAGATTGTCAGTTTCAATGTGGATGAACTGCCGGATGCCGGGGAGTCGATCGTCCGAGGTCTTGGTGCGGACTGGCAGGTCCTCCGTTTGCCGGGTGGCAAGCAAAATCCGATTTTCAAAGCGTACGCCAGAACCTCACCACGGATGATCTCCGTCAGCCCCACAGGTTACAGCGCCATGATCATGTCAGGAACGACACGGCAGAAGGAAGATTCCGCGGGTGAGGTTGATTACGGTAGAATGCTCGGTTCCGCGTTATCACGCGAATGGACCCAAACACGTTACACCATGCAGTTGGTTTCACTGTCTGTTGGGGAATTTCTCGTACTGGATCCCGAGGGCGGCATCAATTCCTCGCTTCCGCCCGAACTCAAAGCGGCAGCGAAGGACGGATCGGCAACGCCTTTGGCCGCAGGAGAGGCATCGGTACCTCAGGAAGCCCTACGTGCGATTCAGGAAAGCTTTCTTGCGCCACCGCAACGCTATCGCCGGAATCATTCGGAATCCCTCGCAAGCTATCTGAAAACGGCCGAGCTCTGCCGCAAAGTCATCGCGGATCATCCGTCGGCGAAAAATCTCTGGATCGTACGTAATCGCCTCATCGTCGCCTTGATGGGAGTCTGGAAAACAAAGTCCGATCTGAATTCATTGGAGGAGGCGGTTCGCGAGGCCAAGACCGCGCTCGCCGCCGGCTATCCCACAGGTTGTGATGTGGTTGCCCGCTTTTGTATCGCCCGCGGATCGTTATCTGATCCCACGGTCGATCCGAAAAAAGTCATCGATGGTTTCATCGCCGAATGCGGTGGATCCAACGCTCCGAGCCCCGCATTGGCGGCCGCTACCATGCTCGCCCTGGACACGGCCGATCGGGGGATCTTCGAGCGCTATCGCAAGCTGATTCTCGCAAATCACACGGAACATCCGATGATGTGGATCTTTACGTCTTTCCTGTTGGATCGTTACCATGATTACTGGCTTTTCCAAGTCCCGTTCACAGCCGGTTGGTCTTACGGTCGTCGTCAGGGTTATTTCATGTCCAAAGGCGACATCGAGGAAGCCCAGCGAACCTTGAAGACGGAGCTCCGCACGCTGGACGGAAAAACCCTTAAGATTCCCGAGGATCTCGATAGCGAGTGGACCATCATCGTGTTCGCCCAACCGGGCCCCTGGACGAGCAAACGGGATGACGGGCTGGCACCCAATCCGGTTCAAATCATGAGCGGTATGAATGCGTTCATGGCATCCCGTCCTGCGGGAGACGTCAAGGTCATGCTGGCAACCCTCGGCGGAGAGCCTGAAACGGTTCGTGCCAACCTGGAAGGCTTGATGGATCCGAAACGCAAACTGGCTGGAGTGGAAAGCCCCGTGCTGATTCTTCCCGGCGGCTTGGCCAATCCATTGGTTCATCGTCTCGGCATTCTCTCCGAGGATGAGAAATTCAACAGCGTGCTGGTGCGTAAGGATGGCCGCATCGCCCTTGCGATGTCCGGATTCATCGGATCGCACAATTCGAACTATGTGGATATTCCGGCAAACGTAATCCTGCGTGCGGATGAGGAGTTTGTGAACGAAGCGCTGAAGCGCGGTGACATACAGTCCGCGAAAGAACGCATTTTCACCCTTGCTCCAGCGGTCGATCCGAATGCCGTGGATGAGAAAGGGCGCAAGCTCAGGCCGACGGTTTACGGGCTATCGCATCTCCGTGCTCGTGCCCGTGTCTATATGGCCCTCAAGGAGTGGGAAAAAGCCCTCACGGATGCGGAGGAAGTGGTCCAACGTCAGCTCAGTACAGATGGCGGAATGAGTCTGCGCACCGATGAACTTGATGAATCCGAAGCTCTCAGGGATTCGATCCTGAAAGAAGTCAAGGGCAAGCGCTGAAAGATGAAGCGGCTGCCAGGCAGTTGATGATTCATCGGACGGCTGCCGGTCGAGTTCGCCTTTTCAACAAGATCGAATCCCCGGATATTCGGTCATCACTTGAACAACGCATCCATTCCCATTGCGGATTTTCTCAGTAGTTTGGGAATTTTTTTAGGGTCTCGGGGTTTGAAAACACGATAGATGAAACCGAGAAGGTGGAGGGTAAACATATGATCGATCAGACGATAACCTCGTTGTTTGCGGAGCAAGAGGGAGAAAAGCCATGAAAGGGTGCGTCGCTTCAGATGGAACGGGACGAAAGAAATTTTGATTCGGTAGCGGTTTCTTGCTCCGGATGGGTAGTTTTGTTTGTAGAGTTTTTTCGCCACCCTGATCTGGTTGTTGATGGCTTCGTCTGGGGGCATGAAATAGTAGCGGCGAGCGAGCAGGATGAGGTTGAATAGATCACGCATGTGTTCGATGTCATCAACCGGCAGATCGGCTTTGCGCGCGAGACGGATCATTCTTGGGAACAGCAGGTGGGCTGCCTCGCTGGAGCGAATCCCCGGAAGGGGATCAGCGATGAAGTGGTTCAGAATTTCGGATACCGCCTGGTTGATGAACAGGCTCTCCCAATAGATATGGATGATGGGCGGAATTCTGACACGTCGGAAAAAGAGTTTTTTCGTTGCGAATTCCTTCAAGTAAAAAATTTCACTGATCACTGTGTCCGTATGGCGGAGTAATTCCAGCGCGGCCTGCGCACGGTCTGCGCCCAATATGTGTTCGACCGATTGTTCGACGCTCCATTTGTAGCGGAAGACATGGATCGCTGCGGCGGCGTTGAGTCTGATCCAGATGCAGGAGTGACGGTTGCCCTCAAGGAAAGCAAGGCGTTGGAAGCGGTGCCAACCGCCTGTCTGACACCAGACCGACACGCCGATCATGGTTTCAACCTGCTCCAGTTCGCGTGCGAATTGCTCACAGTCCGCGCCGATGAATGATGGAAATTCCCCGGCACCCTCATATTCACGACGAGCTTGTAGCTCGATGATCTTGGGTTGTTTCACATGAAAGAACGCTTTGTTAAGCGGAAGGTGGCGGAAAAAATCGCTTTCTCCATGCTTCATGGAAACAATGAAGTTGGGCGAGTCGATATCCGCCAGGGTTTCCTTCAAGGTGTCGCGATGCCAGATGAGATCGCCGATCTTGTGAGCGCCAACCGTCCAAGTGCGAAGAATGAGTCTTTTGTTTCTCGCATCGAATTCGGGGAGGAGTTTTTTGATGAGCCGGTTTGTGTCATGTGCGTTGCGGAGATGAAGACGTGTGCGGATCGGATCTTTGACATCTACCCCATCGCTTTCACCAATGCGCAGGATGACGCCCGAAAGCTGTGGAAAATCATCGAGGGTGTTGGTAACAAGGGAGATGTAATATTCGTCCAGCTTGCCATGTTTTTTGGATAAATATTTTTCTATGGCAGGTGTGACAGGGATGACATCGCTTGTTAGAAATACCATCAATCCGTATTCCTCGGTGAGAAGATCGAACAATGATGAGAATTGTTCTCTGAAGAATGAGATGCTTGCCGCGATATCAGGCTCGTGGAGCGGGTGGGTGGCGAGGTGGGCGAGGTCGTCAAGCGTGACGGCATTGTAGCCCAGGTTGCTGATCTCGCGGGCAAAGTCGCGCATATCCTGATGAATGAGCTGCCATTGTTCGGTAGCTTCCGGGCCGGAGGTAGCCAGATGGGAAAAGGGAATTTTGGACCAATTGATGGTGCTTCTTGTATGATTCCTGAAAAATGGCCCGATGGCATCGATGAGAAAAAGCTCCATGGAATGCCTTGATCAAGCGGCGATGGAGATCCCGAGACGAGCGTTGGAGTGTGACGGGATCGTCACGATTTCTGGACTTCCAGGCAGAGTTTCCCGATTGTGGTGGCGGATTGGATTTTGTGGTGGGCGGACTGAAGAGATCGTGCGGTGAGTGTTTCCGATGATCCGATGTTCAGTTTAGGGAAGGTTCCCGCATCGCAGCGTTTGGCGATTTCTTCGAGGATCTTGCCTTGGCGTGAGATATCACGGGTTTGGAAGCGGGAACGCGCGGGCATGTATTCCCATGCGATGCGGGGGGATTTCAGCCGGAGGGGATTGCCGATATCGATGGGGTTTTGTGTTTCAACAATCAAACCGATGCTGCCGAGAGGTGCGATGAGATCGGCGGTTTGATTCCAATAGAGTTCCGTATCGTGAAGGTTTGCGATCAAGGGGAATTGCTTGAAACCGAGCGATTCGATTTGCGGGCGAAGGGGATCGCGGTGGTTGATGACATGATCCGCACCGAGTTGTTTGCACCATGTGCGGCTGGCATCGCGTGAGGCGGTGGCGATCACCGTGAGGCCGGCGGATTTGGCAAGAGGGATGAGCGCGGATCCAACTCCGCCCGCACCATTGATGATGAGGATTTCCGTGCCATAGGGGATCTGACCATCGGTCATCCGTTCGAAAAGCAATTCCCATGCGGTGATCGCGACAAGGGGAATCGCCGCAGCTTCGGTGAAAGAGAAAGTCTCGGGTTTTTTCGCAACGAGTGCAGCTTGAACCGTCTGAAACTCCGCATTGGATCCCGAACGGGTGACGTCGCCTGAGTAGAAGACCTCATCGCCGATGTTGAAATTTTTGACATCGGCCCCGACAGCCTCGATCACACCTGCCGCGTCGAAACCGAGGATGCGCGGCGTGGCAAGTGTCTCTGCTCCGAGGGATTTACGGACTTTGGTGTCCACAGGATTGATAGAGACGGCGCGGATACGGACGAGTATTTCATCGGTCGCGGGTCCCGGGATCGGGGTTTCAAACTCGATCAGGGAATCGATGGATGAACTGAGTGCTCCGTAGGCTTTCATGGTTTGATGGGTGTGAGGTCGAGAAAACGCATCCCGTAGGTGATGATATAGGGCAAGGTTAGGATCGAGACAATCGTGGTGGCGATCACGATTTGAACGGCGACGATGGGTCGGCCTCCATAGATTTTTGCCAGCAGGATAGGAACCATCGCGGCCGGCATTGCGGACTGAACCAGAAGGACTTGCTTCAGTTCCGTGGGCATGGGAACCCATTTCGCGCTCAGGATGATGACAAGTGGAGCGAGGATCATCCGCACCGCTATGGAAGACGTGATGATTTTCCATGAGGGTCTTTCTGTGCCTGCGAGATCCATCATCGCCGCTCCGGTCATGACCAAGGCGATCGGAAACGCACCGATGCCCATCATGGAAAGGGCCGTGCGAGGGGGGCCCGTGACCTTGTCATCGAGGCGGAGCAGAACGAGCAGCAATCCGATCCCGACAGCGATAATGGGACCGTTGCAGAGCCGTTTCCACTGGATCCGGCGTTCTCCGCTCAAGAGCATCACACCGAATGACCAGATGGCAATTTCAACTCCGATGTTGTGTATGAACAGGACTGCGACGGCGGATGAGCCCCAGAGAATTTCAACCACGGGCACGGCGGTATAGCCGTAGTTTTGGCAGCCAGATGCCAGAGCGAAGGTGCGCATTCCTTGGCCCGGAGCAAGGCCGACGGCTCTGCCGACGAGGGAGCCGATGGCGATCCCCGCGATGATGAGCGAAAACCCCAGTCCGATGCCCGTCGCAAGGGTGGAAACATCACGCAGGATCTCGGCTCCGAGCATGCGGTCGAGGATGAAGCAAGGGGTCATCACCCAAAAGATGATGCGGAAAATCCATGCATCATGCCTTTGCTGCAGAATTCCGATCCTACGCAGCACCGCACCACCGATGATGAGCAGATATACCGGTAATACCGAGAGCAGGATGGTGACAGGTGTGATCAAGATATGGGAGACGGATGAATGGGGCAAGCTGGATGACGGAAAACGGACTCCATCACTAGCACATGCCCGGAAGATCGTGGCGGTGTCTCATGATGTGACCCTTCTTTGAAATCATCCAGCGCATGTCGGAGCGGCTGCCACAGCAGCCCTTGGTGTCCCGGATGTTCCACTGGATGAGAGCGGTTCCACCGTCAGCGGAGAGGATAACCTTGGGGCTGTCGAGGCTTTCCAGGAATGTTTCGAATTCGGATCGGAGATCCTCATCCACCTTCTTCTCCGCATCTGGAAATGTTTCGATGGCGCATCCTCCGAAGTCGTTCCAGAAACGCTTTGGAACAGGGATTTCTTTTTTATCCCAGAAAAACCTGAAACGTTTGATGACTCCGTCGCCCGGGCTAACCCAACGGGGAAGATCTTCGCCATCGAAGCGATAGACTGTAAGTTCGCCGTCCTCTGTCTCGATGATCCTTTCCTCAACCGGATCGTTCTCATCCATCAACGCAACCTCAAGACGCAAACTTCCATCATCGGATTCAAACACGCCGGATTTCACGCGGAGGGTTTTTTCATGCCAGATTGCGGTTGCCGCATCGGTTTTTTCCCGACGAGTGGTTTCAACATCCTTCTGCGCAGCGTTTGTCAGGCCGACTGGGGTGATCGCGGTGAGAGCAAGAAAGGATCTTCTTTTCATGATGATGAGGTGGTTTTTACTGTGAAAAGAGCATGTGGATTGTCATGCGAATTACAAGAAGGAGTTCCTCAGAAAGGTGGTGCGGCAATGGGAAAGGATCTTAATTCTCGTCATTTCAGAATTCTCCCTGCATGCTCCGGCAGAAACAACCGATTAGGATTTTGAGCGCGTTTAGAACATTGGGAGTGCCGGCAGATTTGGTAAAAGGCTTGCAGGAGTTGGGAATCATTGAACCGACCGAAATTCAGCGGAAGTCCATTCCCTTTTTGTTGAAATCCGGCGGGGATTTTTGTGCACAGGCCCAGACCGGAACGGGAAAGACGGCCGCGTTCGGTCTGCCCTTATTGACCAAGATCGATCCGAAAAAGCCGATGATTCAGGGATTGGTGATTGCGCCGACCCGTGAGTTGGTCAAGCAGATCGGCAAGCAGTTGTTCCGTTATACCAAGCATGCCGAGTCCAAAATTTTCGTCGAAGTGCTGGCGGGAGGAGAGCCTATGGACAAGCAGATTACGAATCTGCGCCGGCCAACCCATATTGTGGTGGCGACACCGGGTCGGTTGCTTGATTTGATCCAGAAGAAGGCGTTGTCATTGGCGGATGTGAAACATCTGGTGTTGGATGAAGCGGATGAGATGCTGAGCATGGGTTTCAAGAAAGAGCTCGTCTCGATTTTTAACCTGACAAAGGGCCGGCGCAGCACATGGCTGTTTTCAGCCACCTTTCCGGATTCAATCCAAACCCTCATACGCGGCGCCATGCCGAGAGTGCCAGAGACGATCAGGATTGATGAGGCGCATGTGGTGAACCAGAATATCGATCACCGCTTCGCCGTTTGCACGAAGGATGAGAAAAACGAGTTTTTGACGGATTTCCTGCATCAGCGTGGGGAGGAGCGCGGATTGATTTTTGTCAGAACGAAGGCAGGGGCCGTGGCTCTCGGCAGGCAGCTCGAAAAACTGGGCTTTGCGGTGGATGTGATCCAGGGTGATTTGTCCCAGCGCGAGCGTGACAAGGTCATGCGCGGGTTCAAAAACAAAAGGACACAGATCCTGATCGCAACGGATGTGGCGGCAAGGGGGATCGATGTGGAAGGTCTGTCCTATGTCATCCATTATCAGCTACCCGAGCAGCTTGAGTATTACACCCACCGGAGCGGACGGACAGCCCGTGCGGGCCGTAAGGGGACATCGATCGCCCTGATCGACCCGAAAGAGCGCAAGAAAATCGGCAGGTTTGAGGAGGCGCTGGGCGTTCACTTCTCGCAGATTGTCTGAAATCATTCAAAAGCAGTGCTTGTCCTCGGAGAGTTCAAGGTATAGGGAGCAGCTCTGTTTTACAGAAACTATGAATCCTGTTGTCTTGTTTTTTATCTGGTGTCTGGCTGGTATCCTGGTCGGTGTTGTCTTCGGATCTTTTTTCGAATGGACCTTGCATCGATATGTGATGCACAGGCCCATCTGGAATTTCCGCTACGCTTTTCAGGCACATGCGGTGGTTCACCATCAGGTCTTCAAGTCGGACCAGACGTATCACTTGCAGAATGAGAAGGATAAAGAGACGATTCCGATGGCATGGTGGAACGGTCCGGTTCTCATTGCGATCGGTATTCTCCCGTTTGGATTGTTGTCGTGGTTGATTGGTGAATGGGGTTTTGTGCTCGGCGGCTTCCTGGCTTTCTCGATCTACTATGGGGTCTACGAATATATTCATTGGTGCATGCATCTGCCCAAGGCGCGTCGGATTGAGAAACCGAAGTGGTTCAGGAAATTGAACGGTCATCACCTGCTTCACCATCGCTACATGCATAAGAATTTCAACGTGGTGTTTCCTTTGGCAGATTTCCTGCTCGGAACATTGATCCTGCGCGCCAAGACTCCCTTTATGCAGCCGCAGGGGCCTTCGGTGCCGAATGTGCAGCCGATTGGCTGATTCGATGTTGAAACAAGGTTTGAACTCATCGCCCATCGTCTGTTAATCTCAGGCATGAGTCACAAAATCGCTTTTTATGACACGAAGCCGTATGATCGTCTCTATTTCGATCCTGCGGCGGCCCAAGCTGGGATATCTTTGGAGTATCATGAGTTCCGATTGGCGGAGGCAAACGCGTCATCTGCGGAGGGAGCGGTCGCGGTCTGTGTGTTTGTGAACGATCAAGTCACGGCCGCTTGTCTGGAGATTCTGGCACGAAAAGGGATACGATTGCTGGCATTGCGTTGTGCCGGATTCAACAATGTGGATTTGGATGCCGCGAAGCGTCTGGGAATTGAGGTGGTTCGGGTGCCTGCTTATTCGCCCCATTCCGTTGCGGAGCACACCGTGGCTTTGCTACTGACCCTGAATCGCAAGGTCCACCGTGCTTATAATCGGGTTCGTGAGCTGAATTTCTCACTCAGCGGGCTGGTGGGTTTTGATTTGTATGGAAAGACGATCGGCGTTCTTGGGACCGGCAGGATTGGTAAAATCGCAGCCCGGATTTTCCGTGGATTCGGCTGTGAGGTTCTGGCATGTGATCTGTTTCCTGATCGGGATTGGGCAGAGCTACATCAGGTGAAATACTGCGGGCAAGCCGATCTTCTGGCCCGGTCCGATGTCGTCACCCTGCATTTGCCATTGACCAGAGAGAGTTTCCATATGCTCAATGCGGATACGATATCCCAGATGAAAAAAGGTTCGTATCTGGTGAACACGAGCCGGGGTAAATTGGTGGACAGCGCTGCAGTCATCTCGGCACTCAAGGCACAGCACCTCGGCGGAGTTGCGCTTGATGTGTATGAGGAGGAGGAGGGGGTGTTTTTCGAAGACCACTCGGACACGGCGCTTCAGGACGATGTCTTGTCCCGGTTGCTGACTTTCCCAAACGTTTTGGTGACTTCTCATCAGGCGTTCCTGACTCATGAGGCATTATGCGCAATCGCGGAGACGACGATCGAGAGCTGCCTGTGTCACATCAACGGTAAATCAATCCCGTCGGACAGAATGGTTGGCCGGTAATTCCGGGTTCTGGAACCCTGATTCTGCCGATGGGCCGGGATCGGAAACCGTGCCGGATCTCAGTCCTTTTGTAACGTTTTTTCGAGCGCTTTCACACGGTCGACAAGTTTCGGTAGTCTTCTGACGAGAGCCTGAAGCTTGGTATCTTCTTTCATGGGAATGGCTGGTTTGCCGGAATATACCATGCCTCCGGGCAGACTTGTGGTTACTCCCGTGCGAGCGGCAAGAATGCTTTTTGCTCCTACGGTCACATGACCAACGATTCCGGACTGGGCTGCGATCGTGACATAGTCCTCGATCCGGGCGCTGCCTGCGATTCCGCTTTGGGAAACAATGAGGCAGTGTTTGCCAATCGATACGTTATGGCCGATCTGGACGAGATTATCAATCTTCGTTCCCTCTCCGATGATGGTTTTGCCAAAACGTGCCCGATCGATGGTGGTGTTGGAACCGATTTCCACATGATTGCCGATTTCGACGATTCCGACTTGGTCGATCTTGATGTGTTGACCGTTGGAAAACTCGTAGCCGTATCCATCGGACCCGATCACGGTGCCCGGGTGAACGATCACGTGATCTCCGAGAATGCAGCCCTCGGCGATGGTGACATTGGCGCGGATCTGGCAGTTTTGGCCAATGACCGCATGTTCATGGATGACGGAATTGGGACCGATTTCAGAACCATCACCGATGGATGCGCCATCCATGATGACAGCTCCGGCATGGATACAAACCCGGTTCGGGTTGAGCTTGACGAAATCAGCAACCACTGCGGCAGGATGGATGCCGGGTTTGAAAGATCTGGCCGTTTGGGCGAAGTGCTTCACAACGGAGGCGAAGGCGAGAGAAGGGTTCTTCACTGCAACCAATGCCGGGCCGGCAGGATTGGCCGGATGACCGTCCGGAACGATCACCACACCTGCAGCGGTTGTCAGGAATTGCGGGTAGTATTTCTCATTTCCAAGGAAACTGATGTCATTCCGGGTGGCAGTATCCAGCGCGGCCATGCCGGAAAACTGATCGGATTCGTGACCACATACGATGTTGCCATCGATGAGGTTGGCGAGTTCGGAAAGGCTTAGGCTTTTGGCCAAAGGAAGGGAAAATGAGGTTTACTTGTTCGGTTTGGCGGGGGGCGTTTTCTCGGCCGGAGCGTCCTTGTTGAGGATTTTCAGCACACTTTGGGTGATGTCCGTTGCGTCCTTGCTGTAGACGAGGATGGGAATTTGCGATGTGCTCATGCCCGATTTGTCGAAGACAAAATCGTAGTTATCCGCTTTGGAGCGGTCTTCGACGATTTTACGGATATCTTCAAGCAGGCTCTTCATGCGTTGCACCATGTTTTCATTGAGGGCTTGGGTGCGGCGCTGGATGTAGTCACGGCGTTCCTTGTCGAGCTGGATTCCCTCCTGTTGTTGAAGTTGGAAATCCTTGATGAGTCCCTGTTTTTTGGATTCGTTGATGGAGGGGTCTTCGATCTGTTTTTTGAAGTTTTCGAGATTGGTTTCGATTTCTTTGATCCGTTTCAGGCGGTCTTCGTTGGCTTGCTGGATGACGAAGCGTTCATCGTCGATCTGTTTCTGAGCGTCTTTGGTCAGGTGGTATTGCTTGAAGAGATCCTGCATATCGACTGTCGCCACCTTGAGCTTGGTGTTCTGGGCCACGGCTGCTGAGATGGGCATGGCAACAAGCGCCAGGCACAGGAAACGTTGGAATAAGGAGGTCATGATGGTTGAGGTGCTGCTGATTTCGGAGCTGAGTTTGGGGTGAAAAACCGCATGCGTCAACAGGCATGATTGGCCTACTTCGTGGAGAATTTCAGATAATGAGATCCCGGACCCGCGTCTTTGGGTGAAATCCAGCGGAAATCGATCCCATCGGAAACCAGTTGGTTTTTATCGTCAAAGTGAATTTTCGCACCACCGGTAGCGACCACGTGGAATTCGGTCGAATCGTAGGCTTCCGCCCTGAGCCGCAGGCTTTCCGCTCCATCCGGCATGTCCAGGACGAAATTGGCGTTTTGGTTGAACTTGTAGGACTTCCGATTTCCCGAAGCGATGACAGCCTCGAACACATCACGTTTGGTGCGTTGGTTGAAATGCTTGCTTTCCTCGAGCGTGCGGGTCTTGTCCTTGACATAAGGTCTCAGCCCGACTTTGACAGCGAGGTTCAGAGGGTTGGTGGATTTGCCTTGGTCAGTAATCCGGCCAGACACGTCGAATCCGTCGCGCTGTGGGGCGAATGTGACTTCGAAGTGGATTTCGCCGGTTGCGGTGCCGCTGATGGTGACGGGTTTCTGGGGATTGAAAGCCGGGGCATGAGCGGATCTGAGCGATTCGGGATTGATTTTCCTGCTGGTGGTCTTTCCATCCGATTTGGTCTCGAGGATTTCGATTTTGAAGATGATGGGATTGCTCTCGCTGATGATCTCGCCGCGTTTCGTCAGGGGATGAAAGGCCGTCGATGCGTCAGGCATGATGCCGAATTGAAATTTGCGTTGTTTCATGATCATGAAGTAACTACTCCATGGTTCCTTATCGATCGTGGGGAGTTCGGCATGGGTGGGGCCGAGTGGAATGATGACAAGCATCGCCAGAGCCAGGTGTTTCATGAGGGGGTTCATGGCTCCGGATATGAATGATCTATCCGTTAGAGACTAGAATTTTTTTCAAAAAACGGGTTTTGTGTCATTTGATCGGCGGTTCTGCCGTTCCGGGATGCGGTTTTTTTGGTTGCGGTGATATGGAGAGAGAGTATCGATGCTCGGGTAAATGAACGCGATTGAACTGGCAAGGTCCGTAGAGAATGATGCACAGCCGCCTGCCGGATCGGGTGCGATTGCCGAGAGTCTTTGGTATGCTCGGGCCGGCAAATGGGACAAAGCACATGATTTGTGTCAGGATCTTCCGGGGAAAGCCGGTTCATGGATTCATGCGTGGCTACACCGGGAAGAAGGTGATTTGGGAAATGCGGGCTATTGGTATTCGCGCGCTGGCAAGGAGATGCCGAGCAAGCATCTCAGCTTGGAAGATGAATGGATGGCCATTGCCACGGAATTATTGGGCTGAGTCATGGAATTTCAACAACATACAGATATCTGGATTTCCCCCTACCGACTCAGAGCGGGTGGATTTCTGAATTCGATTTCCGCGCGACGGAATTTCGAGGGGGTGCTAATCCGCGTGGGAGAGGGTTACGGCTGCGTTCATCCGTGGCCTGAACTCGGCGATCCGCCATTGGAAAAATGTCTCGAAGATCTGAAAGGTCGGAGAATTTGGCCGATTGTGAAACGGGCGCTGCGTTGTGCCGAATATGACAGCGCTGCCCGGATCGCCGAAGAGTCCTTGTTCCATGAAATGGAAATTCCGAAAAGTCATGCTACCCTCGTAAATATCCGGGCCGCGGACGTGTCAGCTGCGGTTGAAGCGGGTTTTGACACAATCAAAATCAAAGCGGGTCGGAACGTGGCGGTTGAGGCGAAGTTTCTGGAGGAAATGTCGTTGGCGTTTCCCTTGCTGAAATGGCGGGTGGACTTCAATGAAATCCTTGATCCTGAGGCTGCAGATCGGTTTTTGGGTGGGATGTCGGAGCAACTGCAACGAAAGATCGATTTCGTGGAGGATATTTGTCCGTTTTCGGAGAGGGTTTGGGCTGGCTTGTGGAAGAAACACCGGATGCCTCTTGCCGTGGATCGTGAGGCAGGTCCGCATCGCATGGCGGCACAGTGCATGGTGATCAAGCCGGCGGTGGATGAACCAGATTTGCTCGGTGAAGCGGCGCTGTTGCATGAACAGCGGGCAGTGATCACGAGCTACATGGATCATCCTCTCGGTCAGGCGTTTGCGGCATGGGAGGCCGCGCGGACGGAACTGATTTTTCCGGGTTTGGTCCGGACTTGTGGATTACAGACGCATCATCTCTTTGAGAAAGACGCGTTTGTGGAGCGGCTCGGCGCATGGAAGCCGGAGTTCGAGGTTCCGGGCGGAACAGGTTTGGGTTTTGATGATGAACTTGCCGCTCTGACCTGGGTGCGCTTATAGTTTCATCATGGATTGGAAATCGTTCATCTCTGCTCAATTTTGGAACGATCCGATATCGATCCTCGCAGGCGAGGATAAGCCGCTGATTTGTGAGGGTTGTGAGGCAGCCGTGATTTTCAAAACCTCGGGCAGCACCGGCTGGCCGAAGTTCATCGTTCATGAGAAGCGCTCTTTGCTTCTATCCGCACAAGCGGTCAATGAGTGGCTGGGGGCAGATCGACATTCAAGATGGGGACTGGCGCTACCCATCGACCACATGGGTGGGTTTGCCATCCTGGCCCGGGCGTATCAGGCAGGCTGCGGTATGGTCCGTTATGAGAACATATGGGATCCTCAGGGTTTTACTCAGTGGGTGACCGAGGAGAGCGTCACACACACGTCCTTGGTGCCGACCCAAGTTCACGACTTGGTGGGTGCTTCGCAGTCACCTCCTGAAACACTCCGTGCGGTCGTGGTGGGTGGCGGCCGCCTTTCCGAACATCTCGGTCAGGCAGCTCGAGATCTCGGTTGGCCGATCCTTGCCAGTTATGGGATGACAGAAGCCGCTTCTCAGATCGCCACACAACCGATCGGGTCTTTGAAGCAATCGTTCGATTCCTCGTTATTGCAAGTATTGCCGATCTGGAATGTATCGAGTGATGAGGATGGCAGGCTCATCTTATCGGGAGATGCCTTGTTCAAAGGTTACCTTGTCTCCGAGGGAGGAAACATGAAATTCGAGCCGCGGCTCGCTGTGAATTTTGTGACTCAGGACAGGGTGAAGATTTCAGGAGATCGGCTCGATGTGTTGGGGCGGATGGATGAGCTGGTGAAAATTCTCGGGGTGTTGGTTGATGTGGGGGAGGTTGAGCGGAGATTTCTGGAAATTTCAGCGGGGCGGATATCATCGGAAAAGTTTGCAGTGATCGCCGTGCCGGATGAGAGGAGGGAACATGCGCTGATTGGGGTGTTTGAGGGTGAGATTCCCGAGCTATGCGTGAGGGAGTATCAGCAGACCGTTTCCGGACTGGAGCAGATCGCAGGATGGTATCGGGTCGATTCCTTCCTGCGAAGTTCATTGGGGAAGATAAGGAAGCGTGAGTTGGCAAAGTTGTTGGATCTGGCAGATCCATCGTGAATCGACGATTGGTGCTGCGGATGTGCTTGCAGCCGCAGGGATGAACGAATGATGAAATTCAACAGAAGCGCACGGGAAGGAATCGTTTCCCTCTCGCAACCGGGAGATCATTTCCTCACTTCACGTGTCCTTTTTCCGCTTTGGTGGAAAGGATGGCTTTGATCATTTCTTTGACCTCGTCATCGGTGTTCAGGGTGTGGGCCGGCATGGCTTGCTGTCCCCATACGCCGACGCTGCCTTTTCTGACTTTCTCGAACAGCATGTCCACGGATTTGGGATCTTTACCGTATTTGGCGGTGATTTCAGCGAAGGACGGACCGACCAATTTTTGCTGGGCGGTATGGCAGGAGAGGCAGGTGGTCGCTTGCATGAGTTTGATGCCTTTCATTTTTTGATTCATGCCCACGACGCGGGGATCACCTTCCGGAACGGCGATCTGGTTGAAGGAAGTGGAGTAGGAAACTTTGAGGAGTCGGCCGTCTTTGACGTTGTACCAGCCGTTTCCATATTCGAGGACATACAGGACACCATTGTTGAAAAACATATCGATGGGTTTGCGAAATTTGAAGTTCAGCGGAAAATCCTCCACACCGATGTTTTTTTCATCCGCGTCGAGTTTGATCGCCTTGAAGTAAGAGCCGTTCCAATCGCCAAAAAACAGGTGGTTGTCGTAATAATCGGGAAACGCATGCTCCGCCTTGGTCGAGTGATAGACTTCGCCGATGATGGAGCAGCTGCGCCCGTAGAAATGGAGGGGTTCACGCGGAACGGGCAGATCGGTGATGCCGGTGTTGTTTTTGGAGAGGTTCTTGAGTTGGTTGGGATCGAACGCTTTACCGGTCAGATCGTTGAACACCTGGGTATTGGTAATCACGTAGGGCCAGCCGTAGTAGCCGGCGGTTTTTGCCTGGTTGATTTCCTCTCCGGTGGGTTTTTTGTCGGGAGCGACCTCGCTCCAGTAAAGCGTCCCGGTTTTGGAGTTCAGGGAAATGCGATAGGGATTGCGCAGACCCATCGTGAAGATTTCCGGACGGGTTTTCGGAGTGCCGGGTTTGAAAAGATTTCCATCGGGGATGGAGTAGGTTCCGTCGGCGTTGACTTTGATTCTCAGGACTTTGCCGCGCAGGTCGTTACTGTTCGATGAGGACCGTTGGGCATCGCGTTCCTTCTTGTCCTCTTCAATCGGGGTCGCTGGTTTGGAGAAGGGATTGGTGTTGTCACCGGTCGAAAGGTAAAGAAATCCATCGGGACCGAAGGCGAGTGACCCTGCCTCATGACAGGTGGAGTCCTCCCGGTCCGTGGGGACCTCGAGAATGGGTTTTTCCGAGGCGGGATCGATCTGGCCGTCTTTGAACGTGAAGCGTGAGAGCCGGTGCGAACTGACATCGGGGAGGGAGTAATAGCCATAGATCCAGGAGTTTTTGGAAAATTCAGGATCGGCGGTGAGGCCGATGAAGCCGCACTCGCGCGCGACTTCCTTGTTGCGGGCCGCGACGTTCAGCGAGCCGCCTTCGGTGAGCTGGGTTGAGCCCGGAGTCCAGATTCTGAGGTTTCCCGTGCGTTCGCAGATGAGGATTCGGCCATCGGGGAGCATGACCATCTCTTGGGGGTCGGTAAAACCCTCGGCCAGAACATCGACCTTGAAATGCGCCGGATTGGGTTTTTCCGCATGGAGCGAGAGTGAAAATGCGATAGATAAGACGAATGGGTATTTCATGGCAATGCGTCGGTTACGGTCAGAAGCCGGATCTTTTCTCATGAAAAACCGGAACCGGGTCCAGATTGGATTTTCCGAATCATTTTTCAACGTTTCATTTACGGATCGGGCGAACTGCGATAGGATTCGGAAATGATGAACTGCAAAACTCAGTTGGTGGTCTTTTTGGGGATGTTGATGGCAGGAGCGTTGGCTGTTGCGGAGGATGCGATGGCACCGATCGATCTCTCGAAGTTTCCCGGAAAGATCAAACTCGCGTGTGTCGGGGACAGCATCACCCAAGGGGCGGGAACCGGAGGCAATCCCTATCCAAAACAGCTTCAGGCATTGTTGGGGGAGAAGTGGGAGGTCGGAAATTTCGGAGTGAGCGGCCGGACGCTGCTCAACAAAGGGGATTTTCCCTACACCAAGGAGAGGAAGTATCAGGATGCGTTGGCGATGAACCCCGATGTGGTGATCATCAAGTTGGGCACCAACGATACCAAACCGCAGAACTGGAAGTTCAGGGACGAGTTTGAAGCCGATTACAAGAAGTTGATCGGGTCCTTTCAGACATTGGCCGGCAAACCGCGGATTTTCATCTGCCGACCGGTGCCGGTGATTGGCAATGGGGCGTTTCATATCAGCGAGTCGGGGATTCAGGAGCAACTGCCCGTTCTCGAGAAAATCGCCAAGGAAATGAATGTGGGAATCATCGACATGTATGCAGCCCTGAAGGATCATCCGGAAATGATTCCGGACAAGGTTCATCCGAATGCGGAGGGTGCCGGAAAGATGGCGGGCGCCGCGTGTGCGGTTTTGCTAGGTAACAAGAAAGTGGATTGAGAATCCTCGGTGGGTCTCTTCGCGGTCTTTCAGCGATGAGATAAATAGGCATTGCGTGTCCCGGAGTCACGGGTCAAATTCCCAAGGTATGTCAGAACGGGTTCCAGCGGTCGAAATCTCCCATTTGGTCAAGGACTTCCGCACATCCTTCAGGCGTAAGCCCCTGCGTGCGGTGGATGATGTTTCGATTCGGATCATGCCGGGTGAAGTGTACGGGTTGATCGGTCCGAACGGCTCAGGCAAATCGACCATCATGAAGGCGCTGTTGGGGTTGGTTGCTCCGACATCCGGGCGGTGCTCGATTTTCGGCAAGGATTCGTTGCAGGTGGATTCCCGCAATGAGGTTGGCTTTTTACCGGAAAATCCATACTTTTACAAACATCTGAGTGGTGAGGAAACCTTGCAATTTTATGGCAAGCTGTGTGGATTCGGCAGGTCAGCGCTCCGGGACAGAATCGATGAATTGCTGGAGTTGGTGGATCTCGTTGGTGCCCGGCATCGGCGGATCGGCGGTTACTCAAAAGGAATGTTGCAAAGAATCGGATTGGCGCAGGCGATGATTCAGGAGCCCAAGCTGGTGATTTTGGATGAGCCGACTGCAGGGGTGGATCCTCTGGGCTCCCGCCAGATACGGGATCTGATTCTCAAACTCAAAGGAGAGGGGATCACGGTGTTTCTTTGCTCGCATCTCTTGGAGCAGGTTCAGGAAGTGTGCGATCATGTGGGGATGATTTTCCGAGGCAGGATGGTCAAGGAGGGGAAATTGGAGGATTTGATCGCCATCGAGGACCAGACAGAGTTGGTATTGAAACACGCGAGTCCGGAATTGATCGCGGAGATCGAGGCCATGATTCGGAGCAATGCGGGAGTGGAATTGGTCAGAAGTGGCAAACCAAGAACCACCCTGGAGCGCCTGTTTCTGAGAGAAACGCATGGTGAGGAAAAAACACGTTCATGATTCCCAGCTTATGATGATCAAACAGGTGATATCCCATTTCAGCCGGATCGGTGTGATCATGCATCATTCCTTCACGCAACTGGTGCGCATGAAGGTCTTTTATTTCCTGGCGTTTTTCGCGGTGATTCTCATCGCCAGCAATTTTTTCAACCTGCCCCAGCATGAAGGGCCTGAGGTGGCTGGTGCGCATATCCTGACTTCGATCAAGAGCTGGTCATTGGGTGCGATGACCTTGTTTTCGGTAGTCCTCTCGATCGTGGGCACGGCGTTGCTATTGCCGAAAGATGTGGAGGACCGGACACTTTACACGATCCTCGCCAAGCCGGTTCCGCGGATCGATTATCTTGCAGGGAAACTCTTGGGCGTGATGTTACTGGTTTTCGTATCGCTGCTCATCATGGATGTTCTCATGGTTGCGATCCTCCAGATGCGTATGAATCTGGTCTGGGAAAACCAAATCGCTCTGGCGGTGTCCAGCGGCTGGCCGGCGGAGGATATCGAGAACCTGAAAAAGGAAATCCTCGCCCATGGTCCGACCCTCTCGCTGCAGGGTGCGGTATTCGCCGTGTTTTTGCGATCGATGGTGATCTCGTCTCTCGCCTTGTTGATATCGACGTTTTCCACCAGTACCCTGTTTACCACGAATGTCAGTTTTCTGGTATATTTCATCGGACATTTTCAAGCTGACGCGAGAATGGTTTACATGAATCAGGCATTTGGTAGCGATGATGGCTGGATCAGCCGGGCGGTCGGCCTGGTGGTGACGCTGGTGCTCCCGGATTTCCAGATGTTCAATGTGATCGATGCCGTGATCGAGGGACAGCTGATGTCTCTGGCGGCCATGGCTAAATTGGCGTGTGTCGGACTGTTTTACTTCGGCTTCTACCTGTTTGCCTCATGGTTCATCTTTGCGGACAAGGAATTCTGAAGATGGGCCGAGGACTACGATATGGCTTGCTGTTGCTGCTTGTTCTTGCGGTAGGCGGGCTACGAATGCCGTTTGAGCAACGGCTTGCCTTGGAGTTACGGAGGGAAAATCTTTTGCCTCCGCGATTGGAAATCGAGACGGGTGAGAAAATCGGCCAGACATTTTCCGCTGTGTCACTCGGCGGATTACGAACTTTGGTAGCCACGTTCTTCAATCTGCGCGCACAGATTTTTTTCGAGCAGCAGCAGTGGGCGGATGTGGCCAAAACCTACGATTTGATCGTCGATCTCGCGCCGCGCACGGGTTATTACTGGGATACGGGAACGTGGCATCTGGCTTACAATGCGGCTTCGCATTATCTTTATGAATCCGAACTTCCTCCATTGAGGCGCAAAACGCTATGGAAAAACTACATCATGGCAGGCCGCAGGTTTCTGGAGAGAGGGATTCGGAATCATCCTGACGACGCGCAGCTGTTGGAGCGGATGGGCTCCCTGATGGCCGATCCGAACAAAACCAGAGCCTTTGGTGAACCTGCAAAGGCGTTTGAAGCGTCTTTCGCAGCATACCAGGCCGCGGTGGCAACCGGAAATGCAAGGAGTTACACCAAGCGGGCCGCGCTGTATTCCCTGGTCAGGGTGCCGGGCAGAGAGGAGGAGGCCCTCGAGCTTGTGAAAACCATTCGGGCCGAGCAGAACGTCTCCCAGCCATCGATCATGGCGTTGCATTATGCCCTGGAGTATCAGCGTGATCCTGCCCAGGATGTTTTGGCTTTGGTGGATCGTGTGTTTCCCGATCGGCGTGGGGCATACCAGATCCTGAGCCGGCAATGGATGAGGGGTCAGGATCGGTTTCCCATGCACGGAGTGGCGAGAGCGATCGCTCTTCTCGAGTTCGAATTCGGTGTGGATGAGACAAAGAGCGTTTTGAGGCAGCCATTGCCCTTGCCTGTGGATCCTGACGACTACTTCAGGCGGCGTTAGGCAAATTCACGGATTTGATGAAAAAAACCTGACAAAGCCCTTGCGATAGGAGGGGGTTTGGGTGCTTATTCTTTCCGCGCGAACGTATGAGCATTACCACTGAGCATGAGTCCCCTGACACGCTGGCCAGAGCAGCCAAAGCGGTTGAAGCTTACCATGAGCAAACCGACGACCTGGTGGGTGAGCGTATGGTCCTGAACATGGGGCCTTCCCACCCGGCAACCCACGGGGTGCTGCGTTTGATATTGGAACTGGATGGTGAAGTGATTCACTCCGCCGATCCGGATGTGGGATTCCTGCATCGGGGTGATGAGAAGATCGCCGAGAACATGCATTACAACCAATTTGTTCCCTATACGGATCGGTTGGACTACCTCGCACCCCTGGCCAACAACGTCGCATATGCCTGTGCGGTGGAAAAATTGATGGGCTGGGAGCTGCCTCCACGCGGGCAGGCCATTCGGGTGCTTTGCTGTGAGCTTGCCCGGATTTCCGCACACATGTTGGGCGTAGGCGTCTGTGCCATGGATGTCGGCGCGATGACTGTTTTCCTTTATACCTTCACCGAGCGGGAGAAAGTCTACAACCTCTGTGAGCAACTGACCGGTGCGCGTTTCACTACCTCCTATACCCGCGTTGGAGGGCAGGTGCGTGATATGCCATCCGGATTTGATCAGGCCGTCAGGACGTTCCTTGATGAATGCACGGTGACGATCGGGGAAATTTCCAAATTGCTGGACAACAACAAGATCTTTCGTGACCGGATGGTGGACATCGGTGTCATCTCCCGGGAGTCTGCCATTTCCTTCGGAATGACCGGTCCAAACCTCCGGGCTTCAGGAGTGGAAAGGGATCTGCGCAAAAACAGCCCCTATCTGGGTTACGAGAAATACGATTTTGATGTGCCGATTGCCGAAGAGGGCGATTGTTATGCGCGTTACCTCGTCCGGATGGAAGAGATGCGTCAGTCGATCAGGATCTGCCGTCAGGTTCTGGATACCATGCCCGATGGACCGGTGAACGTTGCGGACTCCAAAGGCATGCTACCGAACAAAGAGCGCGTGCTCATGTCGATGGAGGAGCTGATCCATCATTTCATCATTGCGACACAGGGGATCAATGCCCCTGAGGGCGAAGTCTATTTTGCAGCGGAAAACCCCAAGGGTGAGCTGGGTTTCTATATCCATTCCAAGGGGGGTGGAGTTCCCAACCGCCTCAAAATCCGCAGTCCCTCCTATTGCAACCTTTCGATCGTCTCAAGACTGCTTCCCGGCCACATGGTTTCCGATATCCCGGCCATTTTGGGATCGCTTGATTTCGTGATGGGCGAGTGCGACCGTTAATGCAGCCCGGGTTTATGCTAATATTCAAATGATGAAACTTCGATATATGATAGCCGCCTTCCTTGCGACGGTTCTGCCGCTGATGGCGGAATTCGAATCGTGGACCAACACCAAGGGGGAGTCCGTTGACATGAAACTCCGTGAGATTGTCGGCAGCGGCGATGAGACATCCGGAGTTTTCATCATGCGTAACGGGAAAGAGGTGACGGTGAAAAAAAGCGATCTCGATGAGCAGAGCGCCAAAAAAATGGATGATCGGAAAGCTCCTTCCGCCGGCAAGCCAAGTGTGTTCGATGCGGTGATCGATGGCAACCTGCTGGTGCTCAAGGGCGATACGCTTGAGGCCGCCGGGCCGTCGGTACGGCCTCTCAAATACCATGTGTTTTATTATACCGCCTCCTGGTGCGGACCGTGCCGCAAATTCACGCCCATGCTGGTGGATTTTTACAATCAACACAAAAACGACAATTTCGAGGTGATCCTGATCAGTTCGGATCGTGATGAAACGGCGATGGCGAATTATGCCATCAAAAACAAGATGCCCTGGCCACTCCTCAAATTTGACAGCATCAAGTCATTCAGAAGCAAATTCAATCATGGCGTGCGGGGCATTCCATCGGTCATTGTCTGCGATTCTGAGGGAAATATCATCACCAGTCACGGACGTGATCTGAACGCCCTGAAACAACTCGTTAAATAATCCATGTCATCCGCACCCGTCGTCAGCCAGGATTCATCGGCAAGCCCCTATTTTCCTCCGTTCCAGATTTCTCCCGAGCTGGAGTCCGAGGCATCCGAGCGAATCTCCCATTATCCGGAAAGCAAGCGTTCGGCGGTGTTGCCGTTGTTACATATCATTCAGCACAAGTTCGGTTTCATTTCACCGGAGGCGGTCGAATGGGTGGCGATGAAGCTGGATTTGGAGCCCATCAGGGTGCTCGAGGTCGTGACATTCTATCCGGGTTTCCGTCAGTATGCTCCGGGCAAATATCATATCCGTGTGTGTCGCACCCTGTCATGTGCAATGGGTGGCAGCATTGAGCTGATGGATGAGATTTGCAAAGCGTTCTCGATCGATCGAAGTTCATCCGATTCCCACCATCATCCGGTCAGCGTCTCCCCATGTGGAAAATATTCTGTCGAGTTTGCCGAATGCCTGGCCTCATGCGGAACGGCTCCCGTATGCATGGTGAACGATGGGTTTTATGAGTCGGCCAATCTCGTAAAGCTCAAAGCCGTCTGTGAAGATTGATCCGGCCTTGCCGTTGAAACCAGGTCTTGAATGACAATTTGCAGGTTGGTTCTGCCCCGGTAGGTATTCCGATCAATCGTGAAGGCGATATCCCATGGGCTTTGTGGCAGTTCATTTTCACCACCGCCGAAGTAGATGGCATCATGTTCGTGGTTTCCTTGGCGCAGGCTCAGACGCAGATGGTGGTTTTTCATGTGGATGGGAGGCCGGGCGGGAGACAGGCCTCTGCTGACGAAAACGGGTTGTGGGTTGCCGTTGCCGAAGGGTTGGAGGAGTTCGTAGCTCGAGAGGAAATCGAGAGACAATTCGGAAAGCCGGATTTCCGCATCAAAGAACAGCCGTGGTGAGCGTTCTTCTACGGTGGTATGTTCCAACACATAGGATGCGAATTTTTCGCGGAAGCGGTCCAGGGAGTCCTCGTGAATCGACAAGCCAGCCGCCATGGCGTGTCCGCCGCCGGCGAGAATGTCATCACCGCATGCACGGATGGCTTCCACCAGGGAGACGCCCTCGATGCTTCTTCCGGAGCCTTTACCGATGCCCTCCTGATCGATGGCGATGACAAACGTGGGCTTGTGATATTTTCTCATCAAACGAGAAGCGACGATTCCGACCACACCATGATGCCATGAGCGTGAGCCGATGACGATCACCGGATCGTTTACCGGATCGAAGTTCTCACCGAGCTGTTGGATGGCTTCATCGCGGATCTTTTTTTCGAAATTCTGGCGCTGTCGGTTGTAATCATCCAGACGTCTGGCAAGTTCAGCGGCAGTGGAGCCGCAGGCGGTATTGAGGGTTTCAAGGGCGTGCTCCGGGAAATCCATCCGTCCTGCCGCATTGATTCTCGGGCTGAGGTGGAAACCGACGTCCGAGGAACTCGGATTTTCTTTTACACCTGAGATTTCCTGAAGAGCTCTGAGACCCGGATTGTTGGAATTTGGCAAACGTCTTAGCCCATGACGCACAAGGATACGGTTTTCACCGATGAGGGGGACGATGTCCGCGATGGTCGCCACGGCCACGAGGTCGATGAGATCCTTGAGTTCGAGATCCGATGGCCGAGTTTTCAACAGGGCATGACCCAGCTTGAAAACCACGCCGGCGGCACAGAGGTAGGTGAAATCGGTACCGAATTTCGGATTCACGATCGCACAACAATCCGGCAGAACTTCCGGATTGGGTTCGTGATGATCCACAACAACAACATCCACGCCCTGCGATCGCAGATAAGCGATTTCATCTCGGGAGACCGTTCCGCAATCGACGGAAATCAGCAGATCGGGTTTTCCGGTTTCACGGATGCAGCGTTCAAGTGCCGCAAAGCTGATACCATAGCCTTCGGTGCCGCGTCGTGGAATGAACGTATCGGGTTCGATACCATACGCATGGAGAATCTTCCGCATCAGGGTGATGGAGGAGATCCCATCCACGTCATAGTCACCGTAAATGCAGACCTTTTGGTTTTGATCTGCGGCCATCAGGATTCGGTCTACCGCAGGACGCATGTCCGGGATGAGGAAGGGATCGGCCAGATCGCGCAGTTTGGGGTGAAGGAAGAATTCGATATCTTCCTCGGGTATGCCTCGCAGGGTGACCAGGTTTCTCACAATCGCCGGGTAAACCGAGTCGTTTGTTTGGGTGGATTCCATTGGTTTACCACGCAAAACCCATCGGAAAGCCATCGCACACATATCTCAAGTTGATTCTGCAGGCAGCGCCATCTTCATACAAGAGCGGATTGGAAAAAGTTGATGGTTCGATGCCGGATCGTGTGCTGAAAGGGATGATCTGCGATCATCCCTGGTGAGAACTCACGCCACTGCCTGTGGTGCGTGCTGGATATTTGGTTCAATCGATGATCCGCATGTCATCGGGTTCGTGGGAGATTCAGATGTGGCGTTCTGGAGATTTCAGCCTTTGAGGGCCACCAGCTCGTCGGTGTGGATCGTTTGTCTGGCGCGGTAGAGGGCGACGATGATGGCCAGTCCCACAGCTACCTCGGCTGCGGCAACGGTAATGACGAAGAAAACGAGCATCTGACCGTGATAGTCAGGCAGGCCATCGATCGTGTTGTAGCGTGAGAACGCAACGAGGGTCAGATTCGCCGCACTCAGCATCAGTTCGAGGCACATGAAAACCACAATGATGTTGCGGCGCAGCACCACACCGGCAAGGCCGATGGAGAACAGGATGCCGGAGACGAGGAGATAATCGTTGAGAGAAGGCATGGCGTTAAGATTCTGAGGATGATTGGTGAGAACTGATACGTCAACAAGGGTTCGTCATGACAAGACCTCAGTCGGATTCGGCAGTCTCTGCCGATTTCTTCGATAAAACGACCGCTCCGACCGTGGCGACGAGGAGCAGGACACCGAGGATCTGAAGAGGCAGGTTGTATTGGGTGAAAAGCGTGTGACCGATCAGATGGACGTCCGGCAGTTTGCCTTCATTCAGGGCAGAGGCGATTTTCCCATCAACAGGAAATGCGGCCGCGGCCTTTGCCAGAGTTTCCCGATTGAGATCGGTAGCGGACTGATTCGGGAGTCCGTGTCCCAGGACTCCCACCAGCTGGATGAAGAACAGAATGACAAGAGAGATGCCGGCGAACAGCGAAGCTCCGTTGGATGTGCGTTTTTTCTCATCCTTGAGGTCAAGCAGCATGATGATGAAAAGAAACAACACCATGATCGCTCCGGAGTAGACAAGGATCTGGATGATGCCGACAAAGAAGGCGCTCAGGCCGATGAACAGGGCGGCAAGGCCGACGAATGAGGTTACCATGGCAAGTGCGCTGGAAACCGGATTACGGAATGCGATCACGGCACATGCGCCGATGAGCATGATGGTGGAAAACAGCCAGAAGAGGTAGGAGGGCATAAAATTTCAGGTTCCGTATTTTCAAAGATAAAGGGAGACTATTTCAACTCATTCCATTTGTTCACCAGTCCGACGCGGACGCCGCCGATTTCGTAAAGTTTCTTTTTGTTGTGAACCATTTGATCGCGGGAAGTGCCGGTGATCAGATAGTCCTTGCGCAGATAGATCGCCTGTTCCGGGCAGACTTCCTCGCACATGCCGCAGTAAATACAGCGGATCATGTCGATATCGAATTCCAAGGGGCGTTTCTCCACCTTTGCCCATGGGTCGTCTGATGGGATTTCCGACGGGGTGATCCTGATCGCTTTCGGCGGGCAAATGAACTCGCAGAGTTGACAGGAAACGCAGCGTTCACGCCCTTGCTCATCGGTGACCAGTGCCGGTGCCCCGCGGTAGTATTCCGGCATGTGTTCGTCCCAACGTTGTTCGGGAAACTGCATCGTTACACCCAGACCGGATGATGCCAGGCTTTCCGCGCCTGCGGACTTGCCAAGGAGGGTTTTGACCGCATGGGTCAGGGTGAGGAAAAACCCCTTGAAGAGGGCTCCGAGATACATTTTTTCTCCGGCGTCGAGTTTGGGGCGGCTGAGTTTGATGGTGGGCATGGAGGTGGAAGCTTGAAGACTGAAATTCGGAATCAGGCGCGGAGGATTTTGGCTGGCGGTTCGGAAATTTTCGCGACCCAGATGACGGCGGCACTGAGAGCGGCGAGCAGCACGGATCCGGTCGTGATGATGGTGGCTGTGAATTCCGGTGAGGCGATGATGAGAGCGGCGAGGAAGACATTGATCAGTGCGGCTTCGAAGAAGATGACCCAGCCGAGTTTCATGAGTTGGTCGTAGCGGAAACGGGGAACTGTCCATCGAACGAGGATGAAGAACAGGATGAAGGCGATCAGTTTCGTAAGGAAGACACCAACGTGGATGAACCCGCCGATGTTGAATCCGCCGATTGAGAAATCGGCGATTGCGGCATCAAATCCGAATCCGAGGGACCAACCACCGAGGAAGAGGGTGACGATGAGGGCGGATCCGATGACCATCGCGGCGTATTCTCCCATGAAAAACATGGCGAATTTCATGGAAGAGTATTCTGTGTGGTAGCCACCTACGAGTTCGGTTTCGCACTCGGGAAGATCGAACGGCATGCGGTTGGTTTCTGCAAAAATCGAGATGGTGAAGATCAGGAATGCGATCAGGGCGGGAATGGCAAACAGCCATTGCGGGCCGCATGTCCCCCAATATGCGGCGGAGAAGATGCTGCCCGACTCATTCCAGAGCGGCAGAAGTAGCCAGCCATTCTTCGCCTGTTCCTCAACGATGTTGCTGAGGTTGAGATCTCCATAATAGAGCAGGACAGGAATGATCGAGAGTCCGAGACAGATTTCGTAGGAAATCATCTGTGCGGTGGAACGAACGCCCCCGATGAAAGGGAATTTCGAGTTCGAGGCCCAACCGGCAAGGGTGATTCCGTAGACTGTCAGGGAGGATATGGCAAAAACGAAAAGTGGCCCGACATCAATATCCGCGATGACGAGTTTTTCGGTATGCCCGAAAAGGGTGACGTCGGGACCGAAAGGAACGACGCAAACGGTGATCAAGGCAGGAACCACCGTGAGAGCCGGTGCCAGCCAGTAGAATGCCTTGCGGACATGGTCGGGAGTGAAATCTTCCTTGAGGAAAAGCTTCAGGCCGTCGGCAATCGGTTGGATGAGGCCGAAAAAGTGAAAATCCTTCTTCGCACCGAACAGGGTTAGCGGGATTCCCACACGGTTGGGGCCGACACGGTCCTGTATGATTGCGGAGAAACGGCGTTCGAAATACACGGACAGGGGCACAAGCGGCAAGACCACGATGAACGTGAACGTCACGATTTTCAGAATGATGATGGCGAGAGTGATGAGGATTTCTGGCATGAGTCGGACACTTCTAAGTGATCATTTTTGACGGTTGGCGAAATCACCCATTGATGATTCCAGCCGCTTTGCGCGCGCGTTCGTTTTCCAAGAGGGCGATGTTGTAGCCGGTTTCATGGATAGGAACTCCCTGGTCGCCGATTTTGGAGAGGGTCAGTCCGCCGAAGGCAGGGGTGGTTGTGGCGAGTTCCCTGAACACGTCTTCGATGCTGTGAAGGTTGGATGGTTTTCCCGAGATAGCTGCGGTGAGATCACGCAGAATCTGCCAGTCATCGTGTGCCTGACCCTGGGGTTCGACGGCGCGGTTGAGACGTTGGAGCCGGCCGGTCAGGTTGACCATGGATCCGCGTTTTTCAGCGAAGGCAGCGGAAGGCAAAACGACATCCGCGTAGTTCGCCGACGGGTTGGCGAGAATGGAAGTTTGGAGATAAAAATCCAGAGTGCTGAGATTTTCCCGGGTGAAGCCCGCATCGGTGATGAGGTCCTCACCGAAGCAGAGCAGGGCCTTGATGGATCCGGCATCGATCGCTGAGCGGATCGCTGCAAGGGATTGGTACGGATCTTCGGTTTTGAGAACCAGTTTGGCTCCGATGGTGTTCGGGTTGCGATCGGCCGCGATGAGAAGGTGATCGGGTTCCCCGTTGCGTGGCACGAGCGAGAGGGTCTTGACGGAGAGCGATTCGGCGAGTCGGCTCAACAGAAAGAGCTCTTCATTGGTCATCCGTGCAGAACCGACGATCGCGATTTCATCTGCTGAAAATCCTTTGATCTTTTCCGCGGAAATTTTGACGGCGTTTTGCCAGCTGGTGCCGATGTGTTGGGCGTTTTCCCGAATCAAAGGCTCGGTCAGACGTGTTTCGCTATCGATGTAATGGAAGTTCAGCCGATGGGAATCCGGCATCCAATTGGAGTTGACCGCATCGTTTTGGCGTGGGGTGATGCGATGGATGGTGTTGCCACGGGTGTGGATGAAGATATTCGTGCCAGTGCCGCAGTTGACATCGATGGATGGGGTTTCCCTGAGAAACCAGACCCGCATTTGGAAGCGGAAGTCGTTGGAGGTCAGGGCACCAACCGGACAGATGTCGGCGGTATTGAGGGAATAGTTGGAATCGAGCTCTCGATCGGGATGGACCGTGAGCGTGGTATGGGTACCGCGTTGGGTGAAACCCAGGACCGGATCTCCGGCGACCTCATCCATGAACCGGATGCAGCGTGAGCACATGATGCAGCGCTCGTCGTCGAGACGGATGCGCGGACCGATATCGACGTTTTTGGGTTTTTTCACCTTCATGTCGATGAAGCGGGAAACCCCGCGTCCGAATCCGACCGATTGTTCCTGGAGACGGCATTCGCCGGCTTGGTCGCAGATCGGGCAATCCAGCGGATGATTGATGAGAAGAAACTCCATTACGCCCTCACGGCATTTGTCGACGAGTTCGCCGGTGGTACGGATGCCCATGTTTTCCGCCACCGTATTCGCACAGGAAATGGCCGGACGCGGCATCCATCCGATCGGCTCGTATCCGTCCGCATCGCGCACGGGTTCCTGACCGGGAGCGGGGCGAGCAGGCATGCCCATCTGAACCATACACATTCGGCAATTTCCGGGAACACTGAGTTTCGGGTGGTAACAGTAATACGGGATGTCCTTTTTGACCGAGCGACAGGCCTCGATCATCCGGGTTCCTTTTGGAAACTGATACCAGACACCGTCGATCTGGACATTGACCATGCCTTTTTCAGCAGCGAGGTCTTTAGGTAATCGAAGTTCCGCGTTGGACGATGCAGTGTCGCTCATGAGTTGTGTTGGAGAAACAAATTGATGGGTGGAAAACACCCGGACGAACTATGTAGGTCCGAGGGCTGCGGGGCAAGTGTGCTTTGTGAAATTTTTCACAAAGTCGGGGGAAAGCGGTAACTTCCGACCTTCGGCGGATTTTCAGGGGTGTGAAAGGGATTGAAATACCCTTTGTGATCGGGGAGAAAGGGCCGTGTGAGAAAGGATCGACTCGATGCATTGATGTTCAACCGTGGAATGTGCGATTCTCGTGAGCAGGCAAAGCGCTTGGTTCTGGCGGGTGAGGTGAAAGTGGACGGGCGGCTGGTCGACAAGCCGGCAGAGCGTTTTGGTGAGGAGGTGGTGGTGGAAATCAAAGAAAAGCCGAGGTTTGTCGGGCGTGGTGGGCTGAAACTGGAAGGTGCGTTGGAAGAATTCGGGATCGATGTCACGGGTTGGGTTTGCCTGGATGTCGGGGCATCGACCGGCGGATTTACGGATTGTTTGCTGCAACGCGGGGCCGCGCGGGTGCATGCGATCGATGTCGGGACCAATCAGTTGGTATGGAAGCTGCGCAATGATCCCCGGGTGATTTCCAGGGAAAAGTTCAATGCGCGGCACTTGGATGCGGAACATCTGGGTGAGCGTGTCAGGCTTGCGGTGATGGATTTGTCCTTTATTTCCCTGACCAAAGTGCTGCCGGCCGTCTTTCGTGTTCTGGAGGTGGGAGGTGAGGTGGTGTGTCTGATTAAGCCCCAGTTCGAGCTGGAGCGAGAGGACGTGGGAAAAGGAGGGGTTGTCCGAGATGAGGAGCTCAGGCAACGCGCGGTGGATAAAATCCGGCACTTTGTGACAGTGACATGCGGGAAAACATGGAAAGGGCTGATTCCCTCGAGGATTGCCGGAATGGACGGAAATCAGGAATTTTTGGCTTGGATTGGCCAAAAAGATATTGAATAAAAATTGGGTGGAAACTCTCTATTTATGGATTACCCTAAACAGGGTTTCGATTCAACTACCCATCAAAAACTAGAAAACTATGAAATTACTACTAACCGTATTCAGCGCTGCTCTGTTCACTTCATCGGCTCTTTTTGCCAAGGATTGCGACAAGAAGTGCGATAAAAAGGACGAAGCAAAAAAAGACGAGGCCACTCTGGTAGCCGAAGGCAAATGCAAGAAGAAGTGCGATAAAGAGGGTGAGGAAAAAGAAGCCACGATCATCGCACATTGCGGCAAATGCAAAAAAGACGGCGAGCACAAGGAAGAAGGCAAAGAGGAGAAAAAAGAAGGTG
>JBEAZA010000070.1:0-11885 GCA_041170385.1 Verrucomicrobiota bacterium | reverse complement strand
GCCCTGAGGTTGTCTGAAACGGCAGCTTCGCGCTCGCTCAGTTGCATGCCCGTAAAAAAGCCACCGCGAACAAGGGATACCGGAATAAGTCCGCTGTCATCCAACAGGCGCCGGACGGTTTTCAGATCCTCTCGGTCAAGCGTCTCACGCCAGACCGAAATGCCACCCAGGTTGGCGCGCGCGTAGTTTTCAATGCACTCACGGATGTTCCATGGGCGGTTTGTGAACGTGTGGATGGCGATTTGATTGGGAAACATGGAATATTCAGGTGGATTGGCCGAGTATGAGTTCGCCCGGTAGTTTCAGGACCTCGGGCGTGGTGATCGAATCGACAATGGCATGTTCAAGCCGGGCAGCGGCGCTTTCCGCAAGTCTGGCAACCGGAAGGCTGATGGTTGTGAGCAGCGGACGTGAAAGCTGGCGGACAGGCGAGTCATCGAAACCTGTCACGGCGATCTGTGACGGGACACTGATTCCGAGGCGCTCTAATTCGCTCAACACCACCGTGCCTACGATGTCATTCACGCAAATGAGGACGTTGTATGGCTTACTCAGGGATCTGACTTTTTGCGGATTGATCGAATGGATATTGGGAAAAAGAAAAACGTCTTTATCCCGATCGAATGGGAGTTGGTGATGTTCACATGTCTTGACGAGGCCGTTGAGACGGCGTTCATGGATCTGGCCGAGTCCGTCGAGTGAGACGAACGCGGGTTTGATCCCAGGACGCTTCTTGAGGAGGTGGGTGACAAGTTGCTCCATTCCCAGAGCGTTTTCAGTGGCCACACATGGTAGTTCCGGGATATCACGGTTCAGCACAATGAAAGGCGTTCCATGCGCTTTCAGTTCCTTGAGTTGGAATGCCGATGGTGGATGGAATGCAAAAATAAAACCATTCGTGTCGCCGCCTTTCTTATGGGGATAAAGCCTGCAAGTCGGCGAATTGGCATCACAGATAAGGTTGATCTCGCATTTCTTGAATCCTGCCTTGATGCCTGAAATGAGCGCGGAGAAATCGAAAAACAGGGCGCGCTCGGGTTCGATGAGCTGAGGCAGTATGAGCTTGATATTCAGAATGGAGCGGCCTTGCGGGCGGCGGATGTGCCGTTTCACATAACCCATTTTTTCCGCCGCCTTGCTGATCTTTGCAGTCAGCGCCGGTGTGATCAGTCGGGAATGATTGAGCGCGCGCGAGACTGTCGCCGTCGAGATGTTCAGCGCACGTGCGATATCCGTGATGGTGGTCATGGCAGGTAACCGAGGCGTACGGCGCAATCCCTCATGATTTCCGCTTCCCATTCCGGACGTCTGGAGGATAAGGGGTGGGTGAGGGCGCTGGGGCAACGGCCGATCAGGTTCTGGAACACGGCGCAGGAATGTTTGTATGCAGGAACCGGTGTGCGAAAGGCCACGTTGCCGAGATATTGGATGTGATCGGTCAGGAGCTGATATCTCTCATCATCTTCCAGCCAATACTGGTCACGAAGCGCAAAAAGCTCGGGACAAAAAGCCGCAAGGCCCAACAGGTAATCGGAACCGTATTCGGTCATGTCGACAGCCAGATCGTTACCGGTAAAAATCCTGAAATCCGGTCGGATCTCATCCCTAATTTCCAGCCGACGCAGCTCGATTCCGCGATCGAGGGATGAATGTTTGATTCCCTTGAGGGTTGGAATTCGAATGAGGCCTTTGATGGTTTCCTCATCAAAGATCATGCCGTTCGCGGCGAACATCGAGCCAAGTTCGAAACCAAAAACCGAATCATAACCCTCACATACTGCGGCATACAGATCGATGATTTGTGACGGACTCCATCCGTGAAAGCGGGTGGTTTGGAAAAGGATCGGCGTGCCGCCATAGGATACGATTTCATCCATCTGCTGACGATAAAGCCGTACCAGATCGCCCTCCATCCCTTCGACAAAGGCGCCTGCGATGAAATCACGTTCGGATCGGATCACCTCCCGGGTAAGGCGCAGGATCATGGTACGTTCTTCCGCTGTCAGGAAATTGGCATAACCGGTGTCCATGTTCACAGCACAGCCCAGACCGGCATCCGTGGTCCGCGCGATTGCCTGTTGGAATGATTTTGCGGCAATCGATCCGTCCGATTCAAAAGGCAGCAAGCACGCCGCGTATCCCGTGATCTTGCGTCTCAATGTTTTCGCATCATGGCGGGTTTGAAGTGACATCACACCGACTCCTTAGCAGCTCAATGTTTGCATGCAAAGATAAATTTACCGGAAATTCCATGCGCGGTTTGACAAGGCGTATGGATTGGAAAAGATCCGTCCATGTACGAGGCATCAGGAAAAATTAAATTGATCAGCGAGACGCAGAGTTTCCCAAGTGGGTTTTCAAAACGTGAGTTCGTGGTCACCACGGGAGACAGCAAGTATCCCCAGGATCTGAAGTTCGAGGTCGTCAAGGACAAGTGTGCGGTCCTGGATAACTACCGCGAAGGCCAGGATGTGGTGGTCAACTTCGATATCCGGGGCAATGAGTATAATGGGAAATACTATGTGAACTTGTCCTGTTGGAAACTGACCGGTGGCAAGGGGTCAACGACAGCGCACGAATCCTCCCATGAAAGAGCGGCTCACTCCGAGCCAGCCGCGGAAGAGTTGAGAAATACGGATGATTTTGATGACGATATTCCGTTTTGATTCGGAGGCCCCGATGCGTTCAACGGGGGATTCCAATCAGCCATGAGCCGTTGGAACCCTAAGACGCTTGTTGCTTCATTTTTTGCCCTCAGTGTCCCGTTTCCTGAGCGAGGTTGGATAGTCTGCACGGTCTGAACCGTTGGCGTGAAGTCAGAACATCAGACGCCCATCGCACTTCCGACCCGTGCATACAGTTCGATCTGTTTGGCGCTGTTTTCCAGCAAATCGTTCGCCAGGGTGATTTTACCCGGCTCGAAGAGCGTGATCGTGGACGAGCCTCCGAATGCGAAGTAGCCTTTTTCCCCGCCTTTTTCCACAGGCACTTCAGGAACATACGTCTGATGGATCGATCCCACGCAGGTGGCACCGATTTCCAAAAGCAGGATCTTTCCGAATCGTTCGGTCCGGAGTTCGGTGATCGTGCGTTTGTTTGACCACAGATAAGCGAGTTTTTTCGCGAGGGCGATGGGTGAAACTGAAAAAAGAGGCCCTTGTAAGGTTTTCGCTGCGGACGGGATACCGGCAGCTGGAAAATGGAAGCGATGGTAATCGACCGGACATAACCGAGAGAGCACCATCGATCCGCGTTGATACCTTTCAGCCAATCCAGGATCTCCGAGAAGAGCTTTGAGATCGAAACTCTGGCCTTTGACAAAAAAGGAATCGATTGTTGAAACATCCTCAAAACCGAGATGTCGTCCGTCGGCAGGAAAGACAATGGGAGAGGGGTCGATCTCGCGGGCTTCGGGACGGAGCTTGCGATAGAAAAATTCGTTGAAACTGCGGAATGAAGCAGGTGGGTCCGCAAATTCATCGGTATCGAGGCCATAACGGTCGATGAATGGCCGGATCATTCTCGCTGATGAGGGTTTTGACATCCGGTTTCCATACCATTTGGAAAATCCGTGGCGCTTCACCAAGGCGTGAAGTGCGAGCTTGCCCAGAGGATTTCCATAGGTCCAACGCAGAAAGGATTCGCCATACACCTGTTCGGTCTCGGTTTTCTGCGTATGGCGATTGAAGTAACGGATGGATTCCACACGGGCAGAAAACCCTGTGCGGGCTGCAAAGTCATCCCTAAAATTCCCCATATCGGTTCACTTCGGCCAATATCCATCGGATTCTCGAGCTCTTCGGCTTTTTCGGAGCGAACCTATCACCCGCGGATATCCGGGGTCCTACGGATTTTCATGGTGAAATGATTCCGATTTTCTCGACGTATGGATTCCGACTTGCGAGCAGGTCATTCCGAGACTATCTCCCCGCCAATGAAATCCGTCATCAAATCCTTTTTCCTCACGGTATCTGCCATTTCACTGTTTTTTACATCCTGTGAAAAACACGGAGATCGTGTCAGGATTGAGGAAACCCGAAGGAAAACGGTGAAAGACAACTCGGTCAAATTGTTTGCCAACAGCAGCGAGCGCTTCCTGGATACCAAGCCAAGTCCGGTACAAGGAACCCACCCCGATACGTGGCTGGTACGGCCAGCGCGACAGTTCCGCCTGCTGAATTACAGTTTTGGGGAGACCGGGTTGGGTGAAGTCTATGTATCGATTTCCTCGGGAAGAGTGCTTGAAAACGTGAACCGCTGGCTAAACCAATTTGGCAAGGAAGATCTCAATCAGGAGGCGTTTGAATCTACCAAGAAAATTCCCATCGCAGGGGTGGAGGGTATTTGGATCGAGGCCGACGGGGAATACGGTGCTGGAATGGGAGCCGAATCCAAACCGGGCTATGGCCTCGCGGGTGTGGTGGCCGAGATCGATGGAAAAATCCTCACCGTCAAAATGGTCGGACCGAAACATGAGGTCGCGGCGGAAAAAGAACATCTGCGCGCCTTTGTCGGTAGCCTTCGGTTCACCGGCTCGTCCACGGAACATTAAACTTTGAACATGGAAACCGAATCAACCCTTCACCCTCACAAATCCGGAAAGTCATTTCTTACCAGGAGCTATGATTTTCTGGCCGGTTTCCATCTGGCGACGGTTTTGCTGCTGATTCTTTTGGTGCTGACTTGGTTGGCAACGCTCGAGCAGATCGACCAAGGCCTGCATTACACGCTCAACAAGTATTTTAGTTGGAAATCGCCATACATCTTACCCACCATCAACGGTAAGATCGTCCCGGTTCTGTTGCCCGGAGGTTATTATGTCTGCGCCCTGCTGCTGCTGAACATGATTCTTGGCGGTGTCGTCCGCATTCGGAAAACACCGCGACAAATCGGCAACCTGATCTCCCACTTCGGCATCATTTTCATGCTGATTGCGGGTGGAGTCGCCCACCATTTCGAAATTCGCGGCAACATGGCGATTGGCGAAGGCGAAACCAGCGATGTCGCGGAAGATTATACCGAATACGTCATCGAGGTGGCAGAAGTGATCGATGGTCAGCGCGAAACCTTTCACGTGATCCGCGGCACATTCCTATCGGATCTTCAAAAGGGAAAAAACCGCACGTTCGATTTCCCGGATATGCCGTTTTCCCTCGTGATCGGTGGTTATTCCAAAAATGCGGCTCCTGTGAGTGTCGCAGACCGTGCTCCACAAAAGGGCGAACTGGTGACCGATGGATTTTATTTGTCCGAAATGGAGCCTGAAAAAGAGGCGGAAAGAAATATCGCAGGTGCCTATGGAAAATATGTCCTCAAAAACGGCGAGACCTCGAATCCTTTCATCATCAGCGCGGCAAGTTTCCATCCCTTCACGATTCAGATCGATGAACGCGTGTTTACCGTTGAGATGAGAAAACGTCTCTGGCCGATGCCATTTCAGGTGAAACTTGAGAAATTTACTGCTGATTTCCATCCGGGAACCTCGCGTCCCGCGGAATTCATCAGCGATATCCGCCGGATCGAAAACGGCCAGGAATCCGCAGTCCGTATCGAGATGAACGAACCCATGCGCTATGAAGGGTTGACGTTTTTCCAAGCGAGTTACGGTCCCGAAGGCGCGAAGCCGGGTGAGAAAATGTTTTCCATTTTCGAAATTGTCAGGAATCCCGCTGACAAATGGCCGGAATACAGTCTCTACATCGTGGCGGCGGGAATGCTGATCACTTTTCTAACCAAGCTCTTTGGACACCTCTCCGCTGCAGCGCGCAAACGAAACCAACATGGATAATCGGTCAAAATTCGGGAAATGGGTGGTCGCAATCCTTGCCATCGCGGCATTGGTGGTGGCCTTGGTGAACCTTTTCATCGACAACATGCCAAAGGGCGAGGTTCAACATGTGAAGGACTACGTGCCGTGGGAGAAGGAAACCATTCAATTGGTCGATTCCATTCCGCTTCAGGATGGCGGAAGAATCAAACCGTTTTCGACATATGCTGGATTCCGGATGCTGGCTCTTCATGGTGCCAGATCGATGAAAATCCGGGGAAAAGACGGCCAGGAATTCAAGATCAAGCCGACCGCTTGGCTCATGGATACGGTCTATCGTCCATGGCTGGCCGTGCAACTGCCTACGTTCCGAATCGATAACTCCAAAGTACTGGAAGCCATCAAGGTGAAACAAAAGGGCAGAAGAGATCGATACAGCTACAACGAAATTGCACCGGGCAGAAATCAATTGATCGAGTTGGCAAGGTCTTACGAAGGCATTGCGAAGAAGAAACGCGATCCGTTTCACCAGCAAACCATCGATCTCGCTTACAATTTGCGCAGCTACGAAGCGCTGTTGGGTTATTTTGCCTTTGCTCGGAATGGTCTCACACTGACTGGCACGGCCGCGCCCGGATCGGCCGATCAAAAAGTCAGCTTCAGCGCTGTGATGTCCAGCGCCGCTCCGTTACGCAGCGAACTGAACCGCATGATGCGCCAGGAAGGCACAGTGGAGTCGCGATTGCAGGATTTGCTGCAGCAGATTATCGATGGTGCAAACATGTCGAAATACGGTTTGTTTATGATTCCTCCCACGGATGCAAACCGCAAGGAATGGTCCAGCGCGGGCGACGCAATCATGAAGGTGATGACCGAAGCCACGGATGATGCCCGATCGAGCATCTCCGATATTGCTTTGATGGAAGCCACGGTTCTTGATTCATTCAAAAGCGAGAAGGATTTCCGCAGGTCTCTGACGACCCTCAAACACACCATTACCGAGCGTGCCGAATCACGTGGAGAGATGGACCGGATTCCGCTCGAGGTCACCTACTTCAGGAGCGATCTGTTTCTGAATGCCCTGGTATGTTTCCTTTTCGGCTCTCTCCTTACCCTTGCGATGTGGGGCTTGGGAAATTCCAAGCTATCAACCTGCTTATACTGGACGATTGCAACCTCCACTCTCATTGCAGCTGTATTGTGCGTGATCGCGATCGTCATGCGTTCGATCATCATGCAGCGCCCGCCGGTGGGAAATCTTTACGATACCGTTATTTTCATCGGAACGACCTCCGTGATCCTTGCACTCGTGGTCGAGTGGATGACGCGCAAACGATTCGCATTGGGTTTGTCACCCGTGATCGGTGCTGCCCTGATCCTTCTTGCCAGACGCTATGAAATGGGAGACGCAGGGGACCATCTCGATCCTTTGGTTGCGGTGCTCGACTCCAATTACTGGCTTACCACCCACGTGATCACCATTACCCTCGGCTATTCAGCCGGACTGCTCTCCGCAGTGCTTTCATGCTCGTATGTGCTCATGCGCGGCTTGAATCTCGATGGGCATGACAAGGATCTGCGCCGTTCTTTGACCAAAGCGGTTTATGGTTGCATCTGCCTGACGGTATTTCTTTCGCTGGTCGGAACCGTACTGGGAGGTATCTGGGCAAATGATTCATGGGGGCGTTTCTGGGGATGGGATCCGAAGGAAAACGGCGCACTGATGATTGTTCTGTGGACACTTGCCATCCTGCATGCTCGCCTGGGCGGGCTGATCAGGGATTGGGGTCTCCATCTCTGCTCCATTTTCACCGCCTGTATTGTTGCATTCTCATGGTGGCACGTAAACTTTCTGGGCGTGGGCCTGCACAATTACGGGTTCACCGCCGGCAAATCCACGATCTGGGTGTTCTACGGTGTCATGGTATTCTTCATTCTTGCAGGAATCATGATGATGTGGCTGGAAAAAGCACTCACCGGACAAGAGGAAGATTCTGAATTGACAGATTCGCCACTCGTCAAATCCTGATCTCCATGATCATGCATCTCCGCATCCTGACCATCACTCTCCTGCTTTGCACCTTCAGCCCGATTTTCGCTGCGAATGGGTCCAAACCCAATGTTCTTTTCATCATCACGGACGATCAGAGCTACGATACGATACGGTCTCTTGGCCATACCGACATTGACACGCCCAATCTCGACCGGCTCACCGCTCAGGGAACAACCTTCACCCATGCATATAACATGGGCTCCTGGAGCGGCGCGGTATGTGTGGCAAGTCGCAGAATGCTCATATCAGGCCGCTCATTATGGCATGCCGCAGCTCCAAACCTATCCCTCAAGGAACAAAGCGCCGCTGGCAAACTCTGGCCACAACGGATGGCTGCAAGGGGTTATGAGACCTATATGAGCGGCAAGTGGCACTTGGATGCCGATGCTGCAACATGTTTTCAGCACACCGTTCACGTCCGTCCCGGCATGCCCCGTGATCATCTTGTTTGCTATGACAGGCCTGTCGTCGGCAAACCGGATCCATGGAACCCGAGCGATCCGAAATTTGAGGGGTTCTGGAAGGATGGCAAGCATTGGAGTGAGGTCCTTGGCGACGATAGTGTGGCTTTTATCGAAAATGCCATGAAATCCCAATCTCCGTTTTTCATGTATCTCGCATTCAATGCTCCGCATGATCCCAGACAGTCCCCCAAGGAATTTGTGGACCGTTATCCTCTCGATCGAATCGAAATCCCCAAAAGTTACATGGAACTTTATCCGGAAAAAGACCGGATCGGTTGTGGTCCGGATTTGCGTGATGAGAAGCTCGCTCCATTCCCGCGTACCGAACATGCGGTCAAAGTCCACCGCCAGGAATATTATGCCATCATCACTCATATGGACGCCCAGCTGGGACGAATCTTGAATGCTCTGCAGGAATCGGGAAAAGCGAACAACACATGGATCATTTTTACTTCCGACCATGGACTTGCCTGCGGTCATCACGGTCTGATGGGCAAACAAAACATGTATGACCATAGCATTCGTGTTCCCTTTATCATCGCAGGACCCGGGGTGAAAGCGGGAGAAAAAATCAGCGAGCCGGTCTATTTGCAAAGTGCCATGGCCACAGCGCTGGACCTGGCTGGTGCGGATCTCACCGATATCGAGTTCCAAAGCCTGCTACCCATCCTCAAAGGCGACTCAACAGGACTGGATGCAGTTTATGGAGCATATCTTGATTTGCAACGTTCCGTCACTGATGACGGGTGGAAGCTGATTCTCTACCCTGAGGCCAAAGTTTCCAAATTGTTCAATCTGGAGAAAGACCCCGATGAACTCAGAAATCTCGCATCAGATCCAAGCACGCTGGAACGTCGGAAAAAACTATTTGCCAAATTGCAGGCATTGCAAAAGAACCTGGCCGATCCGCTTGACCTGAAGGACGTGTACAAGGAATTGAATTCGCCATCTTCGCGGTGAGCCATCCAACAATTCGGCGGAGGGAGCAATACCGGGGACAGGACTCGAACCTGCACAGATGAATCCACCTGATCCTAAGTCAGGCGCGTCTACCAATTCCGCCACCCCGGCACAAGGGATTGCTAGGCTTTTGACCTTGCAATGCATACCAGAAATGCATACCTTCGGTGCAACAGATCGCAAAGCCATGCCTACCAAAGCACAATTCCGCAAATCCAAAGTTCCTTGTTTGTATATCCATTCGGGTGGCAAATATTACGCCGTAGCCAAAGTATCTGGCAAGTTGATTCGTCGCTCTCTTAATACCGACGACTACGCCACCGCATCCAATCGTTTGGAGGGAGTCTTGACCGAAATGAAAGGCGCTAGGAACGCCATTACAGCGAATAGCCTCGGAGCAGCACTAAAAGCCGAAATTGAGAGGTACGATCCGAAGATCAAGGAATCCACCCGCCTGTATTACAGAGAGCGCGGAAATGCTCTTGAGAGGGTGGGAGAGAGGCAACCGATCAACCCATTGAGCCTTTCCATTGCCAGAGTCACCACAGCCGATCTTCGGGCGCTCATGGAGTCATATTCCAAAACAGCCTCGGAAACGTCCTACAACGGCGCTCTGTCGCTTCTGAGGCGAGTTTTTGATAGGGCAGTGGAGGCAGGTTTTTGCGCGACCAATCCAGCCCAAAAAATCAAACGCCTAAAAACAAAGAAGATGGCGCACGATCTTCCTACCTCTGAGTCATTTGCTGAAATTGTCGCCGATATTCTCGCACAGAAAAAAGCATACAGCAAAGCCGCCGCATTTTCGGTGGAGTTTCTGGCATATACCGGCATGAGGATCAGCGAGGCAACGTCCGTGAGATGGAGGGATATAAAGTCTGACTACATCTCAGTCCGAACCGCCAAAAATGACGAGATGCGCCAAGTTCCAATCATTCCAGCTTGTAGAGCACTTCTGGATCGAATGAGGCAGTCAGGCATACCGACAGGCGCGCATTATCCAGTCATGCTCTTGAAATCGCCTAGAGAAGCTCTCAGAGGCGCTTGTGAACGATTAGAGATCGACCACATGAGGGTGCATGATCTTCGCCACCTATTCGCCACCCGATGCATTGAGGCGGGTGTTGATCTTCCCACGCTCGCGTCATGGCTAGGACACAAGGATGGCGGAATGCTTTGCGCACAAGTCTATGGTCACCTTTGCAAGAAACACTCAAACGAAATGGCAGGGAGGGTGATCGTATGAGCGCGAAGAAAAAATCGAAAGCTATCTCGACCAATCCGGATGAAAAAATATGGACGGGCGCAGAAGCCGCTTTTATAAAGTTAAATGGCCATATCTCAACCATACTCCCACCAGCAACAAAGCCGAAGAAATCAAGGAAGAATAAAGATCTAATTTTTGAAGATGCAGTTTTGTTATTCGACTACGCATCCAGAAAAAAGAAGGTCGATATTGAAGATCTTGAAATGATTGTCGCAGGACTGATCAATCGTGATCCTGAGGTGTTCTCAACCCTTGCAAAAGCCGCAATTCATCTTCGTGAACTGGAAAAGAAAAGATCAGTTTATGCAGCTCACGTTTCGACAATGATTTTTATCGCTGCCGATTACCTTAAAAAGAACGGTAAAAAGCCTACCAAAAATCATTTGATAAAAAAAACCCATAAGATTCTTGATGCAGTAGGGCGCAAGCCATTTCCTATTGATTCTCCGCAATTATGGACGCCGATTATATCAGCAGCAGGATTTACGAATTACGATAAAGCCCTCAGTAAAGGCACAAGGAAAAATCATGATGGCTTGCAGGGCGGTGTAAGGAAAAAACGCTGAATCCTTCCTTAGGACGCAAAAACAACAGGGCGCGATCATGCGCTCATGACTGCTAAAAAACGCATTAAGACGGGCGATAGAGTTTCTTTCTCATTCGCAGAGTTTGCTGACATGGTCGGAAAAGAGCGCACTTGGGTTTATCGACAAGTGAAGAAAGGCCGCATCCGTGCAATCACCGGTTTCGGTGCCGCACTCATACCAGCAAGTGAGATCGAAAGGATCTTTGGAAGAAGGGAGGCCGTTCAACCATGAACTCTTCCCAAATCAAAAACAGGCTCGTGCAGCTCGTCGGTGAATCTGAAGCGTTTGAGCTACTGGAATCCCCGAACGCAGACCTCGACGGCCTCACACCCCAGAGCCTTCTTGATGCTGGCAATTTAGCCCCCATCAAAACCCTGCTAGAATCCTTGGAACTGCGCGAAAAGGCTCGCCGAAAATGGATTGATGCTGAGAGGCAATATGATGAGCCACTGGAAATCGAAATGCTCATTCCTGATTACCAGCGCGGTGCAATCCAATCACTTCCCGAAAACAGAGTTGCACGGGTGCTTCAAATCTTGGACGAGATCCAAATTGAGACATTGCGTGAAAACTCATTTGAAAGAGAGGCTGCCAAGTGAGTAATTCAATAATAAACACTGGGGCGCACGATATTCTTCAACCAAGAGCAGAAAAAAACGCCCGCCTATTGCTCGCCCTATGGATGGAGGAGGGATTGATCGAATCGCTCTCTTATCCCATCAATGAGCTTCCCACCGATCAAATCCAAGACCTGGCCTTTCTGATTCAGGACTCACTAGGACGTGGCAGG
>JBEAZA010000069.1:0-49029 GCA_041170385.1 Verrucomicrobiota bacterium | reverse complement strand
GCCTGCGGTTCCAATGAAAACATTACTGCTAGCGTGGGTGGAGCCGTCCACTTGAAGAGTTCCGGCGCTGATCGTGGTGGTGCCGTCGTAGGTATTCGTGTTGGTCAGCACCAACGTGCCGACTCCGGACTTGTAGATACCGGCTGGGGCGGTGGGAGCACTGTTGGCGGAGACGTTGCGGATGACACCCGAGAGGGTGGCAAAGTCGCCGCTGGATCCGGTGTTGTCGGTCACGTTGATCTCCCGGACTTCACCATTGAGGTTGATGTTGTTCCGGAACTCGACCTCGTTGTCCGCCGTGGTGGAACCAAACTTCAACGGGCCCAAGATCGCATTGTTTGCGGGCACTATACTGGCGCCCACGGCCGAAGAACCAGTCGACACAAACGCCCACACCTGCTCGGTGGCCACGTTGTTGCCGACGGTGACCGTCAACTTGCCGCCTCTGGCTGAAAAGCCGCCTCCATTTTCGCTCGTCCAATTGAATTGGCCCGCGTTGGTATTGTTGCCGTTGACCCAAGTAAACGTGCCGTTGGATTGCAGGACCCCGCCGTTCAGATAAAGGTGGGTGCTGGTGGAAAGTCCTGTTCCAATCGCTGCCTCCAGCACCCCGCCGGATAGACGCGTGACCCCCGTATAGGTGTTGGTTCCAGCCAAAATGGTGGTGCCAGTTCCGGTGTGGTTGAGGACGGAGGCGTTGTTGTTGGCGATGACAGAGTTGATGGTCAGCGGATTGGACGAGAAATTTTGAATGATCAACTCGCCCGCTGCCGTGGCGGTCGCCGTCTTCAGGGTGCCGCTATTCAAACTGGTGCCGAAGGTGAGGCTGCCGCTGCCTGCTCCGGCGAGGATACCATTGACCAGCAAAGTCTGGCTGGCGGTATCAATGGTGGAAGCGCCAGAGGCGCTTTGATTCAGGGTGTTGATGGTGGTCGACGGAGCACTGAGGCCTATACTGCCCGAGGAGCCGCTGCCTTCGATGAGACGCACGTTTGTCGTGGATCCATCGGTGATGGTTCTGATGCCGACGCCGGGGGTATCACCAAGGCGTGTCACATCGGTGTAGCCGGCGTAGGCGCGGATGAAACCATCCGCGACACCTGCCGACCCAGGCGACTGGCTTGCGCCGAGAACCGTGGTGGAACCGCTGTTATAGGACCAGTCCGCGCCGCCCACCGTGGCCCATGGGCCAAGGATACCATTGGTGTTGGTGGTGTCGGTGCTGGCTATGTTGGCAGCCTCGAAGTTAATGGTCGCCCCCGCGCCGCGGGTGATGGTGTTCATCCGCAGCGTGGCGGAGGACCCGCTCCCACGCGTGATGTTGACCCAGCCCAAACCATTCGATGTCCCGAGGGTGACCGCGTTCACAACCTCGGTATGGGTACCAGTGGCTCCGGTCGAGAGGTCCAGTTGGAGCGTACCGCCACCAAGGTAAAGAGTCCTAGTATCCCCAAGCCTATTGGTATCAGCGCCAGCGGTGGTGTAGTCGAGGACCAAGGTGCCGCCATAAACTTGTTCCCCCGTATAAGTGCCGTCTATCAGACCTTGGGCGATCATCGTGCCGGCGAAAATTTGGAGTGTACCAAAGTTCACACTTCCAACCGTCCATTCACCGACCCCGCGCTTGCGCACCACCCCAAACCCGGCGCTGGAATTCGTGATCGCGGTCGCGGTGTTGCCAACGGACTGGCCGCCGAGATAGAAGTTCACCTTGTCATTGATGACCTTGTTCGCGGTCATAGTTCCGAGCGCTTGGGTCGCATTACCTTCCGGCGAGAAATTAAGGCCGCTGACGTAGGTGTTGCTATCGGTGGAAGACAAGTTCACCGTGGGGCTGCCCGTGATGGCGGAAGTGATGGTGGTAATCAAATTCGAGTTGGCCACCGGATTGGTATGAGTGATCGTTCCTCCTGACATGGAAAGGACCCCACCCACGATGGCCGTATTCGATCCATTCACGGCAAACGCCAAGGAGGACGTGGTGAGTGTGGAATTGTTCAGGAACACGTTGCCAGTGCCAAAGTTGGAGAGACTTGAGGTGCTAATAGTGGTGTTGTCGATCACCAACCTACCGCTGCCATAGTTGGAGAGGCTCGCATAAGTGCCGGACTGGTTAAGTGTGAAGTTATTGCTGCCCGCCTTAGCGATACCGAGTCCCGCGAGATTGGCCGTGGTAAGGTTGGCCCACTGGGTGAGATTGTCGTTGGTGGTGTCGATGGCTAGTTGGCCGCTGGTCTTGGTCGCGTTGCTCAGCAGGGTGTCCAACTGGGCGGTGGTCCAGCCGCTGCCGCCCAACCGCGCGCCAATGGCACCTCCGTTAAAGATGACCATGCCAGAAGAGTTGTAACCGGGCAGGGCCGCCGCAGTGGTGGCCACCAAGACGCCGCCTGTTGCGGTGGTGGTGCCGGTGTAGGTGTTTGTACCGGAGAGGATCCACAGGCCGGAGCCCGTCTTGCTGACGCTGGTGGCATTGCTCGATCCATCATTGCCGATCGCCATGGCCATGGTGTTGGTTCCCACATTGCTACCGCCGAGCGTGAGTATCCGCGTGCCAAGTTGGCTGTTGAAACCCATGGCCCCGGTTCCAGTGAAACTCAGGGTGTGGGTCAGGGAAGCGGCCGATGAATCGATCGTGCCGCCGCTGGTGCCGATACTGAAGAGCCGGTTGGTGGATGCCACATTCGCGGCGCTGTGACGGAGTGTGCCGCCGTCGATCACCAGATCGGCTGCGGAGCCGGCTGCGGAGCCTTTGCCAATGCTGCTATTGGTGTTGATGTTAGCGAGCGTGGTGGCGTCGAGAATACCGCCTTCAATTTTTGTGATACCGGTGTAAGTGTTGGCGGCGTTGGTCAAACTCAGGGTGCTGGAGCCGCTTTTGGTGATCCCATTGCCCGCGCTAACCCCCGAAACAACCCCCGTGAAGTTAAAAATACCGGTGCCATTTCCGGTAAACGTGGTGATGGCCTGGTTCAGAGAGATGTTGGCGGCGAGGTTGTAGGTCAGGGACCTAGTGGAATTATAATTCCCAGTAAGGTTGATCACCGAAGTTATCCCATCACCAATCGTCCAGGTCGAGGACGTAGAGGCAATGGTCACAGTGGCAGTGTTCACCGCATTCGCCGAGCCTCCCAAGGTGAGGGTGTTTAACGAAAGAGTTGTCGGAACATTCGTCGTGATACTGCGCGAACCATTCACATATACGGCATCGAAGATCAACGCGTTGCCAGATCCGCTGGAAAAGACAGTACCGCCAGACCATCGGGTAGTATCCGTCCAACTCAAGGTGCCGGTGGCGGTTGAAGTCCACGTGTAGTCAACCGCATGGGAGAGACACGATGTTGCCAGGACTCCGGCAAAGATAGCGGAGGCGCTGGAGGCCATGCAACGGGAACGGAGGCGGGCGTTGGTTTTCATGACAGGAAAGACATTACCACATTTCTATTCCGCAGCATTTGGATCGCAGGCGTTGAGTTCCGTGGGTCAAGCTTACGAAACCAAGCTCGAAAGGTTGCGTTTTTTGGATGGATGCGTTCATCGATGTTGGACTTAGCAAAAGATCATTTTGCGATTTATGTTTATCATCGAATACACATGAATTGCCGCTCCAATAGATCCAACAGCGCGCGATCACATCAAAGATCAATAATTCGACATTTGATAGCAGCGCAGCGCACGCCTTTGAAATGGGTTTCATGAGTGATTTGGGCTTTGTTGAAATTGAAACAATGATATAATATAAAAATATAATAAATCTATATTAATTTATATATTAACTAATCAATCCGTCGCTGCGATGTAAAGCTTTTTGGAAGTTTGATGGAAAACTTTTTCTGTAGCGATTCGTGACCTCCTGTTGTCAGGAAAAACGCTACAATCATGTGGTCAGCAACCCTCTCCTCCCCTCCTCGCCAAAACCTTCGACCGACACTCGACAGGGTGGCATACCACCCTAATTTTCCAGCAACTGGTTCGGATATTTCAAGTGTCAGCGGCGGCATCCGCGGTGCGCCGCTTTGCGCTCGGGGATCGGGATTTGCCTCAGCACCAGATCGTTGCCCGGAGATGCTGGCGACGAGATCATCGGGCAAGGCGGGGAGCGATGGTTCATTGACAGGCATGGTTTTGATCATCGGGCTGCCCAAAGCTATGAGAATCATGTACAGGATTTTTATCCAAAACGTCCGGAATGCGATGGACGGGGATGTTGGAATTTCCATACTCTGCGTCTGCTGACTCATGGCTTTCCGTCATCAGCCTTGAAAACCCTATCTCTTATCATCCAGACATGAAATTCGTCCTGACATGTTTCTTCACCGTTTCCGCCTCGGTCGCGGCTCCCAAGCTTGAGTGGCAAAACCCGGATTTCACGAAGGGGGGAAAGATTCCGGAGGAAGCCAGCCATGACTGGACGCTCGGAGCAACCGGCGCGCGTGGATGGATGTATTGTGACAAGCTCGTAACGTCAGATGCACGCCAGATCGCCATCGTCAGCGTCGCGCCCTCGTCCCCTGCCAGCGGGGTGTTGCAGGTCGGGGACGTGATCCTGGGCGTCGCCGGCAACGCGTTTTCCTACGATCCCCGCACCGAATTCGGCAAAGCCCTTACCGTCGCAGAATCGGCTGTGGGAAAAGGCGAGTTGAAACTGACCCGTTGGCGTGCGGGAGCCACGGAGGAAATCACCATCAAGCTTCCCGTCATGGGGGACTACAGCGCGACCTCGCCCTTCGTCTGCGAGAAATCCAAACGCATCCTCGAGCTCGGATGCGAGGCACTGGCCAAACGCATGGAAACGCCGGAATATCCGGGCACCCAGAGCCCCATCACCCGCGCGCTCAACGGACTTGCCCTCCTTGCAAGCGGCAATCCGAAATACCTACCCATCGTCAAGCGGGAGGCGGAATGGGCATCGAACTTTACCGACGACGGCATGCAGACGTGGTATTACGGTTATGTCCTTTCCTTTCTCGCGGAATACAAGATTCGAACCGACGATCCTTCGTTCGATTCCGGTATCCGTCGCATCGCGCTGGAAGCCGCCAACGGCCAAAGCCATGTCGGCTCGTGGGGCCACAAGTTCGCACGTCCTGACGGCCTGCTCTCCGGCTACGGGATGATGAACGCGCCGGGAGTCAGCCTCACGACATCCTTGGCTCTCGCCCGCATCTCCGGGCTCAGAGATCCGCAATTGGATCTGGCCATCGAACGCAGCGCGAAATTCCTGCGCTTTTATGCAGGTAAAGGCTCGATTCCCTATGGCGACCACGAACCGTGGATCCAGAACCATGACGACAACGGCAAAAACGGAATGGCCGCTGTCCTGTTCAACCTGCTCAACGAACCGAAAAAGACCGAATACTTTTCACGCATGAGCCTTGCCTGCCATGGGGCGGAGCGCGACACGGGTCATACCGGAAATTTCTGGAACATGACTTGGGCCATGCCCGGCGTGGTTCAATCAGGACCCCACGCCACCGGCGCTTGGATGAGGGAATTCGGAGCATGGTATTATGATCTGGCAAGGGGAGCTGACTTCTCCTTTCGCCACCAGGGACCACCTGAGCCGACCCGCGACGCCACCGGCGGTTGGGATGCGACCGGCGCCTACCTTCTCGCCTACGCGATGCCACTGAAACAGATTTATCTAACAGGAAAAAACGCCAATGTCATCCCTCAACTTGGAGCTCAGGAAGCCGAACAGATCGTGATCGATGGACGCGGCTGGACGAACAAGGACCGCAACAGTGCGTATGACAGCCTCGGTGGTGATGAACTTTTCGAGCGTCTCTCCAGCTGGTCGCCCATCGTCAGGGAACGCGCCGCCATCGCTCTTGCTCGCAAGAAAGACACTCCGGTGGAAAAACTGATTGAACGGTTGGATTCCGAGAACCTGCATACCCGTCTGGGGGCATGCGTCGCGCTGAAAACCCTGGGTGGAAAATCAGCGCCGGCCGTTCCGCGGCTGATCGAACTCCTCGACAGCTCGGATGACTGGCTAAGAATCAAAGCGGCGGAGGCACTCGGCAGTATCGGACAGCCTGCGATGGTGGCATTGCCCAAGCTTCTGAAAATCATTGCCAAAGGACCTGACAACGATGATCCGCGCGGGATGGAACAACGCTATGTGACTACCGTCGTGTTCCGCCAGATGCTGGGCAACTCGCTGGATGGTGTGGACCGCGAACTTCTCAACCAAGCGGTTCGTGCCGGACTCAAAAACGAGGATGGACGCGCACGCGGAACGATTTCCACGGTGTATGGAAAACTTTCCTACGAGGAAATCCAACCCCTCCTGCCTGCCATCCATGAGGCCGTGGCGAAACCCTCGCCCAGCGGCGAGATGTTTGCAGACGAGGTGCGGCTCGCAGGTCTGAATATTCTGGCGACACACCGGATAGAAGAAGGGATCCAAGCCTGTGTGGACTATGCGATCCAGCAAAACCCCTGGGGCAGCGAGAAACGTATTTTTGAAATTCTGAAGATTCTGCAAACCTACGGCACCCATGCTAAAGGCACCATCCCACGGCTTGCACAGCACGCCGACACCTTGTCAAAAGGCGAAGTGGATTTCCCGATGAAGCTCAGCAAGCAAAAAGAAGAGGCGGTACGGGAAACGATCCGCCAGATCGAAGCCGCCACGGATACCCCGCAACTGAAAAAAATCTTCAAGTAGCAGTGCGGCGGGGAATCAGCCGGCAATGGATGAAGAAAACCTATCCATGATACGTATAGGATATGGGGAGATCCCCTTTTGACAGCTCGCATTCAGAGTCGCTATCTTGCACGGGGTAGTCATTGACCATCTCCCACGTGAACCTTTCTTTCGATCATCACCACAGCGATGTCCCGGCGGGTTGGTCCATGTTCGGAAGAGCCCTTCACTGGACTTCCTCGAGGCAGCCAGTCACAGGTTTCGCGTTGGTTGCCACCCTGATGTTGCTCATCCTGCTTCTCATCCTCGCCGTGAGCTTGATGAGCCTCTCAGGCGTCGCACTCCGCACTGCCGGACATGACGCGTCACTGGCCGAGGCACGAGCCAACGCCCGCATGGCATTGATGATTGCCATCGGCGAATTACAAAAACATGCGGGCCCTGATCGTGCCATCACCGCCACATCCGAGATATTCTCGGCACCCGGCGCACCTGTTCGCAAAGCAAACACTACCGGCGTATGGCAGTCCTGGTGGGACTTCGATCCATCCGTAGCTCCGGATTACACATCTGAAAAACCCAAACGTTTCATCAGATGGCTGGTTTCAGGAGACCAAGATGCGTCATTCTTGCCGGATTATGTCCGGCAACCATGGACAGGCAGGACGGTCGAGCTTGTGGGGGACCGCACCTTGGGCTGTGCCGCCAGCACCGAGGAAAAAGTGATCGCGGGAGTCATCAAGGTCATGGAGAAGGAACAAGTCCGGGGAGGATATGCCTGGCACGTGGCCGATGAATCGGTCAAGGCGCGGATCAATCTCTATCGAGATCCGAGCCAGAACGAAACTTTGGCGCAAAAGCGGGCGTTGCTTGCGGGACACCGCCCCGATCCATCGATCCTTGCGGCACGCGATGGAAGCGCGTTGAACGGTTTACCGAGCGATCTCACCCCTGCGGAATTTGCGAAGGCCGAAGCGACAACCGGCAAGGTTCTGGATCTGGACCAGGCTGAGCTGTTCGAGGGCGCACGTGGCAAATTCAAGTCTCTCCGCCACCACATCACCACCCACTCGCTCGGGGTGATGACGGATGTGCGTGGTGGCGGTCTCAAACAGGATTTGTCATCCATGTTTGAAATGGGAAATGCCAGCACGAACACCCTGCCTGCGGAGTTCACCGGCAAAACCCTCTATCAGTCGACTTACGGCATCACAGGCGTATCAGATCCCAACTGGAGCGCATTGGCGGGTTATTACAACTCCTTCCGGAATCTCACGCATGCCGAAACCAGTCCCACCTATGTCCCGAGGGCCGGATCCATCTCCACCCAGGCCGTTCCCGACGGATTCTCGCCCGCACCGGTGATCACCAAGGTTGATACGATATTCAGCATCGTGGCCAGACCTCTGATCAATCAGGCCGCCTGGATATATGCCAACAATGCGAACATGAAAGGATACATGGACTATGGCGTCGGGTTGATCACCTCACCTGTCGTCACCCTGCACAATCCGTACAATGTGAATATTTCCTTCTACAAAATGGAAGTGTCTTTCAACAACTTGCCCGTGGCATTCAACCTGATGTTCTCGAACAACGGCGCCGCTTACGCATCCCAGAGCACTGTACCGAATCAATTTGAGGCGATGAACACCTATGCTTACAATTCGAACGCCTACGGCAAGCCTGTCCGAAACGACCGGAACTTTGTCATGACCATCGCCGACTGGACGGATGACAATCCGCTTGTGACCCCCACGGGTGCGCCCGGTAGCTCGGGAATCAAAGGCCCCATTGTGATGAAACCCGGTCAGACACTCATTTGCGGAATCGCGCTGCGGGCGAATGCCTCTTACGATCAGGATACCAAGAGTGCGTCGAATGTCGCAGCCATGGATTGGGAAAACACACTTTACAGCAAAATGAAAGGCAAGCCCGCGTATACCCCGGGCATCGGCTTCGAGACCCTATCCATCGCTCCCGGACATCTGCGCGGTCCTTCCGCACCGAACAAAACCACGAACATGTTTCCCAGCCTGACCACAGGAAACAGCAATTTGTATCCCGGTGCCTGGTCCGGACAAATTTTCATGTTGCTCAGGGACCACAATACTCCCGCGGCCTGGTCACCGAATTCCGTCAACCTCACCGACCGATTTTACATCGAATACAAAGTACAACGACCGGAATGGTTTACGGACGATCTCCGAATCAACGCCACAGCAACCGCCTCTTACACTGCCACAGGAAACATGAAATGTGCGCCAGCCACCTTTGGAGTCAGCGCTCGACTCCAAGCCACTGCCGCAGACTCGCTCACTCCATATGCGAATCTGCAATTCAATTACGGAGATCAGAGCTATCAAACCTACAGCGTCGCCCAGAGAGCTGCGTTTTCCGGTCCGGCTGCGAATGTCAAAACCGCCAATGACCATTTGGACAAGTTTTTCGGCAACCGAGTCTACCGATACCCGCCCACCGGCTACCTTGTCGGGTCGGACTTTGCAGCTCCTCCGGCAGTTCTATACAGCCAACAAGCCGCCTACGTGCATCCGTTTGCCATTTTCTCCGCCTATGCCCGCACCACCTCAGGAGGAGTCTATGAAAATGGCAGCCGGACCGCCCAGCCGAACCCCGGCAATAGCTCACAAATCAACCTGCTCAAGGATGGACGCCTGACAGGCAAGCCTTTCCTGTTTCATCATGCCTCGCGCGCGAATTTTGTGATGGATCTGGCAACGGAAAAACCATCGACACATGCTTACGAACTCAATTTCCAACCCTTCCTGAGCAAGGGTGACTATCAGGATTACATGGATGTGGATTCCCTGAACCGGGTTCCCTCACTTACCGGAAACAAGACCACCAGCGGCGTAAAATCCGGAAGTTATCTCGAAATTCCCTCCGGCCCGTTGCAAGCCATTTCCGATTTCCGAAAATCCAACGCCCTGAATACTTCCTACGCCCCATCTTTCGTTCAGCCCGTTGGAAACTCATGGGTTCATCCCCTGATGTCCACGAGCCTTGTGATCGAGTCGGACCCGACCATTACCAGCAACCCCATGCTCGACCACTCCGTGCTCTCAAACCACGCCCTGTATGACCGATTCTATTTTTCCACGTTTGCCACACGCGGAAACATCCGCCCCGATCTCGTTTTCGAACAATTCATGAGTGGGTCGGCACCGCTCGCAACCCAGAGATTCCAGCCCTACCTCACGGCGGGGAAAACCGTTGCAGATGCGAAGGCGGAGCTTTATTCCGGCGAAACACCTTCCGATTCTGCTTACCGGAAAGCGGCCGAGTACCAGATGATACGCGGTCCGTTCAACGTGAATTCGACCAGTGTTCCCGCATGGAAGGCGGTCATTGCATCGATGAACCAAACGGACGTAGCTGTTCTCTGGGCGAAAAATGCGGTTCTTGAAACCAAGGGCACCACAGGCATTCCGGTGACAGGCATGTCCATGCCCAATGGCGGCAGCCTGACTCATCCATCGACAGACTCCTCCAAGATCGACAACACCAGAACCAACTGTTGGAACGGATTCAGGGAACTTACGGACACTCAACTCGAATCGCTGGCGCGGAGCATCGTGGACGAAGTCAGGGAACGTGGACCGTTTCTCTGTATGTCGGAATTCGTCAACCGACGCATCGGACCGTCATCCGATCCGAGAACACATTGCGGAGCATTGGAGGCCGCCATCATCAAATCAGAAATCAACGAGCCATTGGCCGCAACCTCGGCCGATTCGTTCATGAACCAGGTGCCGATCATCCCAACCGATTACCAACATCCGGCGCTCTATAACTACAAAACCCCGGAGATCCATGTCGGCAACCCCGCGGCAGGTGCTCCGGGGTGGATCAGCCAAGGTGATCTGCTTCGGATTCTCGAGCCTTCTGCGACGGTCAGAGGCGACACCTTTGTAATCCGCACGTATGGTGAGGCTCTCGATGAGCAAGGCAGGGTGACGGCCAAGGCGCATGCGGAAGCCGTCGTGCAGCGCGTGCCGGATCACGTGGATCCGACTGACCGGGCATCTGTCAATGCTGCAACCGAGCCATCTGCCAATCCGGTGAACAAACGGTTTGGAAGGCGTTTCCAACTCGTGGCTTTCCGCTGGCTTTCCGAAAACGAAATCTGATTTCCATGCGTTCCAAGATCACTTCACTCCTGCTCGCATGTGCATTGGCATCCATCCCGGTCCATGCCCGGGAGCCTGCCCCTTCACGGGTGATTTCGGCACGGGCCGTTTATCACAATCCCGCCAATCCCGTCGTGAATCTGTTTTACTGCGACAGATCCGGCTCGATCCAGCCGGTAAATTTCAAGCCCCAGGCATTGTCGGACAGGATGGAAATTCAACTCCCCGATGACATGATCGTGCTTTACGACAAAGCGGTGATTGATCCGGAGAAGCCGGAGGAGAGTGTGGTAGCAAGCATGAACCTATCTCCGGAAACACAGAAAATGATCATGCTCATCGTTCCACGTCCGGCTGCATTGAAACCGGCCTACCGGATCCTTGTCATCAACGATTCCGCAGAATCCTTTGCCAGAGGCGAATCCAAAATCGTCTCCATGATCTCCGCGGAAAGTGCAATCCGTGCGGGAGAACACAAATTACAAATTCCGCCCGGCAAGATCACCAGACTTCCGGTAGTCAGACAGGTGAATGACTTCAACATGGCGCAGACCAACTTTTACTATTCCCATCATGACTCATGGATTGCCTTCGCCGAACGCCAGCTGCATTACATCGACGCGACCCGGCGCATTTTCATCATCCATGCGACGCCCGGAGCCTTGCAGCCTGCCGTGAGCACGATCGTGGATACCGACACCACGTTTTGAAGCCGGTTCACGGTGGCGGCGGCCCCACCGTACCACCCTCAACAAAGCTCGCGCTGGTCAGATCCTGCCTGAAGTCCTCTTGCCCGCGGGCGACGTGATCCGCCCATTTCAGAATCCGTTTCACCATGATGTCCGAATCCCAATCGATATGTGAAACCGTCGGTCGGTACCAATCGAATGCGGGACTCGGATCCGTACAAACCAAGGATACGTCTCTCGGAGCAACAATCCCCTTGTATGCGAGATGCAGTTGCGCGGCACTGAAATATTGGAATTCATCAAGAATGATCGCAGTCGGCGGGGTGTGTCTGAACAAGGAATCCAGGCATCGGTGAAAATCGTTCACATTGTCATTCCAATCCGGAAGATTGTAAGCTCCTGTTTGAATTCCGTGTGATTCAAGGATGGAGAGAAACTCGCTTTCCAGCATGCCGGGCGCCGGCTTTCTGCGTTCCTCCCTGACAATGAGGACAATGCGGCGATGTCCTAACCCGATCAGACGGCGCAAAAGGACTCTCAGCGCCTTGAGCTTGTCAGGCTTGCAGCCCGGCAACCTGACCCCGTTCATGCGTCCCACAAGCGCGAACGCAGGGGTATCCTGTTGCGAAAACCATTCCAAAATCTCTTTGGAACCCGCAAAGATGATCCAACCATCCGCCTTGTTATCCCGGACATGACGCTTTAATTTTGTTAGATTCATCCTGAGTCCGGTCAATGAAATCGATGAAAACAGACAGATATGGCCAGCTTCCATCATCTGATGCTGCAGATCGAGCAGGTAGAAAAGTTTTCTGTCCAGCTCTTCATAACAGATGATCTGGAATTTCATCACCGGGGTGTTTTCCTTGCCGCTCAGAACGATCCTGCGTCTCTTGCCCACTCCACCGGCAACCAGCAGACCCTCTTTTTCCAACCACTCGTAAGCCGATATCACCATGCGGTGATCCACCTCAAGCATGCGCGCCAATGTCGGAGCACCCGGCATGACACCGTTGAACAGGCCGCGGAGGATTTGTTCCTTGAGAAACTCGGCCAGTTGCTCGGCCGCGGATTTCATCCGGAAAATTTTCATCCATCACCTCCTATTCATGAATGGGATAGGTCACAAGAACCATTTTGATCGCAGAGGCAATCCTACAGACCTGTCGTACCGATAATCAACGATTCAAACCCGCTGCCTCCAAGGCGTTGAAGATCGTATCGGCCGCGAGGGTGTGTCCTCTCAAATTCGGATGATTCACCTGACTCAACAGCTCGACCTGTGGCGTGCCTTTGTCGACCTCCGCAACCCATGCTGCGAACACATCGGCGATCAGCACCTTCTGTTCCTTGGCGATGTTCCGGATCAACGCGGCGCGCAGATTCAGCGGATCCGAAGGGTCGGACAACTTCGCCGACGAATCTCCGGTCGGGGTCAACAACACCACCGGCACTCCTGCATGCTTCGCTGCGGCGATCATATCCTTCCAAGCCTTTTCGACCCTCTCCTCCGGCACGCGCCGATCATTGAGCGCGTAGTCGATAAAAACGATGTCCGGCCTGAGGGACAAAACATCGCGCTCGAACCGCGCCGCGCCCGCAATCGAATTCTCGCCGCCAATCGCGGTGGTCATCATGTTGATCACCGCAAGCGGATACCGCTCTTTGAGCTTCCGATGAACGAGATGCGGATAGGACTCGAACGGCTTTACCTCCGGAGTCTTGTGAAATCCTGCCGGAACACTGTGCCCGTGAAACACCACATGGATGGTGCGGTTTTTCGGCCATGCCGTTTTCATGAGCCCCGACAATGCCGACAAGTCATCGGCTTTTGTCACAACCGCCAGCAACAGAAACATAGGGATCAGCCAGTTTTTCATCGATGACCGGAGACTGAGCCTTCCCCGCAGAAAATCGAGCAAAATGGATTCCATATGAAAAACCGATGGCATGGAGCGAATCAGGCCTCCGCGTCCGCAATCGCCTGTAGCTCGTCCCAGCGCGCGTACAGCAGCATTGCCGCCTCCCGGGCGGCCTCCAGCTTTTGCATTTCCTCAGGCAGTGTTTCGTAATGCTTGAGTTGGAAATCCGTATCGTTGATCCGTGCCTCAAGAGTCGACACCTCATTCTCAGCGGCAGAAATCCTCATCTCCATGGATTCCAGCTCGGCCCGCTCTTTTTGGGAAAGCTTGCGCGGTCTTTCGTTTTTCTGTGCCGCTTTCTGCGGCTGCATTGCCCTGTATGCCTGTGCGATCGCTTTCTGTGCCGCCTCACGTTGCGCGCGCTTCTCCAGATAATAGGAGTAATTGCCGGGCGAGACATGAATCCCGTCGTCCTCAAAAGCGATGATCTGGTCGCAAATTCGATCAAGGAAATAACGATCGTGCGAGACACAAAGAATGCTTCCTCCAAAGGAAACCAGAGCCTCCTCCAACATCCGCAGGGAGGGCAGATCGAGATCGTTGGTCGGTTCGTCCAGAATGATCAGGTTACCGCCGGTTTTCAGAACCTTCGCAAGCATCAGGCGGGCACGTTCCCCACCCGACAGCAAGTCCACCCGTTCGTTGATGCGTTCGTTATTGAACAGGAATCTGCGCAGATAAGCGCGCGCGCCCAGCGTTTCGTTGCCGAACCGCACTTTCTCATTGCCATCGGAAATCTCGTCGAGCAGGGATCCGGCACCCTCCAACTGCATGCGGGTTTGATCGATGTAATTCACTTTCACCCGCTTGCCCAACACGGCCGTGCCTTCGCTCGGTTCCAATTGCCCGAGACAAAGTTTCAGCAAGGTGGTTTTCCCCACCCCGTTTTTTCCAACAATCCCCGTGCAGGTGCTGGGACGGATCGAAAGGTTCAGATGACGGAACAACCAGCGCGGAGATGTTTTCGTACCGATATTCACTCCGGCGTCTTCCAGCTCGATCACGATGTTTCCCAAATCCGAGGCAGGCGGCAGCAGCAGATCCATTTCACGTTCCTCCGGTGGTGCTTCCATCCCTTCGATTTCATAAAAGGCATCCAGACGCGTGCGTTGCTTGGTTCCCCGCGCTTTGACCCCCGCTCGCACCCATTCCAGCTCGGTGCGCAGAAAGCGTTGACGCCGGCGCTCGGCCTGTTCGGTAATCTGCTGGCGTATCGCCTTGCTCTCCAGATACGCCGTGTAGTTCCCGGGATGCGAATAAGCCTTGCCATGATCAATCTCGACGATACGGGTCGCGATCACATCCAGGAAATAACGATCGTGGGTCACGAAGATCACCGCGCCGGAAAAATATTTCAGCACATCCTCCAGCCAACGGATCGATTCCGCATCGAGATGGTTGGTTGGTTCATCCAGGAGAAGCAGGTCCGGCTGGCATGCAAGCGCACGGCACAACGCAACCCGACGTTTCTCTCCGCCCGACAACGTTCCTGTCTGGGTCTCGAGCGGAGGCGTCCCGAGCGCGTTTGAAAGCGCTTGAATCCGTGTATCGAGATTCCAGCCGTCCGTATGATCGATCAGTTCGAGAAACCCCTGCAACTCGGTCTCCGTACCATCGCCGGTTTCATATCGTCGCATGGCTTCGACGAGATCCGCCGCACCTGCGGCGATGTTTTCATGCACGGAGAGATTCGGATCCAACTCGAACTCCTGCGGCAAGTAACCCGTGCGTATCCCGCGTCTCAGGGAAATCTCTCCGGAATCCGGAGCCTGTTCTCCCGTAAGAATTTTTAAGAGGGAACTTTTCCCGCAGCCGTTTCTGCCAACCAGACCCATCTTCTCGCCTGCAGCAATCGCCATCGTCACCCCATCCAAAAGATTCTGATACGAATAGGAGAGACGGATTTCATTGGCGGATAAGAGCGTGGACACGGATGGAACTTCTGGGTTTCAAATTTCAAAAAGAGGTTGCTTGCGGGAGCGCGCGAGTCTAGGCCTGCGCCGATGGATTCACAATCCCATTCGCTGTCTGGATGAAGTGCCCCGGAACAACCGGATGGTTACCTTCCTGTGCCGGCAACGGCTATTTTCATCGGGCCCTCTGACGAGAACGTTTGATCCATGACTTACCTCAAAACAAAGACGCCACATCGTCGGCATTGGCGCCGTCCGATTCGCCATCACGGGTCACCGGACCGTTGTGATAGACATTCGCCTGAATGGCGCGTCGGGCTTCATCCCTGATCTGAGGGTCGATGTCCCCTGCCGCGATATTCAATAATTCACAGGCTTCACGGCTTCCCATGCCGGCCAGTTCGCGCACGGCCCGAAGCCGCTCACCATGGTTGCCGATTTCGAGGTTGCGTTGAAGGGTGTCAAGCATGCGAAGGCCGACATCATGGAACCGGAAATTTCCAAATCCAAGAGCTTAATTTGCAAACCTTTGACAAAGCAACCCTTGGGCTCGCTTCCCGCTTCGACTGCCCCTGTTTCCATGAGGCGCAGGCCATGGATCGCATGATGGGAATTTCAACTACCCTAAATCCGATTTTGGATTAGCCTGACTGCGTGCCCGCCATCCTGATTTTCGAAACATCCACCGAAACCGCCTCGCTTGCCTTGGCGGTTGATGGGGAGATCGTCATGGAGAAACGCTTCACCAGCGACCGGCGTCACAACGCGCTGTTGTTCGAACCGCTCGATGAAATCATCCGAGCCAACGGCTCCCATCGCTTTGATGCGGTTCTGGTCGGTAGCGGGCCCGGGAGTTACAGCGGAACACGGGTCGGGATCGCTGCGGCGCAGGGAGCGGCTCTGGTTGCAGGTTGTGGGACCATCGCCATTCCATCCATCCTCTCAACCCACACCGCACTGACAGAGGCTTGCTGCCTGGCTGTTGGCGATGCCCGCAGGGGCGCTTACTGGACTGCCATGATCGCGGAGGGTCAGCTGACTCACGCTCCTTCCCTGACGGATGCTAAGGGATTTGATATCGCGATCCGAGCCGGGCATCCGTGTTTTTCGCTGGAACCCATCCGGGATTACGACATCCGAATCGATATCCCCACGGCCAGCGGTTTATTCAAGGCTTGGCAGAATGCCTCGAGCGATACCCGCACGGAATGGAGCGCCAATCCGCCCCAACCGATTTATCTTGCGCCGCCCCACATTACGCCTTCCAGGAAATAGGAACGTCTGCCGACCTTGATTGGATGAGGCAGAACCGGCACCCCGGCACCATCCGCCGGGCCACCGCACATGCTCAAACCCTGCGTGCGTTGCGGCCTTCCTCGATGAGTTTCCAAAAATGCTTGGAACCGGCTAGGGCCTCGTCTTCCGAGAGGGGCATCTTGGAACGGAAAAGGAAATCCGACAACGTGCCTTTGTGCAACACGCGGTGAACGATGATCGCGCCTTCTTTCACTTCGAAGTAAAACCGATGTTCCTTCGCACGAAACCGGTACATGACATGACCGTCGCGCTCGATTCTTCCGAAGCGATCACTTCCTCCGCCATTGAGGTCTTGTTCGGTCACATGGAATTCCTCCAGCAGCTCAAGCTGCTCCAACGTGCCCAATGCGGAAATCTCCGCCGCGCTGATTTCATTGAAAACGATTTGAAACACCCCGTGACTTTAAACCACTCGTACGGGACGTCAACGCTACGGATGCGCATGCGGTGGAATCATGACCCAAACGGAAAGAGGTCCATGCGGGCGCATCTCCCGGACGGACCGATGGCCGTGCAGCATGCAGGATGATTCCGAACCAACCTGAAAATCCACCGCCAACCGGAGAGACGAATGCCTGAATGTTCAGCTCAGAACCGCTCTCCGTATCTTGCCTGCCGAGCGTCTCAAGAACCTGGTCGCCAGCGCTTCGAACTGCTCGGAAAGGTCTGTCAGATCAATTTCCAACTTCCCCTCATGTTTCGCATCCGTGAGCAGATCGAGTTTTTCCAACATCAATTTCAAATGTTCGGCACAGGTCGTTGCGGAGTCGACCAAACGGACGTCCGCAGGAAGGATTTCTGTCAGGACCGGCACCAGCAAGGGGTAGTGCGTACAAGCCAACAACAGGGTATCGATGCCTTTGTCGATCAATGGCTGGAGATAGGTTTGCAATACCTGACGCGTCACATCCTCCCTGATCCAGTTTTCCTCAATCAACGGGACCAACAGCGGCGCAGGCACCCCGTGGATCATCAAGCCTGTTCTGCGCGAGGCAAGCGCATGCTGATACACGTGTGAGCCGATCGTACCCCGTGTCGCGATGATCCCGATCCTCTCCGCATGGGGATCGGCCAGGGCTGCTTCAACTCCCGGCTGGATCACCCCCATGATCGGAATTTCATAGCGTTGCTGTAACGCGGGAAGGGCATGTGCGGTTGCGGTATTGCAAGCCACCACAATCGCCTTGACCCCTTTCGATAAAAGAAACCGGACGTCTTCTTCCGCAAACTGGCGGATTGTCTCGGGACTTTTCGATCCGTAAGGCAAACGTGCCGTATCCCCCAAATACACCACATCCTCATTCGGCAACAAATCCTGAACCGCCCGTACCACGGTTAATCCACCGACGCCCGAATCAAAAAATCCCAATGGTGCTTGCTTCACAATGCCGATTCTCATCAATCCTCCGAATTCATCAACTCCCAAAACCCTCTACTCCTCCTCGAGGACTTTCAAGACGTCACCAATCGTTCGGTGGGCCTCCAGCGAGTGACGCAACGCCTTTTTGAAATTCAAGGAATACCGATTCCGCCTCCCGACCCGAACCCGCACCAAATATCCCCCCTCTTCCAAATCCGCCACAATCCGCTGAACCGCCCGCTCGGTGATCCCGATATCCACCGCCACTTCCCGCAACGGCCTGTTCCCGTTTCGGGCCAAGGAGACCATGACGTGAGCGTGATTGGTAAAAAAAGTCCAGCTGGTGGAATCCATCATGAGTTGCAATCTAAAATTCAAATGAAGCGACAACAAGAAAACTTGTTTTTTCCCGAGCGCAAATAACGACATTTTTTTCATGTTTTTAATTGCGTATATATTTTCCCCTGCTAATTCGTGTCCGAACACAACGTTCTGACCGAACATCATGGAATCGATCTCACTGCTACTTGCCAACCTGATTTCGCCACCCGTCATCGCCTTTGCCGCCGGCATCATCGCGGTTTATGTCAGGAGCGATCTGAAATTTCCCGAGCAACTTTACCAAGGTCTGACCATCTATCTCCTCCTTGCCATCGGCTACAAAGGAGGCATCGCAATCTCCAAGTCGAGCATCACCGAGCTTCTCGCACCGCTCGGCATGACTCTGGTGATCGGGAGTCTGATTCCGATCCTGGTTTTTCTCTTCACCCGCAAAGTCATGAACTACAGGGTCTCGGATGCCGCAGCACTCGCGGCCCACTACGGATCCGTGTCCGCTGTGACCTTCATGGCCTGCATCGCCTTCCTTGATCAGCAGAAAATCAGCTACGAGACCTTCATGCCCGCCATCATGGCCGCCATGGAAATACCGGCCATTTTTGTCGCCATGGTGCTCGCCAAGATGTTCAGTGCCAAAGCCAAAACCCCCCTGAAAAACTCGATTCACGAGGTCGTTACGGGAAAAACCTTTATCCTGCTGATCTGCGGTATCGTCTGTGGAATGACCACCACCCACCAGACCCGAGCGCTTCTCGAACCGTTCCTCGTCTCACCTTTCTATGGTGTCCTGATGCTTTTCCTGCTTGAAATGGGTCTCATCGCCGGCGCGAAAATCAAAGAATCCGACCGCGTCCGCAAGAGCCTCATCGCCTTCGCCATCATTTCACCTGTCATTCAGGCAAGCATCGGCCTCGTGCTGGCATGGTCGATTGGTCTCAGCCAGGGAGGGGCTGTCATTTTCGCTGTCCTTTCCGCCAGCGCATCATACATCGCAGCTCCCGCAGCCGTTCGCGCCTCATTGCCCAATGCCGACCCCGCCACATACGTCACCTCATCACTCGGCATCACCTTTCCCTTCAACCTCGTCATCGGCATTCCGCTCTATCTGACGATGAGCCATGTTTTATATCCATGAAGATCGCTGTGGAAAACCTCCCGATACCGGGTTGAAAGTTTCCAGCCTTGGGGGTTGAACTTTGGATTTTGAAATTTAAGCTGGTCCGCATGTCCACCTGCGGCCCGAAAATGAAAATGAACCCGGAACTACACCGGGAGCAAAAGCCCTCATGGATCAAGGTCCGTCTTCCCAATAATCCGGTTTTCTGGTCCACAAAATCCCTGATTACGGACCTCAAGCTCGTCACGGTTTGCGAGGAAGCGCAGTGTCCGAACCGCTGGGAATGTTGGGGGCAAGGCACTGCCACTTTCATGATTGCCGGCGACAAATGCACACGTGCCTGCGGCTTCTGTGCAGTCAAAACCGCCAAGCCGGACGCCCTGGAATCCGATGAGCCCGCTCGGGTCGCCGAGGCCGCCGGCCGGATGAAGCTGAAACATATCGTCATCACCGCCGTCGCTCGCGATGATCTCAAGGATGGAGGTGCCGAGCATTTTCGTGAAACGATCCATGCCGTTCGCGAGGCCAATCCGGGAATCATCATCGAAGTCCTCGTCCCCGATTTCAACGATAGAGATTGGGCCCTGCAAATGGTCATGGATGCCCGCCCCCACATCTTCAACCACAACCTGGAAACGGTCGAGCGACTCACCCCCCTCGTCCGCTCCCGTGCCAAGTATCAACGTTCCCTTACGGTCCTCAAAAAAGCCAAGCTCATGGTCAACGGCCACGTCTCCACCAAATCCGGCATCATGCTCGGACTCGGCGAACGTCACGACGAAATCCTCAAGGCGATGGATGATCTGTTAGAGCACGATGTCACCGTCCTCACCCTCGGCCAATATCTCCGCCCCACACCGAAACATCTGCCAGTCGTCGAATACATCCATCCGGATCGGTTTGCGGAATACAAGCAAATCGCCCTGGACAAGGGCTTCCGCCACTGCGCTTCCGGTCCGCTCGTTCGCTCTTCCTACCACGCAGCGGATTTCCGCCCCGAACTCGATGTTCTGGACGCCATCGAAGCCGATCTCCGTTCCATCACCGGACTGGAACTCGGTCCGGAACACCTGCCCGTGCTGCAAACGTTGAAAATCTGAATTCGGAATCAAAACGTCAAATCGCTCTCGGCACGCTCTTCGCAGCCCGGAGTGATTTTTTCAAGGTTTCAACCCCGCGATTTTCATCACCCGGTTGAAGTGTTTCTTCTCGACCGGGTTGATTGATAACCGGGTGCCTTTCTGGCAAACCATCATCTCCGCAAGCACAGGATCCGCTTTGAGTGTTTCCAGGGGTAGCAATTCTTTGAATGTTGCCACATGTTTGAAATCGACCAACCACCAGCGCGGTTTTTGTTCGGTCGCCTTGGGGTCGAAATACTCGCTCTTCGGATCGAACTGGGTGGGATCGGGATAAGGCTCGGATGCGACTTCAGCCACCCCGGCCGCACCTGATGGCTTGGCGTTTGAGTGGTAGAAAATCGCAAGCTCACCCGGCTGCATCTCACGCCACATGAAGTTACGCGCCTGATAGTTACGCACCCCCGTCCATGGCTCCTGTTTTACCTTTTCAAGATCCTTGATCGAAAACACATCCGGCTCGGATTTGATCAACCAATGCATAACTGAGACATGAGAAAAGATTTTGCTACTCGATTCACTGGTTCTTTAACCAAGAACCGCGAACTTCTCAATCAATGAACTTGATCTTGCCAGGAACAGGAAGTTTTCCGGCAGCCATCGCCGCGTGTTGTTCGTCGGTGCAGGCGGAATCGATGGGAGCATCCGGGGACAATTCATTTTCAGACACCAACCCCTGAGCGAGCATCCACTTCTCGACTTCTTCTCCGCTCACATCCGCAAGCATATGGCCATTGATCTCCACACATGGAGAAAGCGGCTGACCGCTGCGCTGTTCCATTTCCCAACGAAACGCGGGATTCTTGATGATGTCCTTTTCCTCATACGGCAGATCATACTTCCGCATGATGGCACGCACGCCCTCGCTCCATCCGCAAAACGTCTTCAAATACGCCGTGATTTTCGGTTTCGTCTCACTCATAGGCTGTCACCATAATCCGGACGGTTCGTTTTGCAATACCGGAACATGAAGAGAATTCGGTTGGCATGCTGCGGATTCGAAACCCCGGCATGCAACCTTCTCACTCCCACTCGATGCTTGCCGGCGGCTTGGTAGAGACATCATACAACACCCGGTTGATGCCTTTGACTTCGTTCAAAATCCGGTGGCTGGTCTCGCGGAGGATTTCATAGGGAAGCTCGACCCAGTCGGCAGTCATCGCGTCTTCAGAAACCACGGCACGCAAGGAGATCGCCCATTCGTAACTGCGCTCGTCTCCTTTGACACCGACGGTTTTGACCGGCACGAGGCATGCATAGGACTGCCAGACCTTGTCATACCATCCGTGCTCCTTGAGTTTGCCGATAAAGATGGCATCGCATTCACGGATGATATCGAGACGCTCCTGAGTCACTTCACCCGGGCAGCGAACCGCCAGGCCCGGACCCGGGAACGGATGCCGGTTCAGGATATCCGGGGCGATTCCGAGGGAATGCCCGAGCTCACGAACCTCGTCCTTGAACAATTCGGCAAGCGGCTCGAGCACCTTCCCTTGTGCCTGAAGCTCGAGAATGCGATCCACGCGATTATGGTGCGTCTTGATTTTCGATGCTTTGGATTTCGCATTCGATGCGCTCTCGATCACATCGGGATACAAGGTTCCCTGAGCGAGAAGCTCAGCGTCACCCACGGCATCCCAGAACACGTCGATGAACAAATTTCCGATGATCACCCGCTTTTTCTCGGGATCATCCACGCCTGCGAGAGCGGAAAGGAAACGTTCGCTGCAATCGACGGTCTCGATCGGCACGCCCATGCGATGGAAATTGCTGCGAACCTCTTCCCCTTCGTCTTTTCGCATCAGGCCGTGGTCCACGAAAATTGCCCGTACGTTTGCGCCGGCCTCTTTCAACAAGACCGCCAGAACCGTGCTGTCCACTCCACCCGAAACACCGCAGACGACCTGTTTGTTGCCACATTTCTCGCGGATTCCCTCGATCATCTCGCGTTTGAAATCCTCGATCTTGAACGGCATCAATCCCTCGGCCGTCAGCAGAAAGTTATGCAAAATCCGCAAGCCTTCATGGCTATGGGTCACTTCCGGGTGAAACTGGATTCCGTAAAAATGATCGTTCCATTTCAGGGACACAGGCGTCTTGTGTTGGTTGGTTGCCAGGATCTGCGCGCATGCAGGAATGACTTTCACCGTATCCGAGTGACTCATCCAGACTTGGGATTTTTCAGACAATCCCTCATAAATTCCCGTGCGGCTGGTCGGAAACAATTCCGCCGGGCCATACTCGCGGCGATCGCTGGCCTCAATCGTTCCGCCGAATTTCAAATTCAACAGCTGCATGCCGTAACACACGCCGAGCACCGGAACATTGAACGCCTGAAGCGCCTCAAAATCGAGATCAGGCGCATCCGGCTCACTCGTGCTGCGCGGGCCACCCGACAGAATGATCGCACCCGGCTGACCGATATGGGGAAAATCCTCCAACGCATGCAGCATCGCGAAATATCCCAACTCCCTCACCCGCCTGACAATCAACTGCGTATACTGTGAGCCAAAATCGATTACCGCTACATGTCCTTTATCGTGCATATCTGAAATTTCAAAAGTCTGTTCGTGAAAAAAAATCAACCCAAGGGCTGGTAGTTGGTCGGCTCCTCCGTCATCACGATGTCGTGGACGTGACTCTCTCTCAATCCACCCGGCGTGATACGGACGAATGTGGCCCGCGCTCGCAGTTCAGCCAGCGTTGACGCACCGACGTAACCCATACCTGATTTCAATCCGCCCATGAGTTGGAAAATCACATCGGACAGCGGACCTTTGTATGGGACCCGACCCTCAACACCCTCGGCGACCATTTTTCCGGAGCTATTCTGGGCATATCGATCTCCCGCTCCTTTGCGCATCGCTCCCAGCGATCCCATGCCGCGATAGGTTTTGAAGCGGCGTCCCTGATAGAACACACTCTGGCCGGGGCTTTCCCGCGTGCCGGCAAGCAGTGATCCCAGCATCACCAGATCGGCACCCGCAGCAATCGCTTTCACGACATCTCCGGAATAACGGATTCCACCGTCTGCGATCACCTTCACACCGCGCTCACGGCAGTAGCCGGCCACGTTTTGGATCGCCGTAAACTGTGGCATGCCGACGCCCGCGATGACCCGCGTGGTACAAATCGAGCCCGGCCCGACGCCGACTTTGAGTGCGCTCGCTCCGGCCGCGACCAGATCGCGCGCGCCCTGCTCGGTCACGACGTTTCCTGCAACCACGGGCAAATCACCCAACGACCGAAGCTTCTCAATCACGTTCATGACGTGACGTGTGTGTCCCGTCGCGGCATCGATGAAAAGCGCGTCCGCGCCAGCTGCGATCAGGGCTGCGGCCCTGTCTTCCACATCCGGCCCGACACCCACCGCGGCACCGCAGCGGAGTTGTCCGTTCAAATCCTTGGCAGCGCTTGTAAAGGTGATGCGCTTTTCGATATCTGATCCCGTGATCAGTCCGACCAATTGATTGTGCCCGTCAACCAAGGGAAGTTTTTCAATCCGGTTCTGATAAAGAATCCTCCGTGCTTCCTCGATTTTTGTGTTCGGCGGCCCCGTGATCACCTTGTCCCTGGGAGTCATCACCTCTCCAACCAACGCGTCGGGCCTGTCCAGATAGCGCACATCCCGCCCCGTAACCATGCCCTCCAAGCGCCCGTTTTCATCCACCACCGGAAATCCCGAAAAGCCATTTGCCTCCATGATGGAGAGGACTTTCTCGACCGTATCGGTTCTTTTCACCGTAAAAGGCTTGTTGATCACCGCACTTTCGGAGCGCTTGACCTTGGAAACCATATTTGCCTGCTCATCGATCGGACAGGCTCGATGAATCACTCCCATGCCGCCCTCACGTGCCAGCGCGATCGCCAGATCATGTTCGGAAACCGTATCCATTGCCGCGGATACAACCGGCAGATTCAGGGAAATCCCCGCTGCAATCTCGGTCGAGAGATCGGCTTCACCCGGCAAGACCGAGCTCAGTGCCGGAACCAGAAGCACGTCGTCAAATGACAATCCCAAAGAAATCTCTGCCATGCGAAAGTCAACAGAGCCCGAAGCCGCTCCGCAAGCCCGTATTTCAGAAAATTATGCTACTCCCCTGCCCTGCCATCTTCCATTGCCGAGAGCATGATTCTTAACGCCCCGCCCGAGATCCACACCTCCCAGGCGAGGCAGGCAAGTGACAATCCCATCAAGCCCAAAGCGGTCGAAAACGCCATTACCCCCAGCGACTTTTGTTCCCCCATGACGCTGACCATCGAAAGCACGCATAGCAACAGGCTCAGCGCCCCCAGAAACTGCATCGCCCGAATCAAGACCAAGCGTTTGCGCAAGTTCTGGATCTGCAGCAACAGCAGGCTGTCTTTTTTTTCCAACCAGTCGCTGTGCAGATGCCGAATCAGCGCGGAAAGATGCAAAAATCGGTTCGTGTAGGACAAGAATAACAAACTGATCGCCGGAAACAACAAAGCCGGGGTTGAAATCTCCAGGGTCATGGGACGATCCAAACCGATTCCGAGCCCTAACGCAACGCACCTTTCCTCTCGGAGTGAAAATGGTCATTTCCGAGCGGGAAGACCATACCGAGGGATATCCTCCTGAGGCGTTTGAGATGCTTTGCCCCACGATGGGCACCTCCGGCCGGACTGCCCCAAATTGTGAAATTTGAAATTTGAATTTTCCCGGTAACCAGCGATTCTCCGGCCATGCGCAGTAGCACACCCCTGATTTTGACCCTCTTCATCGCCGGTTTGGCAGTCTTTCTCTCGCTCAGGGATCACCCGGAACCCGCTTCCAAGCCTGTTACCACAACACTCACTCCTGTCGATTGGCCGTCCGTCAAGTCCGATATCCCGGCCGATCCCAAAGCCGTCTTAGGCACGCTCGAAAACGGCATGCGCTACATGATTCTTCCGAACGCGGAACCACCTGACCGCTTATCGATCCGGCTCCACATCGATGTCGGCTCACTCATGGAAGCGGAAGATCAACAAGGTCTTGCTCACTTTCTCGAGCACATGGTTTTCAATGGCACCAAACATCATAAAAATGCCAACCAACTCATCCGTGAAATGCAATCCCGAGGGATCGCTTTCGGCGCTCATGTCAATGCCTACACCTCTTTTGATGAAACGGTTTACATGCTGGATCTCCCGGATCTGAAACCGGACACCCTTGATCTCACCTTCGGGATCATGCGCGATTTCGGCGATGGCGCCCTGCTATCGGAAAAAGAAATCGATGATGAGCGCGGGGTCATCCTCTCGGAAAAACGCTCGCGCGATTCCGTTGGCTATCGGATCCAAGAACAACAATTCGAGGCCCTTCTCCCGCACTCCCTCATCTCGAAACGCTTTCCCATCGGCAAAGAAGAAGTCATCAAAACCGCGCCGCGAGATCGCTTCGTCGATCTTTATCAACGTTACTACATTCCCAACAAGATGACCTTCATTGTCGTCGGTGACGTCGATCCGGGCAAGATCGAGGAGCGTATCAAATCCACCTTCGGCTCCATGAAGAATCCGGAAAACCCCGGATCGGAACCCGAACTCGGCTCGGTCACTCCTCCGCAAGGCCTGATTCCACATGTGTTCAACGATACCGAACTCGATTCCACCGAAGTTTCGCTACTCCTTGTCCGCCCCTACGAGCGGGTCCCGGACACTAAGGCCTCGCGGTTGGCGGAATACCCCATGGTCATCGCCAATTTCATTCTCGGGCGCCGCTTCGAGCGACTCGCCAAAACCGAAAACTCGCCCATCGCCGGCGGTGGTGCCTCAAAGGATCATCTTTTCAATCATCTCGAACTTGGCTCGGTTGCCGTCACGGTTGCCGATGACCGCTGGCAGGAAGCCACCGCGGTCTTGGAACAGGAATTCCGGCGCGCGCTCGAACACGGTTTCACGGATGCCGAATTGAACGAAGCAAAAGCCAACCTGACGAACCGTTACCAAGAAGCCATCAAACGCAAGGACTCACGCAAGTCCGAATCACTGGCCACCTCCATCATCCGCTCCATCGGCGACCATGCCGTCTTCAATACCCCCGAGGTCAGTCTGGAGATTCTCAACGAGGCGCTCGTCTCAATCAGCCCGGCATTGCTCCACCGTGAATTCATCAAATTCTGGAAAGCTCCCGGCCATCACCTGATCCTGACCACCAAACAAGCGAACGAGGACACCAAGCAGGTGCTTTCCACAATCTACCTGAAATCCGCCGAGACCGCGGTCACCCCTCCGTCCGAGCGCATCATCACTCCCTTCGCCTACACCGACTTCGGAAATCCGGGTGAAATCGAAAAAACGCATTCAACCGATGATCTTGGGATCACCCACTTCACCATGTCGAACCATATTCGGATCAATCTGAAACGTACCGAATTCGAAAAAAACCGAATTCAGATCCTCGCACGGATCGGTTCCGGCCAGCTTTCGCAACCGGCAGACAAACCCATGCTTGATGCCGTCGCAGCCGCAGTCTTCAACGGAGGCGGACTTGCCAAACACTCGAATGACGAACTCGAGGAAATCTTTGCCGGTTGCAACGTGTCATCATCCCTGAGCGTGGCGGAGGACGCCTTCATCCTCTCCGGCTCAACCACACCGGATGACCAGCTCTTGCAACTTCAACTGATGGTCGCCTCAATCACCGAGCCGGGTTACCGCCCTGAAGGTCTCTGGCAGTTCCAGAAAAACATTCCCGTTCTTTTCCAGAATCTCAAACACACGCCTGCTGGCCCCTCCCAGGAACTGCAATCATGGTTGTATGGTAACGACTCGCGCTACGGCATGCCCAGCCAGACCCAGTTGTCGAACTACACCATTGAGGATGTGGCGAACTGGCTCTCGCCAGAATTGGCCGAGGGCTACATGGAAATCTCCATCGTTGGGGATTTCGATCCCCAAACCATCACGGATGACATCCTCAGGACATTTGGCACATTGCCCGCGCGTACCCCGGAACCGGCTGATGACACCATCCACAAACGTACGGTGATGTTCCCCGCACCGCCTGATGAAAAAACATTCACATACGATTCCAAGATCCCGCAAGCGATCGCCACCACACTCTGGAAGACCGACGGACTGAGAAACAACCTGCCGGAGCACCGCAGGCTGAACGTCCTCTCGGATATCTTCGGCGACCGGTTGCGCGAGGAAATTCGGGAAAAACTCGGTGCCTCCTATTCACCCAACGCGGGTGTGACGGGTTCGGACGCGCTCGATCGGTTCGGATACATGATCGGTCAATCGGTAGGCAAACCGGAGGACATTTCTCTGCTGATCGAGACGATGTCCACGATCGCAAGCGAACTCGCTGAAAAAGGCGCCAGCCAGGATGAACTTGACCGGTCCATCGCACCCATCATCGCCTCGCTCGAAAAATCCTTGCGAGACAACTCCTACTGGCTCGCCATGGTTCTGGCACAGTCGCAAAGCGAACCGCACCGTCTCGAGCTCGCCCGACAGCGGGATGCCGATTACCGCTCCATCACCCTCAGCGAAATCAATGCGCTGGCCAAAAAATACTTTCCCAAAACGAACCTCCATCAAATCTCCATCCTCCCGAAATAGGAAGGATGATGTTCCTGGTGCTTCGTTCCTGGTTCTTGGTTATGAATCTGCAGAGAGCGAAGCACGAACCAAGAACCAGAAACCACGAACCAAGAACAGCGCCGAACCCCACCATGCTCCGCCTTCCCTTCCGAAACAAAGTCTGGCGCGGAGCCGCGGGTGAATTCGCCGGCTCCGGAACCGGTGCCTCCATGGATTTCCAAGACCATCGTTCCTACTCACCCGGTGACGATCCGCGTCATATCAACTGGCAGGCATACGCCAGAACCGGACAGGTCACCATGAAGCTTTTCCGTGAGGAAATACGGCCGGTGGTGGATATCGTGTTCGATGCATCAGCGTCGATGTTTGTGTCCCCAGAAAAGAAAAAACGCAGTGAAGAGTTGCTCGCTTTTCTGACGACTTCCTCACTCAAAGAAGGAGCTTCCGTACGCATCCACGCGGCAAGCGGTGACGCTCAAACCACGATCGATCCCATGCTGATGCATACCGATCAATGGACAAAGTCCCTCGAACAACTGAAACCGGCGCACCCATCGAATCCTCCCGATCTGCAACGCATCCCCCTTCGTCCCCACGCCCTTCGCGTCCTGATTTCCGATCTTCTGTTCCAAACCGATCCCGTTCCGTTCTTGCGCATGCTCTCGCAACAACAAGGCACGCCTGTCATCTTCAGTCCCTTCACCCGATCGGAGGCCGATCCTGATTGGTCGGGCAACTATGATTTTATCGATCCGGAGCTCAACACACGCCATCCCCACCGCATCGAGCCAGCGACGCTCCGGCGCTATCGGGAATCCTACCAACATCATTTCAAACTCTGGAAGGACGCCGCCATCCGTCATCAAGCCCCCCTCGCACGCATTCCCTGCGAGACGGATCTTCTCCAAACCCTTTACGAAGCAGCGGTTCCCGTAAAAGCCCTCGAGCCGATCCAATAACCCGTTGACCCTGAATTCGATCCGAAGCGGCGCTTTTTCCACACAACCGGAACCAAGAACCGGAATACCGATCTGAACGGATCGTGACGCGCGTGCCTTCGGTCTCTGATCTCCGAACGCTCCGCATGCGGATGCGGAGCATCGCCGCACTCCTCCCATATCGTATGATCTGGCTGACTGCGGCGATCATTCGGCCAGCGGCCGGAGCAGATAACCCGCAACCCAGCCCTGCTCACCCGTTGCATTTTCGCACCAATGCCATCCGTGAATCTGCCGTAGGGAAGTGAGTTCGTCTCCCCGTCTGATTTTGAGCACGGTCGGATCAAAGGCATGGGTCGCCGCCCATCGATCTTCTCCCAGAGGTTCAAGATACTCGGCAGGCACGTAACCGCTTCGCCCGGCGGCATCTCCGGCCCAAATCCATCCTGGCCATGCCCGATCTTCAGGGCCACTGGTGACTTCTTGTCCGGGTTCGAGCCGAATCGCCTGACTGTGATTTTCCTCATAATCCGCATTCGCGGTGAAACGGTGGCCCTGCATGATTACTTGGCTTTGGCTTTTTTGCTTCCACGCCCCGAACCACCACCCGGTCCCGAAGTGTCAAAGATGAGCTCATCGCTGCCTTCCTTGCGGCGCACCTTGACTTTGTCACCCGTCTTGACCGTGCCACGCAGCAGGGCCTCGGCCAGCGGATCCTCGAGATAGCGCTCAACCGCACGACGCATCGGCCGGGCACCGTAATTCGGATCGAACCCTTTTTCGCTGAGAAGCTCGATGGCTTCGGCAGTCAGACTCACGGCGATGTCCTTTTCTTTCAGGCGTGCGAGCAACTTGGACACCTCCAGATCGACGATCTGGTTGAGATCCGCTTTCTCCAGCATGTGGAAAACGACCAGATCATCCAGCCGGTTGAGGAACTCCGGTTTGAAATAACGTTTGGATTCCTCGAGGATCTTCTCCTTCATGCCCTCGAAATCGGATTCATCCGCATTCATCGCGCCGAATCCGAGTGAGGTCTGCCGCTTGATGGTCGACGCACCGACGTTCGAAGTCATGATGATGATCGTGTTTCGGAAATCAATCTTGCGTCCGAGCGAATCGGTAACCGTTCCATCCTCCAGAATCTGCAGCAACAGGTTCATCACATCCGGGTGAGCTTTCTCGATTTCGTCGAACAGAACCACCGAGTAGGGGCGGCGTCTGACCGCCTCGGAAAGCTGGCCACCTTCCTCGTAGCCGACATATCCCGGAGGCGACCCGATGAGGCGGGAAGCGGTGAACTTCTCCATGTATTCCGACATGTCGATCTGGATCAGCGCTTCCTTGTCCCCGAACATGAAATCGGCAAGATTCCTTGCAAGGTAGGTTTTCCCCACACCGGTGGGTCCGAGGAAAAGGAAGGAGCCGATCGGGCGCTTGGGATCCTTCAGATCCGCACGCGAACGGCGCAGCGCTTTGGAAATCGCAATCACCGCCTCATCCTGGCCGATGACCCGCCCCTTGAGTTCTTCCTCCATCTTGAGAAGCTTCTCGGTTTCCTTCCGCTCCATGCGTTGCAACGGAACGCCCGTCCACTTGGAAACCACTGCCATGATGTCCTCATCGGTCACGGTGACCACCTTTTCTTCGGAGGAGGCGCGCCATTCCCTGAGAGTTTCCTCGAGGGTTTTTTTGGCATTTTTCTCATCATCACGGAGCGCAGCCGCTTTTTCGAAATCCTGCTCGGCGATTGCCGCAATCTTGAGCTTGTTGATCTCATCAATCTTTTCCTCCGCCTTCTTGATCGATGCGGGACGCGTGAGCGTGCCGATTCTCGCGCGCGCGCCTGCCTCATCCAGAACATCGATGGCCTTGTCCGGCAAATATCGGGCGGTGAGGTAACGGGAAGTGAGTTTGACCGCAGCCTCGATCGCTTCGGAAGTGTATCTCGCCTTGTGGTGGGACTCGTATTTTTCACGCAATCCGTGGAGAATCAGGATCGCATCCTCAACCGATGGCTCATCCACCTTCACCTGTTGGAAACGGCGTTCAAGCGCGGAATCCTTTTCGATGTATTTGCGATATTCGTTCAACGTGGTCGCGCCGACACACTGAAGTTCGGATCTGCTCAGGGCCGGCTTGATGATGTTGGAGGCATCCATCGCACCCTCAGCGGAACCGGCACCTACGATCGTATGTAGTTCATCGATGAAAAGAATGACGTTTTTCACCTTGCGGATCTCATCCATCACCGCCTTGATGCGTTCCTCAAACTGTCCGCGGTATTTGGTGCCAGCCACCATAAGCGCCAGATCGAGCGTAATGACCCTCTTGTCCCGCAAGAGTTCCGGAACGTTTCCGGTGACGATTTCCTGCGCAAGCCCCTCAACAATCGCGGTTTTGCCCACGCCGGCCTCACCGATGAGCACCGGATTGTTCTTCGTCCGGCGGCAGAGAATCTGGATCACCCGTTCGATTTCGTCGCTACGGCCAATCACAGGATCGAGTTCGCCATCCTGCGCCATCTTGGTCAGATCGCGACCGAATGCCTTGAGCGCGGGAGTCTTGGTTTTCGAATCGCCGGATTCCTGTGGCCCTGCCTCAGCGTGTTGTTCCGTCTCGTCTTCGAAGACACCCATGTCGTCTTCATCCTCATCGTCGTCATCGTCCATGTCATCCGGTGAGAAATTCGGATCGATTTCCGCGAGCACCTCGTTTCGGGTGCGCTGGATATCAACATCGAGGCGTTTCAGCACACGGGCGGCCACTCCTTCTCCTTCGCGCAACAGACCCAGCAAAAGGTGTTCGGTGCCGACATACGAATGATTGAGGGACTTGGCTTCCTTGTTTGCCAGTGCCAGGACTTTTTTCACCCGTGGAGTGTAAGGGATGTTGCCGGGGCTTTTCTGAGGCGGGCCGGATCCCACCTCCTTTTCCACCTCCATGCGTACGCTGTCGAGCTCGAGGCCCATGCGCTCGAGAACGTTCACCGCAACTCCCTGTCCCAATTTGATCAGACCCAGAAGCAAATGCTCGGTTCCCACATACGCGTGATTGAACCGGTCCGCTTCTTTCCTTGCCAAGGCCAGGACCTGTTGTGCTCTGGGAGTGAAATTATTCATGATTCTTCTGGGTTGCCGCCATCTTCAGGACGGTCGGTTTGATGATTTGATGAAAAACTATCCGGTGAATTCAAAGATTGCAAACGAGAGCGTAAAATTTCTGCTCGGATCAGATCGCGGTGCTCGGGTGAGAGCTTCATTCCGGCGTGCAGCTGCAGATGGGCCTGCTGGATGTCCATCAGCAGGGAATCACAGAGATTCACGGTGTTTTTCTCAAAAAAACCGAGATTTCCGCCCAGACGCAGTAGCGAAAGGTGGGTCAGAGCCTCCTTGGAGTCGATCAGATACGCATGCCGCAACACCCCGTATGCACGTCCGATCTTGTCGGCGACCATATCAGGATCATCTTCCATGAGTTTTTCACGAGCGTTTTGTTCATGGGTAGCGACCTGGGAAATGACCCGCTCCAGACGACTGATGATGTATTCCTCGCTCTCACCGAGCGTGGATTGGTTGGAGATCTGGTAAAGGTTTCCGAGCGATTCGGTTCCCTCACCATACAATCCGCGGACAGCCAGACCAATTTTATTCACCGCCTGCAGGACTTGTCCGATCTGGTCGCTCAGCACCAATGCCGGCAGGTGCAGCATGGCCGAAGCCCGCATGCCGGTGCCAAGATTGGTGGGGCAGGTGGTGAGATAGCCGAGGTTTGGATCAAACGCGTATTCGAGTTTTTGTTCCAGTTCGGTATCGAGATCGTTGAGAGCTCGGTAGGCCTCGGTGAGTTTCAGTCCCGGCCGGATCGACTGCATCCGCAGGTGATCCTCTTCATTGAGCATGAAGGAAAAGCTCTGGCGGCGTTCGATCACCGCTCCCGAACCGTCGGTCCGGGCAGCATGCTCGCGGGAAATCAGATGCCGTTCGACGAGGACCTGCTTTTGCAGGGAAGTGAGCTCGCCCAGTTCGTGCGAGAACCCGTCTTTCATGGGAGCAAGATCTTCGACAGCGGGTCGCAGAACTTGGAGAATCGCTGCACGCTCAGATTTTTTTGCCCAACCCGGAAACGGATGGCCGCGCAGGTTTCTGGCGAGGCGGATGCGCGAGGTAATGACCGCGCTGTGCGCTTCATCGGATCCGATCATCCAGTCTGCCGGATGTTTGATCAATGTCGTGAAGCGCATCATCGGCCCACCTCCTGCTGGTTAAGCTTGGAAATCTCATCCCGGATGCGTGCGGCTTCCTCGTAGCTTTCCGAGGCGATGGCCTGATCCAGCTTGGCCTGCAATTCCTGAGTGCGCTGAACGCGGATCTGGTTTTCCATCAAGCCCGCCGGCACTTTGCCGATGTGATGAAATCCCTTGTGCATGCCCCGCAACATCGGTGCCAGTTCACTGGAAAAGATGTGGTAGCAGTTGGCGCACCCGAAGCGGCGGACTTTTTGGAAATCCTCCATCGAGAAGCCACACTCGGGACAGTGTTTTGATAAGCCACCGGGCTTCACAACACCTTCAAACACCGCCGCATTTCCGATCACTTTCTGGAAATCCCCCAACAACGCATCCGCCATGGAAAAACCGGTTGGATCGGTAACCCCGCGATCTTTGGCGCAGTTCTCGCAAAGACAGACTTTTTTCATCTGTCCTTCCGCGAGCTGGGTGAGGAACACCGTGGCTTTGTTTTCGCAGTAATGGCACTTCATCGTCAATGAAACTAGCGATCATCCAATGGGAGTTCCGGTGCAATTGGCAAGCGCTTGGAACTCGGCAAGGATCTTTTTCGTCAACGGGCCGGGCTTCCCATCGCCAATCACCCGTCTGTCGAGAGAAACCGCCGGAATCACCTCCGCAGCCGTTCCGGTGAGGAAACATTCGTCCGCCACGAAGATATCGTAACGGGTGATCGAGCGCTCGACGACCTTGATCTCAAGCTTGCGAGCGATCTCCAGAATGACCGAGCGGGTGATCCCGTCAAGCGCGCCATCGGAAATCAGCGGCGTGATCAGTTCACCGTGCTTGATGATAAACAAATTGTCTCCGGTGCATTCAGCCACATAGCCCTGCTCGTTCAGCATCACCGCTTCCAAAGCGCCGCCCTGGATTGCCTCGACCTTGGCCATGACGTTATTCAGATAGTTGAGGCTTTTGACCTGAGGCATCAACGCAGCGGGTGCGGGACGGCGCGTGGCACAGGTAATCAGCGCAAGGCCTTTTTCATAATGCTCTGCCGGATAGAGCTGGATGGTTGCGGCGATGATGAACATCGATGCTTTTGGGCAGAGATAGGGATTCAACCCCAATCCTCCTTGGCCGCGGGTAACGACCAGACGGATGTATCCGTCTTTCAGACCATTCGCAGCGGCGGTTTCACAGGTGAATGCGCAGACCTCCTGCTGGGTCCAGGGAATCTCCAGAAGAATCGCCTTTGCCGAATCGAAGAGGCGCCTGACGTGTTCTTCCAGACGAAAGACGCGTCCGTTGTAAAAACGGATTCCTTCGAAAACGCCATCCCCATATAACAGGCCGTGGTCGAATACCGAAATTTTCGCCTCTTGCTCCTCTACTAACTTGCCGTCCAACCAGATTTTCATGTGCTTTTCGGTCACCAGCCTAAGCGACACATCAACCGTGGCAAGCTGGAGATGCGGAAAAGATGGGTTGTTGGGTATTTTTTCTTCAGATTCGCGATTGAATCTTTCCCGTTAAACCCCAAATTTCCCGACATGCTCCAGACCACAGCCGACCTCAAAGCCCTTTTGCTCAGGAAATCCGTACGCACCGGAACGTTCACACTGGCGTCCGGCAAACAATCGGATCTCTATATCGATTGCCGTGTCACGGCGCTCGACCCCTTCGGAGCCGCGATGATCGGCGAGCTCGGTTGGCATGCGGTTCGCTCAAAAATTCATTCGGAAAAGCTCTCCATCCATGCCATCGGCGGCATGACCCTTGGGGCGGATCCGATTTCCCTGGCCATCGGCATGGCCTCCGCCCGTCATCACCCCGAAGAAGCCCTGCAAGTGTTCACCGTTCGCAAGGAACCGAAGGGCCACGGTGCCGGCAAACAAATCGAAGGAAACTTCGCTGCCGGACAGAACGTGGTCGTGGTCGATGATGTCATCACAACGGGCGGATCAACCTTGAAAGCGATCGACGCCATCGAACGCGAGGGCGGACATGTCAAATTTGCCATCGTCTTGGTCGACCGCGAGGAAGGCGGCCGCGAAGCCATCGAGGCGAGGGGTATCCACGTCGTGCCGCTCTTCACGCGCAGCAGCTTGCTGGATTGATCACTTCCGCCACTTCTCCCAAGGTTTTTTCTCGGGTTTTTTCGTCTCCTCGGGAAGTTCGTCGTCGTAGATCGAGCGACTGGTCCAACGCAACAGGCTCGCAATCTCCTTGGCTTCCTCCAGAAGTTCGAGCATCCGATCCGGAGGGAGCCCGGGTTCGTTCAGTGCGGCTTTCACGGCGGCATCGCGTTTTTGCAAAACGATGGAGGACAACATGCCTAGAGCCTGTTCCGCCACTTGGAGACCCTGATTGCCGGAGATTTCTGCATTGCCCATGTCATCCAGCAACACACGCTGCTCTGCGGCGTTCAAACTCGAGACGAACGCGTTGATGGACGCGCTCGAAGCGGGATCCGGTGATGCGACCAGAATTTTATCTAACAATCCGATGCCTTCCACCCATCGCCTGGCCTCGTGCAAGGTTTCAAACTGTTCGTTGAGGAAATGCTGGGCCGGGCCGGAACGCAGCGCAAGCTTGCACAGATAAGCAACCGTCCGGTCTATCGGAATTTCCATCTCGGAGGGCTGATCGGGTGCTCCGGCAGGATCACGGCGCGTCGCCCTGCCCGCCTGGGCTTTCGCTTTTTTCGCTGCAAGACTGATGCTTTCCCGCAGCGTTGAGGATCCCACACCAAGCAGGGAGGACACCACATTGACCTGCTGGTCACGCGCCGCGTGGTCACCCATCACGGCAAGCAATTCCGTACACTCGCGTGTCAACTCGGTCCGGCCTTCCACGCTGCTGAATTTCCCGGTTTTGCGAGCCATGGATATTTTGAAATCGAAGAAATCCACGGCACGGGAAATTTGATCCCGGAACGCGTCCGCACCGTGGGCCCTGATATGGGTATCGGGATCATCACCCGCCGGCAGTTCCGCCACTTTGACAGTCAATCCCTCCGGAGCCAATTCACGAAACGCGCGTTCGCAGGCTTTGACGCCGGCGTTATCCGCATCGTAACACAAAACAATCAACGGCGCGTATCGCTTGAGCATGCGCGCATGTTGTGAGGTACAAGCCGTTCCCAACGGAGCGATGGCGTTTTCGATCCCGTTCTCGTGACACGCGATCACATCGATCTGACCCTCGCAAATGATCGCGGTCTTTTGCTTGAGAATGGATTTCTTGGCCCGATCCAAGGCAAACATCACATTGGATTTTTTGAAAATATCCGTCTCGGGCGAATTGATGTATTTTCCCGTGTTCGGATCCTCGCGCAACTGTCTCGCGCTGAAAGCGATCACGTCACCTGCTTCGTTGCGGATGGGAAACATCAGGCGGTCGCGGAAGCGCACGTACAACCCGGCGTTCGGCCTGCTCTCATCTTTCAATCCGGCAAGTCCGGCCGCGACAAGTTCTTTGCCCGTGTAATGGTTTTGCCTCACCCAATCGAGAAACTGCGCGGGATTTTCCGGCATCCAACCGATCTCCCAGCGCCCGGCCATTTCCTTCCCGAAACCACGGCTCCTGAGATAATCCCGGGCGTGCTGGCATTTCGGATCCTTTTTAAGCAACTCATGGAAATAGGCGGAGGCCTCGCGATGCAAATCCAACAGACGGCCTCGCGATCTCCTCGCCGCACGCATCTGCGGATCGTCCGCCTGCTCTTCAAGATGCACCCCAGCCTTGGCGGCAAGTTTTTTCAGGGCATCCATGAAAACCAGACCCTCGTGATCCATGACAAAACCGATCGCGTTGCCGCTCTTGCCGCAACCGAAGCAATGATAAAACTGCCTGGCCGGACTGACGTTGAAGGACGGGGTTTTCTCGTGATGAAACGGGCAGTTCGCCTTGTAACCCGTGCCTGCCTTTTTCAAAGGGATATAGGAACCGATGAGGTCGACGATATCCGTCGCCGCCAGCACATGCTCAATCGTTTCCTTGGCAATCAGGCCCACCGGTTCAACTCACTTTCTCTGCATAACGGACACTTCCGAGTTTTTGTTCGAGGATATCCCATTGTTCGCGACTGACGATGTATCCCACGCAGGAATCACGTCCGCACAAACAAGGATGATCCTCATAACATTCCACATCAAAACCGTAGTCAAAGGACAGTTCCTCACCTGCCTTGATATCTCGAATCGCATGGATGAAAATTCGCTTTCCTTTCATCCATGCCTCGCAATTCGGCTCACAGGAATGGTTGATCAAGCGCGCGGTATTCCATGGCACATTGCCATCGAGATCCCATTTTTCGCTGAGATTGAAAATGAAAACCGCCGCATCCCCATGATGGATGGAGCGCTCGTGTTGCTCGGAACCTCGCTTCGAGCTCTCCTCCTTCGAGATGATCTCACCGACATACTCGATGATTTTTTCATCCTTCGCGATATCACGCGTTGCGTAAACCCCCCTGCCGTGGATGGATGAACCGCGAACTTCACAGAGATCGCTCTGGGCGCGATTCCACAATTGAATCATCCGTTGGTAAAGCGCTCTCTGGCTGCTGCCTGTTTTTTGTTTTTTCTCTGATTTGGACATGAAACTTGTTTACTTGATCTGTTTTTTCTCGATGGGGGGGAGTTGCAAATTCTCTGGCAGGGTGATGAACAATCCTCTCAGATCACTGACAGCGATCCCGGAACCATCGATGAAAAACCATTCGTTCTTCCCCTTGTCAGCGATCGCCACCTGGAATCCGGTGCTTTCGATGTTCACGGGAACCGGATCCCCCTCCAACAGCATCCTGAAACGTGTAACAGTCGGCACCAACACCAACCACTTGGTGAAACGCATGGATTCGACTTCCCTGCCACCGATCGTTTCGATTTGTTTGCCCGGATAAACTTGAAACGCTTGCGGCTCGCCTTGCGGCCTGAAGTCGGTGATCGTGATTCCACGCCTCCGCATTTCGCTGGCAACATCCCTGAGCTGACCTTCCAGTTTTTCCATTCCTCCCAAACGTTTTGCCGTGCGCTCTTTCCATTGGGGATACATTTGATCGATCGCGGCTTGATACTTGCCCGCAACTACCTCCTTGCCAAGCAACTCGACGGCCTTCCCGGCGGATTCAACCACTTCCCTTGGCACATCCTTCGAATCCAAATCCTGGGCACAGAGCGACGTCGCAAACCAAAGACAACCGAATGATTTTCTGATGACCGCAACCATGCACTTACCCATGCCCGTCTCGCTGTTCCCCGTCAATAGAGCATTTTGCCTAAATCCCGCCACTACGCCCGTGAGATGTTAGCCGAACGGATCGGATACGCACGCGGTAGCGGACCGGCTTCAAGGACCGTGGCGGAGCCTGAAAAAACCATGTGCCAAACGTGTGAGGTGCTGGTCTTCCCGACAACACCGCTCCCCGGCAAACCTGAAACGCGAGACACCAAATCGATCGTTTCCAAGCCATCGTTTTTCCGGCGGATACGGCGCACTCATGCCGGAGTTGTAGCCTCAGAATCCAAGCAGCCTTCCCGGCGCCCGCCTCGCAACCCAAGCCGGGTCCCCTGTGACGTTCAATTGTCCAAGCGTTTGACAAATTCCCCGAGCAAGGCTTTGACCCTTTGCTCCGGTGCAATTTGCTTGGGTCGGTCAAAGCCGATCCAGATCGCGGTGGATCCGCTCGGGCCCAACCTCAAGACCCACGCATCACGTTCCGAGCCGGTGGCGCCGATGAAGGTTTTGGCACCTGATGACGGAGTCAACACGGACTGGGCCTCCTCCGCGGCCGACTTTGACAACGCCTGCCGGCCCGTCGGTTTGGCCTGATAGATGGTCCGACCCTCATGATCCGTGATCCTGCTGATGAAATAGGGATCAGGTTTTTTTCCCTTGTTTCCGAGAGTTGCCAGACCGACTGACATCTCCAACGGCGTGGCGGAAACGGCCCCCCTTAGCAAATCCTCAGAATCAACAAAGGGGCCGGATATCCCGCACCGTTTCGCAAGCCGCTGTACCTCCGCAACACCGATCTGCCGTCCCGTCTGCATCGGCCGACCCGGCATGACCAACTTTCCCCTCTCCGCTGCGGCGGCCGCCACAAACGGTTCGAACGCAGCTCCCAAGTCCCGTTTGGCGCGCGTCCGGTCATAGGTGGAATGCGAAAAATCCCTACCCCCGATCCATGCCAAAATCGCACCACTTTTGGTCTCGGCGGTGACTGCGGCATACTGGAGATACCCCAGTTCATCTCCGACCGCATGCCCGGAATGCGTTGGGTGCGACCAATGCTTTTCGTTCTCCAACCCGCGCACCGCGGTATTGAGCTGCGCTTCCAATCTTGTCTGCCAGCCGAGATCCAGAGTCGTATGAACTTTAAGCCCGTTCATCAGAATATTCTCTTTTTCCATGATCGACTCCAGTTCGCGTTTCACCATCTGCAACACATAGGACCTCTGCACGCCTCCGTCTTTTGACTGCTCGTTGAGAACGATCTTCATGGCTTGAATTTCTTGCGCGCGGGCAGGGGTCAAAAAACCCGCCTCCACCATTCTGGCCAGCGTTTGGTTCCTCTGCTCGATTGCCGCTGGAAAATTTCTCAACGGCGAGAAGATATGCGGCCCCCTGATAATCCCCGCCAACATGGCACACTCACCCGGATGAAGGTTCTGCGGCTTTTTGCCGAAATAGATGTCGGCCGCCTCGGCGATCCCGTAAGATCCGGATCCGAAATAAATCCGGTTGAGATAACTCGTCAGGATCTCATCTTTCGTATAACGGCTCTCCATCCTCATGGTGAGTGCGATTTCCACTGCCTTGCGGTTGAGTGACTTCTCCCTCATTTCATAAACATTGCGCGCCAATTGCATCGATATGGTCGACGCTCCCTGAGTGAAATTCTTATCTCTCAGATTCCGCACCGCGGCTCTGGCAAGGCCGCGGAAATCCACTCCTCCGTGCTGATAAAACCGCGCATCCTCTCGCGCCATCAAGGCGTTGACAAAGTCACCGGGGATCTCGGAACGGACCACGGTTTTCCGACTTCCCGTATCCGGCAACTCCATCGTGTTTCCCTCACGGTCATAGAAAACATTCGCTCTCGGTAGCGTGGCGACCTGCTCGATATCAAACCTCGCCGCCTTGAGATAGTAATGGAATCCGATCCCCGCAACCATGATCATGAGCACGAGAACCGCTTTGCATAATATCCACAGCGGAGCATGCAGCCACGCAGGCAGTATGCGTCTCCAAAACGATTCGCTACTCGAAGGACGCCAGGTGGACATGATGGAAATGATCTGCTTCCAACCGATCACACAAACGCATCTTCTCCAACCAAAAATCCGGAGAATCCCTTCTCATGGTTTCTTGCTGAAAGGGTATCGGAAATGACCGAGAACCTGGTAATGAAACAAGGCATTCTCCCATTTGACGGTGTCATAGGCAGGATGATGGACGACCCATGGCGTTTTGGAACCTACCGATGGACTCGGAACGACAATGCCAATGTGCAACTCCGCATTGGATAATGCCCAAACGACGATATCTCCGGGTAGATAATCTTCGGCCTTGCGGCTGTTTTCCAACACAGTCGCGTGACGGGTGAAATATCGCATCAGATTCGGCACCCGCCGATGGTCAATGCTACTGTCGGTTTTGGTTGCCTGCCACAGCTGGGGGTAAACTTTGAAATTCAGACTCATGTCTTCGTGAATCAATTGCTGAAGATCGACATCGACTTCTCTCAGACAACGAACCACCAAATCGGTGGCTGTGCCTTTGCTTATGTCAAAATCGCCGTTCGGATATGGCAATTTGACATAGCCGGACTCGAACTCCACTCCGCTGTTAGAATATTTCAGTGCCGATGCCGCGAGACGGTCGGCGACTGATGAACTGGTTTGCAGCTTTTCAAGAACCAGCCTGTTCTCTTTTTTGGATGGACCATTCTGTGCCGCCAGCAAGGTACCGATCCATGGTTTCACAAAATACACCGTGGAAAGGAGAGTGATCACCAGAATGACCCAACCCCCAAAAAAATTTGTTTTTTTCGGACGTTGGGGACGCGGACCGATGTATTCGATTGCGCTATAAAACCCTGATGATTTGCGAGACATTTTTTCTAAAACCGTGGGTAAGCAACCAAAAGTTATTCACAAAAGCGATAAAAATATGTTTAAAATACAAAAGATTACGGACTATTTCGCCTTCGTTAACTATTGAGAAATCTTTACTGAATTTCGCCTTACCGAGCAGATGCATATTTTCAAATCACACGACGAACTCGCTTGGGGGAACTTGGACGTCCCGTTGTTTGCCATCCTGCACGACTGGTATCGAGTCGCCTTGGACCGTCCCGGCATGTTCAGCCTCCTTGAAGATCCCAACTCCCTCTGGTTCATCGGCATATTCAACAAACCCGCTGCCACCCATCCACAGGCGGAACCCCTGACTTTCTTGCCTGAGCTGTGGAAATATGACGTCGCGGAGCTCTTCATCTCCAACCCCACCACGGGAGCTTATCTGGAATTCAACCTTGCAAGTCATGGCGCATGGTGGGCTTGCGCATTCTCATCGGTGCGGTGCCCCCGCAGCAACCAACCTGATTTTGAACGTCACGTCCAACCTTTCGGCGATGCGACAGACCCGGCGCGCGCGATTGCAGCCATGCGCATCCCTCTCGATTTTCTCAAATTCGAAATCGACTTCGGCAGCCAATCCGGAGCAAATGTCACCATGATACGCAATACCCCAGACCGGCAATACCTCAGCGTAGCCGAACTTTCCGGTTCGGTGCCGGACTTTCACCAACCCGAGCAGTTCCCCCCCATGACCTACGTTCCCATCCTCCAGAAGCCGTCCCCGGGCTACCCCAATCTCGCCCCATGACCCGCTTCGAGATTCACGAAATCGCCTGCCAAAACGCCTCGGGAATTACCTTCCGTGCGCACGATATGCTGACGGATCAGACCGTGGCATTGCGTCGGTTTTTCCCGTTCGGGCAGGACAACGAGGGGGCGATTGGCCTCGAGCCGCAAGAAGGAAAATCCTTCGCAGGTGCCTGCAAGCGTCTCTCCGAAGTCCATCATCCGACGCTGCGCCGGACCATCCTGGGAGATATCGACCCGATCGATGGCCTGCCTTATCTCGTCACCGAATGGCTGGATGGAGAATCGCTCGCAACCATGCTGAATGACAATCTGATGGATCCCGCCTCGGTCATCAACCTGATGCACCAGGCGCTGGAAACCTCGATCATCTTATCCAACGTGTTCGAAAACGAGGCCGTGTGGATCGCTACCGGAACCGATTCCATCATCATTTGCAATCCGGACACGAACCCGGCCGTGAGCTTCAGAATCTGTCCTTTCAAGTGGCTGGGCATCGGGGAGCACCCGAGAGACCTGACAGGCATTGTCGAGATGGCTGAGGAATTGATCGGCTGGAGATCAGAACACGTTGCGGATGACGCGGGCATGGGGTTGGGCGGATTGCTGAAACGCTACCGCCAATTCCCTCACATGCCTCTTGCCGAAGCGTTTCAACAACTGCATTCCCTGACGGGCTGTGTGGATGTGCCGAACGAACTGCCGCCACAGGCCCCCCAAGATGCTGCGGTTCCGTCGGGTCAAGCGGAACGATCCCCGTTCAAGTTTGGCAAGCTCGCCTTGGGGATCTCAATCTGCGGAATCATCGGCATCTTCATGGTGTTGCATGTATGGCATGACCGTCTCGATCAGGAACCCCAACCGTCATCACCCGGCGATCATGGTATGAAAGACCACGCGCCCGGTGTGTCCAAGCAATTCCCGGTGAGAGGCGACTCCTCACCCAGTGCGCCGGAAACACACGCTCAGCCGCTGCTGCCGGAAGCGGTGAAATAACGCGCTCCGAACAAGCTGAGATGCGAATGAGCGGCACTAAGCCGGAGCCCGGGATCAACCTGCTTTGTTGGATGACCACTGCGGAGCCTGTTGCCTGACCGCTTCGTAAAGCACGATCGCCACCGCTGTGGAAAGGTTCAGACTTCTCGTTCCACCCGGTCTCATCGGGATCCTGAGTGCGGTATCGCCTGCCCTGTTCACCACTTCCTCGGGCAAACCTTTGGTTTCCCTCCCGAAAACAAGACAATCACCCTCGGCAAACCTCACATCCCATGGAGATCGGCTGGCCTTGGTCGATAAATACCACATGCGTTTACCCTCCATCGCCAGAAGGAAGTCATCAATGTTTTCCCACACATGCAACTTCACGTCCTGCCAATAATCCAGTCCCGTACGCCTCACATGTTTGTCCTCCAGTGAAAACCCCAGAGGTTTGATCAGATGCAAGCAGGATCCCGTGGCCACGGCCAACCTTCCCGCCGCTCCCGCATTATGCGGAATTTCGGGCTCAACCAAAACAATGTGAAACATGGGCCAAAGCTAAAAAACAGACGTGGTTTGTCGATGCTCGGGTTTCAAAAAGCGGAAACCCCGTGCATGCGGCAAACCCTCACTTGCCAGAAAGACCTAAGGCCGCCACCCAACAAGTTGGATGGCGGCGTCCGACGATACTCTCGGATTTCTGAAATCCTCATGAAATCCCGCATTCTGTCGCGGATGGTGAGGACGCACGACCGCCGATTACCCTCCGGTAGACCGGGAGGCAGGGGGAGGAGAGTATGCGTATTGTCCATCAGTCGCACCTCTGTCAAATCGGCATCACCAATCAAGGATGAAGCGAGGCAGCACGCTAAGCCATTATAGCCATGTCTCTTCTTGAACAATAATGAGTCACGCACCATACTCCTCCTGCATCACAGTCGGCGATTGCTGTTTGAACTCAAAGAAATGAGAAAGGGCGGTGAAAAAATCGCTCAACGTTGTAACCCCGTAACTGGTACGGTTCAGGAAGAAAGCAATATGAAACCATCAACCCCATCCAATACCTGCCCGACCTGCAAGTCGCCCATCGCCGTCGATGCCCCCGGCAGCTTGTGTCCTGCCTGCAATCTCGAAAATGCAGCGACGGCTCCGCTCACCAACACCGGCGAGCTCCCCGCCGGACGTTTCGCCGCACCCTCGGCCAAAGTGGCGATGGATACGCGCATGGATGAGATCGTGAAGCGGACATTGGAAAAAGAGCGCGAGGCGCGATTGCAGACGGCGGAGGAAGTCCAGGCCTCGGTGGGCGCCGTGGTGCAAAACCTCGGCGGGGCCAAGTCTCCCGCGTCGTCATCCTCCCAGAATCATGGAATCGCGCGCTTCAGCCTCGCCTGTGCCATCCTCACCGGACTCAGCCTCGTGCTCATCATCGGCGGATCCTACATCGGAAGCGAATATCACAATCTGGGCCTGACGCACGATGCGGGAAAAACCCTGTCTGTCCTAATGATCATTCTTGGCGCCATGAGTGCCATCACCGGATTCCTTCTTGGCTGCTTCGCGCTCGGCGCGATCCGCAAATCCGGCGGTGCTTTGGCAGGGCTCGGGCTTTCGGTGTTTTCCGCGGTGATTTGGCCACTACTTCTCCTCTCTGCGTTCAGCTCCTTCTTGATGAAAGTGATAAAGGATTCACCGTCGCAGGATCCCAGCGCCGGCTCCGTAGCGCTCATGATTGCGATACCAGTTCTCGGTCTGGCGCTGGCCATCGCAGCATTCGTCTTGGTTCGCGGTCTCCGTCGCTGGGCTAGGGGAGTTCCCGACAAACAAGGAGGGAAACGCTTTCCGGGGCTTGCCGCCCCCGTTCTTGTTCCGATTGGGACCATGGTGCTTGCAGTGGTTTCACTCAATGTGCTAGGGCAGTTTTTTTCCGGATCGGATGAAGATTCCCTCCGCGATTTGGAAATTTCCGCAATGTCTGTCTTCGATTCGGAACCCCAAGTGGCCGTTTCCGTCACTGAACCTGCCATGTGGCGGGGTGGTCAACCCGATCTCAAAATGAACTTCCTTGTGGAATCGGGCTTCAAGGCATCGATGGACATGCTTCTTGAGGACGAGAATGGCATCAGAAAGATTTATTCGCTCGGAGAGACCACCCCGAACTTGGACGGCTCACCCAGCCATGCCAGCCTTGAAATCGGCACGCTTCTCAACGGCGGGGTTGAATCCGAGACCGCCAAACAGGCGATGACCGTCGTTTTCTCGTCGGGTCGGGACCGCAGCCAAATCCAAAGCCAGATGGACCTTCGCGAGCTCCGTTTCGACGAATCGCTGAAAGCCGTGCTCATGCTGGATGCGGCCGGCACCCAGCGGATTCCTCTCGCCAACCGTTTCTCCCAAGGGCAGGAGAGGATAACCGGTATTGTGTATCTCGAGGTAAATGTCGCCTTGGAGTAAAGAAACCGAACCTCGCAGGGCTTAGCGACACCCCGGACACCGCCATCCCATGCATCAGCCAAACTCTTCCCGAAACGAACCGGTGTTCTTCACAACGCGCGGGACGATATTCATGCGGGCCCGGGGCGACGCGCCCAAAGCCCGCGCGGCACTCAGTGATTTTTGTGAGATCTACTGGACGCCGGTCTGAATTCAGTCAAAAAGTCGTTCGAAATTTCCGGCAAAGTCTCGCAGTTCGAAATCCTCAAACCCTGGCTCATGGGCGATGGCGGGAGACTTTCCCAATCGCAGGCCGCCGCCGAACTCGGGATGACCAACGGTGCCATCAAGATCGCCATCCATGGTCTCCGCCAGAAATTCGGCGAAGCGATCTGCATGGAGTTTGCGGAGACGGTCGATATCGAAGAGGGGCTCGCCGGTGAACTCAGATACCTCATTGAGGCGCTCCGTGCCGGCAAATGTTGACGACCCGTTATCACTTTACCAAAATGACCCTGGCTGAGCCCGACATGAATCTAAAACAGAAAGATAGACCAGATCATCACCGCAGAGCATCGCTGATGGAGAGACCGCAGCTGACAGTCGATCTTGCAAAGGTTCAACGCAACATTTTCCGGGTCGTCGACAGATTGCGGCAAAAAGGCGTGTTTGTCCGCCCCCATTTCAAGACCCATCAATGCGCGGCCATCGGTGAATTGTTCAGAGACGCAGGCATTACGGCCGCCACCGTATCATCACTGGACATGGCCGCCTACTTTGCCGGTCATGGCTGGCGGGACCTCACGCTGGCAGTGCCAGTCAATCACGGCCAACTCCACGCGATTCGCGATTTTGATCCGCAAGTGCGGTTGAATCTGTTGGTTGATTCCGCAGAAACTATCATCGAGCTCCATGACGCTTTATCCGGAATCGGTGACATTCGGATGAAGCGGTCGGTGTGGATTAAGGTGGACGTCGGTTACGGCCGGGTCGGCATCCAATGGAGCAAAGAGCAAGAGTTGCTAGATCTTGTTAGGCTTATCGGTGAGTCCGACCGACTCGAGTTTGGCGGCTTGCTGACGCACTCCGGGCATACCTACGATTGTCGCGGCCGCGAGGAAGTGATCGCCCGATTCGAAGAAGGCCGGGCGCGAATGCTGGGGTTGCAGCGGATGCTCGGCGACAACGGAATTACGGCTCCGATATCCATGGGGGACACGCCTTCCGCCAGCCTGGCCGAGAACTTTGACGGGGTGGACGAAATGCGTCCGGGAAATTTCGTCTTCTATGATCTCGTGCAATCCCAAGTGGGCTCATGCCGGACGGATGACATCGCTGTCGCCACCGCCTGTCCCGTGATCGGCAAATACGAGGATGATCTTAAAGTCGTCGTCTACGGCGGTGCGGTGCACCTCTCCAAAGACTCAATCATGATCGATGGCGAGCGCATCTTTGGTCAACTGGCGCTGCCAGCTGAAAATGGGTGGGAAGTCGTGCCGCTGTCAGAAGGCAAAATGGTGAGCTGCTGCCAGGAGGTATCGAAATTGAAGGTCTCTCCTAAGGTTTTCGAGCGAATTGAACTTGGAAAGACGGTGTATATCCTACCGGCCCACTCCTGTTTGGCTGCGGAAATGCACCCCCGATATTTGACCACGAACGGAAAGGTTCTGGAGAGGTTTCGACTCTACACGTAGATCGTGGTGCCGTCCTTTGGCAGTGACGTAAATTACTCTGTTGGCGTCGGTCTTACGCGATGCCAATTCATCCATGCTATTTCGATCAGAATTACAAAGGGACGTCTTTTTGGGCTACGCGTCTTCGTTTACGAAGTAGGTAGACAAACTGGATTGCGATCAACAAAAGCACCGCAATCGGAACGAATACAAGCATGACGATCTCTTCGTCGAACGGATCGCCAGCCTGTCTGTGTCGCCCCTCGACTCCGAATTGGCCATTCAACATGACAATAAGCTGTATGCAATAAGCCAAGCAGAAGCCCATTGCACACCCTGTTAAAACCAAAGGTTTCTTGTGAACGTCAGGAAGAGACCTCCACAGAGCGACACCTGACCAGCAATAGAGGATCCCCGCAATTCCAATTGGCCCAACCAACCGCACAAGTTCCAAAAAGTTGCCCAAGGAAAAACTGCCGCTGCCGCCTAATCCGATGGCAAGCATGCTGAACCCAATGCAGAACAGCACTCCCAGCGTTCCGGCAAGAATGTTGAATATGGCGCAGAACCTCAGCATGAATTATTGATTTTTGGCTATGCCAAGCATGAGGCGCGGCTGACTGGGAGCGCTCGCTCGATACAGGACATGGGTTGAAGTTGCGTTATTCATTCCAACTCGGCGCGGTCACATCTCATAAAGATGCCTTTTACGATTCAATTACATAGTTAATTTTGAACACATCATTTCAAAGGCGCGGTTCAACGTGTTGTAGGTCGAGATCATTGTCGGTTGTCTTCTAGTCTGCGATGTATTCGCCGCTAACCACCACGCCGTCCCTTGTCCTGAAAATGAGGCTGGTGCAGTTGCCGGAGCGCTGTGACAAAAGTGAGACGTGGATCCTGTTGTCATCCCTGTCAATCTGGGGAAGCGCGTATCCGCTCCCGTCGTAAGCTTCTGACACGATTCCCTCAACCGAGCCGGATGGAGTGACTGGAGGAATTTGCAGCAACACAGAACGTAGAATCCGCTCCGAAGGGGGAGGCAGAAGCAGGTTTGCCGAGAGGATGGTAAACACCGCCAATCCGACAATGAGGGTTCGCTCTCTCAGAACCGGGTACCATGCCGCCCCGTATGCCATTGCGGCGATTGCGCAGAAGAGTAGGTAGTTCAGAGTGAATGCGGCGATCCCTAACCACTGATCAAGCGCATAGACGAAGTAACCGATAATGGCCAACAGAATCACTGAGATAACCGCAAGGAATGTCTTCATGCTTGGTTTATTGTTCAACGTTAAATATCTTCATTCACCACCAGATAGCCAGGGTTGATTTCAAGTTAAGATTCACGATTCTCATTCAAATTTTGATTCGGATCTGGGGACTCTTACACAGCCAACTCGCCCTTTGATTGCTGTAGGATCAGGATGTCAGAGATAATCTGAGGAATCCGATGTCCTATCTCAGGATCTATTTATCGAACGTCCGAGATGTGGAAGGGTGGAATGCGATCACGGGGTTGGGTTTTAAGGCACGGTTCAGCATGCAAGCAGGGCGACTGATAGGGTTTGCTTTGTCTCGGCATCTGCTCTCATGTTTGTTTTTCATGGCGCGCAATGAGAATTTGGAACCTTAGCTAAGAAGCATTCCGTAACTCTTTCAAGCCTGAACGCAGCAAGTAAAGCCCCAACAGCAAGATGAGCGGGCTAAATAACAGCGTAGAGACATTAAA
>JBEAZA010000068.1:0-8717 GCA_041170385.1 Verrucomicrobiota bacterium | reverse complement strand
GGACAAGGGTTCATGGCAGCGACCAGCATGAAACGCGCTGGAAATGTTAGAGATCCTGCGGCGCGACTGATGGTGACCGTGCCGTCTTCCAAAGGCTGTCGCATCACCTCCAAGGTTGATCTGCGAAATTCAGGAAGCTCGTCAAGAAACAGAACGCCGTGGTGCGCGAGGGAAACTTCACCCGGGCCGGGGTTGGTTCCACCGCCCAGGAGTCCGGCATCGGAAATGGTATGGTGTGGGGTGCGGAAGGGACGGGTGTTGAGAAAGCCTTTTTTCGAATCCAGCATGCCGGCGATGGAATGGATCTTGGTGGTTTCGATCGCATCTTCCTCCGTCATTTCCGGCATGATGGTGGGGATGCGCTTGGCGAGCATGGATTTCCCGGTTCCAGGTGGGCCGACCATCAGCAAGTTGTGTCCGCCGGCCGCGGCGACTTCCAGGGCGCGTTTGACATGATGTTGGCCTTTGACTTCCTCAAAATCGACGTGGTAAGTGCGCTGGGTTTCAAAAAATGCGCGGCGATCGAGTTCGAAGGGCAGGATGCGTTTGGTCCCGCTGATGAAATCCCATGCCTGCCGAAGATTGCGGACGGCAATGATGCTGATGCCACGGATCACCGCGGCCTCGGCGGCGTTCGCTTCCGGAACGATCAGAAATTTACGCCCGCAGGACCGGGCTTTGAGGGCGATGGACAGCACGCCTTTGACGGCACGCACCGCACCATCGAGCCCGAGCTCGCCGACCACGCAAAAATCATCGGGCAGCGTTTCCTTCCCTTCGCTTGCACCGATCATTGCGAGAGCGATCGGGAGATCAAAGGATGGTCCTTCTTTTTTCAGATCCGCAGGTGCGAGGTTGACCGTTTTGATACCCGGTCCGAGTGCCAGTGCCGAGGCCTTGATGGCGGAGGTGACCCGCTGTGAGCTTTCACGCACGGCGGCATCCGGCAAGCCTACGATGATCACGCTGGGCGTCTCCGCACCGCTGACATTCACCTCGACTTCCACCTCAAACGCATCTACGCCGCGTAAAGCGGCCGAATAAAATTTAGTGATCATATGAACACGTTCAATCCAAGCGGCTGCCGGTGATATGGCAAGCAAGAAACGGAAGTTTCGGGAAGTAATGATGGTTGCTCGCCACCCATTATGAAAACCCGATTCCGACCGATCATTCCCACACTGTCGATTGCCACCCTCCTGTTATCTTTATCCCAAGCTCGGGCCAAAGAGTCCTACGCTGAGATGCTCGAGCAGCTGCGTGCGGAAATCACCGCGAAATTGCCGAGCCTCAATGAGGCAGCGCGCAAAAGCATCGTTGAGGCCAAGGACCCGAAAGCCAGAGTGGAAGCGGTGAGAAACATTTCCGTCCTGGATGGGCTGCTATCCGACAGCGGGCTCGATGCCAAGTTGGTGAAGTGTGCGCTCCTCAACGAAGCCACGCCAGCCGCGCTTTCGGATTTCGCAGCAAAGGGCCCGGAGCAGAAAAAACTCATCGATGCCCTGCTTGCGGACGAGAAGCTGATGTTGCAGATCGCTGTCGCCGACGGGGCGATACCGGTGCACGGCAGCAAGGACAAGACTCCGCCGAATTACGGCAAGGTCATGGAAATCTACAGCGCGATCCGGAAAACCAGCCCCAAGGCGGAAAAGGGAGTGCTCCAGCGTCTTGCGCTTGCCGTGAGTCTCGAGTTCGGTGGATCCGCAGAGCAACCTGCGGATGAGGAAGACACCGATGCACCCAAGACCGATCCTTCAAAACCCATCGATCCGATCAAACGCTACCTGCATTTTGAAAAGGCGTACGAAGCCGGCGAACTGGATGCCAACTTCGATATCCTCAGCGTCTGGGAGCTGCGTTTTGTCGTCTGCGCGCCGGAAAAGGACGAAGTGCTGGCATGGGGACGCGAGATGCTGCGCAACTTCCGGCCCGACCACATATACACCGAGAACAACGGTTGGCGCTATGCGAACCTGGTCAACAGCGATGTCCAATACGGATCGATCAACGTGGGAAATGACCGTAAGGAATTGGCCGGGATGCAGAACATCCTCATGAATGGCGGGATCTGCGGCCGACGCGCCTTCTTCGCACGCTACATCTGCCGGGCCTTCGGGATTCCTGCCACCGCGCGTCCCAGCACCGGCCACGGAGCGTCCGCTCGCTGGACCCCGGAGGGCTGGGTGGTGGTGCTTGGTCCGGGCTGGGGACAAGGCCGGACCACCACGCGCTACGGCACCGACCTCAATTTCGTTGCCACCACCCAGGCACGTGCACGCGGAATGGAATTTCTCAAAGTCAAACGTGCGTACTGGATCGGCCATGTGATGGGAGAACCATTGACCCTCGGTGAGCGTGAGAACCGAACCGCCCCTGCGTTCTGGAACGCCGTGGCCCTGGCGACCCAAGGGCGGATCATCGAGGATTCCAAAGCCGTCACACTCGCCGCATTGGGCGAGCAGTTCGGAGAAGCCAGCGGTCCTACCGTTGCCGAGGGAGTGATCGCCGCCGCGATCAAACCGGAAGACAGCAAGATCACTCTCGGCACCGACGGCACCATCACCATTCCGGCAGTGGCCTACAAACCGTCCAAGGACGCGGGTGAGGACGACGAGGAAACATCGAATGATCTTATCGCGATGAAAAGTTTCGGTGGAGGCATGCAGTTGTTTCTGCCGAACTTCAACCGGCAGCAACCCATCCTCGTGCGCGGCGGCACTTGGAAACATGAGGCATCCCTGTGCGAGTCGGCAACGCGTCATTGGAAAGGACGGCGTCCGAAGAACTCCTTCCATATGCGAGGTCTGCGCCTGGCCATCACACCGGATGGCAATCAGTCGGAAAAGGAACTCAGGATCGAACTGGCCCAGGGCGTGACCATGGATTTCGTCCACATCCCGCCCGGCAAGTTCATGATGGGTGGTGACCGCGCGCAGAAACAGGGCGACATCCTGGCCGACACCCCGAAGCATGAGGTCACATTGACCCGCGGTTTTTACTTGGGAACATATGAGGTGACCCAGTCGCAATATGCGGCGGTCATGGGCAAGGAACAGGGCAATTCCGCCAAAGGCCCGGATCATCCGGCCGACGGTGTGAAACCCTCGCGCGCACTTTTGTTATGCGACACGCTCTCGGCCAAGATCGGCAGGGAAGTGCGCCTGCCCACCGAGGCCGAGTGGGAATACGCCGCCCGCGCCGGCACCAGCACCCGCTGGTTTTTCGGCGACGATGCATCGAAGCTTGGCGAATATGCCTGGTTCAAGGACAACGCCGACGGCAAATCCCATCCGGTCGGCCAGAAAAAACCCAATCCGTGGGGCCTCTTCGACATGTATGGCAACATCTCCGAATTCGTCCGCGACGAACATCAGGAGGACTACTACGCGCAAGGTCCAAAAGTCGATCCCGCCGGGCCGAGCCTGGGAACCTTTTCCAACATGGAGTTCGCCATGGATGCGCCTGCTGCCGGCGAATACGTCCTCACCGCCAAGGTGTGCACGGCGAACTACGATCAAAGCCTGCAACTTGCCATCAATGACGCGAGCGCGCCAGTCACCATCAAGCTACCCTTCACCTTGGGCAAATGGGGTCAGAGCGAGCCGGTCAAGCTGACACTCAAGCAAGGGCAGAACACCCTCCGTTTCTGGCGTGATCAGGCACCGCAACGGGGTATCGCCGTCAAGGAATTCACGCTCAAGCCGGTCGGCGGGAAATAAAACTCCAACCTCAAAGAAAATGGCCACATCAACGAATCACCGGGAACTCTCTCTAACAAACATGCAAACCGCCGATTGCCGGATCCGACTTTCCGTTTGTGCGTTCCTCTGCCTCCTCATCTGCTCGTTCTGCTCCACCGACCTATTCGCCGCAGCGATCGAATCGCAGAAAAAACCGAACATCATTTTTGTGGTGGCCGATGACATGGGTTTCAAGGATACGGGCTTCAGCGGAAATCCTGTCGTCAAGACTCCTCACCTGGATCGCATGGCGGCAGAGGGACTGCGTTTTGACCATTTCTACTCAGCCGGCGGCACGTGTTCGCCGGGGCGAATGGCCATTCTAACGGGTCGAACGCCCATGCGTGCGCGCATGACCACCACCGTCGGGCCGATGCAAGAGGGTGAGGTCACCGTCGCCGCCGCTCTCAAGACAGCGGGATACGAAACCGGCCACTTCGGCAAGTGGGGACTGGGTCGAGAGGGGACCCACCCGCTGAAGGTTGGCTTCGATGAAGCCATCTGGAGCAAAAACTACTATGACCTTGGTGCCGTATTCTTTGTCGGCGACAGCGACAAGCGGGACGAGATGCCGATCAAGACCACCGGCGACACCTCGGTGGCCATCATGGACATCGCGCTCGATTTTATCGGCAAACGCGCGAAGCGTGATCAGCCCTTTTTCGCGCAAATCTGTTTCGGCTCGCCACACGCTCCCCATCAGGCAGCCGAGGAGTTCAGGAAGCTTTACCCCGACCTCCCCGAGAGCGAGCAAAACCTCTGGGGTGAAATCTCAGGACTGGATGCCGCTGTGGGGAAACTGCGCGAAGCATTGAGACGACTGGGGATCGCGGACAACACCCTGCTCTGGTTTGTCAGCGACAACGGTGGTGTTTCGCCCACTTCGGGAACGGAGAAAAAAGGCGGCATCGGCAAGCGCACCATCGGACTGCTCGAATGGCCGCACAAAATTCCCAAGCCCATGCGCACGGATGTTTCCGTCTGCCATATCGACATGTATCCCACCGTGCTGGACATCGCTGGAGTCAATATGGCGCATCAACCGGTGATCGACGGGATCAGCCTGGTGCCGCTGTTCGAGGGCAAGATGCAGAGCCGACCCAAACCGCTGGGCTTCATATCGGGCGCTTACGCCGACAAGCAGGATCTCACTGTCTGCGAGTTCAATCATCTGGCATGGATCGAGGGGTGCCAGATGCTACGGATCAACTCCCCCAACAAGCGGCGCAATCAGGAATCCATCGCACTCTACGACATTCGGACCGATCCCGCACAGGAAAAGAACATCGCGGAGCAGCATCCGCAGGAAGTCCGGCGGATGCTCAAGGAGATCTCGGTCTGGCAGGAGAGCGTCAAAGCGAGTTTTGCAGGTAAGGATTACCGGCACTGAACCAACGACCCGGTGAGATCAGATCCTCCGCATCACAACATATTTCAATCTGAGTAAGAAAGCCGCTTCCTGTTGCGTAGATCTGGTTGTAGAAAAACCCCATATGAAAAAACTGCTCCTCTGCCTGTTTGCCTTTGCTCCTTTCATGTTATCCGCTGAATCGGAGGAAGGGTTTGTCCCGCTCACCAATGGCAAAGACCTCACCGGTTGGAAAGTCGTGGGTGGAAATGGGAAATTCGAAATGAAAGATGGCGAGATCCTCGGCACCGGAGAGAATGTCAAAGCAAACACCTTCCTGATTTCCGAAAAGACCTACAAAAATTTCGATTTCCGGTTTCAAATGAAGTTCGACACCCTGCAAGGCAACTCCGGCATGATGTTCCGCGGCCTGCAGAAAGAGTCCGCCGACGGCAACGGCCGGGTGAATGGTTATCAGTGCGAGCACGACAACGGCAAGGAGCGCGCATGGACCGCGGGGCTTTATGATGAAGCCCGCCGCGGCTGGTTGTTTCCTAACAAAGGAAACAAGGAACAATGCGCGGCTTTTTCGGAACAGGGAAACAAGATTTTCAAATGGGAGGATTGGAACGAGATCCGCATCCTCTGCGAGGGCAAACACATCCAGATTTTTCTCAACGGAGAAAAACGCGTGGATTTCGTGGATGAAGGCAAGGAATTCACTCCCGAAGGGTTTTTTGGAATGCAGGTGCATTCCGGAAAATCCACCAACGTGCGCTGGAAAAATCTGCGGATCAAGGAGCTGCCTTGAGCGACAAAAGCTCGATGAGTCTGGCGGAAATTGCCGCGATCGCTTTTTCCATCGTGATCTCCTGACGGCTCTCGTCGGCGAGGCAGGTCATTGAAACCCCATCAAGCCCGCAAGGTGTGATGGCAAGAAAGGGTGGCAGGGATTCGCGGGTGATGTTGATCGCGAACCCATGCATGGAAATCCATTTCCGCACACCTACCCCGATGGAGGCGAGTTTGCGGTTTTCCACCCACACTCCTGTTCGACCATCGCGTCGGTTCGCGGCGACACCCAAATCTCCGCACGCGGCGATGAGCGCGTCTTCGATCCGGCGGAGATGCACGTGCAAATCACGTCCGCGGTGATTCAGATCCAACAACGGATAGCCGACCAGCTGGCCGGGGCCATGATAGGTTGCTTGTCCGCCGCGGTTCGTTTCGAAAACGGGATAGGGAAGTGATTCAGGCGAGCGCAGCGACGACTGATCGCGAAGCCTGCCGATCGTGTAAACCGGCTCGTGTTCCAACAGCAGGATTCGGTCATGCGTTTTTCCCGCCAGAATTTCCGCCGCGATTTTTTCCTGAATTTCCAAGCCATCGGTGTAAGGCACGGGCTTGGGGAAAAGAATGATTTCAGGGAGTTGTCGTGTCATGAGAAAATCGATATCAGGGATTCCGTTTGTAAATCGCCACCCATTCCTTCCCTTCTCTTCCGGGGTAACAGGTTTGCGGAACCCATGAATCGATGCGATCGAATTCCGGGGCAAGGCGAGCATCGAGTTCTGTGATGGAGGTATTGAAAGGCGGTCCTTCGTCTTCCTCGCCGGGTTCGTTGGGTGTGAGAAAAAACACGCCGATGAGGTGACCACCGGGCGCAATGAGTTCTTTGCAGGCGGTGGCGTAATCTGGACGGCGCGAGGGATCGATGGCGCAGTAACAGGTATGCTCCCAGATGGCGGAAAAGCGTTTCCCTGCGCGCCAGGAGGAATCCAGAAAATCGCCGAGCTCGTAGGATTCGTTGCCGGTTTTCGGAAATTCGCCCGCTCTCGCGATGGCAAGCGGGGCGAGGTCCAGCCCGATCGGGTTCACTCCCAGAGATGCGATCGCTCGCACGTCATGTCCTGTCCCGCAACCGGGGATCAGGATTTGGCCGGAACCCCAAACTGAGGTGGGTAACCTGGCGATGATCTCTGACAGGGGAGGCGCCGCATGACCTTTATCCCATGGCGTGTCTCCGTTTTCGTAGCGCTGGTTCCAGTCAGTCATATCAATCTTCGGTCGAGTAATTTCGCGCGGATGGGATCGGACGCCTGCAGATGGGCGAGCCCGATGGCCAAGGCATCGGCGGCATCGGAGGATGGGGTTTCCGCCAAGCCGAGCAGGGCGCGGACCATGAATGCCACCTGGGCCTTATCCGCCGTTCCTTTGCCGACCACCGCCATTTTGATTTTTTTCGGGGAGTATTCGTAAACGGGCAGGCCGTGATCGGCGGCGGCGATCATGACGGCAGCGCGGGCCGCTCCCATCGAGATCGCAGTCCGGTGGGATTGGACGTAGATGATCCCCTCGACGGCGACTTCATCGGGCTGGTGTTTCTGGATGATATGGACGAGATGGCTGCGGATGGCGGAAAGCGCTCCGGATTGGAGGATGGTTTTGGGAACATGAATCACATCATAGCCGAGCACCGAAGGCTTGCGGGGATCACCTTCCAGAATGGCATAGCCGGTGTTGCGGACGGCGGGATCGATGGCGAGAACGCGCATGGGTTCAATGAACCCCAGTTCACCCGGGTTTCCAAGAGTTATTGGTGATTGGGAAAATCCAGCAGGAAACCCATTGACCCGATATCGCCGACATGAGAGTCTTGGCGAGTTATGAAAGCGAAATTTTCCTGCACCGCGTCCATCGCCTTGCTTGTTGCCGCATGTGATCCAACGGGCAGTTCGATGATCGGTTCCGATATGGATCCTCTGCGACCTCCTGCCGGAGTCAGGAACGGGCTCGACACTTCCAGCGATCCGATCCTTCCCGGCCAGTTTGTCATGGCGGCCGTCAACAATACTGCGTTTTACAAGAACAAGCCTGAGGAAAGCCAGAATGCGGATTCGCTTCTGGCCTATGGGACGCAGATGAAAATCATCACGATTTCCGGAAACCATGCCAAAGTGGAGCTGGATAGCGGCGAAGTGGGTTACGTGCCGACGGTCATGCTCGCAACAAACGGCCTCGCTCCGCTCGATGAGCAACCACCCATCATGCCTTTGGAGGGAGATGTGCCGCTTCCGGTGATTGATCCGAGCGCACCTGCGGCCGATTCCACATTACATCCCGTGATCGACCCCGATGCGGTGCCTGCGGAGTAGTTTTTCCACCCGATTCATGAAACTTTCGGAACTCATCGAGCTGGCGGAGCAAGAGGTAGCCGCAATCAAACACGTCCTTCCGGACGACGTCAAAGCCCATGCTCAACAATGCCCCGTCCATTTCGAGGCCGCGCCGGCATTCGGGGATGAGGACATGTTGGGCGTGTTCGAGGGCGCTTCATTGATCGATGAAGCCGGCCCTGATTCCCTGCCTTCGATCCGTATTTTCGTGGATCGGATCTGGGAATACGTGGAGACGGATGAGCAGGATTTTCTGGATGAAGTGGGCACGACCTATCTTCATGAACTGGGCCATTATCTCGGATGGGACGAAGAAGAGGTCGCGCAGCGTGGCCTGGAGTGAATCGGCAGATACATCCGAAAGAGGGCTTTCCTGTCTCCCGGGCGGGAAACATGCGGATTCTTTTTTGAAATTTGATATTTCAAACTTCAAAAGCTCCTCTCATACTGTTG
>JBEAZA010000067.1:0-10304 GCA_041170385.1 Verrucomicrobiota bacterium | reverse complement strand
CTGGGATGGGGATTTCACTCGTGATTTCTTTCGCCCTCGGAAGCCTGTTGGTTTTTCAGCTCTTCGAGGAACGGGCTGCGGTCCTCCAGGGATTCCCAGACCTCCGGGGCGACATAGAGGGGCGCTTCGGCGCGTGCGGCGATGGCAAGGCAGTCCGAAGGGCGGGCATCGAGTTCGATGATTTTCCTTTCCATGATCTCGTTCTCGGCGGTCAGGATCAAACGTGCAAAGAAAACGTCACCATCGACGGCATTGATGATCACACGGGAGACCTTCGCACCGAAGGCCTGGAGGGTCAGCATGTAGAGATCGTGCGTGAGGGGGCGGGGAGATGTTTGTCCGCTCATGACAGTATTGATCGAGAGCCCGACTGCGGGATCGATGTAGAACAGGATGATTTTTTTCCCGTTTCCCAGAAAAACCGCGCAGCCCGCCTGGGTGGGCATCAGGGCGATGAGTTCGACGCGGACGAGCTTTGGCATGGGATGACCATGAGGGATCGGTGCGGGAAAGTCGATGCGAAACGATGCTAAGCAGGAGGAAACGGGTGCTCGGAAATTTCCCAATCTTCGTTTTTCTCGCTGAAGGTTTTCATGGCCCAGTCGTGCGGGAAGAGAGCGACAAGCCAGTTGTTAGAATCCCGGGCGAGAGCGGTTCCCAGCGAGAGGGACGGACGGGCCTCGGGAGCGAACGGATCGCCCTGTTTGGGTTTCAGCCAGCGGGCGATCGACCAATCCGCGGATTCCAGACGGGTTTCGGCGGCATACTCGCCCTCGAGCCGGTGTTGTAACACCTCGAACTGGAGCGGGCCGACTGCTCCGAGGAGGACGCTGGAAGAAATTCCGGTATGGTCGAGGAGATGAAATTCGGATGCGACTCCTTCTTTGAGAAGTTGTTCGAGTCCGCTCTGGAAGCGTTTGTATTTCGCGGTGGATTTGTTGGTGAGGTATGAAAAGCACTCCGGGGCGAAGCGAGGGATCTCGTCCAGCTTGATCTTGGGAGAAGAGGCGAGGGTGTCGCCGATGAGGAGGTCGTAGTTTCCAACGAGACCGACGACATCTCCCGCGTAGGCGTCATCCACGGTTTCCCGTTCGCGGGCGAAAAGGCGTTGCGAGTTGGCGAGGCGGATGGATTCCCCGGTGCGGGTGTTGATGACATTCATGTCCCGTTCGAATCGGCCTGAAACGATGCGGATGAAGGCGATACGGTCGCGGTGTTTCGGGTTCATGTTGGCCTGGATCTTGAACACAAAGGCCGAGAAATCCGGTGAGGCGGGATCGATCGTCTGCATTTCCGTCATGCGCGGGAGCGGTGGCGGTGAGAGTTCGAGGAAACGGTCGAGCAGGAGCTGCACGCCGAAGTTGTTGGCAGCTGAACCGAAGAAGACAGGGGTGAGTTTTCCGGCAAGGACTTCGCTGATTTCGAAATTCGCTCCGGCGCCTTCCAGGAGTTCGAGCTCGTCACAGACCTGGTTGTAGGTGATTTCATCGATGGCGTTCTTGACCGATTCATCCCCGATGCCGGTGACGCTGACAGGAGCGCGGTAGGCGCCGTGAGCGGTGCGCTCGAACAGATGGACGATTTTGTTTTCGCGGTCATAAACGCCCTTGAAGCGTGGGCCGTCACCGAGCGGCCAGTTGACAGGGAATGCATGAATTCCGAGGACAGATTCGAGTTCGTCAAGCAGGTCAAGAATCGGCCGTGCCGGGCGATCCAGCTTGTTCATGAAGGTAAAAATGGGAACCCCGCGGCGGCGGCATACTTCGAAGAGCTTGCGGGTTTGGGATTCGATCCCCTTTCCGGCATCGACCACCATGACCGCTGCATCGACAGCGGTGAGGACGCGGTAGGTGTCCTCTGAGAAGTCTTTGTGACCGGGAGTGTCGAGAATGTTGACGACGCAGTCTTTGTATTCGAACTGGAGGACGGTGGATGACACGGAAATGCCGCGTTGTTTTTCGAGTTCCATCCAGTCCGAGGTGGTGGCGCGTTGGTTTTTTTTGGCCGTAACCGAACCGGCCAGGTGGAGGGCGCCGCCGTAGAGGAGAAATTTTTCGGTGAGCGTGGTTTTTCCGGCATCCGGGTGGGAAATGATGGCGAAGGAGCGACGACGAGCGACCTCTTTTTGGAGTGAGGGAGAGGGAGTTGCGAATGAGGAAACAGACATGAAAGATCGGAAACTTCGGCTGAAAGGTCGGAAACATCAATCATAATGAAGGATTTCGCCGATTTGACCGCCCGAAATCTAGGTTGCCAAGAGGCAGGGTTCAGGGTAATTTCCCTGCCCCGTCGGTTTCCCCAAGCGTGGAACCGTGCGGCGCAGAACTTCAGATATTTTGGGATTTCTCGATACCATCAAGCGCTGGCAACTCGCCAAAAAAGGTTTTTCTCTCGGGAAAAAGCGTCGGGTCCATAGTGAAAGCGCGGCACTTCAGCTTTTGGAGGGAAGTCACTGGATCCGGCTGGCTTTGTATTTGATTTTTGCGATTGGGGTGGCGGTTCTGGTCATGAAGGCCTCGCCGAACTCGACGTTCTCCCAAGTTCCGTTCAAGGGCATGGTCTATGGTCTGGTGGTGGCTTTCACAGCACTTGCGATGTTTCATGTGGGCGCACCCCATGCCTGCCGCAGCAACAGCCGAGTATTTTTGCTTTTCGGCGGGATTCTGGTGCATCTGCTCCTCGTGAAAATGGTCATGAGCCTGGCGGATCGGGGTGTGATCTCGGAAAGCTACCGTTACTTATTCGTTCCTTGTGCATTGGCCCCGATGTTTCACGGGGTTCTGCTGGGTCGGACGGCCGGTAGTTTTGCAGCCATTTACGTGAGTTTGATCGGTAGCATGTTGGTTCCCAAGGACGATGTGATCAATTACCTGATTGTCAGCCTGGTAGCGGGAATGACGGCGGTGCTGTGTGTGCACCAAGTCAGAAAGCGTATCCAACTGTTGCGCGCGGGAATTTATGTGGGGGCGGTGATGGTCTTGTTGGCAGTCGTGCTGGGGCGGTTGGAGGTGATGGCGGTGTTCGGGCCGGAATCGATCGATCGGATCCAGAACCTCGGGATGGGCAGCATGATCGCATTTGCAACCGCACTCGTTGTGGCGATGGTGGTGAGCGGTCTGTTGCCGCTCTTCGAGCTGATCTTCCATCTGACGACCGACATCAGTTGGCTGGAATTGAGTGACCTCAATCACAAGTTGTTGAAGCAGATGCAGCTTGAGGCTCCGGGAACGTTTCATCACAGCTTGGTGGTGGCTGCCTTGTCGGAAGCGGCGGCAGAGAAGATCGGGGCAAACGCTCCCCTGTGCAGGGTTTGCTCGTATTTTCATGATGTGGGGAAACTCAACAAGCCCGGTTATTTTATCGAGAACCAGCATGACGACACGGAGAATCCGCATGATGCGCTGACACCGACGATGAGCGGATTGATCATCATCGCCCATGTGAAAGACGGAGTGGATCTCGCGGTGAAGCACAAGTTGAACCCGAGAATCATCGAGGTCATCCAAGAGCATCATGGCGACTCCCTCGTGTATTACTTTTATCGCAAGGCTCAGGAGCAGAAGAAGATGGAAATGGATAAGGTATGCAAGGGCTTGGAAAACGCCGAGGACCTGCCACGCATTGAGGAAAAAAATTTCCGTTATCCGGGGCCGAAACCCGGCACCAAAGAGAGCGGCATCATTTGTCTGGCCGATACGATCGAGAGCGCATCGCGCACTCTACGCAAGCCCACGCCCGGCAAGATCCGCTCTCTGGTCGAGGACTTGGTGCGCGCGAAGATCCAGGATGGCCAGCTGGATGAATGTCCTCTGACGATGGGTGAGCTGACATTGATCAAAGAGAGTTTTGCCAACACATTGCGCAGCATGTTGCACAGCCGGATCCATTATCAGAAATCGACCGACGACCGAGGCACCATGACCAAACGTCCTACGGGCGGGCAGCGTGAGAGCGATTACATGGACAGTCGGCCCGTCAAAATCACGGAGCGAAATGAATCCAACTGACCATCATGCCACTGGAAATCATCATTGGGAATCATCAGGAAGCGACAGAGATTCCGTTGTCATGGCTCACAGCATTGGAAGATGTCGGAATCGAAGCCGCGGAGATGGCGCTCGAGGTATCCGCGGATGAAGAAAATTCCCTCCGGTATCTTGCCACCCTTGAAGTTGCGCTGGTGGATGATGAAACCAGTGAACGCGTGCATATGGATTTCATGCAGATCGACGGACCTACGGATGTGATCACCTTTCATCACGGTGAGATCGTGATCGGTGCCGAAGTTGCGAAACGCCAGGCGGAGGAATATGGCGAGCCCCTGGGGCGGGAGTTGCTGCGTTATTTTGTTCACGGGCTCCTGCATCTCGCAGGTCATGAGGATGCGGAGGACAAGGAGCGAAACGCCATGGAAGCGGCGCAGGAGCGAATTGTTGAGGCACTGTGGAGCGGCGGGTTACGCGAGAAGCTGGTATGATGTTCCCGACCCCGGTTATCTCGCCGATTTTACCTTCCGATGGTTCACTTTCACCTGCGGTTTTGCCTCCGGATAATGCGCCAAGATTTCCTGCATGACTTTGATGGTGGCGAGGTCATTCGCGGCGATGTTCCTTGTCTCCAGGGGATCATTTTTCATATCATATAGTTCAAGGACCGCGGATTCCCTCGGTGCTCCCGGAACTTTCCATTCCACGAAACGATATCCGGAGGTGCGAATCGCACGGCCGAGTTTGGTGCTGCGAGGATAAACATGGAAGGCGTGGGTTTTATTGCTCAATTCGGGGTTGCGAAGGATGTTGGCGAGGCTTTGGCCGTCGAGCTCCGGTGGTGCGGGAATTTCTGCAAGTTCGCAAAGAGTGGGGTAGAGATCAACCGTCTCAACAAATGCCCGGGTGCGTTTTCCTTCGCCAGTTCTGTTGCCGGGCAGGGCAATGAGAAAAGGAATGTGTGTGGCTTGTTCGAAATTGGTATGTTTGCACCAAAAACCATGATCACCCAGATGCCAGCCGTGGTCGCCCCAGAGTATGATGATGGTGTGTTTGGTCAGATCGAGATCATCAAGTGCTTTCAAAACCAGGCCGATTTGTGAATCAGCATAACTTGTGGCGGCGTAGTAGCCGTGTATCAGTTCGCGTTGCAGATCATCGGGTAAGGCGCCTTTCGCAGGCATGTGATGATATCGCCTGAGTTCGCCACCCTCCTGTCCTGCAAAAGGCGGTGCGTTTTCGGGGGCTTTCCGGAATTCCGCCAGGTTGATATCCGCCCGCTTGTAAAGGTCCCAATACCTTTTAGGTGCTACGAATGGGAGGTGAGGTCTCGTCAGGCCGAAAGCCAGAAAAAAGGGTTGGTTGGGAAATTTCCCGTATTCTCGGAGGCGTTTGATGGTTTCGAGGGTGGTTTTGCCGTCTCCATAGAAATCGTCAGGCACATCAGCCGACTCGGTGGCCGGGCCACGTTCCGTACCTTTCAGTTGCCGATGGATTTTGATATTTGCAGCAAGTGCGTATGGAGGGGCTTTTGGACTCCAATGCGGAGTTGACCAAGAAGCGGCGTCCTCCTTGTTGCCGTGTCCGACATGCATGATTTTACCAAGCGCAGAGGTCTTGTAGCCTGCCTTCATGAACGCCTGCGGAATCGTAACAGCATTCGGAACAGCTTCGCGAAAGTTGGTTTCAAGATCGTAAATTCCGATCGTATCGGGACGCAATCCTGTCATCAGCGCATTACGTGAAGGCGCGCATACGGCTTGATTGCAATAGGCGTTCTCGAAAATGACGGAACGCGCAGCCAGGCTGTCGATGTTTGGGGTTTTGATGACCTTGTTTCCGTAGCACCCGAGAAGAGGTTTGAGGTCATCCACACATATCAAAAGCACGTTGGGCTTTTCCGCTGCGATGCCAGAGGATATGACAGCCAGACATGCGGATAGGAACATGCCTGATTTTGTTCTCGATGCGACGATCTTGAGCATGGCGATCGCGTAGCTGGCAACGGTCTGATTAGCAATGCTTCATTCGGGTGCTAAGACCTGTTTGTGAACAGGTAGTGGGAAACGATCCACTCGTGCCCGCGGCGATAGCCCCATAATTCGGCACAAGCCATGTAGAAGACACGCCAATACGTCCACCATTTGACCGCGTTTTCGGAACCGTAGGTCTTTGAGATGAGAGGGAAGAGCTCTTCTTTGTGGCTGTCCATGTTTTGCAACCATGCCTCGGAAGTTTTCTGGTAATGCTGACCGCTGACCTGCCAATGTTGTTCGATCTTCAGGTGGTCCTGAAAGTAGAGCAACAGATCATCGGAAGGCATCTGACCGCCGGTGAAGAAATATTTGGCCATCCAGTCATCCTCGCTTTCCACATGGTAGTGATAGGCATGTTCGCGATGGGTGAAGATATGGACGAAGAGCTTGCCATCCGGTTTGAGCCATCTGGAAATGCGTTCGAGAAGGATCTGGTAGTTTTTCATATGCTCGAACATCTCGACAGAGACACAACGGTCGAAAACGGATTCGCCGACGCCTTCGAAGGTGATCATGTTCGCCGTGATGACTTCCACATTGTGTAGATCGCGCTTCGCGGCCTCGGCGAGGATGTGTTCCCGTTGGGTTCGCGAGTTGGATACCGCGGTGATTTTCGCATCCGGATAGTGGCGGGCCATCCAGAGGGTGAGCGACCCCCAACCGCAACCGAGTTCGAGGATCCGCTGGCCGTTGGCGAGTTCGGCGCGTTGGCATGTGATTTGAAGCATCCTTGCTTCCGATTCACCGATGTCGGTGACGCCCTCCTCCCAGTAGCCCGATGAATATTTCATATGGGGCCCCAGGCAGCGTTTGAAGAAAGCGGTCGGCAGCTCGTAATGTTGCTCATTGGCTTCATCCGTCGCGATGGCCACCGGCATGGTTTTCAATTCCGCAATGTGCGTCATGAGTCTTGCCTGTCGAACCTCGGGATCCAGTCTTTCAAACGGCGCGATCGTGTTTGCAAGGCGGTGCCGGATTCCGAGACGGATCAGCGAATCGGGGACTTTTCCGGAGGCCAGAAGGGTGTTGGTGTTCATAAGATTCAAAAGAAAAAACTTCAAGGAAGAGGGCAAATCAGAGATGGGGCCGGAGCCTTCACTCGGGAGTGTTCGGTGGATGACGATCGGTATTCTTCAAACGTTGGGCAAGAAATGGTAGGTTAAATTTCGGGATGAAGGCAGGGGTTGTGAGTTGGTAGGTGCGATAGGCGTCGCCTTTGCGTTGCAGGGCAGCGGCTTCCGTGGGCGGGATGCCGGTGACTTTGAGCAACAGGTAAGTGATCATGACTGGGGCGTAAATGCTCGTCCAGCCCCAAGGTGAGCCGATGGCGAAGATGAAAAAACCGCACCAGATGACGGATTCGAAAAAGTAGTTCGGGTGGCGCGAGTATCTCCACAATCCGGTTTGGCAGACTGCCTTGGGATCGGGGTGGGTGTGTTTGAAGGATGACATTTGTTTGTCGGCTATCGTTTCGCCGAGCAGTCCCATGCTGGCGATGACAGTGCCGAGAATCGGAAGAAAACCGAAGCCGTGGCCGGAGTCTTTGGCGATGAGATAGAAAGGGAAGGCGAGGATGACTACCGAGAGTGCCTGACCCAGAAAGAACAGATAGAACATCGGCTTTTCCCTCGATCCCCAGTGGGCGCGTAGTTTTTGGTAGCGCGGATCCTCCTGATGACGGTGTTTCATCACGCGGCGGGTGAGGTGGTAGGTCAGTCTGAGTGACCATGTGGTGATGAGGATGGCGGCGACCAGTGAGCTAGGTTGAAGGTTGCTTTGGAACAACAGATAATACATGGCTGTTGAACCGATGCAGAAGGCCCAAAAGGCATCAACCGGTGAGTAGTTTTTGATTTTTACACAGAACGCCCAGGCTGCCGTGAACGTCAGCAGGTTGGCGATGAGGGCGATGAGAAGCATGTGTGGGTTTTCGACGAATTTCCGAATCAGATTCCACCTGTTTTTCATGGGTGCAACAGGTTTTTTGGCAAGAGATGGTTCTACCGCCGTTTTTGCGACAAAGCCATGAACGAGCTCATAACGGCAGGCTGCCCTGAAATGGCTGGATTCCTACAAAGTATTCCACCCTCAGCCAGGGCTTTCGTCTCGATCCGCACGCTTTCTTCATACCCTGACCTCCTCCGTTCATTCTACGTTTTTCCTTTTTTTCCCTCCGATTCGTGATAAGGTATATAGTTGGTAAACCATCACTCCTTTTGCCCCATACTCCCACTCATGCGGAAGCCAATCAAAGCAATCGTTTTAACCTGTGACAGATATCGGGTTTTTACCGATCACATGATCCTGCGTTATGAGACGCTCTGGCCGAATCATCCGTTTGTTTTTCACATACCATATCAGGAACTCCCCCCTTCCATGGATGCGGATCGAGTGCGCTACATCCACAGCCCGGGTGACATTCGCGGAACCGTCCGATCCCTGCTTCAGGGCCTTGATGAAGATGAAATGGTTTACTGGTGTATTGATGACAAATATCCCATGGATCTCGATACGGAAAAGATCGGGCAGCTTCATGATGAGCTGCTTTCCGATGGTCTGCCGGACATCGATGGATTGCTTTTCTGCCGTTGCCGGGGAATGTGGAAAAAAAAGAATCTGACCGGAAGGCGGCTGACAGACGCAGAGGGGAATTTGTTTTTGGAGAGAAACAACTACTCGCAGATTTGGATTCACCAGTATCTCAGGGTCAAGGTAATCCGGCATCTGTTCGATTCGTTTCCCGAGAGGATTACGAGAGCAAAGGAGATGGATCAGCTGATCGGCAAGTCAAAGAAACCAGAGCATCACAGGATCTTCATTACCGATGAGAATTTCGGTATGTTTGGGGAGAGCGTAACCAGGGGAAAGATCACTTCAAACTGCATGCAGAGCCTACGGGCGTATCAACTTCAGCCACCCGTATGGACAGCGACAGCGACGCCCCGCAGAATCACCATGGGACATGAGGGGATGCTTCGAAGATGGGTGAGCAGATTGTGCGGTTACTTTACATAGGATGCTCGCGGACGCATGCGCGTCAACTGGGTGTTCCGCATGATCATGTTTACGGTGATGCGTCCATCTGCTTTCCGGACGTGCGTTCCTTATTGCCGCATTCTGACTCATTCGCCCGAGTGTCATCCTGAGGTTTTTCCTCACATTGAGCCGGGGTTTCCGGTATCCATCCGCCAGACCCCGATCAATCCACACGGCGATCTGATAGGATTGCTGTGCAAACCTCTGCGGGTTTCCTTGCTTCAATAGTTCATGATTTTCATCCCGTAGGAACAATAGTTCCTGACAGATGTTTGCACGGAACCATTCAGGATCCGGATATCAGACTCCTGGCGCGATTTTCCTCTCCTGATGAAGTCAAATTTCTGGGATCGGATCGATCCGTTTCGTTCCATCCGGATCATCGCCTCGATGGAAGTTGCGGATCTGATGCGAGTGATCGTTTCATCGCTGGCATCGACATTCAAAAAACATGCAATGCTCCTGATGCTTTCTTCCGGTTTTTCCATCATATCCTCATATCTCAGGAAAAGAATTTTCCTTTTGTCTTCCTGTGATTTCCAGGAAAGCAGGTGATCCTGCCAGGAGAGCCACTTTTGATTGCCGATCAGAAAGTCATACATCAGATCCTCGATCCGAAGTCTGGGCTCCTTGAATTTGCGATAATGGTAAAGTGAACAAAACACATTCCAGGGATCGCGGCAGATGTAAATATTGCGATCATACAGCGAAGAATCCTCGGGATTGTGCCGCAGGACAAAAGGTCGATGTGTCTTGATGACCCTGAGGCTACCGGATGGATTGTGTTTGATTTGCGACTTGTGGATGTCCGGCACAAGGTCATTGAGATCGGTCAGTGCGCTGATTTCCAGGTTCGGATGGAGCAGGTGTGCGATGATGTTGCGCGCCCAGGTGTTACCCGAGCGCGGATATGAGGCAAGAAACACGTCATTCATGCCGAGTTCATGCACCGTGGCATCAACCGAACCCTGTCCGAATAATTTCATGGCGGTCCTGTGTTTCGTTTTTATCAGATTCAGGATGTTCATTTTCTTGTTTTTTTAATGTTATCAGATTCCTTGCATTTCAGAAAATGGAAACCGATTCGGGGGATGCAAATTGGAGAGTTGCCTTTCGATTTCAGCCGTCAAAGCGCTTGGGATTCCTGCGGGTTTCATCATCAGACTGGTGCTCAAACGTCCGTACCGCAAAGGGATGTTTTAAGATTGAACCTGTTGTGCCGCTTCGTGGAAGGTAGGTTGGGCAT
>JBEAZA010000066.1:0-32252 GCA_041170385.1 Verrucomicrobiota bacterium | reverse complement strand
TGGAGGTCAATGCGAGATCCACCCCGATCGTGCCCGAGCCGCTGAGCGTGCTGCCGCTGCTGAGGGTGAGCGGTGCGGTGAGCGCGGTGGTGGAGTTGTATTTGAAATGGGCCCCCGATGCCACGCTGATGCCAGAGGACGAGTTGATCGAACCCGTGCCCGTGATTGCCAGCATACCGCCGCTGACCGTGGTCGCTCCAGTGTAGGTGTTGTTCGCAGCAAGAACCAACGTTCCTGTATCAGACTTAATGAACCCACCCGAGCCACTTACAACTCCGGCGACCGTAAGAGCGTTTTGCCCAGTAACTTCAAAGCCAGATAAATTGGTAAGCACGACCGCACGGTTATTCGTGCCGGCGGTGCCGTTGAAGAGACCGAACGTGCCGGTCGCCCGGAGCGTGCCGCCTTTGAGGTTCAGGGTGGCGCCGGTGGATTGGCTACCCAGGTGCACGTTGGCACCGATGCTGAGCGTGCCGGCGTTGACGTGCGTCTGGCCGGTAAAGGTATTGGTGCCGCTGAGAGTCAGCGTGCCGGCTCCGGATTTCGTGAGAACACCGCCGCCATGGGTGAGATTCGAACTGATCAAGAGCGAATCCGAAGCGGTATCGGTGCGGACGACGAGTTCGGTGCTCGAGGGTGTGGCCACGTTGCCGCCACTGATTGTGCTCTGGCTACCACCACCGGACTTGAGGATACCGGGAGTGGTGAGGTTACCGGTAGCGTTGGTCCAGTTGATTCCGCTGCCGGCAAGATTCAGGGAGAGCAATGTCATACCAGCGCCAGAATAGGAACTTGTGGCAAGCTTGACGTGATTCGAAGTGGTAATGGTATCCACTGCCACTGAGGATGGATCGGCGCCATAGGTCAACGCTCGCACATAGCCATTGGTCGCATTTCGCGCGGCATACTCGGAACCACCGAAGAAGAGTCCGGCATTGATGAAACCGGCTGTACCGATGATGTTCACCGAGTTGTCGGTTCCATTGGTGCCTCCGGTAGAGGCGATGTTGCCCGTCGCACCCGCAGCCCGGACATAGCTGCTGAATGTAGTGCTGAGGTTTCCGTCACCTGATTTGTTGGAAACCAAGATACCATCCGCCGATTGGTTACGCAAAGCTCCCAAGGTTTGGGTGATGGTGCTTGCGCCGCTCTGCAGTCTCAAGGTGCCCGCATTGACGTCAGTGTTGCCGTTATAGGTATTCGTTCCGGCCAGAGTCCAGGTGCCGGTACCAATTTTGGTGACGTAGAGAGCTGGTGCTCCACCGGTGTTGTTTTGCAGCGCTCCGCTGATCGTGCCTCCGTTAGTACCTCCAAAAGTAAAACCACGGCCAATGCTTTGGGTTGTTTGCACGTTCAAGTTGCCAGTGGCCGTAAAGTTCAACGCACCCGTGCCGTTGTTCAGGATGATGCCGTCTCTGTTACCCTGAATCAATCTGTCCGTATCATCACCACTACCGATGTAGACCAGGGCTCCACTGTTGTCGAAGTTGATTGCGGTGCCGGCGGTTCCTTTGCCAATGGAGCTATCCGTGCCGTAGTCCGCCATTTTACTGACACTCAACAGCCCTCCGTTGACTCTGGTGATTCCGGTGTAGCTGTTGGCTTCGTTGGCCAAGACCCAAGTCCCAGTACCGGACTTGGTGAAAGAAAGTGCGCCTGTGCCATTATTGACGAGTCTTGTATTCAGAGTGTTCTGCCCCGTGTTGTTGCCAGTCAGCACGAAATTGCGGGCACCGTTTGTGGTGACATAGCTCACCGCATTGGTGCTCGTGAAGGTGAGAGTGCCGGTCCCACTTGAGGCAATGGCACCAGAATAAGCACCACCGCCATTACCGATGGTGAAATCGCGATCCGTGCTGGCATTGGTGGATCCAATATAATTCAGGCCACCAAAATTGTCGTTGGCAAGCACCAGATTGGAAGCAGCGCTGGATGAGGCGCCAATGCCGCTGGCAATCCCCCCATTGGCGATATGGGCAACCGCGAGGTAACCGCCCGTGCTGCTGCCGATCCGGGTCGCGCCTGTGTAGGTGTTGAGACCCGTCAATGTGAGCTGGGAGTTGCCAGATTTGGTCAAACTGGTGCCCGCACCGCTGATCACGGAGTTGATGGTGATGGCGCCGCCGGCCAGGGTAATCTGTCCCGCCGCGGCCAAATTGATCGTTCCTCCAGATAGCTCGACCGCGCCGCTTTGGGAACCAAACGTCATGCTCGAGGCATTCACCGTGCCGGAGACGGTGATCGTGCCAGAGGCGAGGCCGAAGCCCGCGGTGTTAGTGCCGAAGAAGACCGAATCCGCCGTGGTGGTGGTGACGCTGTTTCCATCGACGGCTGAGACACCCGTCGCACTTGTGCTCCAGCCAGAAGTCAGCAATCCAGCGGTGGGATCTGCCCAAGTTCCAGCTGCGGTACCAAAGCCTGATGTGATATCGTTACCATCCCAATAGTAGGTGGCGGCGGATGCAGAGGAGATCACCATCGACGAGCTGCTGGCGATGGCAAGAAATTGGCGAATTATGAATGTGGGGTTCATGCCCAGTTGGTTTTGGGTTTTTCTCTTGATCCGCAGTCACAGGAACAAGGAGAGCTAGTTGAGGGTAAGCGAAACATCGAGACGATGTTCTAGAAAACCCCGCGCGCGCCTCATCCGGAAAGCAAAACCTGTCCGAGCAAGTGTTTTCCAAAAAGTGACAGTTTTGCCCATATCGGCCGATTCGCGTGCATTTCGGCACATTCGGGATCATGGCACGGGAGGGCGGATGTGGCGGTTTGAGCGGATTGGATCAGGGATTTCTCGGTTCCGTCGCGCGGGTCTCGGCATGGCTGGTGCAGCGAGACAGTGAACCTACCTGCACCAAAGGGCAGGTGGTGATCTGTAAGCTTTTGATCGCCACGTTTTTGTGTCCGATCCGGCTTCGGTCACATTTTGCACATGGCGGAGCGGCAATGCTCCGGAACAGCTTGCAAGCTTGGGAACGCCTCCGACGCCACAGCAGGGTTCGGCAAGATCAGGACGCCGGGCCAGATACCTGGTGCGAGATGAACCATCGAGAATTGCGCGATCGATTGTAACATCCGTCCTCTCCGTGAAGTATGTCTGCGGTGCGTCATCTTGCCCTTTTTCTCCTGCTTTGCGGACTGATCGAGCTTTGCTCGGCCGAGCCGATCACCTATGACAATCTTCCGTTGGGAAATGAGAAGGCTCCCTTGATCTTGAGAACCTATATGCCGGATCCCGGCTTGGATGCGGGATACTTTGCACATCACGGGAAAAGCGCGCCATCCCCGCAATACAATCCGAACAAAGGGGAAGACGTGAAAGGAGAATACAAACCGATCAAAGGGCTTCCCGCGGCCATCGGCGTCAATCACGGCCCGGCGCTATCCTACGCCTTCGACACGGTTGAATGTCGTGTCGCTTACGCGTGGCAAGGGGGCTTCCTTGACATGTATCCCTATTGGGGTGACGCGGCACGCGGCAGCCGCCTGAGCAACCATTACGTCCCGCATCTTGTCGGGACTCTTTTCTATCAGGCAGGTGCCGTATCAGAAATTTTCGTGGATGGGAAACCTCTCACTGATCTAACAGATCCGAAATACATCGGCCATGACATGAAGGACGGCGTCCCCGTATTCACGTATTCCCGTGGCGGCAAAACATTCTTCCATCGTCTCGTTCCCAACAAGAGCATTCCTCTTGCGTTTGATTTTACCATCTCCTCACCCGATGCAACGAGCATCACCATCGGGAAACATGGAACCAACCCGGGAGGAAACGTCCTGACGCACACCTTTGCCGGGGAAAGCATCAGGGTTTTCCAAGGGTATCAACGCGATCTCAAGATCAAGACCGCCACCGTTGCCAATGGCCAGATCCTGTTTGAAAATCTGGGTTGTTCCGCCTGTCACTCCGTCGATGGTTCGGTCGGCCACGGGCCGACGCTCGCAGGCTTGTTCGGCAGCGAGCGGATGATCGAAGGCAGCCAGGACCCGATCCGGGCGGACGCCGCATACGTGTTGGAATCGATCAAGAACCCGAATGCAAAGATCGCGAAACATTTTCCGCCCAACTACATGCCGCCCTATCAATTGACCGATCCCGAATACGGCTCCCTGAACCTCTACATCCAATCGATCGCCGGTGGCGAATGAGGAAAGACCTCCTGACATGAAATCCGCATTTTTGATCGTATCCCTCACATCCGTCCTCCAGCTTCATGCGGGAAATTTTGCGGATAGTTACAAACTCGAATCCATCAAACTTCCCGATGGAGTACCGCCGGAAGTTGGCGGGCTTGCGTTTGATCCCGATGGCAAACTTTATGTCAGTCTCCGGCGGTCGGATGTCTTGCGAGCCGATCCCGTGGCTGATCCCGACGCCTTCGATTGGAAGCTTTTCGCCAGCGGATTTCACAATGGTTGCGGCATCGTCGCCCCTCAATCGGGCAGCATCCTCGTTTCCCAGATGGCTGAGCTGACCTCCGCGACCGATACCGATGGCGATGGTCTTGCGGACCGTTACCGCAACGTGGCGGATGGGTGGGGCCTCTCCGGAAACTATCATGAAACCAATGACATCTGCCCGGATGGCAAAGGCGGTTATTTCCTGGCCATTGGCACCGCATCTTACAACGGCCCCACCTTTGAGCATACCAAGGGAACCTACTCGGAAATCGGACGCCGGGGGCGGAATTTTTCCTCCGTCCAATACCGCGGCTGGATCATGCATCTTGATTCGCGGGGCGCACTCCGTCCCTGGGCATCCGGTTTCCGCATGCACAACGGCATTTACACCGATCCCGATGGCGAAACCTGGTGCTCGGACAACCAAGGCGATTGGAAAGACCTCACGCCGTTTTACCGGATTGAAAAAGGAAAATTCTACGGTCATCCCTCATCGCTGGTGTGGGACAAGGATTGGCCAGAAGACAAGGATCCGTTGCTCACCTATCGGAATGATCTCGACGCTTACAACAAGCACCGCACGAAGCCGGTGGTGATGCTGCCTCATTCCTTCTGCCGTTCCGGAGCAAAGCCCATCATGATTCCTCGGGACGGAACCTTCGGCGAATACGTGGCCGGGCAGTTCATTCTCCCCGACAACAACAGTCAGTCCCTCTGTCGCATCATGATCGAGAACATCGATGGAGTGTACCAAGGCATGGCGACCTACCTGTTGAAAGGCGGCGGCCTTCGCTCCGGAAACAACCGCCATGTCTTCTCTCCCGATGGCAAGCAGCTCTACATCGGACAAACCGTTCGCGGATGGGGCAGGCCCGCGGAGGGTTTGCAACGCCTTACGTATCACGGCGGCACGCCGTTCGACGTCGCCACGATCCACATCACACCGGAAGGCTTCCGACTCCATTTCACCGGAGAAATCCCTGAGATCCAAGCATCCGAGATCCGTGTGACCAGTGCGGTCTATCAGCCGAGATGGACTTACGGCAGTGCCGCGGAAGACAAGCGAGATCATGAAGTGACGAACGTCCGGGCGGAAGGTGCCAAAGTCCTCAGGTTATCGCTCTCGGGTTTCGAGCCGGGCCGTCTGTATGAAATCCACCTTCCCGAGCTCAACGACCGGCACGGATCCGCCATCCATAACCGGCTCTTTTATTACACGGTTCATGTGATTCCTGAGAAGTAGGCAATCAGGCCCGCACGCAGACCACCGGAACGGCATCAACCCCATGTAACCACCTGGTTGAGAGCCGTTGATATCATCAAACAGCGGATGCGCGCTTCCGGATAAATCCGACTGACTGCCGCATGGTAGGATTTCAACTGATCCGCATAACGTTCCCTGAGCGCGGCAGCATCCGCCACCCGATCGGTTTTGAAATCGATGATGTCCACCCGGTCGGCCTTGCCACCTTCGTGCAGATGTACGTGGAGCCGATCCATCACCCCGCTCATCCATGTGTCATCGATCACGGCTTCGATGCGTTGTTCGCGATAAAGCCTGATCTCTTGACCCTTGCGGGAAAAAAGATCGCGAATTTCCGGAACCGAGAACAGGGGGCCGAGGATTTGAGCGACCTCGGAGGAACATTCCGGAATGCCGGAGTCATCAATCCAGCCGAAGGCTTCAAGCGCGCGATGGACCGCGATTCCCCTGAGCCGGGCCGTGCCATCCCCGGCCGTCAGCGGGTTGGCAACCTCCTTGCCGCGGCTCGGCGTGGTACGGGCGCGTTTGTTCTTCCCGGGTTTCAGCACCGGACGCACCATCGCCTTGGGTTTCTCGCGAGGCCGGAGGGCCGCATACCAATCCCGCTGACCATGTTCAAAGGTGCTGCCTGCCGTTGGATCGAGCTTCAGGCTGTTCATGATCCAGCTGCTGTAACTGGATTTGTCATCGTCCGCCGATTTCGACGGTTCTGTTAGATAGAGATAAACACCGCGTTTGGCTCGGGTGAGTGCGACGTAGAGTTTGCAAAGGGCCTCGTAGATTTGTTGGCCCACCCAGGCAGTTTCCGCGGCAGCAAGCGGTGGAAAACGATTTCTCACCCATGCAGGCGGCGCGGCCGTAATCCAGTCATCGGTGACGATGCGTCTGAAGTGCTGCAAGGAAGGGATCGTATCGTTGCTGATTTCAGGAAGGAACACCACATCGAATCCCAGGCCTTTGGATTTATGAATGGTCATGACCTGCACGGCCGCCACTCCCGGACTTTGTGAGATTTCCATCCGCCCGATGCGGTCCGCGGCCTCCCTTGCCAGGATGACTCCCTCGTCATCCATTTTTTTGAGACATTGCAACAGATCTTCCAGCCGATGCGTGCCGAATGGACCCCATCTGCCGGCCAGCGGAGTGAGCCAGGTGCGCACGGTTTCGGAAAATCCGAGTTTCGAGCACTGGCATCCGAGCGCCTCCCACGCCGCATGCCAGTCCCCTCCATATTGAAGGTTAAGCGCATCGCCCAATGGGGACATCAGGATGGTTTGTTTGGCAAAGGCATCGCTGGGATCGGCAAGCCAACCCAGGAGTTTCCAGATCATCAAGCCCACCGGATGGTCCTGCCCCGGTTTCCTGACCCCTTCCTCCACCACTTGGAATCCCTTCGCCCGCAGCTCGTCCGCCCACTCCCGGACCTGCTCGTTTTTTGAGAGTAACACTCCGCAGGAAAGAGGCTTGCAGCCGATCCCGATCTCCTCCATCTGAGCGATCACCCGTTGCTTCATCTCGTCCTTCGGCGTGACTTCGGCATAGGAGAAGCCCAGCGGGGAGGACCGCCTCACGCGTTCGGCGGAAACGTGATCCTGCCATCCTCGGCACCATGCATCGGCAGCGCTGCCGAAGAGGTTCCGGAGCGTGTCGACATCCCCGCACACACGATTGACCAGCTCCAGGACCTGCGGACAAGAGCGATGGGAATCGACCATCGTATCCTGTTTGAGCGAGAGCGGATTGCGTTCGTCATGGTCCGAATACGTACGGATCAATTCGTCAAACAAGCCGACCTTGCCGCCGCGCCATGCGTAGATGGCTTGTTTTTTATCGCCAACGACAAAGAGGCTGGATCCCTCGCCCGTCACCGCCTCGTCGACGAGCGATTTCAGGCCGTCCCATTCGTCCTGGCTGGTATCCTGAAATTCGTCCAACAGCCAGTGCTGATACGTGGCATCCAGCCGGAAATCGACAGCCTCTCGGCGCAAGCGTGCGTCTTCGGTTCGGATCCACGCGCTCATCAGCCGTTTGACATCGTCAAACCCGAGCTTGCCCCTGCTGCGCAATTCCTTTTCCAGCCATTCATCGTATTTTCGGATCACACCGTGGATGCCACGGGTACGTTGCAAGGCGGCGGAGAATTCGCAACGTGCCGCGAGATCGACCAGTTTTCGAAGGGCTTGGGCGGCACTGCCGGTGATCTTCATCGGCTTGTAATGCGAAATTTCGATATCGCCCTCGGTTCCACGGACCGCGTTCATGATTTTATCCACCAGTCCCTTGGCCGACCCGAGCAATCCGCTCCCGATCGTGTGTTTGGCGAAGGTGTCGAGAATGGGCTCGATGATGTGTTGTTGGCGTTTGTCCGTGATTTCCACATGGGGCCAATCGTGCCGGACCGTCGCGATGAGATCGTGCTTGCAACGCTCCCAGTCGGTCACATCGGTCGGCATCAGTTCCGCAGGCCCCCATGCGCGATGGCCGGATGAGAGGTAGACCCCATGCCATGCACCGATGAATTCCTCCAGCTCGTTGAGCACCGTGGTGCCCTCCTTGTTCCCGGTGGCCTGACGGAAAATGTTCACGAATTCCTCGCCGGTTTCCGGATCCAATCCTCCATCCAGAAGTTCCTCCATCACCGCCTTACGCGCCGCGCTGGCGGCTTCGCCCTCGAGCAATTCGAATTTTCCCCCGGCAATTCCGAGTTCGTATTGAAAGCCTCTGACGATTTTCGCGAAGAAGGCGTCCATGGTACCGAGGGTTAGCTTCGGCAGGCTTCTGACCATGCGTTCGAGCAGCAGCCCGAAGTCGGTCGGCATCGTGCGTTCAGCCAGATCGGCGGCCTTCTGGGGATCCTGCGCTGCCTCGGCGAGTTTTTTCAGCAAGGCATCGGCGAATTCGCCGGCCGCCTTGCGGGTGAAGGTGAGGGCGACGATGTGTTCTGGGTCCGCGCCTCTGGCTGCCAGCTCGATGATGCGATCGCTCAGGCGGAACGTCTTGCCGGAGCCTGCAGAAGCCAAAAGGAGGAGATTTTTCTGGAATTCTTTCATCAAACCACGCCTCCGAAGTTGGCCCAACCCGGTGAATTGTCACGCTTTTCTTCCCCATCTGTGGACTGGAACACAGGCAGGGAATGCGATGAATCCTGCCTTGCCTTGGGGTGGGCATTGGGCTAGGATCGTTGTGCGGGTTTGTTTTCCGTAATCTGCGGAAGACCCTCCGAATTAACGTTTTCTGATTTTCCTTATGCTCCGTATCCCATTCGACCGTGTGAACTGGATCACCTCCGGATTCCTCATTGGCACCGCCCTGATCGCCCTCATCGGCGCCCCGATCTATCTCTACCACTATGGGATCAACTGGTTCCAGTTCGGGATGTTTTTCTTTTATCTTTGCGCGACGATGATGAGCATCACCGTTGGGTATCATCGCCTCTTTTCCCATATTTCCTTCAAGGCCAAAACACCGGTGAAGCTCTTCACGCTGTTGTTCGGGGCCTGTGCGTTTGAGAATTCCTGCCTCAACTGGTCCTCCGACCACCGCCGTCACCACAAGCACGTCGACCACGACGAGGATCCCTATGACATTTCGAAAGGGTTCTTCTGGGCACATATCGGCTGGTTGCTCTTCAAGCTCAACCCCCAGCCTCCCATCGACAACGTTGCCGATCTCCGAAAGGACAAGCTGGTCATGTGGCAGCACAAATACACCCATTGGATCGCGCTGATTCTCGGGCTCATCGTTCCCTCCCTGCTCGGTTACGGCTACCATCGCATGATGGGGCTTGATCCCATGGCCGGTGCTCTGGGTGGCTTTCTGCTTGCCGGAGTGACGCGGATTGTCATCGCCCAACATTGCACCTTCTTCATCAACTCCCTGTGTCACACGGTGGGCAAGCAGCCCTATTCCACGAAACATTCGGCCCGAGACAGCGCCATCATGGCCTTCCTGACCTTCGGTGAAGGCTATCACAACTATCACCACGAGTTTCAGCACGACTACCGGAATGGGGTGAAACCATGGCAGTGGGACCCATCGAAATGGACCATCTGGACCTTGTCCAAGCTCGGGCTGGTTGAAGGCCTGCGCCGTGTGCCGGACAGTAAAATTTTGCTCGCGGAAATGGGCGAGGCGCGTCGTGTTGCCGAGGAACGCCTCACGCAAATCCAGTCGGCTCCGGGTTACAGCCAGCGTACCGCCGAGGCATTGGCCCAGCTTCATGAGAGAATTTGTGCGAACTATCATGAGCTTGAAAAGGCGGTCGCCGAGCGTGTTCAGCTGTCCCGGGACGCACTTCAGGCCTGGCAAGATGAAACCCGAGCCATGATGCGTGAGTTTTCCAGAGCCACTCGTGAGGCGATGGCTTAGTCGTCATTCAGCCCCATGCGTTTGGCCCGGGGCGAAGCGAAGGCGGTCGCCCGCAAGATGTCCGGAAGGGAGCTCAACGTAAGAAACTGGAATCGTGAATATCCTCATCACAGGCGGTTGCGGTTTTATCGGGAGCCATCTCGTTCGGATGTTTCTCAGGGACACCGGGCATCACGTGCTGAATATTGATGCGCTCACCTATGCGGGAGTTCATCACTCACTGGGTGAATTTTCAAATCATCCCCGCTATCGTCTGATGCAAGCGGATATTTGTGACCCGGCAGCGCTAGACGCCGCATTCAATGATTTCCAGCCGGACTGGATCATGCATCTCGCAGCGGAAAGCCATGTCGACAGGTCGATCCATGCCTCGGCCGCCTTTATCGAGACGAACATCATCGGCACATTCCATCTCTTGCAGGCCGCACGCGCCTATCATGACAACCAATCGGGAGCCGCCCGTGAACGCTTCAGGTTCCTGCATGTGTCGACCGATGAAGTTTACGGTTCACTGGGTGATGAGGGGATGTTCACGGAACACAGTACTTATGATCCGCACTCACCCTACTCGGCCAGCAAGGCGGCCTCCGATCATCTCGCCCGTTCCTGGGCCATGACCTACGGGTTGCCGGTGATGGTGACCCATTGCTCGAACAATTACGGTCCCTATCAGTTTCCCGAAAAGCTCATTCCGGTCGTGATCTCAAAAGCCCTGCGTGGCGAGCCGATCCCCGTATATGGCAACGGACAACACGTCCGCGACTGGCTGTATGTCGGCGACCACGTGGATGCGCTCCATGCTGTCATTTCGCGGGGACGTTGCGGTGAGACCTACAACATCGGTGGCAACAACGAGCGAAAGAACATCGATCTGGTGCACGTGTTGTGCGGAATTCTTGATCGCCTGAGGCCGCGTGCCGATGGAACATCATACTCCGCGCAGATCCGCTTTGTGGCGGACAGGCCGGGCCATGACCTCCGTTATGCCATCGACGCAGGCAAAATCAGGCGTGAGCTGGATTGGTTGCCGAAGCAGGATTGCGAGTCCGGGTTCCGCGAAACCGTTGCCTGGTATCTCGATCATTCCGCATGGTGGCAACCGATCCTGGATGGCGGCGGCCATCCCGCCAATCCCGGCATGCGTGGCAGATGACGCCTTGTCTCACCGGGTCTTCATCAGCCTCGGTGCGGAATAGCCTTGATCGCGGATTTTCTTCAATCGCTCCTGCAATTCCCGGACCTTGGCAGGCTCTTTTGCGGCAAGGTTGTTGCGCTGGGAAAGATCGGTTTTGAGGTCAAAAAGCTGGACGACGTCATCCGTTCCGGCCGGATAACCATGGCGAGCCTCCCAAGCCGGATCGACCTTGGATCGATAACCACTCGGAGCGTCCACCAACAACCAATGTTCGTGACGAATGGCATAGTGGTCCCGCATCGTGTTATGCACAAGGGTTTGACGCGCGGATGTCGCTTGGCCCTTGAGCACCGGCAATAGGTCATGCGAGTCCTCGGCGCAGTTGGGAGGCAGTTCAACGCCCGTAAGGGAGGCAATCGTCGCCATCAGATCAACCTGCGAGACCAGGGCATCGGAAACCTGCGCGGGCTTGATGACACCCGGCCATTTGATGATGAAGGGAACACGGTGCCCGCCCTCATAGATGTCGCGCTTCAATCCGCGAAGCGGATGGGATGACCAGTGATGGAATGTTTCATCGCGGGCATAGGCGTAGTTCTCCGCCCCGTTGTCTGCCGAAAAAACCACGATGGTGTTGGATTCCAAACCCGCATCGCGCAGGGCCTGCAGAATCCGCCCGCAGGAGTCATCCGTTTCGACTACGAAATCACCGTAGGCTCCGGCCTTCGAGGCTCCGTCGAACGTGTCGTTCGGGACAATCGGGGCATGTGGCGAAGGCAAGGGAACATAGAGAAAGAACGGTTCGGGTTTGGCTTTTCTGGAATGCACATACTCCACTGCTTTTGCTGTCAGCGTCGGGAGAACCCGATAGAAATCCCAGTCCGACCGGCCCGGACCTTCGCGAGTCTCAAAGTTTCCCTCCTTGGTAACCTGAGGTGTGCGTTTGAACGTGATGTCCGGTGCCTGTAGTATGCGGTCGTTTTCAATCCAGCAGTATGGAGGGAAATTGATCACATTGTCGCCAAAATAGGAATCGAAGCCCCAGTCGCAAGGCCCTCCGCGGAAAGGCTTCGTCCAGTCGAAATGATCGTATTGTTTGGATTTCGGCGGCGTGCCGGGGATACGGATCGAATTCCAATCCCAGCCGAGATGCCATTTTCCGATGCAGGCCGTGGCATATCCCTGTTTCCTCAGCATTTCCTGCAGGGTGAGTTGACCTGTCCTGAAGAAAGACGGATCAAATCCGTTGTCGATCCCATGAAAGTCCCGCCAATGATGACGCCCGGTAAGCAACGCATACCGGCTCGGGGTGCAGATACCTGAAGAGCTGTGGCCATCCGTGAAGCGCACGCCCTCGGCCGCCAGCCGGTTGAGATGCGGAGTGGGAATTTTCGATCCGGGATTGTAACATCCGAGATCCCCGTATCCGAGATCGTCCGCATAGAGAATCACGATGTTCAGCCGTTTGCCCGCATCCGGGAGAGCGGATAAAACCGATGGAGCGAACCATGCGCTCAACAGAAGAGGTAGGATTTTTTTCAACATGGGCAGGGATTCCTTACGGATGAGAGGAACGGGAAAGGGCGGGAACCCGGAACGGTTTCAACGCAGGTTGGTGATGGTCTGGAAGATGGCGGTGATCATGAGATAGGCGAACGTACCGATGAGCAATGCCATGAAAATCAGCACGGAAGGCATGATCAACGCCATGATGCGCTGGATGTCCTTGTTGAGCTCTTTATCGTAACGCTCCGCAGCGCGGCGCAGCGAGAGATCGATCTTTCCCGTTTGTTCGCCGACCGCGATCATGTCCACCAGCAAGGGCGGGAAAGATTCCGCACGGATCATCGCTTTGGAAAAAGCGCGGCCATCGCCAACCTGGGCGATCACGTCGTCGAGTTTTCTCCGGATGGCGATGTTCTGGGTGGCATCCCGTGAGAGCTCGAGCGCCCTGAGGAGGGGCAGGCCATTGCCTACGAGGTTTGCCATGGTTTCAAGGAATTGGACATAGAAGCGGGATGCGATCACCGCGCCGACGAGCGGGATCCTGAGTTTCATGCGGTCCCATGCCGGCTTGTTCTCCTCGTTTTCCTTCCATGCCTTGAAGAAGAGAGCCCCTCCGGCAAGAACGAGCAGGATGACCAGCCACCATGCCTTGATAAAATCAGAGGAGCGCATCATCATGTCGATCGCCCACGGAAGTTTTCCGCCGGGGGTGTTTTTGATCAGTTCGGAAAGCTTGGGAATGAGAACCGTAACGAACACGATGCCCACCGCGATTCCCATCAGCACAAGAAACGATGGATAGATCAGGGCGAGGACGATTTTGCTCTGCAGCTCTGCGAGGGTTTTCAGATAGTATGCTTGGCGCTTCAGGATCGTATCCAAGGCGCCGGATGCCTCGCCCGCGGCGGCCAACGAGCAATAAAGGGGACCGAAGCTTGGGCTGACTTTTTTGAGAGCCACGGAAAAATTCACCCCGTCCCTTACAATTTCCCGGATCCGGCGCGAGACTTCCTTGAGGCTGCCCAGCTCCTGCCTGCTTTCCATCGATTTGAGCGCCGGCTCAAGTTGCAGACCGGCACTCAGCATGTCAGACAACTCCTCGGTAAAGAGAATCACCTCGGCACGTTTGAGCCTGATCGCACCATCTCCGGGGGTCTCCGCCTTCACTCCGGCTCGTTCTTTTCTCACCACCGCGTGTGTGGGTTTCACCGGCGGATTGGCGGACTCCCTTACCGTAACCGGTTGCAACCCGCGCTTGTCCAAAACCCGGAGCGCCTCGGAGCGGTCGGACGCCTCGATTTCACCGGTTGCGACGGAGCCGTTGCTGGAGAGAGCTTTGTAGGAAAAAGAGGGCATGCAACAACAAGAGATTAATCCGCGCCGCCGATCTCGGAGGAGGTGACGGAAATGACTTCTTCAATGGTGGTTTCCCCCTGCATCACCTTGTGCCAGCCGTAGGTGCGCATCGGCACATAGCCGTCGCGCGCCGCTTGTGCTTTCATGTCGGCCAGTGGTCGGGAATGCGCAACCAACTCCTGCATCCTGTCTGTCAGAACGACGACCTCGTAGATGGCAAGCCGGCCCGAAAAACCGGTCATGCGGCAGCGGTCGCAGCCTTTGGGTGAGTAAATCTTGCCGGGGATATCGGTCGGAATTCCGAGATCGATGATGTCACTTGCGGAAATTTCGCGAGGTGTCTTGCAATGCGGGCAGAGACGGCGCACGAGGCGCTGGGCGAGAAACGCGCGAACGGCGGCGGAGACAAGAAAGGGCTCCACTCCCATGTCGATCAATCGGGAAATGCCACCCATCGCATCGTTGGTGTGAAGGGTAGAGAAAACGAGATGGCCAGTGAGTGAGGCGCGGATCGCGATTTCCGCGGTTTCGAGATCACGGATTTCGCCGATCATGACGATATTGGGATCCGCCCGAAGGATGGAGCGCAGAGCGGCGGCAAAGGTCAGCCCGATCTCCGATTTGACAGCGATCTGCATCACACCGGAAAGTTTGTTTTCCACAGGATCCTCTACGGTCACGATGCGTTTCTCCGGACTGTTCACCTCACTGAGGAACGAATAAAGGCTTGTGGATTTGCCGGAACCGGTGGGACCCGTGATCAGGATGATGCCGTTCGGCAGGTGCAACAGGCTCTCGATTTTTTTCCGAACGAACGGCTCCAGGGCCAGCTTCGCGAGATTGAACTTTTCCTGGTTGAGCAAGCGCAGGGAAACGCTTTCCCCCTCGACCGTCGGCACGGTTGCGACCCGGACGTCGATGGTGGCACCCTCGAACTGAAGGTTGATGCGGCCGTCTTGCGGCACGCGGCGCTCGGCGATGTCCAAGCGAGCCATGATTTTCAACCGCGCGATCACCGAGCTCTGCAGGGCTTTGATGTTTTCCGGAACCGCAACCTCGATGAGTCTGCCGTCGATGCGGTAACGGATGCGGAGATTGTTTGCGAGGGGTTCGACGTGGATATCGGTCGCGCGCTGGTCCAGCGCCTCGCGGATGATCTGGTTGACGAATTTCACCACGCTTGCCTCTTCGTCCTCATCCGCATCGATCACATTTGCCTCGTCTTCCGAGTCCGAGAGTTGGTCGTAATCGAGATCCCTGCCGTCGAGAATCTGTTCGAACGTATCCGCTCCTACCCCGTAGAGACGGCGCAATGCCTCGTGGATCCGCTTGCGGGAAGCCATGCACCATTCGAAAGGAAGGGAGAGCTCCTGGGCTGCCGCCTGATGAGCGACCAGATTGAACGGATCGAAGGTTGCGATATGGAGTTTCATCGCCTCGCCCTCGCCTTCGATCGCCACCGGCAACAGGCGGTGCTTCAGGGCCACGCGAGGCCCGCAGGCGTTACGGAGCGGAAGGGTGTTTTCCAGAATCGGGATGGTTTCCAGCCATGGGATGTCCAATTCCAGGGCGAGCTCTCGGAGATAAGCCTCCTCATCCACCACTGCCGCATCGAGCAGATCATCAATCGGAGAGCGCTGGCGTTGGGAAGCCGCTTTCAGCAGTTCCGTCACGGCTGCCAAATTGCCACAGCCGCTTTTCCGGGCAGGTTCTAGTAAAAGTTCTGTCATGCGCTCACCGATAATCTGGGCCTACTAAACCCGGCAAAGTCAGGTTTGTCGCTGAAAAACTTGTCCCGCAAGCATTTCGGGATCAGGCAGAAGTGCGGCTTTCCAAGCGGGAAGCATGGTTCTGTCACAACCCCTTTGCGACACCGGAAGCGCCCGAATTTTTTTTCTTTGCCTGTTCTTCCCTCAGTCCACCGAGAAAGAGCAGCGCCGCCGCGATACAGATGCAGGAATCAGCGACATTGAAGGTCGGCCACCAACCACCGCTGGCAGGAACGAGTTTCGCATAGTATGGCAGCTTCACCGAGATGAAATCGACCACATATCCTTGCGAGAGCCGTTCCCAGAAACCGCTGTCCCTCGCGTGATCGAGTAAAAATCCTTGCACGAGGCGATCGGTGAGATTGCCGAAAATCCCGCAAAGCAGCAGAGCGACCGCACATTTCGAGAGCATGTGTTCAAAGGCGCCTTTTTTCCAAAAGTAGCGGATCAGGACGAGGGCGATGATGGGAACCAGCAAAAACACCACGGGCGCCCATGACGTGCCGTTTCCCAGGCCGAACGCAACTCCTTGGTTATGAACGCGGATCCAGTGAAACCAATCCGGAATGATCATCCACGGCATGTCACGGGAGGAGAAGGTTCCCGGAAGCGGTTCGGAAAAATTTGCGACCGTCCATGCCTTCGTGACCTGATCGAGGATGTAGAGCGGAAGCGTGAGAAAAAGGAGCAGGCGGGCGAGGGTCATTTGGTGAGTAGCGATAAGGGATTTGAACCGAACGGTTCAAGCAGGGACTTCAGCCATGCCAAGGGCAACGTCCGCAGCGCCTGCGGGATGTCAACCGCAAACCCTCGCGCGGACACCGGAAGCGCTCCAGTTCGCGGTGCGTCATCCTCACGGACGCCGGGTTGCAGATCGGATCCGGCGGGTGCCATGATCTCCGGAAATTGGCCCATCCGTACGGCTTACCATGCCCTGAAATCAGGGTTGTCGCATCGAATTTGAAGAGCTAGGATGATTGAAATTCTCGTTCGTCCATCACCAACCAATTTCCAATCATGGGTATTTTCAGCAAACCACTTCTCCGCGGCCAGCAAAAGCGTGACGACATGCCGGAGGGCTTATGGAGCAAATGCCCGGATTGCGGTGCGATGATCCATGCCATCGAGCTGAAGCAAAACCTCCAGGTTTGCCCGCCCTGCGGCCACCATTTCCTGCTCGATGCGATGGACCGTATCTATCTTCTCGCCGATCCGGGGACGTTTGAGGAAACCCATGCCAATTTGTTTTCCGCCAATCCCCTGGGCTTCAAAGGCTACGAAGCGAAAATCGACGGGCTGCGCCAGCGCACCGAAATGAATGATGCGGTCGTGACAGGCCGGCTCATGATCCGCGAGAAGCCCGCCATGATCGCGGTGATGGATTTCAAATTTTTCGCCGGCTCGATGGGTTCCGTGGTAGGAGAAAAAATCACGCGCGCGATTGAGAGCGCCATTGAGGAGAAGCGCGGGGTGATCATCGTTTCGGCCTCATCCGGAGCCCGGATGCAGGAAGGAATGCTCTCGCTGATGCAGATGGCCAAAACCTGTGGCGCGCTCGCCCGGCTCGGAGAAGCCGGATTGCCTTACATTTCTGTCCTGACCCACCCGACGACCGGCGGCGTCACCGCCTCTTTTGCGACGGTTGGCGACATCAATATCGCCGAACCCAAGTGCATGATCGGATTTGCCGGTCCTCGGGTGGTGAAGGAAACCACCCACCAGAATCTGCCGGATGGATTCCAAACCGCCGAGTTCATGCTGAAACATGGATTGATCGATGCCATCGTTCCCCGCCATCAGATGCGCGACCGGATCGGCCAACTGCTGAACTTCATGATGAAGTGAATCCCGAGCGAGGGGTGGAAAGAATCGTCGCAAGCCGTTCATGGCTGCGGCGCGCGATCCGGACGATCAAGACCTTGAGATCATCAGCAGCCGCAGTCCGTTCAAGCAGACGAGCACCGTGCTGCCCTCGTGGCCGATCACACCGATGGGAAGGGGAAGAGAAAACCCCAGTGCCCCGATGACGAGAGTGATGATGATGCCCGCGGCAAAGATCAGGTTTTGCAACAGTACCCGTCTCGCCCGTTTCGCGTGACGTAGCAGCAGACCGATGTTTTCCAAGCGGTCCCCCATCAGCACGATATCCGCGGTTTCCATCGCAACATCGGCTCCCGCAGCACCCATCGCAACCCCGAGATCCGATGCGGCCAGTGCCGGTGCATCGTTGACTCCGTCGCCCACCATGAGAACCCTGCCCTGTAGTTTGAGCTCGCGGATCATCTCCACCTTGTGCTCCGGCAGCAGCTCCGAGCGGATTTCATCGATGCCCACTTCCGCCCCGATCGAATTCGCCACCAAGCGGTGATCCCCGGTGAGCATCACGATTTTTTTGACCCCGAGCGCATGCAACTCCCGAATCAGGATTTTCGCTTCGGGGCGGATGGTATCCGCCATCGCCAGAACGGCTTTGGCTGTTAGAACCGTTCCATCACGTATTCCGAGCCAGACACAGGTATGGCCTTTTTCCTGGATGGGTTTGGCCAAGGCTGCCAGCTGATCAACGCCGAGCGCCGAGCACTCGCGGAACCAACGTTCGCTACCGATCAGGTAGAGCCGGGAGTTCACCAACGCCTCAGCTCCGTGGCCAGTGGTCGACTGGAAACCGGATGCATCGGGCAACGCAAGCTTGAGGCGGCCGGCGGCATCAACGATCGCGCGTGCGAGCGGATGTTCCGAGCGGGACTCCAAGGCCGCGGCAACAGCGAGCAACTCGGCGGCCTTTTCGCCAAGCGGTTGTGATAACCGACTGACCCCCTCCGGCAGGACGATATCCGTCAATGAAGGCTTGCCTGCGGTCAGCGTGCCGGTCTTGTCAACGGCAACGATATCAATGGCTGCGGCACGATCCAGATGCGAGCCGCCTTTGATCAGGATGCCGCGTCTGGCCGCACCGCCGATTGCCGACAACACCGTCGCCGGCGTACTGATGATGAGCGCGCAGGGGGAGGCAACCACCATTACGGTCATGGCCCGGTAAAATGCGGATCCGAATTCCTCCTTCATCAGCAACCATGGAATCAACACCACAACGAGGGTGAGTACCACCACCCCCATCGCGTAGGTTTGTTCGGCGCTTTCCAGAAACCGCTGGGTTTTGGACTTTTCCGCTCTCGCTTCCGCGACAAGCTTCACCATCCTTGCGAGCACGGAATCCTCCGAGCGTTTGCCCACCCGCAGCTCGATTCCGCCGCTCTGGTTCATCGTCCCGGCGAACAACAAACTTCCGACGGTCTTTTCCACCGGCATCGACTCGCCGGTCAGAGAGGACTCATCAACGGTTGTGCTGCCCTCGACGAGTCGGCCGTCCACAGGAATTTGCTCGCCCGGCTTGACGATGACCCTTTCGCCCAGTTCAAGTTCCTCGACGTTCACCAGCACCGCACCGCCACTGCGTTTCACCCACGCTTGGCTGGGCCGGAGCTTCAATAGCGATTGGATCGCGTGTTGGGTCCGGTCCATCGCATAATGTTGCAACACGTTCGAAAAGCTGAAGAGGAACAGCAACAAGGCTCCCTCGAACGGCGCGCCGACGATTGCCGCGCCCAAAGCCGCGAGAATCATCAAACCGTCAATATCCATGACCCGGCGGCGAAATGAAGCGAACGCGGATTTGAATCCCTCGTAACCCGCAAACAAATACGCCCCGGCATACAGGCCATGAGTCAGATGGGACGCACCGTGCGTTTCCTCCAAAACCCCGGCCGCGATGAGAAACAGGAGCCCGAGGCCGCAGGCGATTTCCTCGTGGAAGTTGCGTTCTTGTTTCGTATGGCTCGCTTCCATCCGGAGATTGGTCTGAATGGAAGAATGCTGGCTTTACAGCAACTTGTAAACACCGGGGATCGGCACCGGCGGCACTGGGAGCGAATCCGAAAGTTTCAGCCCATCGGGGGCAAGATCGTGTTTGGAGGCCAACAGCTGTTCCCAGGTGATGCGTTGACCCGTGTGGGCGGCCTCGCGGCCCAGCAAACCAAGCATGGTGCTCTTCGCCATGAATTCGCCCGCATTGAGTTCTTTCCCCTCACGGATCGCGGCGAACCATTCGTTGTGACAAACCTGATACATGTTCGTTTTGTTTCCGCGGAATGCCCACGTGGTCTTTCCATCCGCATCGCGCGTGAAAACACGACCCGGGGCCTCAAGCATGCCTTTTTCGCAAAACACACGATCAACCACCTCATTGAACCCGCCTCTGAACTGGCGTTGCGCGACATGACACATCACCCCGCCGGGATATTCATAAACCACATCATAGTGATCATAAACATTTCCATCATCGGACCGCTGGATCCGCCCGCCGGATGCGCGCGCGGCAATCGGCGCGACATCCCCCATGGCCCAAGCCACCTTGTCCACGGTATGAATGGCCTGTTCCATCAGCGGACCGCCCGAGAGCCACTCATGCCCCATCCAATTGCGCACTTGCCATTCCACATCGCCCCACTCGGGGTTGCGCATGTCGACGTTGGTGCTCGGTTTCGGAACATTGGCCATGTAGGTTCCATAAACGGAGATGATGCGGCCCAGTTCGCCGGACAACACCTTGGCATAGCCTTCACGGGTATCGGGTGAGAAGCGCCAGCAATAACCGTGCTGCAGGGTGGTTCCTTTTTCCTTGGCCATCCTCGCGGACTCCAAAACGGAATGAACCCCCGCCATATCCACCGCCATCGGTTTTTCTGCAAAAACATGTTTCCCTGCCTGAACCGCCGCCCTGAGATGAAGGGGCCGGAACCCGGGAGGAGTCGCGAGCAACACGACATCCACCCCGCTATCGATGACCTTTTGATACGCGTCCAAACCCGAGAACTGACGGGCTTGCGGAACATCCACCTTGCCGGCGAATTTCTTGAGATAGTTCAGGGCATTCTGAATCTGCGAGTCAAAGGCATCCCCGATCGCCCAGAGCTGCACATTCGGATCGGCACTCAACGCCTGCTGCGCCGCACCCGTTCCGCGTCCTCCGCAGCCCACCAAGCCGATTTTCAATCTCTGGGTGTTCGCTGCACCTTGGGCGCGAAGCACATGCGGGAAGGTGATCATGGCTGCCGTGGCTCCACTGGCAGCAAGAAACGAACGACGATTGGGGGATTGCGATGGGGTCATGGAAAGAGTGGGTAAATGGACATTTGGGGCTACGTTGGTCCGGTTGCATCCCTTTCATCCATGGTAAGACGATGGACTCAGCCGTTCCAGGAACATCGGTAAAATTTTCAGAAAAAGGGAGTTCTTGCCACCCCTGGAGAGCTGCTGAGCCACAAGATCGGCCGAAGCCACGGGGTCGGCCGGAGAAAGCGAGGAGACGTGATAATCCCCGGAGACGATCTCGCGCTGGAGGTGCTGGGAATGCTTTTCATGGGCGACACGTATCAGAGCATCGCTTGATGACAGCTCGACCAAACCAAGCGGAGCGGAATCCGCGGCAGATTCCATACATACTCGGATGGGTCGGCCGGTTTTGCTCTCGAAGGCTTCATGGGTAAGGGGTTTCCAGCCTGCTTGCACAGCGAGCCAAGATAGCATTTGAAGGCCGGTGTTGCGGTTTTTCGGGTCATGCCTGATGTGGACACGCTCGATCCGCTCGAGGGCGTTTTGAGCGACTGAGTCGTCAAACAAACTGGCGATGCCGACGCGGTATTGCCAGCAACGGGTCCACGCGAGATCCTGAACAACCAGCGATGGATTGGAGCGCAGGGCCTCGAGGATGCGGGCGAATGAAGACTTGGTATCCGCCCACAGCGAGCTATCCACAATGAGCCGGTCCATCACGCTGGCGAGACGTTCGGTGAATACATCGGAGAGTTCACCCTGCCACCAGAAAATGAGCGGAAGATCGGAGTTCAGATGCGAGAAAACGGTATTGCGGAAGCGCCCCGTAACCCGCCCTGTCAGACGGAAGGAGATTTGCTCGCAGCAAACCGATTTCTGGCCGTGAGAGAGATGGCAATGGGCGGTAATCCAGGCCCTCAGGCTGGCGGCTTCTTCACGAGCGATCTCGACCAAAATCGCGCGGCAGGCATTATCACGGGTAAGGCCGTTGATGATGCCGGAGTTTTCCAACAAACTGCCGGGTTTCTCGGAATAAACCACGAGGTTCATCAGCGATGCGTTGGTGCGGGCCTCGTCCTGCTCCCAGAGCGCGTGAAGTTCGTGATCGATCTGCGAAACGGAAACTTCTTTTCCGAGGGCGGCGTATGAATCTTGTGATGTTGCGGTCATGTTCAATTCGGCAGGGTGCCATCGTCGATTCATTACAGCCTGCGCCAGACGAATCCGTCTTTCTGGATCATGTCATCCGCCTCGCGCGGACCCCATGAGCCGGCGACGAATTCCGCCATCACGGGCTTGTGATCGGACTCGTGCCACGCGCGTTCGATGTGATCGATGAAACGCCAGGCTTCTTCGACCTCATCACGACGTGCGAAGAGGGTCGCATCGCCGGCCATCGCATCGAGGATCAGGCGCTCGTAAGCTTCCGGGCTGCCTTTGCCGAAACTGGTCGCGTAATGGAAATCCATTTTCACCGGCTCAAGACGAAGACTCGTGCCGGGGATTTTGGAAACCATGCGCAGCGAGATGCCTTCATCCGGCTGGATGCGGATCACCAACACATTGCCTCCGGGAACTCCGCCGGGCAGCGCACCGAACAAGACGTTCGGGACATCCCTGAAATGCACCGAGATTTCCGTGGACTTCTTTGGCAAGCGCTTGCCCATGCGGATGTAAAACGGCACTCCGCTCCAGCGCCAGGTATCGATCATCAGGCGCAGCGCGACATACGCTTCGGTCTCTGAGGTGGGGGAAACGCGATCCTCCTCGCGGTATCCGGGAACGGGATTTCCATCGACATGCCCCGCCGTGTATTGGGCGCGCACTACGTTTTCCGAGACCTTTTCCGATGTGTCCCATTGGCGCAGCGAGCGGATGACCTTGACTTTTTCATCACGCACGCCGTCCGCCGAGAGATCCGTCGGCGGTTCCATCGCTACGAGACTGAGCAGCTGCAACAAATGGTTCTGAACCATGTCGCGCAGGGCACCGGATTTTTCATAATACCCTCCGCGCCCCCCTTCCATACCGAGGTTTTCCGCACAGGTGATCTGGATGTGGCTGATGTGCTTGCTGTTCCAGAGAGGTTCGAAAATCGCATTGGCGAAGCGCAAGACCATCAGGTTCTGTGCGGTTTCCTTGCCGAGATAGTGATCGATGCGGTACGTATCTTTTTCGTCGAAGGTCCGGTTGACCACCTCGTTGAGGTGTTGGGCTGTCTTGAGATCCGTCCCAAACGGTTTTTCCACAATCACCCTCGACCAGCAGCCGGGCTTGGAGCGGTTGAGCCCGGCTTGTTTGAGATGCTGCAGAATGTCGTCGAAAAATTCCGGAGCGGATGCGATGTAAAACAAGCGATTGCCCTTCCCTCCGCGTTCGGCGTCGATTTCATCCAGGCGTTTGGCGAGAGCGGCATAACCCGCCGCATCCGTGAATTCGGATTGATGATAGCTGACGCTGAGGATGAACTGCTCCCAGACTTCGGGATCGTGGCCATTCCGAGAAACCTTGCGGTTCAGCTCCTCGAGCCCTTGGCGGAATTCCGCATCCGATTTTTCCCGGCGCGCAAAGCCGATGATGTTCACGCCGGTGGGCAATTCGCCATCCAACGCAAGATTGTAAAGAGCGGGGATCAGTTTGCGGTGCGTGAGGTCGCCGGTCGCGCCAAAGATCACCACCGAGCAGGGCTCGGGGCGGTTGCGTGAAACAAGGTCTTCTCGGAAAGGATTGGACATAAACGACGGGGAGTTTCAGCGGATCACACGCCCAAGGGAAAGCCAAATCCTACGGGTGGCCTGAAATGTGTCACTTCGCTATCGGAAATGTCGCCATTGAGATTCCTCAGCGCAACCCGCCAAAGGAAGGTCGGGCAAATGCGCTGGTGGAAGCGTTCGGATCACGGCGTGAGGCGAAGAAGTTGATGGCTTTGCACATTTGCGACATCATCGGGAAGATCATCACGAGAGCCAGAGGCGGGAAGAACATGCCGATGCAGACCAAAAGGAATGCCGTTTCATTGAGTTTTGGCGCACCTGCCAGATTGGGGTAACTGGAAACCACCCGATTCCAATCTTTGGGAAGTCCGTTGATCGCCACAAAAATCCAGTAGATGTTGAAAAGCGGAATAAAGAGGAACCCGACCGCTTTTCCGGGGCTTGTCTGGGCACCACCGGGTTGAAGACAGAACCACGCGCGGTAGAGGTAGATATAAAAAAGGATCGCCGAAAACAGATTGATCCCAAGCGCCAGGAAAAACAGGAGCAATCCCAGGCCGACTCCCCCGGCACCAGCAGCAACCGTTTCGGCCTCCGTGCCTCCCGAAGCCGCTATGGCCATGGCGGCAGCTCCCGCAGCTGCCATGGAAATCATCGCGATGATGATCAAAACAAGCCCCCCGATGAACGTCCCCAACCAAAGCCCGAAACTCGACGGGTTCACTTTGAAAAACGGATAATCCCCACCTACGGGTGCGACCGCAGCGTAAAGAGTCTTGGGTGCAACGGCTGCAGCCGACAAGCCACGGTTCGCATTCGGATTCCATGCGGCAGAAGCGGGTGCGGTGGCAGCTTGCACAGGTGCGGCTGCGGCAACGGGTGAGGCGGCCGGAAACAAGCCGGGAATTTGCGAAGCGGCCGCCCACTCGGCCATGCCCTCGGTCCAAACCAAGGTATCAGGAAGGATGTTTCCCTGCTGGGCAAACCCTACCAATTGCTCTCCGGTGTATGGTCCCAGTTGTTGGCCATCGTTACTCACAAACCATTGATCATTCATCGTGATTTTTCTATGGGTCCGGCACGCCGATGTCGAGAACTAACGTTGCGACTCCTCCATGCTGGACAAACGATTCCCAGCCATCCAGCATCCGCGCCCGATGTCTGAGTTAGCCAAAGCGTACGAACCGCAGGAGGTGGAGAAAAAATGGTATGCCGCATGGCAGGATGCCGGTTGTTTCCGCGCGGACGAATCTTCCCAAAAACCCGCGTATTCCATCGTCATTCCGCCACCGAACGTCACGGGGATCCTTCACCTCGGACACGTGCTGAACAATTCCATCCAAGACATCCTCGCCCGCCGTGCCCGCCAGGAAGGGAAGGAAGTCCTCTGGCTGCCGGGAACCGATCACGCAGGCATCGCCACCCAGGCCAAGGTCGAGCGCGAGTTGCGCGAAAACGAGGGAAAAACCCGCCGCGACCTCGGCCGTGACGAATTCCTGAAACGCGTCTGGGATTTCAAGGACAAACACGGCGACATCATCATCAAACAACTCAAGCGCCTCGGCTGCTCATGCGATTGGTCACGCGAACGCTTCACCATGGATCCGGAATACACGCGGTGGGTCAGCCAGGTTTTCGTGGATCTCTTTCATGAAGGCCTGATCTACCGTGGCAAACGGATGGTCAACTGGTGCCCCGTCTCCCTCACCGCGCTCTCCGACGAAGAAGTCGTGATGAAGCCCTCCCGCTCCAAGCTGTTCACCATGAGATACGAGCTCGCCGAGAGCCCGGGCGAGTTCATCCACATTTCCACCACCCGACCGGAAACCCTCATGGGCGACGTCGCCATTGCGGTGCATCCGAAACACCCGAACTATGCAAAATGGATCGGGAGAAAGGTAAAACGTCCGTTCCCCGAAGCCCTGATCCCGGTCATCGGAGAGGAAATGGTCGACCTCGAGTTCGGCACCGGTGCGCTCAAAATCACTCCCGCCCACGACAAGGTCGATTTCGAAATCGGCCTCAAGCACAACCTGGAAATCATCGACGTGTTGCATCCCGACGGACGAATCCATTGCCCGGCCTGCCCGGATCTCGATGGGCAAGACCGCTTCGTCGCCCGCCGCCTGGCTGCCGCGAAGCTTGAGGAAATGGGCCTCCTGCTCGGCGTTGAGGAATACGAAAACAACGTGGGTTACTCCGAGCGCGCCGACGTTCCGATCGAACCGCGTATTTCCATGCAATGGTTCCTGAAATATCCCAACGTCAGGGAATCCACCCATGCCGTTGCTTCCGGCGAAATCCGATTCCGTCCCGAGCGTTGGGCGAAAACCTACGCCCACTGGATGGAAAACCTGCAGGATTGGTGCATCAGCCGCCAACTCTGGTGGGGACACCAAATCCCGGTATGGTATCGCAAAGACCAATTCGACGTGTTGAAAAACGCGGAGTCACTCGAAACCAAAGACGCCGCTGCCGGCGACATCTATGTCGGCGTCGAGCCGCCAACCGAAGGCGACTGGATCCGCGACGAAGATGTCATGGACACGTGGTTTTCCTCATGGCTTTGGCCGTTCGCCACCCTGTCGGATGTTGGGGAAAACTCCGCGACCTTGAAAAAATTCTACCCGACGACGGATCTCGTCACCGGGCCAGATATCATCTTTTTCTGGGTCGCACGCATGATCATGGCTGGCTATCGTTTTGCCGGAGGACTGCCGTTCAAAAACGTTTATTTCACCTCCATCATCCGCGATCTCAAAGGCCGCAAGATGAGCAAATCTCTGGGCAACTCGCCAGACCCCATCGATCTCATGGACAAGTTCGGCGCAGACGGCTTGCGCTTCGGACTGATGCGCATCGCTCCCGTCGGCTCGGATGTGCGCTTCGATGAAGCCTCCGTCGAGGAAGGCCGCAATTTCGCCAACAAGCTCTACAACGCATGCCGCTTCCGTCAGATGGACGGCAACGAATTCGCCCCGCTGCCAAGCCTCGATCTTCTGCCGGTCTATCACATCCAGGTGATGTCGAAAATCGACCAGCTCGCCACGGACCTGACGCAGATTTATGCGGAATACCGCTTCGGTGAAGTCGCGCAACGCCTCTACGAATTCCTTTGGAATGATTTCTGCGACAGATGGCTGGAAGCCGTGAAAGCGGATCTTCGTGAATCCGCAACTCCGGAGGCGCGCGCCGCGGCGCTTGGCACCTTCGATGCGGTAATGAGCCGTTACCTGCAACTCCTTCACCCTTACATGCCTCATGTGACCGAGGAACTCTCGGAGCGCATGAACTATGTTTCCGAAGGCGAGTTCGTCATGCGCAAACGCCTTCCGGAGAGTCCCTTGTTGGCAGGGTTGCCGGCGGGAGAAATCGATACCGCGCAGAAACAGGCGGCGGCCATATATGAAACCGCCGGTCGCCTGCGCAACCTCAAGGCCGAGTATCATCTCGGCTCACGCAAGGATGTGCGGTTCGTGGTCAAGGGCGCGGCCGCTTGGGTTGCTTCCGAGCTCAAGGTCCTTGCCCTTCTTGCAGGAGCCACGGAAGTTCTGGTAGATGATTCCTACGAAACGCCGAAAGGCACTCCTGCCGCGCTCACACCCGTCGGCGAGGCCTACATGCCGATGGAGGGCCTCATCGATGTCGAGGCGGAAAGAGCGCGCGTATCCAAGGAGATTGATCGGATGGAGGTCGAAGTAAAAAAATCGGAAGGCAAGCTGGCTAACTCCAGTTTTGTCGATCGTGCTCCGCCCGAAGTGGTGGCGCAGGAAACTCAGCGCCTCGAAGATTGGAAAGCAAAGCTGTTCCAACTGAGGGAAATGCTTGCCGCACTGAAATAACCCATGCCTCACCTGAACGAGATCCCCGGAATCGGTGCGCGCGATGTCGAACTGCTCGACATGGCAGGAATCCGGGATGCGAAACACCTTGCCGAGCAGCAGCCCGAAGAACTCTGGGAACGCGTAAAAAAAACCAACGAGTTGCTGGAGATCTGCGAAGAGACGCCGAGCATCGCCACTCTCGCGGATTGGACAAACCTGGCTCGCCAGTCATTCAGCCAGGCGATCCATGAACCGCGCAAAGCCGCGCTGGCATCCGCCGTAAACTACGAAGGCAGCAGTGAGGTGGGCGAAATGCTCATGAACTCGCCCTTTGCAATCCCTCTCTCGGGCAAGCTGCTGATCGAAAAACAGATCAAGGTTTCCGACATCGCCCCTGGCATCCTGCTGAACCGCTATTCGGGAGATCTGGATGTCCGGATTGTCAACCCCGAGCAGCCTCTGACCGAAGTTCCGCAGCGCCGCCCGCTCGCCGCAGCGGAAATCGGTCACAAGCCCCAGCCCGCCCAATTCGATCCATCAAGCCTCAAAAGCATCACCCGCGAAAAAGAGACGGCAGAACAGATTCCAAGCGTCGCGAATCGACAGGACCCGGACCCGACCTCGCTCATCCGCACTCCTCTGGATTCCACCAATCATGGCGTAAGCCCCCATTCGCGAAGGTTCATCCGCGGTCTGCTCCACCCGCACCCGTGGTACATGCGCACCGCGGCAATGTTCACCTTATTGGTCATTCCGCTGATTCCCATCTCGGTTGTTTCTGCCCTGCTCCTGCTGTTGTCCAAAGTGTTCCCCCATCCATTTTCATGGGTTCCGGAATGGCTGATCGCGCTGCCAATCGCGCTGCCCGTGATCGGGATTGGCTACCTGATCTCAGGCTTGCCGGGAAGATGCCGCATTTGCAGGCAAAAACTCTTTGTCCACATCAGCCCTCACAAACACGTAAAGGCACATCATCTGCCGGTCCTGGGCTACGTGCTTCCGCTGTGTCTGCACCTGCTGTTCTTCGGCTGGTTCCGGTGTTCCTCCTGCGGCACTCCCATTCGCCTGAAAAAATAAGCCATGTCGGTTGTCCTGAAATCCGGATTGATGCTGGGCGGAGCGCTGGCCATGATGGCTTGCGCGGATAAATCCGCATCCGGAATCGATTACGAGCCGAGCCCTTATGACTTCTCCAAGCCGACGGCGAATACGGGGGCCGTGGTCGGAACAGCGATCACGGAAGGCGGCAACGTTGCTCCGAACGGACTGCAGTTCACCGCTGAGGATGAGATCGCCTTTACCAACCCCGATGATCCGGATGCGGGTATCCCGGAACTCGAAACACTCATGGCCGCTTCCAAGCGCGGGCCGTGGGAGGACAGCGAGACGCTCGCACGCCAGACAGCCGCACGCGAGGGCAAGCCGATCCTCATCTGGTTCACCGATTCCTCACGCAGTCCCATTTGCAAATTGCTTTCCAATCAGCTTTTGTCCAGGCACGAGTTCGGCGAGTGGGCGGAAAAAAACGTGGTTCGCCTGCGGGTTGACTCCACCATTACCGTGGACGATCCGGATCTCACCCTTGATGCGAAAGTCACCCGCCAAGTGGAGATCAGGCGCTACGTCGATCAGATCAAGAAGCGCTATAAGGTACGGGGACACCCCACCCTGCTCATGCTTCATCCGAGCGGTGAGGTATTGTGGAAAGAATCCGGCTACCGTGCGGGCGAGGCCGATTACCTATGGGGCCTGATGAAACACGCGGTAGCTGTCACGGCAGAACAATACAAGGAATGGCGGAAGAAACTCGAAGCCAAAGGATACCGGGATTGGGAAGGGGTGACGGGGCGTAAGGTGTTTGCCAAGCTGGTGTCATACTCTCAGGGAAATCTGGTTTTGGTGGAGCCGGGTGGTGTGCGTTACAAAACCCATGAATCAAAACTTTCCAACAAAGACCATCAGTGGATCAGGGAACAAAAAGCGAAGCGCGGAATCGAATGAAACGATTGAATTTCTACCGGATGTTGTTTCCGGGCCTGATGGGTCTTCCTCTCCTCTCTTGCTCGAACATCGGGCAAACCCCCGAAGAGGCGCTCAGAATCGCGCAAAGCTATGCGGATTTGGAATGGATGCCGGAAACAAGGCACATCCGTCATGGCAAGGACCTGAAAGGCATCACCGTGCACACGCCCGATACCACGCTCAAGGATCATGGGGATGATCGGGGTTGGTGGCGGCCGGGGGTCCTTGCCAAAGGCATGGCATACAAATGGGGCGGCTTCGATACGCCCGAGAGCTTTATCAAGGGCATCAAGGCCGGGAAAAAAGCCGGCGATATCGCCAACGCCTACAAGATCAGCCGGGATAACCGTGCGGTCAGCAGGGGCAGTGTCGGGGTGGATTGCTCAGGTTTCATCTCACGCTGCTGGGGGTTTTCCTGCCATGTGTCCACCCGGGACATGCACAAATTTTCCGATCCGGTCGCATGGGAGGACCTGCGTGCCGGAGACATCCTGCTCAAACGCGGGCACGTGATCCTTTTCGTCAAGAGACAGGGAAATCACATCATCGGCATGGAATCCGGAGCCACTCCCACATGGCGGGTGCGCACCTGCGCCCTGCCCATGCGGTTTCTAACAGCGGATGGCTACAGCCCCAGGCGCTATCGCGGCATGACCGCACCCGATCCGCAAACCCGACTGCCCGAATACACCATCGATTTCACCGGCATGGAACAGGACCGTTATGATGTGAGGATCACCAAGTAGCGCGGACACCCAACACAAGGTTGCGTCCGGGTTCGTTCTGGCCGGAGCCGATGTAGCGGTAATCATCGTTCATGATGTTCTCAACGCCTGCCGTCAGTTCCAGATTCTGATGAATCTGCCAGGCGGCGCGGATCGTCGCGATCAGGTAGCCGGGCGTGCCGTTGGTGGGCAGGCGCTGGTTGTCCGCCGCCTGATCCGCAGCGTTGAGCCGGCTCTCATCCATCGCTCCGATCAATCCGCCTTCGATCCAATAGATCTGATCCGGATGGGTCCAGCGCAGGGCGGTGGCGGTCGTCAGCGGCAGCAGCCGTGTCATCCAACGCTCCCCATTCGCAGCGGTTTTGGTTTTGCCCTCCTGCCATGCGAGCGTGCCGCGCCATGTCCATGATTCGCTCAGATTCCATGCCGCTTCCGTCTCGAAACCGTAAATGAACCCATCCTGTCCGTTGATCGCAATACGGTCCGGTGGATTGAGCGGATCGACAATCGTCGTGATTGCCCCATCGGTCCATGTGTGGAAGGTTGAAAAAGCGATCGTGAAATCCTCCTGCCCGAAACGCGTGCCGATTTCAGCAGTCAGGAAATGTTCGGGATCCACATCTCCACCGAGCGAGGTGGTGCCGCTCATGGAAAGCTGATTTCCGGTCAAATCGCTGAGATTCGGGGCCCGAAAGGCTTGTGAGAGACCCGCATAGACCTGCCATTCGGGATTGAGATCGTAAAGCGCCCGGATGCTGGTGGTGACATCATCCCATTCCGATGATCCTCCCGCATCCGCCGGAGCTCCCGGCGAGCGGTATCGATCCCACTCCGCCATCGCATGAGTGTAGCGCATGCCTCCGAGAAGTTTGAAATCCTCGGTAACATCCCAATCATATTGTGCATATGCACCAAAAAGGTGATATGAGGCGTCATCCGCCACCGGGCGGTCATCCGGACGTGGAGTGAAAACGCCCGTTATGCCGGCGCGTTCGGCAAACGAACCGACCTGATCCATGTAGTAGTCCAGCCCATAAACCAAATTGCCGGGTCCGATCTCGGACTCGAGCGCCAGATCGAAGCCGTAGGTCCGGGTCTCGATGGAGTTGCGGCGCGAATCCGCTGCGGTACGGATCTGGAGCTCGGAATCGGTGCTGTCCTGATAGGAAAAAGTGGCCGCCCACTTGCGGATGAACGACGTTGTCTCCGGGTTTTCTCCCGCAACGCGCAGGTAGGTGAGCGATCGCTCCTGATCGTAATCGTTCGCCAGGAACGTACCGGCGGCAGCCACATGAGAACCATGCGTCCAGCCGGGATTGTTCACGGTCCGGTGCCAACGTGAAACCTCGTCCTGATTCACATACTGATGTGCGAAAGTGAGGGTGGTATCGGCGTTGATGGCATAGTCGAAACGCAAATCAACATCCTGCTCGGGGTAACCGGTGTCGCGCATCCGCCCGACGGCGGAGTCACTGATGTCCCCGAAGTCTTTCACAGAGAGACCGAGATGCAGACCGTATTGCCCCCCGACTCCCACCGAGGATTCCAGCCTCTGGATATGCGAGCCCTGGCCGTTGGTACGATGCTCATAGTAGGCGGATCCGTCAAAAAATCCCTGCCCGGCGGTTTTGTTCCGAAACCCAGATGATTTGGTCAGCGCATTGAGCGTGCCGCCGACCGCATCCGAGCCATACAGAACGGAACCCTGACTCTTGACCAACTCATAGGATGCGATGGAGAAGGGATCGACCGTGTTCCAATACTGTACGGGACCGCTTCTCCAGGTGGAATTGTTCAGCCGCACTCCATCGATCAGCAACAGGTTCTGGCGACCCGTGAAACCGCGGATAAAAGGCGAACCATGACCATAGGAGGTTTTCTGCACCACCACCCCGGGAATATAGATCAGGGAATCCGGAAGGGTGCGGATATTCCGATCCTCGATTTCGGCTGCCGACAATCCGCTCACCGAATAGGGCAGGTCGGACAGGCCGGTCTCGGTACGCGACGCCGTAACAACCAACGGCTCCAGAACATTCTGGGCATGACTGAG
>JBEAZA010000065.1:0-13092 GCA_041170385.1 Verrucomicrobiota bacterium | reverse complement strand
GGTGTCGATGGTCTCAAGAGCAGTGAAGGGGTTGGATGTGATCAATCCCTCACGGATCGCCGCGCGAAAAATGGCACCGATGTCTTTCGTGTAGCTTAGTACCGTTTTGCCCGTTCGCCCTTCATCCTGAAGCATCTCTCGCCATCGCCGGGCATCTTGGGTGGTGATGCTCTCCAATGGTTTCTTGCGCCGCGTGTCACCCAACCAATCGAGCCACGATTTCACGTGACCACGGTATCGGGCCATGGTGGCCTTACTGGAATCCCGCTCCTTCCGCCTGAGCCATTCATCTGACCAAGTCTCCATTGTGAACCCTTCGAGTTCTTCACCGGTGGCGATTGTCAGCAGTTTAGAGAGATATTTACGGGCCGTAGGTGCCGTAAAGGTCTCCCGCTCAATCTCGGCAACCGCTTCGGCCAGTACCAACTTTGCCCGCATGGAGCGGTCACTGCCGGAAACCATCACACCTTTTCGGTGGCGCTCCTGCTCATCGGCAAATTGCTGGGCGAGTTTCTTGTTTGAGAATCCGGTGGACATCCGGATTTTTTCTCGCTCGCCAGTGGTGGTGTCGGTGACGTAGAACTGGCACTGCCAGATCGACGATTCCGGACGTTTGTAAATGCTGGCCATAAATTTCCTTAACTACTGTGCCAAAACTGTGTCCCATTTTTGCCGTTTTTACCAATCATTTCATTTTATAAACCACTGATTTTGTGTAACTAACTGATTTTCAATGGCTCTATAACTTTTCACTGGTTCGAACCCAGTATCGCGCACCATTCCTCCCTGCAAATGATCAAGCCGGTCATCCCAAATCACGGAACCATCAGAAATGAAGACATGCATTCATTTGGCTGCTGATCCGCTCGGGGTGGCGTCGCTCCTGCTTCCGGATGAAACCGGGCGATCCCGATCTGCGATTCCTGCGTCACTCCCATGCCTGATCCCATGAGTTTGCCAACCCCTGATACCCGTCATTTGTCCTCTCTGATTCGTCTGATCGATGATGAAACTCCCGAGGTTCGTGCCGTCGTCATTGAGAAATTAAGCGAGATCGGCGGGGATTTGAGTGAGTTGCTCCCGGAATCTGGAGAAAACCTCAGCCCGGTAACCATGAAGATGTTGGAGGAAATCCTCCATCCGATCCGTCGGAAAACCCTGCGTGAGGAATGGTTGAGTCCCAGTTTCGGTTCGGCAGCCCTCGAGGATGACTGGGAGCTTTTTGAGAGCCAGCTCAGATTGCTATCCGATTTCCTGCATGATGGCATTTCGCTACGACAACCCCTGTCGGATGCTCTGGATTTGCTGGCGGAGGAATGCATGGCCGAGTATCCGGTCGGAGCCACGGAAAACGATTTGCGGGTCTTTCTCTTTGAACAAGGTCGGCTGCGCGGGAATCATCAGCATTACTATGACCCTCGGAACTCGGATCTGGCCTGGTGCATTGCAAATGGACTTTCCAATCCCATCGGTCTGGGTGTGATTTACCTGCTTGTGGGACAGCGGCTTGGCATGGAAATCCAGGGAATATCCTTTCCGGGACATTTCTTGTGCCGGTTTTTTGACGATGGGGAGGCCATGATCGTCGATGCCTTCGACGCAGGAAAGCTTCATGCCCAACGCATTCTGACAGATCCAAACAATGACCTCACTCCGGAGCAACGGCAATATCTTCGGGAAACAGCGGATCTTGGAACCATCCTGATGCGGATACTCAACAATCTTGTTGATGCCATGCGAAGAGAGGACCGGACCGAGGACATGGAATTGATCAAACAAATGCGCGACTCCCTGATGTTGAGGTCGCTTTCAAAGCATCCCTGAGATTAGGTCAGATCAAGGTTGGATCTGCGGTGAGGCCGACGGGGTAATAGAAGGACAAAATCCGCGTCTTGAGCCCCTGCTTCCTGTGCCGTACGGAATACCCCTGCAAATGAAAAAACCAAGTATCCCAAAATCCACCTGGCTCAGGGAACTCGGGCCTTCGCGATGGCATCAAGCATGCCGTTGACAAAGCGTTTGGAATCGCTGGTTCCGTATCGTTTCGCCAGTTCGATCGCCTCATTGATCACCACTTTCGTCGGAATATCAGTGTTGATGAGTTCATATACCCCAAGCCTCAGGACCGCACGATCGACAGGATCGATGCGCTCGGGAGCATAGTTTTCCACGGTTGCGCAGAGCTTCTGATCGATTTCTTTTTTAGCATGCAAAACCGCATCAACCAATGTGTCCGTCTGCTTTCGCAACTCGACAAGTTCAGCCCTGGATTGACGAATTTTCGAGAGATCCGATTGGTCCGGAAAATTTTCCGGAGATTCCGCCATACGGACCCGATCTGAAATCCGCTGCAAGCGGCGGATACTGGCGTTCAATGGTTCAAGTTTGGCCTTCCACTGCGGGAGATCCTCCGTGGCCTTCAGAAATTGCAGCCGGTGGAAGGCCAAGTCACGATCGATATCAAAGAAGTGGAGAAGGGCGTCATCCAGTTCATTGGCGATCCGGTCGTCCTCGCCTGCTTTGGGCATTTTTTCCAGTTTCTGGAAAGCGAGGCTCCATGAGGATTCCAGCGCAAGCAGCCGGTTCAGATCCGATATCAAAGGCTCGGTCGATGGCTGGGAGGTCCATTCGGTTTTGGCATGCTCAGAGCGTTCGACAAACTCAGCCAGTCGTGCTTCCCGTCCGTGTGCGAGATGCTGAACCGTGCGAAAAGTCGCAATGGACAAGTTTCTTCTCTCGGATTCGGTGAGAAACTGCCAGAACGGCTCGCGGAGATCCAATGGTGAGGCTCCTGCTTCGAGGTCTGCGGAGTATAGAAATTGAACGGCAGCTTCCCTGATTTGCCTGCGACTTGGCATATGCAATTATTTCGATTTGTTAGGGGACGACCTGGGAATGGATTTGTCGATTTCCATGAAGATATCGATCATCCCAACCGCTGCCTTGGCTGCCTCTCGGCCACGGTTCATGCTTGCTGCAATGCAACGAGCATGGGCCTGTTTCTCATCATTTACCAACAAGACCTCGTGAATCACAGGAATACAATGATTTACGGCGATATCCTGCAAGGATTGCGTTACCGATGTAGCGATCAAGTCTGCATGTTGCGTATCACCGCGGATGATCAGCCCCAGTGCGATGATGCATTGAACATCGGGCCGCTGGGTCAATTTTGCAACAGTCACAGGAATTTCGAATGCACCCGGAACACGCACGATATCGATCCTTGCCAAGGGGCTTAGTTCGCTCAGTTCTTCAATCGCATTGGTCACAAGGGAATCGGTGAATGGCTCGTTGTATTTGGACGCAACAATACAGATTCTCGCCTTTTGACCGATGATTCTGGGTTTGGGCTGTAACGCGGTGGACATGTGGATTGGCTATGGGGCGAAGGCGGAAAAAAGTCAACTGGCAGCAATGGATAAAAAAGCGATGTGGTGGGGTACCGATCAGTTTGCGAGGCAACCCGGACAATTTTGAACTTGATGATCAGGATATATCTCGGCGAGTTCGGGCTGGGTTTCGGTTAGACAGATTTCCGGTTTGCCAAGAAGATTGCGGGCCCGAAACGCGCAACCTTTGGGTGGCATGAACAGATTCGGAGGCAGTCCCGGAATCGTCATGAGCGGCTGGCCTTTGGGCTGGGCGGAAGGAATGGATTTCATCAACGAACGGGTATAGGCATGCAAGGGATTAAGAAAAAGCTCGTTGGTTTTCGCACTTTCGATGATCCGTCCTGAATACATCACATGGATGTGGTCGCACACTTCTGAGACAACGGCGAGATCATGAGTGATGAAAATGATGGAGGTCCCCAGCTTTTCTTGCCGGTCTTTGATCAAATCAAGCACTTGCTTCTGAACCGTCACATCCAGAGCGGTCGTCGGTTCATCGCAAATGAGAAGCTCCGGCTTTGTGATCAAGGCCATCGCGATCATGACGCGCTGGCGCATTCCGCCCGAAAATTCATGCGGATAGGAATGGATCCGTTTTTCCGGTTCAGGGATCCCGACCTCGCTCAGGGCGTCGATCGCCCGCTTGAGCGCGACTTTTCCGCTGAGATGTTCATGTAGCTCGAGAGGTTCTGTGATTTGATCGCTGATCCGCATGTAGGGATTGAGGGAGGTCATGGGGTCCTGAAAAATCATCGAAATTCTTTTGCCTCTGATCTTTCTCAGTTCCTTGGCATTTGCGCGGAGCAAGTCAATGCCGTCAAAAACCGCACTGCCATGCACCACTTTGCCGGGAGGGGAGGGAATCAATCCGAGCAACGAGTAGCATGTGACAGATTTACCGGAACCCGATTCACCCACAATTCCCAATGTCTGGCCGCGATCGATGCTGAAAGATACTCGCTCAACGGCATGAACCACACCATCCCGAGTATGGAACCGTGTGGTTAAATCTTTTACATCGAGAAGCATGGACAGTCTAGGTTTGAACGCAATGGGCTGAACGCATTGAAACGGCCGATTCAATCATGCTTTATCCAGAATCGAATTCCAATGCTCCACATGATCTTTTTGGCTTTCGAAAAGATCGGTGACGTCATCATGGATGGTGATGGATGTGATTTTGTCGCCGACTCCGTTGAACTTGCAACCCCGCTCACCTGTATTATTTTTCCCCGTAATTTTTTCGATTACATCGAGTCCATTCGTGACTTGCCCAAATACTGAGTGACGTTGATCGAGAAAGGGAGTTGGAGTGGTGGTGATGAAAAACTGTGAGCCATTCGTACCCGGGCCTGCGTTGGCCATGGAAAACACTCCGGGGCTCTTGTGGCGAAGCTCAGGATGAAATTCATCAGCGAATTTGTAACCCGGGCCACCCCTACCGGTCTCAGTTGGGTCTCCGCCCTGTAACATGAATCCGTCAATCACCCGGTGAAACGCAATCCCGTCATAGTAACCACGTCTAGCAAGATTGAGGAAATTGGCACAGGTGAGTGGAGCTTTGGAGGCGTAAAACGTCGCGTCGATGTCGCCGGCGGTGGTGTGTAGTGTGATTTTAATGTCGTTCATGATGATAAAATAAAGGATTGTATGGCAAACTCCCAGCCAATGTCTGCAAATGCTGGCATATTTCAAGGTTCAATTACGACCTCAGTTGCTCCAACACCCAATCATACTCGGCAGCGATTTGCTCGTCGACGGGTCTTTGGAGATGACCTGGCAGAACCGCCCATGTATAGGTTTCGATTTCGAAGTGTCGACATGCGTTGGAATGCTTTAACCACCATTGAAGGGTTTCTGTGACGTGCGCGTGGGTTGAACCGAGCGGAGCCACCGGCTGGGAGTCCAGGGGAATATGGAAATGAACACGAGCTTCGATGAAATCCTTCGTTTGACACCGTCCCGTATCCACCGCCTCCAGAAAGTCCGGAAGATCGGGGAAGCGTTGCAGAGAACCATCCGAACGCCGGGCAATGACCTGATGAAAATACGTGGGTTCGTCGAATGTTCGGATCGCTTGTATCGATTCGGCATTTCCGGGGTTTAGGCACAAGGCGTTGGAAAGATGAATTTTGGAAAGCCGTATGCCGGCATCGTTGGCGAGGGCATGAAGTGATGCCCCAGCGCCATCGAATTCGATCGCGAAGTGACAGCAATCATAGTTCAAACCGATACGTTGCCGGATGATGGTCGGGTTGGCCGCATCGCGATGAAGTCGCTGGAAAAATCCGACGGTCTCCGATGTGTTTTCGAAATGACCGAGCGGCTCTGGCTCCAGTCCCAAATGGAGGTCAATCTGATGCTTTTGGGACAAATCCTCGATAAAATAGGCCATTTCGATGAGGTTTTTGCGAATCATGGATTCATCGGCATGGAAGGTTTTATGAGAGCCCGGCAGGGTTGAGATGGATCCACCGGAGCTTTTCGGCGCGATCCGTGCGATGATTTCGAAAAGATTCCGAGTGTAGGCAACCCGCGCAGCTGTCGTCCAGTCCGGTTGAAACACCTTTTCTTTCACCCGCTGCCCATGGAATGCCCCGTAAGGAAACCCATTGACGGTAAAAACCATGCAGTGATTCGTATCGAGCCAGTCCTGAAACCTCTGCAATTGATCGCCCTCGAGGAGCTCAGTTGCCGCGCGTGCTGATAGCCGCAGGCCAATGGGATAAGGTTTGTCTGCAGGCTGCTTGCCAGAGGCAAGTAAGCGATCCCGGACGGCAAGAACATGTAACTCCAGAGCATGCAGCGTTTCGCACCAGGATTCGGCGGGATGAATATTCGTACAATAACCTAAGATCATGGGATAGAAGAGCGGAAAGCGATGGATCCATGCGGGCCACTGCGGATGAAACAATCGCTTGGTCGGATGGCAGTTCTGTGTGGATGATCTTTCATGATCTTGTTCAATCCGTTTGGGTGCTTCAACCGACTTTATGGTCTTGTGTGAGACTCAATCGTCTTGGCTACTCTGAGAAGGGTGGCTTCATCGAATCTAGGGGCAATGACTTGGATCCCTACAGGCAGTGAGGGCGCGCCATCGAAGGAAGTGGTTCCACATGGTACGGAAATCGCAGGCATTCCAGTCAGGTTCGCGGCGATCGTGAAAATGTCGGATAAATAATCTTCAATCGGGTTCTCCGCACAGGCCCCGATGCGACGGGCCGGTGTCGGAGTGACGGGGGAGAGGATCACGTCGACATTCTTAAACGCCTGTATGAAATCATTGGTGATCAATTTCCTGACCCGCTGTGCTCGAGTATAATATGCATCATAGTATCCGGAGGATAACACATAGGTACCGAGGATGATGCGGCGTTTGACCTCAGGTCCGAACCCGATTTCACGGGATTGATGATAGACATCGAGGATTTCAGAGGCTCCACTGGCTCGATTCCCATAACGTACCCCATCAAATCTCGAGAGATTTGATGATGCTTCTGCTGGCGCAATTACATAATAGGTGGCGACTACGTGTGGCGTGTAAGGTAAAGATATGTGAATAATCTCAGCACCTTGATTTTCAAGATATTGGATACATTTTTCTACATTTTCGCGAACCCCGGGATGAATCCCTTCAGTGAAGTATTCAGCAGGTATCCCGAGCTTTAAACCCTTCACACCTTCATGAATCCTCGCGGAATAATCAGGAACCGGAAGATCGACCGATGTCGAATCCAAGGGGTCGTATCCAGCGATCGATTGAAGCAATAGTGCTGCATCGTCTACCGTACGGGTAAACGTACCAATCTGATCCAGTGATGAAGCAAAAGCTACCAAGCCGTATCGGGATACTCTGCCGTAGGTGGGCTTGAGACCGACGACACCGCAATGGGAAGCTGGTTGCCGGATCGAACCGCCCGTATCCGAACCAAGGGCTGCAAAGGCGGTCAGATCAGCGACTGCAGCAGCAGATCCGCCTGACGACCCCCCTGCGATCCGATCTGGGTCATGAGGGTTCCGGGTGAGCTGGATGGCGGAATTTTCCGTAGCCGAGCCCATGGCAAATTCATCCATGTTGGTTCGGCCAAAAGGAATGGCTCCAGCATTTTTTAATTTTTTAATAACCGTTGCATCATAAGGAGATATGTATTTATTTACTAAAAATTTTGATCCGCATGAGCATGGCTCACCAAAGGTGTTGATGTTGTCTTTAATCGCAATGGGTAAGCCGCCAAGAGGCATGGATAGGTCGACATGGGTAGCGGCCTCACGTGCGACATCCAGACGATATGAAACGTACGCTTGAGTTTGCTCATCTCGTGCTTTGATTGCCGAAGCGAGCGACTCGATCACCTCAAGCGGTGTGGTTTGACCTGACAGGAATTGTTGGCGCAGCTGGGTAAGGGACATGGGAAAAGTAGGATGAGGGGTGCGGGCTATCGCCGGGAGCTTCGCGTGGAATCAGGAATCATTGATGTGGCGGAAGCGGCGACAGTCCGCATGAAACAGGCGAATCTGAGTTGGCAGGAACGGTTGATGGGGAAAAACATGATGACAGGCAAAACGGAGTGACTTCAGATCCGATGAAGGTTGAACCCCTCGGCATCAAGCATCGGCAACGACTTTTGGGACGCGAATTTGGAATTGGGCTTGGTCGGGGGCGTTGCTCAGGACAAGGTCCCGATCCAGGCTCGGTTGAGGGATATCGTCTCTCATGTGACCGAGCTGGTGTTGATCATCCGGAGAGAGATCGTCGGAGAGGTTGACGGAGGAAAGGGATTTCACATGCTCGAGGATGGCATCGAGTTGGGACTGAAAGGTGACAACCTCGTCAGCAGTGAGATCGAGACGTGCCAATTTGGCGACATAACTGACATCGATGTGGTGTTGAGACATGAAAAGCTTCTGGTTCTTCGTTGGTGATTTCCATTTCCGATGAAGCGGAGACCTGCAAGGATACTTCTGCGAAAATCCGCAAAAGAAAACCACGAATTACGCGATTTGCCGTGATGAAAAAGAATTTTTTATGATGAAGATGCGATGATGGCAGGATACGGATCGCAACAAAGGGATTCAATCGGGCATCGGCCCCGGCCTGCCATCGACAGCGGCGAGGATGTCTGTGACCTCCGCCAGTCTGCCAACACCTTGGTATCCACAGGCGAGATCGCCAGTGGCGGGCTGGATGAACTGGCAGCCATCCTCTTGGAGCTGCCTGACATTGCGCTGGGTGGCGGGATGTAACCACATTTTTCCGTTCATTGCTGGCGCAATCAACACCGGGGTTTCTCGCGGCAAGGCAAGGTAGACGGATGTCAGCGGATCCGGTGCAAGCCCGTTGGCCAGCAGAGCTAGGGTGTTGGCGGAAGCAGGTGCGATGAGCAGCAGATCCGCCGTATCTGCGAGTTCGATATGCCCCGGTTTCCAGGACTGTTTTTCCTCATCCAACGATACCGAAACTGGATTTCGGGTCAGGGTCTGAAGAGTCAGCGGGGTGATAAAATCGCACGCCGATCGGGACATGACCGCATGGATATCATGCCCGGCTTTGACAAGCTGGGATGCAAGATCGGCAGCTTTGTAAGCTGCGATGGAGCCGGTGATGCCGAGGATGATTTTCATGTAGTAAAGTAGGATTCTGGCCATGAATGGCTGCAAATCAGAACATCAAAAGCGGTTTGTTCATACTCGAATCCGTATGCAGATGCAAAACGAGTTTCGATGGGTAAAAGCGATTCCTGCGAGCGATGCGAGATATTGAACATTTGTTTTAACGAAGCATGGCGGCGGCTTTCTTGACTGCTTGAGCCAGTTGATGGATATCTTCTTCGGTGTTATAGAGGGCGAAGGAGGCTCGGGTGGTACCGGTGATACCGAAACGGGCCATGAGCGGTTGACAGCAATGATGGCCGGTACGGACCGCAATTCCCATTTGGTCGATCAATGTGCCGAGATCGTAGTGATGCACCCCCTCGATGGCGAAAGAAATCGCGCCGATCCGATCGCTTGGTCCGAAGAGTCGGATCCCGGGGATTTGGCCGAGTGCGGCGGCTGCCTGTTTGATCAGGCTTTGCTCGTGGGCCTCGATGGAGGCGAGACCGATGCCGTGAACATAGTCGAGCGCGGCTGCGAGAGCGATCGCACCCTCGATGTTGGGGGTTCCGGCCTCGTATTTGAAGGGGAGCTCGTTATAGGTAGTGTGTTGAAAGGTGACTTCCTTGATCATTTCGCCACCCCCACGCCACGGAGGGAGGATTTCCAAGAGATGTTGCCGTCCCCACAACACGCCAATACCTGTCGGGGCATAGACCTTGTGACCTGAAAAGACGATGAAATCGGCTTCGAGGGACTGGACATCAACCGCGAGGTGTGGAATGGCTTGTGCTGCGTCGATCAACACCCGTGCTCCAACTTTTTTTGCGGCTGCTGTCATTTCTCGGACCGGATTTACCGAGCCGAACGCGTTGGAAATCCAGGTGAACGCAAGAATTTTGGTTTTTTCGGTGAGGAGCTGCTGGAACGCTACCTGATCCAAGACCCCGTGATCATCGCAGGGAATGACCCGCAACACCGCACCGGAGCGCTGGGCGAGCATCTGCCATGGGACGATGTTCGAGTGATGTTCGAGGGCGGAAATGAGGATTTCGTCTCCGGAGGATACCGGCAGGATATTGGCGACAAGGTTGATGCCATCGGTACAGCCGTAGGTGAAAATGACTTCTTCAGGTGAAACGGCGTTGAGATATCTTGCGATTCTCTCCCTTGCGCGCTCGTGGGCTGCAGTGGCCTCCCTCGCCAGATGATGCGTTCCGCGATGGATGTTTGAATTGATTTTCTCATAATAATGCCGCGATGCATCCAGCACCGCAACCGGCTTCTGGGTGGTCGCAGCGTTGTCGAGATAGACCAGCGGCATGCCATTCACCTTTTCCGCCAGAATGGGGAAGTCAGCCTTCAGAAGTGGGGAGAGCATGGCGCGGGAGAGAGATGAATTCAGGGTCTGGGCGAAGCAAGTTGTTCGACGGCTGCATCGAGAGACGGGATGTCCTCGACCGAGATCACTCTCGCCTCGGGGGAAATTTTTGCAACCAAACCGGCGAGGACTTTGCCCGGGCCGATTTCGATAAAATCGTTGTGGCCTTGAGAAACCAGATACTGGATGGATTCAATCCAACGCACGGAGCCGGTGACTTGGGAGGTAAGGGTCGACCGGATTTCGTCGGGTGAGGAAACGGGAGCAGCGGTGAAGTTCGCGATTACAGGGATGGTGGGCGTGCTGATCTTGGTTTTGTCCAGTTCTGCAGCCAGTTTTTCCTGAGCGGAGGACATCAGGGAGGAATGGTAGGCGCCGGCGACATTGAGCTTGATCGCACGGCGGATCCCGAAATCCTTGGCTTTCGCGATCGCATCGTCGATGCCTGCGCTGGAACCGGAAATCACGATCTGCCCGGGAGCATTGAGGTTGGCGACATCGACTCCGGTGGCTTTTGCAAGCCCGCGGATTTTCTCCTCATCTCCACCGATCATGGCCGCCATGGCGCCGTCTGTGGTATTGCAAGCCTCTTCCATGAACGTACCGCGGCGCGAGACAAGGTGAAGCCCATCTTCAAAAGAAAACGTTCCGGCAGCGGCATGAGCGGTGAATTCTCCGAGAGATAGACCAGCAGCGCCAGCCGGCTTGAAGCCTGGCAAGCGCGATTTCAGCAGAGCAAGGCCGATCATACCGTGGAGATAAAGAGCCGGCTGGCATTTCGAGGTGGTGGTAAGGGTTTCCTCAGGACCCTCGAACATGACGGAAGTGAGGGAATAACCCAAGGTCTTATCGGCATTGGCTGCGAGATCGCGCGCGATGGGGGAGGAATCGATCCAATCACGGGCCATACCGATTTTTTGTGCGCCTTGACCGGAGAAGAGAATGATAGGTGAGATCATGCGCTGGCTTGTAAACGTCGGAAATCGTCTTGGCTAGTCTTTCGATAAGGAGAATGATGGACAGGGAGCGGAATTCGGGTGCAAGTTAGGAGCAGTGAGCGAGACCATCATCGAAACCAGAGATTTGCACCGGAGCTACCGGATCGGAAAAAAATCGATCGAGGTGTTGCACGGAATCAATCTGAACATATCCAGAGGAGAAAAGGTTTTTCTTTGCGGACCCAGCGGAGCCGGAAAAACCACTTTGCTCTATACCTTGGCGGGATTGGAGCGCCCGGAGCGTGGCAGCGTATTCATCAACGGAACCGATCTGTATCTCATGGGCAAGAAGGAACAAGCGGCATTCCGGAACAAGTCGATTGGCTACGTGTTTCAAAACTACCATCTGTTGCCGGAATTGACCGCTTTGGAGAATGTTTTGATACCCGGAGCGATAGCCGGATTGAACCAAAGCACGGCCGCGATGAAAGCCTTGGAGCGGGTTGGATTGAAAGATCGTGCCGAGCATTTGCCGGCTGAACTCTCCGGCGGAGAACAACAACGCGTTGCCATCGCCAGAGCCATTGTCAATCAACCTTCCGTGCTATTTGCAGATGAACCCACTGGAAACCTCGATTCGAAGAACAGTAAGGAAATCATGGAAATACTTTTGCAACTATCTGATGAACAGCAAGTTACATTGGTTGTTGTAACCCACGATCAGGACTTGACAAAGGTCGGAGACAGGACCTTGGTCATCAAGGACGGCATGGTGAACTGAGCTTCACTCGAAATACTGTTTGAGCGCACGTTGTTCATCCGGAGCGAGCGATTCCCTCCAGACGCGGTCACCACCGGAGCCTTTGGTTGCTTTACCCCCGACAGATGGCTGGGAAGCTCCCTGGTCTGCCGTATGTGTTCCATCCTGCAGTTGAAGCAAATCCCCAGGCATGGAGCGCGACAAATCTTTCGCCTCAACGGCTGTCAGATCTCCCACATCAAGCCCATCTTTTTGACCTCTGAGAACATTCGGATCATGTCCCGGACCACGCTGGATCCCACCTATACCCGGACCTTCACCCGATTCAGGGCTTCCTTGACCCTCACCACCCGCGCCATTTCCCTGACCTTCACCTTCACCTTCGCCTTCACCCAGCAATTGATCCGACCAATCATCTCCCGATTGGTCACAAGCATCGCTGAGGGATTTCTGGAGATTTTCCATGTTTTCTTTCAGCTGTTGAAGCTGCTCAGAGTTCAGTTTTCCGAGATCATGGGGATTGAGTTGGGAAAGCTGATCCAGTAGCTGCTGATTGGGCTTCATCGGCCCATTTTTCAGGCCCTCCAGTGCTTCCTGAAAGTCCTCGGCAAGCTTTGCTTGCTCCTGCGCACCGAGCTTTTCAGCCGGCTCTGCCAGGTTTTGCAGCGATTCGGCCGCTTCATCGAGATTCTTCTGCAAATCCTGAACACTGGATCGATTCGATTCCATCAAACTATCCGTAGCTTCAAGAGAAGAATGACTGAACCATTGTTCTTCCTCTTGGGCACGCAGTTCATTCAGGCGCTTGCGCGTATCCTCAATATACATTTCATCCACCAACGCGTCCTCGGCAAGTTGCTCGAGCTGCGAATCTAAGTTCGACCATGCAATCGGTTCACGAAGCGAGGTGGATTGATCTGACGATCTCGCCTTGATCGGGATGAACAGGCCAAGACCCATGATCAGGAGTGCTGCAAGAGGGGGGGTCAGGGTTTTGGGGAAGTGCCAGCGCAGGGACTTGGTGAG
>JBEAZA010000064.1:0-4433 GCA_041170385.1 Verrucomicrobiota bacterium | reverse complement strand
GTTGAAATCACTACAAGAGGCGACAGACCCAAGGGAGACGGATCAATTCCGATCCTTGACCCACTGTCCGGCGCGGAGAACCACCTCGGCAGCGGTGCGCAGGCCGAGCTTTTCCTTGATGCGTGCCCGATACGTATCCACCGTGCTTTCTCCCAAGTTCAGCAGTTCGGCGATCTCTCTGACCGTGCGCCCTGAGCCGATGAGCTCGAACACCTCGAGTTCGCGATCCGCGAGCAGATCCATCCCGCTCTGGCCGGCTTGCGCAGCGCCACCGATCGCGACCCGCTTGATGATTTTGGCGGCGAGCTGGCTGCTGACATAGACGCCCCCCATGAGCACGGTTCTGATCGCCTCGATTACCACCGAAGAAGCCTCATTCTTGGTGATGTAGCCGCGTGCTCCGGCACGCAACGCCCGCTCAGCATAAAGATTTTCATCATGCATGGACAACACGAGCACCGGTACGGTGATCCCCCGTGACTTGATATCCTTGATCAATTCCAGTCCGCTTGTGCCGCGCAGCGAAATGTCCACAATCGCGATGTCAGGCTGTGTGCGAAGGATCAGGTCGAGCGCCGACGGGGCGTTGTCCGTCTCTCCGCAAATCTCCATCCCGGGCTGTTCCCTGATGAGATGGGCGAGATGCTCGCGAAGCATCGGATGATCTTCCACCAGCAGAACGCGAGCGGGATCCGGGGATGGATGGTTGGGGTTTTTTTGATTCATGCTGTTGGTTTTTGGGTTTGGCAAACGCAGGAGATCAGCGTTCCTTTGGGCTCATTCTGAACGATTTCAAGCTGGGCGCCAGCTGCTTGGCTGCGGTATTCCATCGTCTTCATTCCCATGCCCTTGCGCGCGGGAGATCCGTTGAACATGCCGATGCCATCGTCAGCAATGGTCAAGCGGAGGCTCTGCCCGTGCACGCACAAACGGATTTCGATTCGTTCGGCCTGGCTATGATGCAACGCATTGTTGAGAGCTTCTTGGGCAATGCGATAGAGATGCGTGGAGACATGAGAATCCAAGGTCAACTCCTCACCCTCATGGTGGAAGGAAACATCGATTCCCGTGAGGCGCCGCGTCGTATTGGCGAGCTCGTCGAGGGCCCCCTCGAGGGCCATGCCATCGGAAAGCACCGGACAAATGCCCCGCGCCAGATCCCGTGCGAGCTTTACCGAATCCTGCAGCAGCTTCTCGATTTCCACCGCTTTGTTTGCCTCAAGCGGGTGACGCGCGGACAACTCATTGGCCAAAGACCGAGCGGAAAAACCGATCGCCGCCAATTGCTGGCACAAGCCATCATGCAAATCCCGACCGATCCGTTGCTGCTCATGTTCACCCGATTCCACGACCTCACGCTCGAGCGATCTCATTTTCCTGAGCGTTTCGATCAACGCCTTGTCTGTTTTCTGCCTGGCCCGAAGGGCGTTCGCGCCCAACGCGACGAGCACAAAATAAACCGTCCGACCGATCGACGCCCAGTGATAACTCCAAAGCTGGCTGTAGGGATGGTCCGCTTCGTTTGCCAGCCACCAGATCAGCCCGCACAGCATGGCAAGAACGACGGCAAGCCGTGGATACCCCTGCCAAACCACCATCAGCAGGGGGATCGCGTAAAATACGAACAGGCTGAACTCCCAGCCACTGATGTAATCCACCCAACCGATGACTGCCACAAGCACAAGCGCTCCGCCCAGCACAAGCGAGCGCTTGAGCAGAGAACCAAACTGTTCAGGCTCATGGTCGGACCATGCGAATGTACCCGAGTTTTTCACACTTTCATTTCCGTTGATCGGCTTTCTGACACAACGAACATCGGGCCAAGTTGTCAACCCATCTTGCACGTGAGCCGAAAGCGAAGGCATTTTTTCGGGAAAGTGACGGGCGATTTTTTGCCAGCCAGCAGTCGTGGATGAAAACCAGAAGCCCCATCCTCGGAACGCCCGCGGCACCCCTGTTTTGCCTGCAATGATCCTTGCCGTTCGATGCGGATCTCCCGTTGCCTGACCCGCCGATGAACCCTATCGCGTTCCCGCTGCGATTCCCCGCCGCATCCCTCACGAAAGACGGTTGACCCAGCTCGAACCATTGTTTTTTCCCATTGACCCCTCCATGATCCAGATGCATAGATAGCAAACCATGAAAACTCTGATCACGATTTCGCTGATGATGGTCCTCAACCTCGGAATCGCCTTCGGGCAGCGCGCGGCACCGAAAGCGCCGAAACAAATTCTCATGAAGCCTGTCGCCGGATTGAGCGAGGCCGCGATCGACGCACTCGTGACTCACAGAGGCGGACGTCAAATCGATTCCATCCCCCAGCTCGGGATCCGCGTGATTGAGGTGCCTGCAATCGCTTACGAAAAAGTGTTACGCGCATTCCAAGCCGAAAAACGCCTCGAGTTTGCCGAGGCCAATGCTACGGCTCAGGCGATTGCAACGACGAATGATCCCTACTTCACCGGCAACAACCAATGGTCGCTCGCCAAAATCCAAGCGCCGGCGGCCTGGGATACCACCACGGGGAACGCCGCGGTAATGGTGGCGGTGATCGACAGCGGGGTTGACGCAGCTCATCCGGATCTCAACGGGAAAATTCTAACAGGCTACGATTTCGTCAACAGCGATGCGGATGCCTCGGACGACAACGGCCACGGCACCGCGGTGGCCGGAATCATCGGCGCATCGACCAATAACGGTTTGGGAATGGCCGCAGTGGCATGGGCAAGCCCTGTGATTCCCGTGAAAGTCTTGGACGCCACAGGTTCAGGCAGTTACTCGAACATCGCCAAAGGCATCAGCTACTCGGCGGATCAGGGAGCCCGCGTCATCAACCTGAGCCTGGGAGGAACCTCGAATTCAAGAACCTTGCAGAGTGCTGTGGATTACGCATGGAACAAAGGCGCGATCCTCATCGCCGCGGCAGGAAACAACGGAAACAACACCCCCGTGTATCCTGCAGCCTGCAGAAATGTGCTCGCTGTCTCGGCAACCAATCCCTCCGACGTGAGAACGAGTTGGTCGAATTACGGAACTTACGTCGACCTCTCAGCCCCGGGGGAAAGCATTCTCTCAACTTACAAGGGCGGCTATGCCCAACTGAACGGTACCTCATTCTCCAGCCCAGTGACGGCGGGTGTGGCGGCTTTGCTCGCCTCGGCAAAGCCCACACTCTCGAACAGCCAAATGGCGAATCTGCTGTTGGAAAACTCTGACGATTTGGGTGCGGCGGGGTATGATGAATTTTACGGGTATGGACGCCTCAACGCCGCCAAGGCCATTGCGGCCGCCGTGGGAAGCTCGGCTCCGGACACCGTGGCGCCGCTCGCATGGATCGACTCCCCGTCCGACGCTTCCGTGTTGAGCGGTACGGTAACGGTGACATGTGGTGCGAGCGACAACGTCGGCGTAGCCCGCATCGAAATCCTCGTGAATGATCTGGTGACGGCGACCTCCAACTCCGACACGATTTCGTGGAGTTGGGATACAAGCGCCGTCTCCGATGGCACCTACTCGATCACCGCGCGGGCTTACGATGCGGCGAACAACTCAAGCAGCTCGACGATCACCGTCAGTGTCCACAACAACACTGCGGCGGATCTTACCGCACCGACCGTCCAGATCACCTCGCCAACCGATGGCTCAACGATCAGCGGCATGGTGAAAATCAACATCATCGGCAAGGACGACGTTGCGATCACCAAGATGGAGCTTTTCATTGATGGCAGGCTTGCCGGCACCACGACATCTTCAGCGGCAACGTTCAATTGGAACACGAAGAATGTCTCGCGAGGCGAGCATTCGCTGCAAGCATACGCCTACGATGCGGGCGGAAACATCGGCACATCGCACCTGATCCGAGTTTACCGATGAGCCATCACCGGCGCTTCTTATTCACAATCATGAGAGAGGATGATGCCGGTCCGACGACCGTGGTATGTGTGCGGACATGAAGCCGACTTGCCCAAGTCCGCAATTCCATATGAGCCACTGCTGCCCTGTGAACTTTGATTCCTGCAGTTTGTGAAAAGGCGCAGCCGCTGAGAAACCCATGAAAAAACCCCATTGCTGCTCGAACTGTTGACAACCCGTCCGGATAGGGATTGGAACCATAAGCTCCAACGTGGGAAGCTGCCTTAGTCTTCGACCCATCGACCTGTAAAGGTTCTCGCGCCCAGATCTCTGCCACGAACCGGAATCAAGGAAATCTCCGCATGCATCCTACACTTCATTGGCATTGAGCCATCTGAAAGAGATGATTTCGAAGCGTCTGCCGTATTTGATGTTCAGGCTGTTGAGTGGCGGATTGGCGCTGTCCGCCGCATCGGCCGGATCGATGAACTCACGCGTCCGCTTCACGACCGCCTCGCACCAGGCCTTGGCGATCACCTGGCCTTCGCGATTCCGTGCGTCCCCGTAGGTGCGGATCGTGA
>JBEAZA010000063.1:0-17447 GCA_041170385.1 Verrucomicrobiota bacterium | reverse complement strand
GACCATTCGGCGTTCGCCGCGGGTGGGGTGGGTGATCGGGTTGAGGAGCGCGCGGAGGGTTGGGGAATGGATCGTGGATGGAGGCTTGGCGCGGGAGGAGCGTGGGTGTTTCGGAAGGGGCGGTTTTCCTTGGTAAACGATTTCGCCTCCCAAACGTCCCGCTCCCGGCCCGAGATCGATGAGATGATCGGCCGCCGCGATGGTGTCCTCGTCGTGTTCGACGATGATGAGCGAGTTGCCTTGTTCGCGGAGTGCGACCAGGGTTTTCAGGAGAGCGGCGTTATCGCGCGGATGAAGGCCGATGGTGGGTTCGTCCAACACATAAAGCACGCCGCGAAGGTTGGAGCCGAGTTGTGCGGCAAGGCGGATGCGCTGGGATTCTCCGCCGGAGAGCGTGTTGCCGGAGCGGTTCAAGTGGAGATATCCCAGTCCCACTTGCTGCAGGAATGACAGGCGTTGTGAGATTTCCGGAAGGATGTCCCGGGAGACGAGTTTCTCACGCGAGTTGTTGAATTTCAGGCGGCCGAAATGCGATGAAGCCTCGGAGATTGAAAGTTGTGAGAGCTCGGAGATCGCGGTGTCATTCAATCGTACGGCGGCTCCGACCGGATTGATGCGGGATCCCCTGCAGGCGGGGCACCCGACCAGTTCCGTATCTTCCATGCGCTCGATCGTGCGGTCGGCATCGAGTTCCGCCTCGAGCATGGAATCGAATCGCGACGTATCCAAATGTTGCCGGCGCTTCGGAACCTTTCCATGACCCCTGCATTCTTTGCACCAGCCATGCGGGGAGTTGAAGGAAAACAGCCGGGGATCGAGCTCCTCGAAGGATCGGTTGCAACGCGGACAGCTGGCCTCGGTAGAAAGCAGGACGAATGTCCGATTGGCGGTGAACAGCTTGATCAGGCCCTTGCCGATCTCCAGCGCTCTGGTGATGGCGGACTGGAGATCAAGGGTGGCGGATTTGGTCTGGCGCGTCAGATCCGCGATGACGACATCGATATCATGCTCAACGAAGCGCTCGAGACGGGTGAACTCCGCCGCCGCCTTGAACTGGCGATCCACCAGAAGTGTGGTGAATCCTTGCTTCAATGCCCATTCTGCAATTTCGGTATGATATCCTTTTTTGCCGCGGATCAGCGGAGCAAGGATCTTTACCGGGCCTTTTCTCAGCTCCGCGCGAAGGTGATTTTCGATGGCAGCGATGGATTGTTTTTCGACAGGCACTTGGCAGTCGGGGCAATGCAGCGTGCCGAGTTTGGAATAAAGCAGGCGGATGAAGTTCCATAGCTCGGTAACGGTGGCGACCGTGGATTTTCCACCTCCCTGGGATACCCGTTGTTCGATCGCGACGGTGGGTGGCAGGCCATGGAGTTGGTCGATCTCCGGTTTTTCCAACTGCTCGGCAAACTGCCGTGCGTATGCCGACATCGAGTCGAGGAAACGGCGCTGACCCTCGGCAAACAGGATGTCGAAGGCGAGGGTGGATTTTCCCGAGCCTGACAGTCCCGAGATGACGACGAGTTGGTCGCGCGGGATGTCGAGAGAGATGTTTTTGAGGTTGTGATGACGCGCTCCTCTCAGAGAGATGGTGGACGGGAGATTGGGAACCGAAGATGGGGTGGAAGAACCGGGCGGGCAACTCGTGGTACCGGAGAGGGCGGCTTTCAGATAATGTCCCGTGGGGGATGGATGTTTCGCGATCTCTTCCGGCGTGCCTTGGGCGACAACCCGGCCGCCGTCTTTTCCGGCTTCCGGGCCGAGGTCGATGATCCAGTCGGCGCTTTTGATGACATCGAGATTGTGCTCGATGACGAGAAGCGAGTGTCCGGATTCAACGAGTTGCTGGAACACACCGAGCAGATTCTCGATATCGGAGAAATGAAGACCGGTGGTGGGCTCATCGAGAATCAATAGCTTGGAGCTTTGAGCGGAGAGCTTGGAGGAAGAAGATGCGAGCAGTTGGCAGAGCTTGAGGCGTTGGGATTCGCCTCCGGAGAGGGTGTTGAGGGCTTGGCCGAGCTTCAGATAACCGAGACCGACCTGCAGGAGGGGAGCGAGGCTGGTCCGGATTTGTTCGATGAGCCGTTGATCTTTTTTCGAGTGCTTGGCATGCCGGCCGAATACTGCCACGGCCTCGGTTGCGGTAAGATCGAGCATGTCGGCGATGGATGCTCCGTTCCACTTGTATTCCAGCGTGGAGGATCTGTAGCGGCGGCCGTTGCAGTCGGGGCAGGTGACATAGAGATCCGAAAGAAACTGCATCTCGACCTTTTCAAAGCCGTTGCCCGCACAACGGTCGCAGCGGCCTTCGCCGGAGTTGAAGGAGAAGAAACCGGGTTTCAGGCCGGCGGATTTTGCGGCATCGGTCTCACAGAAAAGCTGGCGGATCGGATCGAATGCACCGAGGAAAACGGCGGGGGTCGAACGCGGCGTGCGGGCAACAGCGGTCTGATCGACGAGTTCCACGCCGCTGAGATACTGGGTTCCTAGTATTTCTCTGACCGGTGCGGCCTCCTCCTGGGTTTCAATCCCCAGCTTGCGCGCGATGTTCTGATAGATGATTTCGTGAGCGAGGGTGGATTTTCCCGAACCGGAAACACCGGTCAGGCAGGCGAACAGGCCGAGCGGAAGATCCAGATCGAGCTTGCGGATGTTGTGGCGGCTCGCACCCTTGATCTGGATGTTGGCTTTGCCAGGCTTGCGGCGGGTGCCCGGAACGGCGATGGACCTTTCTCCGGTGAGCCAAGGGAGCGTGCCGGAAGATGAAGACGGACGGATGATGGAAGATTCCGCTCCGCCGCGGCGATGACGGATCGGTTGCGTGGGTTTGATGGCGGGTGCTTTCCGTGCAGGCGGGATGACCATGCTTCCCTGATGGATGATCGTTCCCCCATGCTGGCCGGCACCCGGGCCGATGTCGATGAGGTGGTCTGCGGCCTGCATCACGGTCGGTTCGTGCTCGACGACGACCAGGGTGTTGCCCTTGTCGCGCAGGCCGTGCATGATGCCAACGAGGCGGTCAATATCCCGCGGGTGAAGGCCGACAGTCGGTTCGTCCAATACGAACAACGTGCCGGTCAGTGAGGCGCCGAGGCAGGTGGTGAGGTTCACACGCTCCACTTCGCCGCCCGAAAGCGTGCGGGTTTGGCGGTCGAGGGTCAGGTAGGATAGGCCGACCTCGTTGAGATAATGCAGGCGGGAGCGGATTTCCGTCAGGACGAGTTTGAGGGTGTTGTCCGGCCCGGTGGATGATGGCTGTTTCGACTTCGCCGGAGCCGCAACGGACGAGTGGTGAATCTCGGATTTTTGGTTTTCAAAGAAAGGAAGAAGCTCGGAAACAGGCATGGCCCAGAGTTCCGGCAGGGTTTTGCCATCGACTTTGAAGCACAGGGATTCGGGTTGGAGGCGTTTGCCGCGGCAGGCGTCGCATGTGGTGTAGGAACGGTAGCGGGACAGGAACACGCGGACGTGCATCTTGTATGCTTTGGTTTCCAACCAATCGAAAAACCCTTTGATGCCGTACCATCCGCCGGATTGCCAAAGTTCTTCCAACTCCTCGGGCGAGGTGGTTCTACGATCTCCATAGTAGATCCAATCCCGTTCATCCTCTTCGAGATCTTCCCACGGGCAGTTGGGATCGATCCCGCGCTCCTTGCAATGACGAAGGAGGTCGCGTTGGCATTCCTCCCCGCGCTCGCCCTGGAACGGCCTGATCGCCCCTTGCCTGATGCTGTGCGTCGGATCGGGAACGGATTTCTCGAGGTCAATTCCGATGATCCGCCCGAAGCCGCGGCATTTGGGACAGGCGCCGAGCGGAGAGTTGAAGGAAAAAAGCCCGGGAGTGGGAGCTCGCAGGGTGAAGCCGGTTTTCGGATGGGTCCAGGTGTTGGAGAAGGCTTTGGATTGCTTGGAATGGATGATGGAAGCGTGGCCTTTGCCAAGGCGAAAGGCGGCCTCCAAGGCCTCGTGAAGACGTGAGGGATCCTTGGGAGAAAGCTTTAGCCTATCCTGAACCACGAGAAGCGAGGCCGGCAGTTTGGATGGAGGGGCTTCATCCGTCCGCAGAATGTCACCGTTGATGAAAACCCGCAAATAACCCTGGGAGTAGAGGAACGGAAAAAGTTCCGCGGGTCGGGTATCCTTGGCGACGGGCAGCGGAAAGGTGACGAGAATATCCTCTCCGGAGAGATGGCGGTGCGCCCATTCCGCGGCGGACTCGGGCGAGTCCGGGCGGATTTCATCACCCGTAACCGGATCGAATCCCACGGCAAGGCGTGCGAACAGGAGCTTCAGGTAGTCGTTGATTTCGGTCAGCGTGCCGACCGTGGAACGGGTGGTGCGGACGTGGTTTTTTTGTTCAATGGCAATGGCGGGAGGAATGCCATCGATGGAATCGACGAGAGGTTTGTCCATCCGGTCGAAAAACTGGCGGACATAGGGTGAGAAGGTCTCGACATAGCGGCGCTGCCCTTCGGCGTAAAGCGTGTGGAAAGCGAGCGAGGATTTTCCGGATCCCGAGGGCCCCGTCACAACCGTCAGCTTTCCCAAGGGAATCTCCAGATCAAAGCCCTGAAGATTGTGTTGGCGACAACCTCGCAGGGCAATATGGGCGGGCTTTTTTTGGGATTCCGATGGCTTGGGCACGCCCACAGGATAGGTGGAAAATGCCCGTTCGCTAGCGGAACCATGCTGTCGGAAGGATTTTCTGCCAATCCGGGCATTGACAGGCAAGGGGATCCCACGTAAGCAATCGCCTCCCGCGCCGGTAACGGCGGAGTCGCCAAGTGGTAAGGCAATGGTTTGCAAAACCGTCATTCGTGGGTTCGATTCCCACCTCCGCCTCCAGCGTAAATCCTTCATATTCAAAGGTTTAGGAAGAAATAAGGCCTGCTAGGAATACGAGCCGAAGCGCAGAAAAACGCACGAAAACGCATCGAAAACTGGGTAGTTTTTGGGTAGTAAGTGGGTAGTAAATCTGGCCCGATTTGCCCGTATGGAGCAGTTACCTCCGCACTTCTTCTTGCGTTATACATTTCGGTTGCGTGACTTTGGGATGATTTCTGGCAGCTTTTTACTGTTTCAGACGCACATCACACGCTCATCGGTAACCCGTGGATAACTATCCGCGCACGGGCTTGCCGTGCGAGTCTGTCCAACGCGAAGAAGGTCCGATTTCAAGATGTGGGCGATTTGAGTCGGCAATGATGACGGCTCCACAGTGCTGGCAGAAGTTGGGTTGGTCCATGAAGTAGAATACGTCGTGAGTTTCACCCACGATTCACTGCGGATATAAATGTTGCCGCGCTGAAACCATATCCCTTCGTAATAACCCAAAATTTCTCTTCCAATTTGTGACAAATCATGATCAAAGTTTGTCACAAAATAAACCGACCATTTTGGCTCAAAGCATTGAAAAAAAGATAGTTTCAAGGATCTACGGAAAAGGCAAGGGCTGGGTTTTTACCCCGAGCCACTTTCTTGACCTCGGATCTCGCTCTGCTGTGGGCAATGCCCTCAGTCGATTGACGACCATTGGAACGATCCGACGCCTGGCTACCGGCCTTTACGATTACCCCGTCAATGACCCCGTCCTAGGCACCGTAACCCCCTCCGCCGATGCCATCGCCCGTGCGCTCGTTGTCCGCGATGCCATCCGGATCCAGCCCTCCGGGGCATACGCCGCCAACGTCCTCGGGCTCTCGGATCAGGTTCCGTCCCGCATCGTCTTCCTGACCGACGGCCCGGCCCGCAAGGTCAGCATCGGCAAACGGGAAATCATCCTCCAGCGCACCACGCCCCGCAACATGGCCACCGCTGGGCGGCTCAGCGGCACCATCATCCAGGCTCTCCGCCATCTCAGTCAGGATCAGGTAGATGACAGAGTCCTCTCTATCCTGCACCGCCACCTTGCCAATGCCGACCGTTCCGCCATCCTCAAAGACCTAAAGCATGCCCCGGCTTGGATCGCCGACATCCTTCGCCGCCTCAGCGAGCTTTCATCCTAGCCCATGGACGCCTTTCTCCAGATTCCCACTGCCCGCCGCCTTCTCGCCTTCCAGCAGGTCGACGAAACGATGGGCTTGCAGGCGGTAAGCGTAGAGAAGGACTTCTGGGTGTGCTGGACTCTCCGTGAACTCTTCTCCCTTCCCGGCATCGGCTCGCACCTCACCTTCAAGGGCGGCACCTCGCTTTCCAAGGCTTGGAAACTCATCGAACGCTTCTCCGAAGACATCGACATCATCGTGGATAAGGAAGCCCTTGGCTTCGGCGGCGATGCGGCACCGGATCGCGCACCCAGCAACAAGCAACGCAAGGCCCGCCTCGAAGCGCTCATGAACGCCTGCCGCGAGTGGGTCCAAGGCACCCTTCAACCCGCGCTCCACGCCCGCATTCAGAACGCCATCGGCGAAACCGGTTGGCAGCTGGAAGTGGATCCCGACATGCCCGACGGCCAGTGCCTCCTGTTCCACTACCCGTGCGTCTTCGCGCCTGGCACGGCCGGTTACGTCCGCCCCGTCGTGAAGATCGAGCTTGGTGCCCGCTCAGACGATTGGCCGCATGAGGAAAAACCCATCCTGCCTTACGTCACGGAACACTTCCCTGCCTTCGATCCAGCTCCGGCCTTTCCCGTTCGCGTCCTCTCCGCCGAACGCACGTTCTGGGAAAAGGCCTGTCTGCTTCACGAGGAAACCTTCCGCCCTGCCGAAAAGCCCCGGAAGATCCGCATGGCGCGCCACTATTATGACCTCTGGTGCCTGCTCCGCGCCGGCATCGGCGAGAAGGCGCTCGCCCAGACCGCCCTCTTCCAGCGCGTGGTCGAACACCGCGAACTCTTCTTCCGCTTCTCATGGGTCGATTACAGCACCCACAAACCCGGCACCTTTCGCCTCACTCCACCGCCGCAACATCTCTCCGCTTGGAAAGCCGACTACGCCGACATGCTCGGTCCCATGTTCTTTGGTGAGACCCCGACTTTCGAGGAAATGATCTCCGCTGCTACCGATTTTGAACTCACGCTTAACAACGCAAGCCCTACCTCGTAATTCCAGACTTATTTCACTATCTCATTTTCTACCTAACCTAGCCAATGTCCTACCTTGTAAGAGTCCCCTGTAGCGGAACAGATCGAAGCGAGGAGCTCGGGTGCTTGTGACGGAAATTGCTGGGTAAAGTCAAAAACGCGCTGCTTGACTGCCTGGCTGCTTTTGATCAGGTTGGGTCGCATGCAGCATTCCCCGTTCCTTTTCATCACCGAGCAGGTGGCAGCTCATCTGAGTGAGGAATTGCGGCGTGGGCGCTGGGAGGGAGAGATGCCGGGCAGAAACCAGCTGGTCAAGGAGTTGGGCGTCAGCGGCAGGACGGTGGAACTGGCATTGCAACATCTGGAGAAGCAAGGCCTCTTGGTGCCACAGGGGGTCGGCCGGCCGCGTCGGATCGAGTTGCCGAAGCATCACGTGGCACCCGCCCTGCACGTGGGCATTCTCGCCGACGAAGCAATCGCCCGAAATGTCGGCTACATTGTTGATCTCCGCTATAAACTCGAGGAGGCTGGACATCTGGTGTCGTTCGCGCCGAAGACCATGCTTGATCTGGGCATGGACGTGAAGCGGATCCGCCGATTGGTCATGGCAAACGAGGCAAAGGCCTGGGTGGTCATCTCCGCACCTCGCCATGTATTGGAGTGGTTCGCGGAACAATCGCAGCCGGCCTTAGCCCTGTTCGGTCGCCGCGGTGGGGTGCGCATTGCGGCGGTCGGGCCGGATCATATCCCTCCGACAGTCGCTGCCGTACGGCGGCTGATCGCTCTCGGGCATCGTCGCATCGTCTTGCTGGACCGCTGGGGAGCGCGCGGGACGATCCTTGAGCGCTCGGCGCGCGCCGCACTTCAGGAAATGGAGAGGCATGGATTAAGAACCGGCGCCTACAACGTGCCAACCTGGCATGCCAGTCCCGCAGGCCTCCGCAGGATGCTTGATGAGCTGTTCCGAGTCAGCCCGCCGACAGCCCTGATCATCGATGAAGCGTTTCTTTTCCATGCAACCAAGGAACACCTCGCCCAGCAGGGGATTCTCGCTCCGCGAGATATCTCATTGATCTGCGTGGATGCGGACACGACCTTTGACTGGTGCGAGCCAACGGTCGCTCATATCCGCTGGGATCCACGTCCGGTGGTGCAACGGATTTTGCGCTGGGCGGGCCAGGTGGCCCGCGGCAAGGAGGATCGGCGCCAGACCCTCACCAAGGCGGAGTTTGTCGATGGTGGAACGGTCGGACCGGTGCCGAAAACAAGCTGAGCCGCCACCGGCGTATCAAGTCAACATCCGGTCGTCTGCATCACATCGTGCCAACGGTTGTTCAGGACGATGCACCATTCCCATCTTGGGCTGCGTCTGGTAAAAAATGGTCGATGACCAGCTTCGTGCGGATCTTATCACCGTCATTGGTGAAGAGGACAATCGTTCTCCGCCCGGCTTTCACGGGGAAATAGGAGGAATAGAACAGTTTCGGATCTTTGCCCCTGATCCGCGCCTGTCCGAGGATCGTGGCAGGTTGGTTTTCAGCCACGTTGATGGAATAAAGCTCGGAAGTCTTGCTCTTGAGAAAAATCGGCTTTGATTCGTCTCCGACCTTGAAGGCGATTTCCTTATCGGAAAAATTGATGAGCAACCAACGGTTGTGTTGCTTCCCGAGGAAATCATCGTCCACCGGTTGCAACTGCAATGTGCCCTCCGCCATCCATGCGAACAGCAGGATCTCCTTCGCGTTCGGCGAGAGCTTCAGCGCATGAGCCGCTTGGTAAGCCGTTTTGCCATCCGGGTTTTCTTTCATCTGGAACAGGGAAAGCACGCCCTCCGGTGCGAGGGTGACGGTAGGTCTGGAAGGTTGCCGTCTTGACCAATGCACCGGAACCCATGGTTTCTCGCCTCCTGTGGCGAAAAACAACGGAGGCCCCTCGATCTCCGACAAGGCCATGGTCCGCACGCTGATCGTCTGTGGGGTCTGGGCGGCAAGATCGGTGGCAATACACCAACCAAGTGCCAAGGCGCTGAATATCCGGATGTTTCGGGTCATGATGCGTGGGTTCAGATTTCCTCAGGATGGAGCCAGCGGAAGGAGGTGATTCCGAAGCGTCGGCCAAACTCGCTGCTGGGCTTGGCGAGCTCCGAGAGGAAATCCCTGCCGGATGGCGGATGCTCGACCGGATCGGGATAACGTTGCACGGTGGCCTCGCACCAGGCTTTTGCCAGCACCTTGCTTCCATCAGGGGATCTCGCCTCACCGTAGGCACGGATGGTGAAGGTGTCCGAGCGCACGGTCATCAGGGGAGCGAGCGATTGCAGGATGTCTCCCTGCAGGAGTTGTCCGGGAAATCCCGCGCCCTGCGTGCTGTTGGCGGCGATGTTCGGATGACTCGCCTTGCCCTCGAAGTTTGGATCCAGATCCTTGTTCACCGTTGCGTCCAGTGCCGCTTGCAGGGCGCCGCTCTTTCCGTGATCTCCGCTGACGAGTTTGCGGTTGATGAACTCCGCCATCGACAGGAAGGGACCGCGTTGCTCGACTTCCTCAACGATGGCTGCGGCAAGCTCACGCACTTCCGTCTGCTCGAGACGCCGGAAGCCCACCCAGTAATTTTCATCGAGCTTGTCGCGCTGCATGGGGCTGCCGAGGGTCGCCTGCACTCTCGGGAAACGTACGCCATCCAGACCCGTCTGAAAACCGGTGATCACTCCTTTTGTATTCACTTTCTGCCAGGGAAGCCCATGCGTGCCGGACAGAAATGCCTCCCATGCATCGACCGATGTCGAGTTGACGTTGAAGGCCCCATCGACCATCACATGTCCCGCATTGTGATAGAATCCACCCTTCTCCTGCCCGGGCAATGTTCTCAGCTGCAGGGTAGCGAGATCGAATGTCGAGCCTGCCGGGACATAGGGAAGAAACCGCGGATTGGGCAGGGATGCCAGCCCGTTGCGAAGTCGCGTGTAGTGCGTCGCATCCGGCTTTTCCTCGGATGCGGCATCGCGGTTGTCTGCCACTTGGGGGATGGTGGTAAAGGTGTAACCGTCCCACAGCACTTCATTGACCAGATAGGAGGCATCGTAGAGGTTGAAATTTCCGGCAATGCGTTGGGCCGATCCGACCCGCGCACCGAGCGTGTCCTGCACGGAAGCGGACCATGCGTTGAGGGGGATGCGCGGGTTGGCATAGGAGTTTCCGATGATGTACGTCGGCTCGTAACTGAAGCGCCCCACGTTGGCATGTTGCAACTGCCCGAGCGAAACCAGATCCTGGCGGGGGATGTCGAAGAGGATCACGCGGTCATACCCATCGACAGGATCCCGCCCGGCACCCCAGTAAGCATAGCCCTTCGGAGCGTCCTGCACATGCATCTGCGGGATTTGTTCATCCACCTCGTTCTTGTTTTCCATGGAATAGGCGGCGAGGACATTGAGGTTCAGCGGGGAGTCCCAGCGGGTGTTTCCGAGAAACGCGCGGACGTTCGCATCGACCAGAGGGCGGATGGCGGGCCCCGATCCGCTGGCAGACTCCTGCGTGCTGCGCAGGGCAAGGGAGAAACTGCCCATCGCGTTTTCGTTCAGATCATCCAGCCCGATATTGGGGAAGCTGATCCGTTTCGTGCCCAGTCCGTCCCATGAATAGGGTTTCCAGAAAAGTTGGGAAAGACAATACCAGTGAACATTGGCCGCTCCCGGAAGGCTGGGCTTGCCGCTGCCTCCGCCATGCGTCAGGGCATTCACGCTCCCGAAGGTGAAGCTGAGGGTATTGGCAGTGCTCTGCTCGGGAAAGAACCGGTAGTCCGTATACGAGCTTTCCATCGTCAGGTCCTTGACCTCATCGCCGAAAGTCCCGTTCCAATAGTAACCGCCGTTGTTCTCGATCCTGCTGTTGCTGTCTCGTTGGAAGGCCGTGAAGTGCGAGCGTCCCGGACCCAGCATCAGAGGTTTTGAGGTGCTCACCTGAGCTCTCACAAGGAGGCCAGGGTAAAAACGCGTCATCCATTCGATGTTCCCAATTCCCAAATGATTCAGCCGCTCCACCCTGAGTCCCTTATGTTCGAAATCAATCGTTGAGAAGCCTCTGGAAAACATGCCGTTGTTGCTCAGCCAGATATTATAAGGGTTATACTGGGAGAGCCAGAGCTGCGCATTGGTCCGGACATAGGGCTGCCCGGCAACGTCCAGGCGCTCCAGCCACGCGTTCTGCTGCATCCGCATCAGAACCGGGATGACCGGGCTGTGCTTGTAATGTTCCAAGGGCTCCAGCCATCCGACCGACAATTTGGTATGATCACCATAGGGAAACTGGCGCTGTAACGGTGCGGTCTCCGGATTGTTGCCGATCTGGTGCGGTCCCAGTTGTCCGTTCATGTAGAGGGGCCATGCCGCGTCGGCGGCTCCTGTCCAGCCCAGTCCTGCGCTCACGAACACGTTGATCGGCAGGGCCTGGTTGCCCGCGGAATCGGTTTGGAGATACCGCTTGATGTTGTAATAATCCTTGAGCATCTCCCAATGGATGTAGCCGTTTTTCCGGAGATCGGGACTGCTGGCGAACTTGGTCTCATCCATCAGGATGTACTTGGCTGGAAACTCGTTTCCATCGTTTCCGTACCCGAACACGGAATGGAAAATCTGGTCGTTTTCAAAGGCGATCGTGAGATCTTTTTTCAGGCCGCCGTTCTTCACATCGCTCAAGACCCCGCGGGAGCGGGTTGTGTAGCCGAAGCGCTTGTCGCGGACGATCGGTTTGGGCGCATCGAGCAGGGCAAGGCTGTTGACGGAGGTCAGGCCGAGGCGGCTGATCTCTTCCGGGCTACGACCCGCCACGGCATCCATGTTTTCGAGGATGCCGATGCCGTAGGTGCCGGGCAGCACCCCGCCTCCGAGCGTCGTCGCCAAATCATTCCTTACCTTCGGATTGGAGGCTGCCAGCTGACCTTTCATGCCCTCATCCTCCACAAACCAGGCATAAGCTCCCGGCCGTCCGCTCTTCGGGTGGGTCACGTTGATCCTTCCGGCGCGGATCGGCTCGCCAGCGGTCAACTCTGCGGTGTTGATGCTGTTCTCGCCATACATCACCACCGGATTTTCCAGAGCTGCGGTGAGCTGGGCGCCCGAAGATTGGGTTTGATCCAGTCCGGAGACCAACCACACCACCGGCTTGCCGGTTGCGGAGCCGATGTTCTGGGTGCGATCACTGCTGCAAACCCCGAGCCACCATGCCTTGGCGGTGTTGGGTGAGAGCTGGATTCCGATCCTCGGATCCTTCGCAAGTGCTGCGGCATGGGCGCTGATGCGGGTGTCCGGCCCCATGCTTGTTTGCAGTTCGCCAATCGCGATCATCAGCCCCATGTGGGCGTTCGCCCGCGCTTCGGCCAGCGCATTGCCTTGGCTCTCGGAGCGCATTGTCACGCTGGATAGTCCCAGCAATCCCGTCGCCATGACCGCCAGGAGAATCAGCATCATCAACGTTGCCACCAACGCAAAGCCCCGCCGTGGCCGATTCGGCCCGGGCTTCTCAATGCGGTCATGTCGGGAGGGATTCAAGAACAGCATGATGAAATTCACGGTCGGTTTGTTCAGGGTTTCCCAGCGGAACCCCTAAACATAGGTTTCTTATAACCATCCGGCGCAAGGCCGACAAGAAAATACAGGATCACCAACCTGCTTCAACTTGATCAGGATTGCGGAGAAACACAACCCCGAGCCTGCCTGACTCAATATCGGAGTGCTTCATCAAATGGGTTCCCAGCAACCGACCCACCCGGACCAAGCGTCTGTGACTGGGATCACCATGCATCAGTACTACTGGGACCGCGAGTCTGCGACTCGCTTCCAATGCATAAGTACTGCTGGGACCGCGAGTCTGTGACTCGCAGGATCATGAGAAGACAAGCATGCTGCATATGAGCTGGATGTTGAACTTCTATCTGGGCAGCCAGCCTGTGACTCGCATCATCCATGCAAGAGCCCCACTAGGACCATGAGCCTGCGACTAGCTCCGTCATGCACGAGTACTGCTGGGACCGCGAGTCTGTGACTCGCAGGATCATGAGAAGACAAGCATGCTGCATATGAGCTGGATGTTGAACTTCTACATGGCCAAGCGAGTCACAGACTCGCGGTCCCAGTAGTCTCGCTGCCAATTCAAAGGTTGAAAATCCATCTCATACGCGAACCAATCTCTTCTTATCATCATGCGAGTCACAGACTCGCGGTCCCAGTAGTCTCGCTGCCAATGCAAAGGTTGAAAATCCATCTCATATGCGAACCAATCTCCTCTCGTCATCCTGCGAGTCACAGACTCGCGGTCCCGGTGGTCTCGCTGCTTTCCCGCTACCGATGTCAGACTGGGGGATCAACCGCCAGTCGTGCAAACCATCCCACCACCAAACCTGATCAAGTTGAGGCAGGTAGCAACGAAAGATTCCTATGATTTTTCGATAGTTCTCCCCGCAATGGCAAAGTATGAGAGGTATCATGCAAACACCACCTCCTACCAAATCCCAGCTTGCGAGTCCTTGCACCCGCATCCCCGGCGCTCCACATGCGCCGTTGTTCTCACTGAATCGTGAAACGCGGTTTCGAGATGCTTCCCGTTCCATCCTCCGCCGAGGCGGTTTCATGAAAACCGCCCTCACGGGCATGCTGTTGGCGTGTGCCGCGCTCGCCTTACCCGCGCAGGCCGAATCCAAGAAACTGAAGATCTTCATCATGGCGGGCCAGTCGAATACTGTCGGTCATGCCAACGGCCACACGATGGGCACCTTGTTCAATGCCGATGGTCCGAAAGACGAAGCGCTGTCCAAACTCGTCTTCAATGGAAAAATGACCAAGAAGCGCTACGACGAAGCGATCGCGCTCGGCAAGCAGCTCAACGAACTGACCGGCGGCGTCGGCGACCCGAATTTCAAGGCCATGACCGACCCCGCACAAAAGGCGGCCGCCGAAGCCAAGGCGGCACCGATGAAGGCCGCGCTGGACACTTACATGAAAGATGTCGTAGCGGCGAGCGCCGTCTCGGACCGGGTCTACATCCATTCCATTGCTGACAGCAACCGGAAGTCCGGGAAGCTGGCGGTCGGTTACGGTGCCAGCACTGCCAAGATCGGCCCCGAATACGCCTTCGGCCTCTCGATGGCCGAGAAAACCGATGGCCCCATCCTGATCATCAAGACCTCATGGGGCGGGAAGTCACTCCATTACGACTTCCGCCCGCTGTCTGCCGGTGCCTATCAGCTGACCGGAAAGGAAAAGGGTAATCCGGAAGATGTGCGGAAAAACGCAGGCTTCTTCTATCGCAGCATGAACGAGTCGGTGCACAAGGTGCTCGAGAACCTCAAGGAACACCATCCCGCCTATGATGCGGCCGCAGGCCATGAGTTCGCCGGTTTCGTCTGGTTCCAGGGCTTCAACGATCAGTTCGATCCCGCGTTTAGCGGCAATTACAAGGATAACATGGTGGCGTTCATCAAGGATGTTCGCACCGAATACAAGGCACCGAAGATGCCGTTCGTGATCGGCGTCCTCGGTACTCCGAAAACCAAGGAGGAAACGGACAAGAACCTCGTCTCACTCGCCCAGCGGGCCGCTGCGGCCGTGCCGGAGTTCAAGGGCAACGTCGTGGCCATCGAGAGCTACACCGAGCAGGCGCTCGATTCCTGGGAAGTCATCAACGCCGGATGGCAGAAACAATGGTATGTCTGGAATCTCGTGGGCAGTGACAAGCCCTACCACTACCTCGGCAGCGGCAAGTTCTTCGTGCGTCTCGGCGATGCGTTCGCAACCGCCATGGCCGGAATGATGAAGTAAGGTGATCCATCCTTACGGGATCCGGCGCCAGGCATCGTCTTGCCTGGCGCCGGCTCATTTTCATCGGCACACAAGACCATCGGAACCACTCCCACCACCGGGACCGCGAGTCTGCGACTCGCTTCCAATGCATGAGTACTACTGGGACCATGAGCCTGCAACTCGCATCACCATGCACGAGTACTACTGGGACCGCGAGTCTGTGACTCGCAGGATCATGAGAAGACAAGCATGCTGCATATGAGCTGGATGTTGAACTTCTACATGGCCAAGCGAGTCACAGACTCGCGGTCCCAGTAGTCCCGGCAAGACTCATGCATGGGCAGCGAGTCACAGACTCGCGGTCCCAGTAGTCTCGCTGCCAATGCAAAGGTTGAACATCCATCTCAAACGCAAAGCAATCTCCTCTCATCATCCTGCGAGTCACAGACTCGCGGTCCCAGTGGTTCCGGTAAGACTCATGCATTGGAAGCGAGTCACAGACTCGCGGTCCCAGTGGTCTCGCTTCCTTCCCGCCCCCGATGTCAGACTGGGGGATCAACCGCCAGTCGTGCACACCATCCCACCACCAAACCTGATCAAGTTCAGGCAGGTAGGTGCGGAAGATTCTTTCGATTTTTCGATAGTTCCCAGCATGTTCGCTGAGTATGAACCAAATCACACAATCTCCAACGCATCACCGCCTGCTACATCCCTGAACCTTTCCGCTTTCCTTTTCCTCGCCATGGCGTTGAAGCATCAACCCATTCCCCCTTGTCACCTCTCCCAACACATTGATTCCGATGATCCTCTCGATTCGTAAAACCAGCCGATACGGCCTTTGCCTGACAACCGCAGCGTGGTTCGCCATGCTTCCCTCCCACGGTGCCGAACCCACCCTCGCCCCCGAGGCGAAGGAGGTGCGGGAGAGTGTTCGAGAAAATCGAGCTGATGTCGCTCAAGTCGAAAAGGTACATCTGATGATTCTCTCAGGCCAATCGAACATGGCCGGGCTGGATCCTGATTCGTCATTCACGCCGATCGTGACCCGGGCACTGGCGCCGGACAAGGTGGTCGTGGTCAAACATGCCGTGGGCGGTCAACCGATCCGCCGATGGTACAAGCAATGGAAGCCCGCCGAGGGTCGCAAGGTCCCCGCTGATGACACGTATGGGGATCTGTATGACAAGTTGATGAGTGCGGTCCGCCCGGCGATCGAAGGCAAAGACCTGGCGACGATCACCTTTTGTTGGATGCAGGGCGAACGCGATGCCAAGGATTTGCACGGCGAAGTGTACGCCGATTCGATCCGCGGCCTGATCCAGCAGCTGCGCACCGACTTGAAACGCCCCGATGTCAAGGTGGTCATCGGCCGGTTGAGCGATCATGCAAATGGCAAAAATCACTGGGACAACGTTCGCACAGCCCAAGTGGAAATGGCTAAGACCGATCCGTTGGTTTCATGGGTTGACACCGATGACCTGAACGGCCCCAACGACGGCCTGCATTACACCAAGGCCGGTTACACGGAATTGGGCAAACGCTTTGCCCTGTCGGCATTGGGTTTCAACAAGCCCGTTGCGCTCAATCCCGCGGCTACCAAGTGGCTCGAGCGACACACGGAAAAAATCGCAGAAATCAACAGCCGCGACAAGATCGATCTGGTGTTCATCGGAGACTCGATCACCTCCGGTTGGGAGCAAGAGGGGAAGGAGGTTTGGGACAAGTATTACAGCAAACGCCATGCACTGAATCTGGGCTTCGGTGGCGACAAGACCGAGCAGGTGATCTGGCGGCTGCAAAACGGCGAAGGCGTCGGTTATCAGGCCAAGCTTGCGGTGATCATGATCGGCACAAACAACGGTTATCGTAAGGACTCGCCAACAGACGTGGCGGCGGGGATCAAAGGCATACTGGATCAATGGCACGCACTACAGCCGCAGTGCAAGGTACTGTTGCTGGGGATTTTCCCGCGTGGTGCAACGTCGGCCGACCCGCGTCGCCAACTCAACGAAAAAGTCAATGCGTTGATCAGCCAATACGCTGACAATCAACGCGTGTTCTACATGGATATCGGATCGGCGTTTCTTGCCGAAGATGGAACGCTTGCGCGCGAGGTGATGCCGGACCTGCTCCATGTCCATGACAAGGGCTATGGGATCTGGGCACAGGCAATCGAGCCCTCCATCCGGAAACTGCTGGATGAAAGGTAATCTTTCCGCTTTCGCAGATCATCCCGAGGAATCTTCGCCATGCACGAGCACCACTGGGACCATGAATACTGCTGGGACCATGAGTACTGCTGGGACCATGAGTACTGCTGGGACCGCGAGTCTGTGACTCGCAGGATCATGAGAAGACAGGGATTCTGCACATGAGGTGATTTTTGAACTTCGACATGGGCAGCGAGTCACTGACTCGCGGTCCCAGTAGTCCCAGTAGTCCCAGTAGTCCCAGTAGTCCCCCTAGTCCCGGCAAGACTCATGCATTGGCAAAGCAAGTCACAGACTCGGGCTCCCAGTCATTCACTCCCCCCAAGTCACCTCGACCACACCTGCAGGCAAACCGCTCGTGCCGACCCATCGCTATAACGAATGTAGCGAAAACCATGACATGCGCCACCCCGCCCAAACC
>JBEAZA010000062.1:0-20789 GCA_041170385.1 Verrucomicrobiota bacterium | reverse complement strand
GGGCGAGCTTCTCTTGGTCGGCCTTGGTTCTTGGCTCGACGGCCATCGAAATAACCGGCTCCGGAAAGGTGGGTGGCTCGAGCACCACCTCGTGTCCTTCTGCGGCCAGAGTGTCACCGGTGGTGGCGTTTTTGAGGCCGACCATGGCGGCAATATCGCCGGCGAAGCAGGCGTCGATGTCCCGGTGTTCGTCGGCTTGGATACGGATGAGGCGGCCAACGCGTTCGGCTTTGCGGGTGCGCGGGTTGTAAACCGTGTCGCCTTTGCGGACGACTCCGGAGTAAACGCGGAAGAAAACCAATTTGCCGACGAATTTGTCTGCCCAGAGTTTGAACGCAAGGGCCGTGAATTTCGCGTGATCGGTGGTGGGAACCTCGATGGTTTGTTCCTCGTTGTCGGGATTCATGCCCTTGGCTGCCGGAATATCCAGGGGAGAAGGCAGGTAATCGATCACGGCATCGAGAAGATATTGAACCCCTTTGTTCTTGAACGCGGAGCCACCGGCCACAGGCACGAGTTGGTTTGCAATCGTGGCCCGGCGGATGGCTTGTTTCAGATCGGTGAGGGTGATTTCCTCCTCCATGAGGAACTTCTCCCCGAGAATTTCATCGCAATCCGCAGCTGCGGAAACGAGTTCGTCATAAGCGGCTTTGGCGACGGCCTGCTGTTCGGCGTCCAGTTCCCTGACGGTGTAGGTGGAGCCGAATTGATCGTCATCCGAGTAATAAACCGCTTTTTGGTTCACCACATCGATCTGGCCCTTGAGAGAATCTTCGGAACCGATCGGAATCAGAATCGGGACGGCATTGGCTCCGAGTTTCTCCTTGATTTCAGACACCACGCGTTCGAACTCCGCGCCGGTGCGATCCATCTTGTTGACAAAAACGATGCGTGGGACGTTGTATTTGGTGGCTTGGCGCCAGACGGTTTCGGTTTGCGGTTGGACACCTGCGACACCGCAGAATACCACGATGGCTCCATCCAGGACCCGGAGGGAGCGTTCTACCTCAGCGGTGAAATCGACGTGTCCCGGAGTGTCGATGATGTTGATGCGGTGCTTCTGACCATTGGAGAGCTTGATGACGTTTTCCTCCTCATGCTGCCACCATTCGGTGGTGACAGCGGCCGAGGTGATGGTGATTCCGCGCTCGCGTTCCTGTTCCATCCAGTCGGTGGTGGCCGCACCGTCGTGCACTTCTCCGATTTTATGAATCATCCCGGTATAGAAAAGAATCCGCTCGGTCAGAGTGGTCTTACCTGCGTCGATATGCGCCGCGATCCCGATGTTACGGGTTCGCTCAAGCGTGTAAGGACGATCTGGATGGTTGGGGTTCAAAATTTGAAACGCTGTGAACAGAGTGAATTAGAAACGGAAGTGGGCGAAGGCGCGGTTGGCCTGTGCCATTTTGTGGACGTCGTCGCGTTTGCGGACTGCTGCGCCTTGGTTGTTGGCCGCGTCTTTGATCTCATTGGCGAGGGCAACGTGCATCGGGGTGCCTTTGCGGTTGCGGGCATAGGTTACAAGCCAGCGCATCGCAAGAGACTCGGAGCGATCGGGATCCACTTCGAGAGGAACCTGGTAGGTCGCGCCACCCACTCGGCGGGATTTCACTTCGACACGAGGTTTGGCATTTTCGACCGCGCGGGTGATGACTTCCAGGGGGTCGACGGTGTCGGTGCCCTCATTGGCGCGATCGATCGCAGCATAAACGATGCGTTGGGCCAGTGAGCGTTTGCCGTCCTGCATGACTTTCGTGATGAGGTGGCCGACAACCGGGCTGTCGTAACGTGGATCGCGGCGATCGGGCTTGGTGAAGATTCTTTTGCGACGTGGCATAACTTGGAAAGGTTAGGGATTGGGAAAATTACTTCTTCTTGGCGGGAGCGGCGGCTGCACCCGGTTTCGGGCGTTTTGCACCGTATTTGGAGCGGGCTTGGCGGCGCTTGTCGATGCCGAGGGTGTCGAGGGAACCACGCACGATGTGGTAACGGACACCCGGAAGGTCTTTCACCCTGCCACCGCGCACGAGAACGATCGAGTGCTCCTGAAGGTTATGACCTTCACCACCGATGTAGGCGATGACTTCAAAACCATTGGTAAGACGAACTTTGGCGACTTTTCGAAGCGCAGAGTTCGGCTTTTTCGGGGTCCGGGTCATTACCTGGAGGCAGACACCACGGCGTTGCGGGCAGTTGACGAGAGCAGGTGATTTCGACTTCTCGACTGGAACGTGGCGTCCTTTGCGAACGAGCTGATTAATGGTCGGCATGATTTCCTTCGTGTTTCTGGATTTGTCTATAAAAAGAATGGTTGGGACAAACCGGCACGAAGGCGGGGCTTTGAATCACCCGCAATCGCTTTTTTCCGGAGCTGCACCCGATAATTCCCCTGTATTGTGGCTGATTTTCGGCGTTGTTTTTGCCTGTCAGCCTCGCTGTGGGGGGCGGGACTTTATTCATCCCGATCGATCTGACAAGACCTTTTTGCGTTTTTTTTGAGAAAAAGGACGAAATTACTGCTCTGGCAGATGAATCAGCCCCATGCGTCGATCACATGCGAACCTACGCCTCCGGCTCTTCATCCAAGATCGGGGGGATGAGGCAAAGCATGGTGGCAGGGGGCGGATTTGAACCGCCGACCAAAGGCTTATGAGTCCTCTGCTCTACCGCTGAGCTACACTGCCGTTTTCCATGCTCCGGTAAGGAGCGGGCGGAGGACATGCATCACCGGGGCTGATTTGTCAAACGGAAGATCGCTGCAGACTGAAAATTATCCTTCGTTGGGGGGAGAGATCACGACCACTCGCTCGATTCCGTTTTTGGAAAACTCCTCCCAATAGCGTTTCTCCCAGGCCACGGTTCTGGCCCTGCGTTCATCTTCCGAGAGCGCATCCCAAGCCTGTTGCCCGATGGACCGGGCGAGATCGCGGTCTGCCAGACGAATCGTCAGCTCGTCCCAAAAACTTTCATTGCGGAACTCCTCATAGCATTCGTGGTAAAACATGTTTTCCTCCACCTCTTTTTTCACCCTGAAGCGTTTGGTTTCCTCGTCGAACTCGATGATCGCTGCCAGACCGTTTTGAGCGGCTTTTCCGAGCATCTTGCTCTCGAAATCCTCGTACTCGGTGATCTTTTGGTCGGCCGAGGGTTTCTGATTCCAGGAAGCGACGCTCACCGCAAGGCTGAGCATCTCAACCAAGGTCGTCAGTTCCTGTTCGGTAAATCGGATGTGCATGAATGAGAAAAGAACCAGAAAAGCCTAACGAAAGAAACCACCATCTTCATTTGGGTGCGTGCTTGTCGACCAGACGCTGCCAGTAGTCCTTCCAGTATTCATCGTAATAATCCAAACCCGCCATGCGGATCTCCTCGGAATCCGTGACCGTCGGGGCCTTGCCGGGATCATAATCCGCCAGATGTCCCACGCCTGCCCGCTCGCGTGGGGAAACAAACCGCCACGTGCCGTCGCCGAGCAGTTCCTCGCAGAATTTGGCGAGATCAGGATCGTATGCCTTGAGTTGTTCACGGGTCTGGATGTGATTGTGATCGTGATCCATCGTTCGGTTGGTATTGAGCCAGCATTGGACCCCTTCGGCGAAAAACTCGCCACGATTTTTCGATGCGTAACAATCCTTGGGTCCGCCGAAAACGATCAGGACCTGATCCTTGCCCGTCACCTTCACTTGGGAATGCGTTGGCTTGCCATTGACGAGGATATCGCCGCCATCCAGGCATGCTTTCAGAAGCTCCGCAGAGCGCTGCGGAAAGGCCCGGGTCAATGCGTCCAGCAAAAGCACGGATTCATCCCCCTCTACCCTCCGGAAACGTTGGGCTGCGTAACCGTCTTTCCAGCGCCCTTGGGCCATCGAAGCTTCATAAGTCGCAGTCCATTTCTTTTTCAATTCCTCATCGAAACCCGGACCGTGGATCACATGACCGAACTCATGAATGAGAATGCTTTCGAGCTGCATCCCGCCCTCGTATTCCATCACATCCTCTTCGGCGAACAAAACGATGTAGCGGTCGTTTTTCCTGTCGAGAAATCCGCGGTTGCGCCAATTGTAAAAATTCAGTTCCTTGCCTTTCAAATCCGATTTGTATTGGGGGATGTCCGTCGTCAGCTCGTTGTGAGCCACCAAAATGCATAAGACCTTTTGATCGCGAATCCGCTGCGCCACATCCGCGCGCAGGAGTTTCATCAGATGGTCGAACAAATACGCCGCCTCAAGATGCGTGACATCAGCGACCTTGTCCGATGTGGCGATGAGGATATCCTGCACCATCGTGCCTTTTTTGTAGAACGCCGGGTCCAGCATATATTCTTCCATCAACTCTTTGGTCAGAGGTTTGACCTCGCTCGCGAGGACCGAGCCGATCAGCGCGATGGCGGACGCGATTTGCGGGATCAGCCGGGAAAACAAACGTGGGAATCTCATGGCCCTGAACCAAGCAGCAGCAGGCACGCCATGCAAGGATGCTTTTGATGCCATCCGACGCGGATGCGGACTTCCGCAACAGGACCGGAATCCTCTTCGGTTGGGCTCAGGATCAGGTCTGCCATCCAGGTGCCTGACTTCCACGCCCGCTTTTCCGAAACGCAGGAAGGAAAAGTTCGCCTGCGGGACGGCATTGTGAATGATCTGTCGCATGACAACGCGTTTGGTGAATCTTTTTTGGCTGTGGACGCTCTTGGGAGTGCTGTGGGCGTGGATTTTACCCGCACATTTCACCTGGTTTCTTGGAAACCTTCCCGGCACCGATCTCTCGCTGACTTCTTTCAGCCTGGGCTTCATCATGCTCGGTATGGGGATGACCCTGAGCATTTCTGATTTCCGGGAGTGTCTGAAGATGCCACGCTGGATCGTTCTCGGCGTCGCGGCGCAATTTCTCATCATGCCGTTTCTCGGCTGGGCCATCGCCAGCGTCTCGGATTTGCCGAACGAGTTCAAACTTGGCATCATTCTGGTGGCCTGTTGCCCGGGTGGCACGGCATCGAATGTCGTCACCTTCCTCGCACGCGGAAATCTGGCATTCAGCGTATTGATGACCTCCTGCTCGACCTTGCTTGCGGTATGGCTGACTCCCCTTCTTACCAAAACGTACGCTTCCGCCATTCTGAAGATCGACGCCTCAGCCATGGTCTTGTCGATGATCGGCATCGTCCTGATCCCGATTTTCCTTGGTCTGGTGCTGAACCGCTATTGCGGCGGTGCGATGGAAAAAGCCAAACGCATGGCGCCCGTCATGTCGGTCTTCCTCATAGTCCTGATCGTTTCCGCAATCGTCGGTGCCACGCGATCCTCGATCATCGAACATTGGAAAACCCTCTTGCCCGCCGTCTTTGCCCTGCATGCGCTCGGGTTCCTGTTTGGTTATACGTGGGCGCTGTGCTTCGGACTTCCGGAAAAGGAAAGCAGGACGGTTTCCATCGAGGTTGGCATGCAGAACTCGGGACTTGGTTCCAGCCTGGCCAAAACGCACTTCACGATGCTGACCGCGGCCCCATGTGCAATCTCCGCATTTTTTCACTGCATCATCGGCAGCGCGCTTGCGAGTTATTGGAACCGCAAAGGTTGAAATTCGGCGATTGCCCGGTATCCTGAACTCACCGCACGTTTCCACCGCATTGAAACCCATCACCCTCAAAATCGAATTCGATACCCCGCAGTTTCTGCAAGGTCTATTTGCCAATGACAGGCGCAACCTCGCGTATCTGGAAAACGCACTCGATCTGAAAACGGTCACGCGGGACGGTTGGATTTCCTTCACTGGCCAGGAGCCCGCCATCATGCTGGCCAAGCAGGTTTTTGCCGACCTTGAGGAAACCCAACGCAAAGGCCTGCACATCTCGGATCGGGATTTCCGCCATGCGGTGGAGGCTGCCAAGCAATCGGGCGACACCCCGCTCACGTCGTTGGCAACGATCCAGCTGGTTGGTTCGAAAAACCGAAAAACCGTCTCCCCCCGCACATCGAATCAATACAACTACGTGCGATCTATTCAGGACAACCATGTGATTTTCGGACTCGGTCCGGCGGGCACCGGAAAAACCTATCTCGCGGTGGCGGTTGGTCTGCACCTGTTGAAAAAACGGGCGATCCATCGCATCATCCTGACACGCCCTGCCGTAGAGGCCGGTGAGGCACTCGGTTTCCTGCCAGGCGATCTCAAAGAGAAGGTCGCTCCTTATCTTCGCCCCCTTTACGACGCGATGAACGACATGCTCGATCCCGAGGAAGTCCAGCGCTATCTCGAAGAGGGTGTCATCGAGATCGCTCCCCTTGCTTACATGCGTGGCCGCACCCTGTCGCGTTCGTTTATCATTCTGGATGAAGCGCAAAACACCACCCGCGAGCAAATGTTCATGACCCTGACGCGTCTGGGCGAGGACTCGAAAATCGTGGTCACGGGAGATGCATCGCAGGTGGATCTCAAGCCCGGCGTGCGTTCCGGTCTTCACGAAGCGGAACACGCGCTCAAGGATATCGAGGGCATTGCCTTCAACCGCTTTACATCATCCGACATCGTGCGCCATCCCATCGTCGAGCACATCGTCAACGCCTATGAGAAATTCCGGGCGTAGCATTTTTCCATCACTCCTCCCCCGCGCAACAAGCGGAGGATTCATGCAAGCAATCCTCGCACAGCGCCTGATCACCGATCACGCCCAAGGCCTCGTTCGAGCAACGATTACAACAGGTCGTTTCCGAATCATCCTTCATCATTCCGCAAAGATCACTTCGCCCGGAGAATCACCGCCACGACCGAATTTGTCACCGATGTCCTTGCTTGTGACATAGAGCATCAGGCTGATCAGGGCGAGAGCACAAGCCGCCTGGATCATTTCCAGGGTTTTCATCTGAACCGGCTTGCCGAATATGCTTTCCAACACCGCCAGAGTGATGTGCCCCCCGTCCAAGACAGGAAACGGCAGCATGTTTAACACCGCAAGATTGACATTGAAAAGCACCATGAAACCCAGAATCCGTCTCCAACCCTCTTCGGTTTGAAGCAGTGAGTAGAGCATCTGGCCGATCCCCACCGGACCACTGAGATGATCCACGCCGATACTGGTGTTCGGATCGATGACTTTCGTGATCGTCACCCACATCATGTTGAGGCTATCGGCCACTTGAGCGAAGGGATTGGGGTGCACGATCCGGACATCGACCGTTCCGCTGAAGTCCCATACAATACCCAGATCAGGTCTTGCTCCTTTGGGTTGAACGGGCTTCACAGGCGTCATCTTCACCTCCGTCATCTCTCCGCTTTTTTTTCTGACACCCAAGGTGATTTCCGAATCATTGTTTTTTTTCAGGTGATCGTAGATCTGCAGTTTGCTGTAAAGCGGCAACCCTTGAAGAAGAACGATCTCATCGCCTTTGGACAGGCCCGCTTTGGCGGCAGGACTCCCCTGATACACCGACTCGACCCGTGATCTGGTGCTCTGTGCGATTCCGACTTTTCTCAACCCGCTGCGCTGATACCATTTTGTTGTTTCACGCTCGAACTCACAGTGAACCGTAAGTGGGGTTTCAACTCCGGGTCGCTGAATTTTAAATTCGATCCGATCACCGCTACTCAATACGACCCGTTCGGTGATGCTGTCCAATGATCCGGCAAAGCCGTTCACGGGTTCGCCATTGATCTCAAGAATCTGATCTCCGGGCCGGATTCCGGCTTTGTAGGCCGGCATGGAATCGTCGACATACCCCACCTGGGTTCCCGGCACGAAATCCTTTGGCTTCCCGACTCCCCAGACCACCAGACCGGCAAGAAGCGCGAGAAGGAGCGAAAACAACGGCCCCGCAAAAGCGACGATGATCTTGTCAAGCGGAGTGATCGGCGGCAGAGACTCACGGTCCTGATCTCCGCCTTCGATCGCTTCCATCGGAGCCATTTGCGGCAGGGCCACGAAACCGCCAGCCGGAATCCATCCCAACCCGTATTGCACTCCCCGGTATTCCATTTTCCAAATCGGCTTTCCAAACCAAATTTGGAACCGGTCAATTTTCAAGCCCCGCCACCTTGCCGCGAGAAAGTGACCCAGCTCGTGGACAAAAATGATGATGTTGAAAAGCATCACGACCACAAGGATCAGCAGGGCGATGTTGAGAACGGTTTGGATTGCAGGCATAAATTCAGCAGATATGTCCTAGAATCTACCCGCCCTGCCCGATCCCGCAAGCCTTTCGTAGAGGTGATCACCGGCCGTTGTGCGGAGCGTCTAGGTTTAAGACAAGGCCAGAAACGCATTCGAACCGTCAAATGTCCAAAGTCTAAAATTCATGGCCAGAACCGCTGGTGCGGTTGTTACAGTCGGACCTCTGACGTTCAGACCTTCGACTTTCCGCGAATTCCACAGCATCGGATGCAGAAGCTTCGCAAAACTCTTCCTTGAAGTTTCCGCTCCGAAATTTGATTTTCTCTGCCGTGACCACCGGGCAAAACCAACTCTCCTCCCTGCCCGGCATCTCGGCGAAAGAAATCCAAGCGTTCAACGCCGTCGGAATCACCACCATCACGGATCTTCTGAACCATTTTCCGAAACGCTACGAGGACCGCCGCCAGTTCGATCGTTTTCCAAACCAAGCCTCTGCCAAAGCGGTATGCCTCACGGGGGGCGTAATCGACGCGGGAAACAAGGGATTTGGCAAAACCCGCTTCTACGAGGCCATCATCATGGACGGAACAGGCAGTGTGTTCGGATCCGGAAAAATCACCTGTCGTTGGTTCAACATGCCGTTCATGTCGAAAGTCATCGCTGCCGGCCAACAGGTCATCGCCTATGGCAAAGTGAAAGAACAGGGCGGTCGACTCATCATCGACCACCCGGAAATCGAAGTGGTCGATGACGACTCGCAATCCGATACCATCCATCTCAACCGCATCGTTCCGATTTACAAAAATATTGCCGGCATCAACCAACGCCGACTTCGCGAGATGATCTACAGCGTGGCAGCCCCGGCCCGTAATGGCCATGCCAAACCCTTCCCGTTTTCCGTCACTCAAACCGATCGCGCCACCGATCTCTTCGAAACCCATTTCCCCACCAGCGCCGAAAGCGGCAGGGACGCCCGGCGTCGGTTTGCATTGGAAGCGTTTTTCACCCTCCAACTCAACGTCGTTTACCGCCGCCAACGCTACCAATCCCACGCCGGTCGCGTCCTCGGCGCCAAAACCACCCTCCTCAAAGCTTTTCACCACTCCCTGCCCTTCGATCTAACAGAAGCGCAGAAGCGCTCGATCAAGGAAATCATCGCTGACATGCGTGTGCCGCGCCCGATGAACCGGCTCCTCCAGGGTGATGTGGGTGCGGGAAAAACCTTCGTCGCGATGGCGGCCATGCTACTCGCCATCGATTCCGGAGCGGACGCCGCTCTCATGGCCCCGACCCAGATCCTCGCGGAACAGCATGCCCTGACGTTCAAAAAATGGTTGGAACCTCTGGGAGTCAAGATCGTCCTTCGCACCGCAAACAAACATGAATCCGGTATTCCCGAATCTTGCCAGCCGACTCTCTTCATCGGCACTCACGCCCTGCTCTACGATCCGGAACTTTTTAACGATCTCGGCCTTGTCGTGATCGACGAACAACACAAATTCGGCGTCGTTCAACGCGCCACGCTCATCCGCCAAGGCACGCTTCCCGATGTCCTCGTCATGACCGCCACCCCGATCCCGCGTACCCTGACGATGACGATCTATGGCGATCTCGACGTTTCCCTGCTCGATGAAAAACCCGCGGGTCGCGGAAAAATCATCACCGCCCTGCGGATCAAACCCAAGCAAAGCGACATCACCGAGTTCGTCAAAACCCAGCTTGCCGAAGGCCGGCAGGCCTACCTCGTGTATCCTCTCGTTGAGGAGTCCGATTCCATCAAGGCCGAGTCCGCCACCGAGGCGTTCGGTTCCTGGCAGAAACGCTTGGGCAAAGAAAACGTCGGTTTGCTTCACGGCAAACTCCGACCCGAGGAAAAGGATGCGGTGATGGAAGATTTCCGCAGCGGAAAGATCCAAGCCCTTGTCGCGACATCCGTGATCGAGGTGGGGGTCGATGTCCCAAATGCCAACCTGATGATCCTTCACCACGCCGAACGCTTCGGCCTCGCCCAACTTCACCAGCTCCGCGGGCGGATCGGCCGTGGCGAGCACAAGTCTTACTGCGTCTTGCTAACCGATTCCAAACTCCCCGAAGCTTTGGAAAAACTTTCCGTCCTGGAAAAAACCTCCGATGGCTTCGAAATCGCCGAGGCCGATCTCGAGCTGCGCGGCCCCGGCGATGTTTTGGGCACCGCCCAATCCGGCCTGACCGACCTCCGATTTGCCGAGTTCATCACCGACACCGAACTGATCCGCCAGGCACGCGCGCTTGCCGATCAGGTCTTTTCGGAAGATCCGGAACTTACCGGAAAACACAAGGGCCTGCTTGGCCTGATTTCTCAAATGGAGAGGGTTCATCATGGGTGAACGCCGAGAACAGGCAATGACACTCTTCCATAAAACTTGATGGCAGTAAGCCCACAAGTTTTGAGTTTTCTGGATTTTTTTAGGTGAAATTATAATCAGAAAAATTTGGGTCACCCAACAAATGTCCTACCCTATGTATTGAAATGTAAGAAATTTGCAAAATCGGCCTGCTAGTTACTGAACCTCACATCAAATCCATCAAACAGAAAAATTGAACCATGATTAAAAAAATACGTCAAAACCTCATTGTATTGCTCACCGCATCATTCTTCGTAACAATCAACACCTCCTGCTCTTTTGGGGTGGGTAGCACACAGACGGTAACGGTAACTTCCAACGTTCCTGCCAAGATCATGGCAAACGGAACCGCAGTCGGCAAAACCCCGCTATCATTCGATGCCAAGCGCGCAAAATCACTCGCTTTGATCGCAACAGCCCCAGGACATACGCAATCGACCAAGACCATCGAGAGGCAACTCAGCCAGACCGGGATCCTGGATGGCGTTGGTGGCTTGTTTTTACTACTCCCTTGGCTCGGCTTGTTATCCGATGGCGCATGGGAACTTGAGGAAGATCAGGTTTACTTCAACCTAGAGAGAAAATGATCATCTGAACCAGGCCTTAACCACACTTTTGATATTTATAAGGTATTATGGCCAATCAATCATCATCTTTTGGCATTGGACTCGGCACCATCATCGCAGTCATCATTTCATGGAGCACAAACCACTCTATCCTTTGGGCCGTCATCCATGGCATACTATCATGGTTCTATGTGATTTACTACGCGCTAGGAGGCGGACGTCATTGAACTACAATCCATACCAAATAAAAAAATGCGTATACACTTGAAAAACAGCACATGCTCAAAATTATTTGGAAATTCTTGAAAAAACGTGCTTTTTGCCCAATTTCTATATTACTTCATACAATCCCAACCTAAGACCGATACACATTCTGGCTCTGGGAATTTCAACTTTAGCCCCCCGCACATGCCCTTCTACGCACATACACTCGAAGGCTACCCCCCGGTAAACTGGGAACCCCTTTTTACGCCCTTCGGTGAAGCCGATGACGAGTGCCAACACGAAAAATGCAAAAAATGCGAAAGCATGGAGCCTCAACATGGACACCTCAATAAAGTTGCCTACTGGACGGCAAAATTCGCTGCCGGAATGTTTCCAATCGACTCTGAGGAATCAAAATCCGCACATCAATGGGGCTACCTCACAGGGCTCTGGCATGACCTCGGGAAATTCGCTCCGGAGTGGCAAGCCTACCTCACCACCAAAGCCGATCCTCACACGGCGGAAATCACCGGAAAAATTGACCACTCCTCCGCAGGCGGAATCCACGCCACACTAACAGGCAACCTTGGCCACCTTCTCGCATACGCCATTACTGGACACCATTCCGGACTACTTGACGCCGAGTCGAATTACGCCTGTCAAAAAGCCCGGCTTCAGAAAAAAGAACTGCCCGACTGGTCATCCGCACCCGAAGAAGTCCGCTCACTCCCGATCCCGCCTCCTCCAGCTTTTCTCAGTAAAGATCCATACTCACTCGCCCATTTCAGCCGGATACTCTTCTCGTGCCTTGTGGACGCGGATTTCCTCGCCACCGAGTCGTTTATGAATCCCGGCCAAGCATCTGCTAGAATGCAGGCTCCCGCTGACATTCTCCAACAAATCAACCGACTCATCACCTCACACATCTCAGCGTTTGGCGAACCCGCCCTCGATGATATTGTGAACCTATCCCGCAGCAAAGTCGTGGAAGATTGCACCGCTGCTGCACCATCCTCGCCCGGTTTATTTACCCTCACAGTCCCGACAGGCGGTGGCAAAACCCTCTCCTCCTTACTCTTCGCGCTGCGCCATGCCATCGCACATGGTCAAAAACGCATCATCTTCGTCGTCCCGTTCACCTCCATCATCGAGCAGAACGCACAGGTCATTCGGAAAATCCTCAAACCACTCGAAACCGAACACTTCACCCCACTCATCGAGCACCACTCCGCCCTCTCACCTGATAAAGAAACTGAACAATCCCGCCTCGCTGCCGAAAACTGGGACGCCCCAATCACAATCACCACCGCCGTCCAGTTTTACGAATCCCTCTTCGCTGCAAAAACGTCCCGCTGTCGCAAACTCCACAACATCGCCAACTCCGTCGTCATCCTCGACGAAGCACAAACCCTGCCTGTCGATTTCCTCCACCCGTGCCTCCACGTTCTCCAAGAACTCACCACCCATTACCACACCACCGCCGTCCTCTGCACTGCTACCCAACCCGCCATTCATCACCACCCGGCCGATTTCCCCATCGGCTTTGAAGGCTGCCGCGAAATCATCCGCGACACCCCAGCCCTCTTTGCCGCGCTCAAAAGGGTGGATGTTCATTTCATCGGTCGCCGCTCGGATCAAGACCTCGCACATGACATCAAGCAACACCCTCAGGTCCTCTGTATCGTCAACCGCCGCAAGCACGCCCGCGAAATCTTCCGCATGCTCGAACAAGATGATGCCAACCACCACCTCTCCGCACTCATGTGCCCGGAGCATCGATCCGTAATCCTTACCGAAGTCCGCCAGCGTCTCGCCCAAGGCCTGCCCACCCGCCTCATCTCAACCCAACTCATCGAAGCTGGTGTCGATGTCGATTTCCCCACCGTCTATCGCGCACTCGCCGGTCTCGATTCCATCGCCCAAGCCGCAGGCCGCTGCAATCGCAACGGCAAACTCGCAAGCCTGGGCAACGCCCATGTCTTCATCCCGGAGGACACCAAAGCCGAAACGTTCGTCCGCGAGACCGCCCAAATCGCCAGCCAACTCATCGACCTCTACCCCGACCTACTCGGCGAAGAAGCCATCCGCCACTACTTCGACCTCTACTACTATCGCCAAAAATCCCGCTGGGACTCGAAAGGCATCATCTCACCCACAAGCTTTCGCCTCGAAAACGACCGCTCATTCCCCTTCCACTTCCAATTCGCTACCGTCGCCAACGACTTCCGCCTTATCGACGACTGGCAAGTCCCCGTCATCATTCCCTACGACGAGAGAGCCAAATCCCTCATCCAAGACCTGAAAAACCCTACCATCCCCCTCCACCGCAAACTCCTCCGTGGTCTCCAAGGCTATACCGTCCAAATCTCCCCGCGCCTCCTCGACGACAACATCCGCTCCTTCGAATCCATCCGCGACGGCCAATTCCACGCCCTCATCTCCAACGACCTCAACTATTCAGCGCATTTCGGCCTCACCTTCGACGACGAAGATGCTGGCACTGCCAAGCTCGTCTGCTGAAATCACCACAATCCAAAAACTTTTCCCATCATGAACCACGGCATCCTCCTTCACGTTTCCGGCGATTACGCCCTCTTCTCCCGCCCCGAAATGAAAGTCGAACGCGTCTCCTACGACGTCATGACTCCGTCCGCTGCACGCGGCATCCTCGAAGCCATCTATTGGAAACCCCAGATCCGCTGGATCATCGACGAAATCCACGTCCTCAACCCCATCCGCTTCACCAACATCCGGCGCAACGAAATCGCCTCCAAAATCCCCGTCAAAGGCGGTAATGGCGTCAACGCCGCCATGCGCGACCCCGCCATCCGCCCATCCATAGACGTAGCGGAAAACCGCCAACAACGCGCCTCCCTTATTCTCAAAGACGTCGCCTACCTCATCAAAGCCCACGTCCACCTCTTCAACACCCGGCTCGAAAAAAACGGCCCCGATGCGCCGCCCAACGAAGCTGCTGGCAAACACCTCGAAATGTTCAAACGCCGCGCCCGCAAAGGCCAGGCCTTCCATCAGCCCTATTTCGGCTGCCGCGAATTCCCCGTCTTCTTCCAACTCATCGAATCCGCTGCCGAACTCCCCTCTCCCGATCCATCCCTATCCGGCGAAAAAGACCTCGGCTTCATGCTCCACGATATACAGTTCGATCAAAATCCCAGCACCAAAGCCGTCAAATCCACCACCCCCCACTTCTTCCGCGCGCAAATGACAAATGGCATCATCCACGTCCCACTCCTCCCTTTCCGCCTCTGAAATTTCAAATCCCCACTTTTGAAATCTTAAATCTCAAATTTTAAATCCGTAGTCTTCCATGATCCTCCAAGCCCTCAACGAACTTTATACGCGCCTCGCGGACGATCCCACCTACGAGATCGCCCCACCCGGCTTCTCTCCACAAAAAATCAGCTTCCGCATCGTCATCCGCCCCGACGGCTCACTCGTGCAAATCGAAGATGCGAGAATCAAAAATGACAAAGGCAAACTCGTCCCTGACCGCATGGAAGTTCCGGCACACCAAAAACGAACAAGCGGTGTGAAACCTCAGTTCCTTTGCGATAAAGCAGAATACTTGCTCGGCTGGTCAGGTGATACGGAACGCCAAGTTCTGGCAGCATCATGTTTTAACGCATTCAAAGAGGAACACCTACTGTATGAATCGAAAATCAATGACCCGGGTTATTCCGCTGTATGTCGATTTCTCGAAAAATGGAGTATTGATTCCAAAAAAGGAGAAATCAGCGTCGAACTCGATAAACTCAATGAGTTGAATGGCAGTTTTGGAGTATGGATATTACAGGGCGAAAAAGCACCAATTCATAACTCTGAAAAAATAAAAAATTGGTGGATACAACTTAAAGCCAACACGGCGTCAGAGCACCAATCCCAATGCTTAGTATCTGGCAAGGTATCCCCCGTTTGTCGCATACATCCAGACATTAAGGGCTTCAAAAGCTCAATCGCGCTAGTCGGCATCCAGGAGAACACATCGTATGAATCATATGGCTTATCAAAAACCGAGAACTGCCCAATCAGCTCAGATGTGGCATTCCGATATGCTACGGCTTTGAATGCACTCACTGACGGACCAAATCGCAAGCGTCATCGAACAAGAATTACAGACACAACCGTCGTTCAGTGGACGGACAAGCCAACACTTCTTGAAGACATCTTTTCGGATTTTTTCGAGGGTCATTCACAACAAGCAGAAGACTCTCAGGATCTCTCCCGATTGCGGCAACTCGCACGCTTGCTTGCCGCGATTAGGGCAGGATCGCAATACCAAGAATTGGGTGAACCAAGCACGTTCTTCTATATGTTGGGACTTGAACAACCTAACCCCGGCCGATTTTCCATTCGCTTCTTCCATCGCTCCACCATCGCCGATCTACTCGACAAACTTCATGACCACCAACGCTGCATGGAAATCATTCGGCAGTTCGATAAACCCGTCGGCAAGCGAATGCCGGACCCCGAATTCCCTGTAATCTGGCAACTCCTCCGCGAAACTGCAAGGGTCGCCGAAGAAATCTCACCACTTCTCACAGGCGCGCTCACCCGCTCCATTATCAATGGAACGCCTTATCCTGAAGGTCTATTCTCCGCAGTGATCCGCCGCATCCACGCGGATCGAACTATCAACTACCTTCGCGCTGCATTACTCAAAGCCGTTCTCATACGCAATCACAAACAAACCATCCCTATCATGTTAGACACAACCAACAAAGAACCCGCTTACCTTCTCGGTCGGCTCTTCGCCTCCTTAGAGAAAACCCAGCAAGACGCCCTGGGCGACCTCAATGCCAGCCTGCGTGACAAATTCTACGCCAGCGCTTCCGCTACCCCTGCAAGCGTCTTCCCACGAATCCTCCGAACCTATTCTCATCACCTCGCCAAACTCTCAGGCGGATCAAAGGTGAATCGTGAGCGCCTGATTCAGGAGATTCTCGGTGCCATTTCAGCCACAGGCTTCCCCTCCAACTTCAATCTCAAATCCCAAGGCCTTTTTGCCATCGGCTACTACCACCAACGCAAGGATTTCTTTACCAAAAAGGAAATCACCGAGATTCCAGAATCCGCCTCCGCCTAAGCATCTCTCAAATTCCAAATCTCAAATCCACCACCAACCAACACAACCACCACCATGAACAACCGCTACGACTTCCTCTTCCTCTTCGACGCCCAAGACGCCAACCCTAACGGCGACCCTGATGCAGGCAACCTCCCACGCATCGACGTCGAATCCGGCCAAGGCCTCGTCACCGACGTCTGCCTCAAACGCAAAATCCGCAATTTCGTCGCCCTCACCGGCGGCGGTCAGGATGGCCAGCGCATCTATTTCACCGAAGGTGCCGTCCACAACCTCCAGCACAAAGAAGCACATAAAGAAGTGGGCATTCCTGAAAAAGATTCCAAAGCTCCAAAAGAGGGGAAAAAAGAGGATGCCAAAGACTGGATGTGCAAAACCTACTACGACATCCGCACCTTCGGTGCGGTCATGTCCACCGAGGTCAACTGCGGCCAAGTCCGTGGGCCCGTCCAGCTCTCCTTCGCCCGCTCCATCGATCCCATCGTCTCCAGCGAGCACGCCATCACACGCACCTCCGTCACCAATGAAAAGGACATCGAAAAAGAACGCACCATGGGTCGCAAATTCACCATCCCCTACGGCCTCTACAAAGCCCAAGGCTTCGTCAACCCCTTCCTCGCCGCCCAAACCGGCTTCACCGACGATGATCTCGAACTTCTCTTCACATCTTTGGAGAACGCCTTCCAGTTCGACCAATCCGCAGCACGCCCCGCAGGCAGTATGAGCCCCCGCGCCCTCATCGTTTTCAAACACGATAACCAGCTCGGCAATGCACCCAGCCACAAACTCTTCGAACTCGTTTCCGTGAAAAAGAAGGAAGGCATCGAAGTCCCTCGGGCATTCTCTGACTACGAAATCACCATCGATCTCAGTGGTCTCCCTGCAGGAGTGGAAATCATCGAACGCACCTAACCATGCCCACATCACAGCAAGCCCTCACCTTCAAAGTCACCCACGGCGACTTCTCCGTCACCATTGTCCACCCCTCAGCTCACACCTTGGAAGACTTGGCGGAGAGCATCATCCGTTCTGTGTATTTTGATATGGATCACTGTTACGGATTTTACTCGAACCTCAAACGGGTCACTCCAAGTGATGAAGAATACACCCTCTTCGCTGATATTGGCGAGGAGGCGAGCGCCCATGACAAAGGAGTTCGAACCACGCTTTTGACCTCCGTTTTCAAGCCAAAGAAACAAATGCTCTTCCTCTTCGACTACGGCGATGACTGGCGTTTTCTTGTGACTTGCGAGTCGATCGAGCCAACCAAGAGCATGTTCCGCAGGCCAAAAATCCTTCATCCTACGGGAAACCCACCTGTGCAATATGCAGATTACGAAGATCTTGATTAAATAAATCCATAGCCCACCCCTGGGATTGACCTGACCCAATTTTCGGTTACTTTTATGAGCGATGAAACTCCGCACCGATCTCCTGCAAAAACTCCGTCCAGAAGACGTGATGGAGAGCGTGGAGATGAACAATCACCGTTACAAAGCCGAGCCGCTTTTCTCGAAAACTGGGACTGGCAGCTTGTCATCGGCCTCAATCAGCGAGCGTGCGAGCGAGGTCGAGCGCAACACGGGTTTAATTCGGAAACTCACCAAGCGTGTGCAATCCACTGGGAAGCGCAACGGCAGCAAGAAATGACCTTGGCGGAAACCTTTGTGTTTCTCCGTCATATGCACCGTTCCGCACCGTTTCTCTTTTTCAACGGCAACACTTTTGCCGAGATGGGACGCCAGTTGAGCACGGCACTCTTTGCAGACCTTCGTCCCATCCTTCTGCGTGAGGTTTCTTCCGCGACTGCGCACTTCATCGCTGGAGTCCTGGACGAGGATGCTTTGCATCAGTTGGTTGAAGAGGCTGCCAAGGATTTATGAAGACAGACAGATGATCCATCAGTCATGCCATCCGAAAAACAACTCATCCCCCTTTCCGCGCTCCAGCACTGGCTATACTGTCCGCGCCAGTGTGCCCTCATTCACAACGAGCAGGTCTGGGCAGAAAACCGGTTCACAGCAGAAGGCCAACTCCTCCACAAAAAAGCCAACGAAGGCCCGGACGAACATCGAACATCTGGCACCATTCTACGTGCACTCCACGTTTCCTCTGAAAAATACGGAATCTCCGGAATCTGCGACATCGTGGAAATCAATCCACCATCTACGATCCGCAATCCTAAATCCACGGAGCGCAGCGTAGTCCCCGTTGAGTACAAACGAGGCAAACCCAAATACCACCGCGCCGATGAAGTGCAGGTCTGCGCTCAAGCGCTCTGTCTTGAGGAAATGCTTGAAACTGAAATTTCCTCTGCTCTCATCTTCTACGGCAAAACCCGGCGCCGGACAGAAGTCTTGCTCGATCAGGAACTACGCGATCTAACACTTTCTACCATCGCCGCCGTCCATGAGATGAAAACCATCGGCATCACGCCCAGCGCAGAATACGAACCGCGCCGTTGCGATGCCTGCTCTCTCATCGATCTATGCCAGCCCAAATCCCTCCGCCTAAAACGCGGAGCGGCCTCATGGTTCCACTCCCGTCTAACATCATTCAGCGAAGCCGACTGCTCGTTTGAGAGTTCAAAATTCAAATATGAAACTTAAATGCGCCAGCACCTAAACACCCTCTACGTCACCCTCGAAGGTGCCTACCTCCGTAAAGATGGAGCTGCCGTCGAGATCCGCCACGAAGGAGAAACCAAACTGCGGATACCCCTGCACAATCTCGAAGGCATCGTCACCTTTGGGTGGGATACCACGGTTTCCGCAAGCCTGATGGCGGGTTGTCACGAGCACGGCGTATCGGTCACCTTCCTCAGCCCTCACGGAAAATTCATTTCCAGCTCTTACGGCGGAGTTACCGGAAATATCCTTCTCCGCCGGGAGCAATACCGGCGCGCGGATCTGGAACCGGCTGCACTTTCCATCGCGCAAAACATGATCGTGGCAAAACTCCATAACACCCGCATGATTCTGCAACGCGCAGCCCGTGATCACGGAACCAAATCCCCCGAACGCGCTCACGCTCTAACAAGCAATTCAGACTTTTTGGCCACACGCATTTCTGCAGCCACCCGTTGCACCTCGCTCGAATCCCTGCGCGGGGTTGAAGGCGAAGCGGCAGCAGCATACTTCGCAGTATTCAATCACCTCATCACCATCGATGATCCCGCTTTCGTTCTAAAAGGCCGCAGTAAACGACCACCACTCGACCGCGTAAACGCCTTGCTCTCTTTACTCTACGTCCTGCTAGCCCACGATTGCCGCTCCGCTTGCGAAACCGTTGGGCTCGATCCCCAGTCAGGCTTCCTTCACCAACCTCGTCCCGGCCGACATTCCCTAGCTCTCGATCTCATGGAAGAATTTCGTCCCATCTTCGCAGATCGACTCGCCCTCTCCCTCCTCAACCGACAACAAATCCGCGCTGATGATTTCGACATCCAGGAAAGCGGAGCCGTTTTTCTTAAACCCGATTCACGGAAAAAAATCCTCACCGCATGGCAGGAACGCAAACAAGACGAACTCGTGCATCCATTCATTGATGAAAAAATTACTTTTGGACTCCTCCCACAAATCCAAGCCCGACTCCTCGCCCGTCACTTACGCGGCGACCACGATGCCTATCCAGCCTATCTGCACAAATAGAACCCACACAACCCAAGTCTTTCTTGAGGTTTAGAGTTTAAAATTTTAGAAAGTGTATATCTTACTCACCTACGATGTATCGACCGTCACCAAGGCTGGTCAAAAGCGACTGCGCCACGTCGCCAAGACCTGCCTAGACTACGGACAACGCGTTCAGAACTCTGTCTTCGAATGCAAAATGGATCACGCTCAATTCTTACAATTTCGTGGTAAACTCCTTTCCATCATCGACACGGAAACCGACAGTATTAGAATCTACCATCTTGGAAAAAACTGGGAACACAAGGTTGAGCACCACGGCAAAAACGATGACTACAACATCGACGCGCCACTCATTTTGTAACGGCCATTTTGTCACCCCGCGAACCCCAAGCGCTCGCGCCTTTTTCCAACGTATCTATAAGCTCTTTGACATCACAAAAAACAAGGTTCGCGGAAACAAGACTGGAAAGCCTTGTAAAATCTTGCTTAGAATCCTCCGCTATCGCCCCCTCACACGAGGGGGCGCGGATTGAAACAATAGCAGAATTTTAGGCTTTCAATAGCTCAACAATCGCCCCCTCACACGAGGGGGCGCGGATTGAAACAAATGAGCAGTGTCCAAACGATCACCAGACTATGATCGCCCCCTCACACGAGGGGGCGCGGATTGAAACCGAAAAGCTTACTCATCAGGAAATAAAAACCGGTATCGCCCCCTCACACGAGGGGGCGCGGATTGAAACGCTACTGCAATGGATGATTTGATCTTATTAGCTGATCGCCCCCTCACACGAG
>JBEAZA010000061.1:0-35673 GCA_041170385.1 Verrucomicrobiota bacterium | reverse complement strand
CGGGTGATGTGCAAGGATTGAGGGAGGCGTTGGAGGAGACGGATCGTTGAGCCTGTTGCGGATCGATGTGGTGGATTGCAATCCTCCGAGGCATCGCCTCACAACTCGAACCAGGGAGTTGGCTCTGACTGTGTGGCACAGTGGAGAGAAGCGTTCAGGCCCAGTTCATCGAGCAGGCTTTTAAAGCGGAAACTGACTTTTTTCGGGCAGTTGCAATCCGAGCTGAGGTGGCCGAAGACGATACGGCCGAGGCAGGGATGGGCGACATCCCGGATGAGTTCCTCAACTTGCACGTTGGAGAGGTGGCCATGGCGGGAGGCGATGCGTTGTTTGATCGACCACGGACGTTTCGTATCGAGTTCCAGCAATTCGTCGTCATAATTGGCTTCGACAAAAAGAGCGGACAGGTTTTTCAGGCGTTGTTTGACGCTTTCGGTGACAAACCCGGCATCCGACAGCAAGCCGAAGCGGAACACTCCATTTGATACGACGAAACCGACGGGATCGACAGCGTCATGCTGGATCGCAAAGCTGCCGATGTGCAGGTGGTTGATGGTGAAATCCTGTCCGGCTTCAAACGTGATCCAATCGGCATTTCCGACATCGGTTTCCCTGATGACATGGGCGGTTTCGGCGGTGGCGTAAAGAGGAGTGGGATGTTTTTTGATAAAACTTTTCAGGCCGCGGACGTGATCGCCGTGCTCGTGCGTGAGCAGGATCGCGGAAATGGAGGCGGGTTCGATGTCGAGTGATTCGAGTCGGACGCAGAGTTGTTTTGCGGAGAGTCCCGCATCGATGAGGATGCGGGTCGATCCACATTCGACGATGGTGGAGTTGCCGGTTGAACCGGAGCCGAGGACGGAGAATCTCAAAGCCTTATATTCCTGATGTTAGATTTGAACGAAGCGCGATCGGCGATCGGGTTGATGGAATCACGGCAAGGAGCATGTGGCTGCAAGGTTGGCATTTTTTCGAGCCCGTGGTTCATATTTCCGACAGTTGATAACTGTCTTTTCCATCCTTGACGGACCAGCCTTTCGCGGCGAGTTCGTCACGGAGCTTGTCGGAGGTGGCCCAGTCTTTGTTTGATCGGGCGGTCCAGCGGGTATCGGCGAGTTGTTGAATGTCGGGGGGAATCTCGGCGGTGGCTGTTGAAATCACCGGAAGCGTGATGCCGAGGGCCTTGAGGATACGGTTTAGTCCGGCGAGAGCGCCGGCGGCTTCCTTGCCCGTGAATTTCGCTGCTTCCCTCAGGCCGGTGAAGATTCCACCGAGTGCGCCCGGTGTATTGAGATCGTCGTTGAGCGCGTCCCATGCAGACTGAAACACACCGAAATCTGCCGAGGGCAGGGCGGTTTCCATGCCCATGTTTTCAGCGAGTTTGCAGGCGGCTTTGGCGAGTTTATTCAGGGCTTCCCTGGCGCCGGCGAGAGATTCTAGCGTGAAGTTCAGAGGTTTGCGGTAATGTGCGCCGATCAGCACGTAGCGGACCTCCATCGGGTTGAAGCCTTTCTCTGCGAGATCGGCCAGGGTGTACATGTTGCCGAGGGATTTTGACATCTTGCCGCCATCCACAAGAAGATGAGTGATATGGAACCAATGTGCGGCGAAGCGGCCACCGCAGGCGCATACGCTTTGAGCGATTTCGTTTTCGTGGTGGGGAAACACCAGATCGACACCTCCGGAGTGCATGTCGAAAGAGTCACCGAGGTATTCGGCGATCATGGCGGAGCATTCGAGATGCCAGCCCGGTCTGCCCTGACCCCATGGGGATTGCCAGAAATTCTCCCCATCCTCATCCCGACGCGCTTTCCAGAGGACGAAATCGGAGATACTGTCTTTCTCATATTCGTCCGAATTCGCGCGGGAGTTCTGTGTTTTTCCCAGATCGAGTTCGCGTTCCTCCAGATGGGAAAGTCTGCCGTAGTTGGGGAACGAGGAGATGTTGAAATACACCGAACCGTCATCCGAGGCGTAGGCGTGCCCCTTGGCGATCAGTGTCCCGATCATTGCGATCTGTTGGGGAATATGCTCGACCGCGGACGGCTCGATATGCGGAGGCAGGCAGGCGAGAGCCTTGCAGTCGGTGTGAAACCGATCGCGCCAACGGTCGGTGAACGCTTTGAGTGTTTGCCCGGCAGCTTGCGAGTCACGGATCGTCTTGTCATCCACATCTGTGAGATTGCGGACATGTAGCGTGCGGATGCCGGCGGTTTCGATCGTTCGGCGGAACACATCCTGGAGCACGAAGGTGCGGAAATTGCCGATATGAGCCGGTCCGTAAACTGTCGGTCCGCAGCAATAGAAGCGATAGGTATGACCATCGATCGGACGGATTTCCTTTTGGCTGCGGGTCAGGGTATCTTGGAGCTTCATGTCGGAAAGTCAGTCGATGTTTGTGTCGAGCCAGGCGCGGAAGGTCTGCCAGTCTTTGGTAAGGGAGGTCGCGATTTTCGGACGGTTTGCAAGGATGGCAAGGCGTTCGGGGATCTTTACCGTGTCTTTCCCGAGTTCTGCATCCATCACGTCTTGGAATTTTGCGGGGTGCGCGGTTTCGAGAGTGATGGTGACGGCTCCCGGATGGGCGTTCCTGTAAGCGCGTGCGGCGAGCCATCCGACGGCACCGTGCGGATCGATCTCATAGCCGAATTCGGATTTCACGCGACGGATGGCGATACGGGTTTCGTCATCGCTGAAACTCATTCCGCTGATGTCGGATCTCATTTTTTCCCATGAGTTTCCGAAGATCGCCTTCATGCGGACGAAGTTGGAAGGTGCGCCGACATCCATCGCGTTGGAGATGGTGGAGACGCTGGGTCGGGGATGGTAGGTGCCGGTCTCGAGGTATTGCGGAACGACGTCGTTTTTGTTCGTGGCGGCCAGGAAATGTGCGACGGGCAAGCCAAGATGTGCGGCAAGCAGACCGGCGGTGAGATTGCCGAAATTTCCGGAAGGGACGACGAACACGGGCTTCACATCCTCGGGAAGTTGGCGGGCGCTGTGGATGTAATAAAAGGATTGCGGGACGAGGCGGGAGAGGTTGATCGAGTTCGCAGAGGTGAGGTTCATGCGCTCGGAGAGATCGCGATCGAGAAAAGCCTTTTTCACAAGGGCTTGGCAATCGTCGAAGCTGCCGTCAATTTCCAACGCCGTGATGTTTCCACCGATGGCGGTGAGCTGTTTTTCCTGAAGTTCCGAGACCTTGCCTTTCGGATAAAGGATCACCACGCGTGAACCGGGAACATCATGGAAAGCCGATGCGACCGCTCCGCCGGTGTCGCCGGACGTAGCGACGAGAACGGTCAGCATGCGGTCGTCGTCTTTTGTCAGATGAGCCATGAGGCGCGCCATGAAGCGTGCACCGAAGTCTTTGAATGCCAGAGTTGGCCCGTGGAACAGTTCGAGAATGTGATCGTCGGGCGCGAGCGAGACCAATGGCGCATCAAATTCGAGCGTTCCGTTGACGATTGCTCTGAGGTCCGCGGAAGGCACGTCCTCGCCGAAAAAGGCGCTTGCGACGGCAAAGCCGATGTCACGGAAGCTCATCTCGCGGTAGTTTTTCCAGAAATCCTGCGGAAGGGTCGGGAGCGTGTTCGGCATGTAGAGTCCGTTATCTGCCGGCAGCGAACGCAGGATCGCCTCCTTGAGATCGACCTGATGGGTGGGATGGTTGGTGGAGTGATAGTGCACGCGAAAGGACGATCAGCTTTTCACCTCGTGGACTCCGCGAGGGTTGATCCTGGAGATATGGACTTGGCAGTTGATCGGGATGGCGGTGAAGACTTTTTCGACGGCCGCCCCGACTTTGCGCGCGATTTCCTCACCTTCGCAGAGGGCGAAAACGGACGGGCCTGCGCCGGAGATGGAGAAGCCAAGAGCTCCGGCGCCGAGGGCGGCGCGCTTGGCTTTGTAGAAGTCCGGGATGAGTTTCTGACGACGTGGTTCGGCGATGACGTCATGGATGGAGCGGGAGATCAGTCCGTAGTCTTCCTGAATCAGCCCCAGGATGAGTCCGCCGAGGTTGCCGATTTGTTGGGTGGCGTTTACCAGAGGGATTTCCTTGGGAAGGATTTCGCGTGCGACTTTGGTAAGGATCTCGATGTCCGGGTGGACGACCGCGGCCCAGAGATTGTTCGGAGCGGGGATTTGCGCGATATCGAGTTCTTCATTGGATCGGATAAACACGATGCCGCCAAGGAGGCAGGGGCCCACATTGTCGGCATGCCATGCGCCGTCCGCCGAGGCCTCGCCGGCCATGGCAAAGGGAAGCAGCTGGCGTTTCGAAAGAGGTTCCCCGATGAGCTTGTTGACCGCGTAGGCACCAGCCACTGCAGATGCGGAGGATGAACCCAGGCCCGATCCGAAGGGCATTTTTTTATGAATTTCCATCTCGATTCCGCGGTCGAGCATGCCCAGGTGTTTCAGCAGATCGAGAGCCGCCACCCCTGCGGTGTTCTGGTTGGGATCTTTGGGGAGCTTGCCACCGTCACCGGTAATTTCTGTGATCCGCAGGCCGGGTTTTGAGGAATTTCGGACAACGATCTCATCGCCGGGGGATTCGATGGCAAAGCCCAGGACATCGTAGCCGCAGGCAACATTGGCAACGGTTGCCGGTGCGAAAACGCGGATTTCTTGAAGGAGTGGCATGGTGGGTGTCATTTGGAGAGGGGGCGGGATTGTGTTTCGGAAGGGTGATGGATATCAAGCCCTTTCAGATCGGGCGGAGGCGTTTCGAGCAAAACCTTTTCGGTTGTCATGAGACAACTTTTGGAAAACGTTGGGTCATGATTTCTATCGAAGTTGCAGGCAGCGTGGTTTCTCAGTGGGGGGAGGGTCCGATCTGGTGGCGGGGCGCGCTGTATTATGTGGATATTGAGGGGAAAAAGGTATTGAGATATGATCCCGAGACGGGTGAGGAAAAAAGCTGGGATGTGGGACAGCGTGTCGGGACGGTGGTGCCCAGGCAGCGGGGCGGTTTGGTCTTGGCCGGGGATGAGGGATTCGGGTTTTTGAGCGAGGAAACGGGTCGGGTAGAACGGATTGATGATCCGGAGCCGCTGAAAACCGACAACCGCTTCAACGATGGCAAATGTTCCCCCGACGGCCGCTTTTTTGCGGGTACCATCAGCTTGGTCAAAACGGTTGGCGACGCGCGCCTGTATCGTCTCGATCCGGATCTCTCGGTGCATGAAGCGTTCGGTCCGGTGACGAATTCCAACGGAATCGCATGGTCGGCGGATGGAAACACCGTTTATTACATCGATACTCCTCGCAAGGAGGTTCTGGCTTTCGACTACGTATCCGGTGAGTTGCAACACCCGCGCCCTGTGATTTCAACGCGGCATCATGATGCTTCGCCGGACGGCATGACCGTTGATGCGGATGGTAACCTGTGGATCGCATTTTGCCACGGAGCCTGTGTGGGTTGTTTCGATCCGAAAACCGGTGAGGAGTTGCGCAGGATCGATCTGCCGTGTCTTGAGACGACAGCTTGCGCGTTCGGGGGAGAAGAACTGGCGGACTTGTATGTGACAACCGGAATTCACAAAACCGTGAAGGAACAGCATGCGGGACGTTTGCTGAGAATCCGGGGGTTGGGTGTCAAGGGTGTGGAGGCGCATGCGTTCGCGGGTTGATATGAAAATCATTCTGGCATCCGGTTCGCCGCGCAGGCACGAGCTCTTGGCTGCGGCAGGCGTGGAGTTCGAAGTGATTCCCTCACCTGCCGAGGAGTTACATGATACGAGTCTTGGCATGGCGCGCCTGTGTGAGGAAAACGCCCGCCTGAAGGCGATGGCCGTCGCGATTCACCATCAGGATTGCTTGGTCATCGGTGCTGATACCTTGGTGTTTCTGGATGGGGAGCCATTGGGAAAACCGGCAGATATCGAGGAGGCAAGGCTCATGCTGCGCCGGCTGGCGGGGAGGGAACATCAGGTTTGCACGGGGGTCTGCTTGGTCGGCCCCGGAGAACAGGTGAAAGGCTTTCATCAGATCACCCGGGTTGGTTTCCGGGAGCTCGACGACGCTGCCATATCGGAATACCTCTCGAAAACCCAACCGCTGGACAAGGCCGGAGCCTATGGGATTCAGGATCATGGAGAGATGATTATACAGAACATCCATGGGGCTTTTGACAACGTGATGGGTTTACCCGTTGAGAAAGTGATCGGTGAAATCGCTGAGATGGTTGAAAGGATCCGGCATCAGGTCTCCCCTTTAGCCAGGCATGACTGAGATCCGATGGAATTTTGTCGAAACGTGGTTGCTCTCTTCACGGCGATGGGCGAACAATCCCGCATGTCCTTTCCTCGGAGGTATCCTCTCATTTTCAATCCCAGCGCCCGGAGCCAGAAGGGCGCGAAAACGAGGCGTTTTCTGATGGAGCACGCAAACCGCTTTGCGTTGTATGCGACAAATACAGGCGAGGAAGCGACGGAATTGGCCAGACGTTTTGCGGATTCCGATGAGCCGGTTGTGATTGCAGCGGGTGGTGATGGGACCTTGAATGCGGTGGTTTCAGGACTGGCAGGCAGTCAGACAGCCCTGGGTGTCATTCCTGCAGGCACGATGAATGTGTTCGCCCGTGAACTGGGGATTCCCTGCAATCATCCGGTCAGGGCACTGGAAGTGATCGACAGGGGATTTATCCGGGAGATCGACCTCTTTTCGGCCAACGGATCGCCATTCGTGCAGATGGCAGGGGTGGGTTTCGATGCCAAGGTCATTGAGGAGACGAAATGGGAGACCAAGAAAATTTTGGGCCCTCTCGCCTATGTATTGGCTGCTCTGAAGGTATTGGGAGACAGCCCACCGGCGTTGGAGGTGATTACGGCGGATGGCAGGCGTGAGCAGGGCGTGGCCGTCCTTTGTGGTAACGGCTCCATGTATGGCGGGCAATTCCGGCTGTTCCGCAAAGCCAGCAACCTGGATTCCAAACTGGATGTGATCGTTTTCAAAGAAACGGGTTACACATTCGTGTTGGATGCCTTGCATGCGATTGCGATGGGCGGAATCGACCTTGCCGAGCATGCGACTTACTTCCAAGCAGAGGGATTGACCGTGAAATCGGACCGGGAAGTACCGGTTGAGATTGATGGGGAGCTCTTGGGACGGTTCAGCGATATTTGTTTTTCCGAGACTTCCGCGCGTTTGAGAGTTTTCGCTCCGGAGCAGCCGTGTGGCACTCCGTTTGCTGATGCCATCAAGGCGCTGTTGCAATGGCCACCCAGGCATCAGGAACCCGCATGGATTGGAAAACCGTGATGAAGAACCTCAAATTCATTTGGAAAAAATGGCACAAACGTCTGGGAATGATGGTCGGTGGCCTGATTTTCATTGCATTGGCGATGGTCGGCTTCGCTTATCTTTCGGCGAGTTGGGCGGCGAGGGGGAGGCTGTATGATGAGGTCTCAGCACTCCCCCGTTTCAAAGTAGGCTTGGTTTTCGGAACAACCGATCGCTTTCAAGGCAGGGAGAATCTGTATTTCCGCTACCGCATCGATGCTGCGGCCGAGATTTGGAAAGCCGGAAAAGTGCAAACCTTGATTGTCTCAGGAGACAACCGCAGTCGTTACTATAACGAGCCGGAAAAAATGCGGTTGGCGCTGATTGAGGCCGGTGTCCCGGAGGACAGAATCGTGTGTGATTACGCGGGGTTGCGTACCTTGGATTCCGTGGTGCGGGCGAAGAAGGTGTTCGGCACGAAGAAGGTGTTGGTGATTTCCCAGAAATTTCAGAATCAGCGTGCCATTTATCTGGCGAGAGCTCATCAGATGACGGCCTACGGATTCAATGCGCGGGATGTCGAATTCAGGGCGGGTTTCAAGACGCAGTTGCGCGAGATTGGAGCTCGTGTGAAAATGTGGTTGGACGTAAATTTTCTGGATACCGAACCGAGTCATCTCGGAGATCAAGTTCCGTTACCTGAGTGATACGTGCGCATCATGACGCTGGAGATAAAAACGCCCGGTTCCGGCCCGCTTCTGATGGAAGATGCGGTTCATTTCACAGGAAATGCTGAGGAATTCGGTCCGATTTGGCGTAGACTGAGTATGATGAAATTCAGGATCCTCATGCTCAGCCTGCTTCTGCCAGGGATGTTGGGACTGCCGGTTGCGATGGCTCAGGGGAAGAAGGATTTCTGGGACTTGAGCCCGTTTTTTTATTCGGATACCGCGCCAACCGATGCGCTGGCGGTCTTGCAGAAGAGAATCGAAGCGGGAGAAATCGACGTCTCCAAGCACTACGGAATGAAATCCTTACAGCTCGTTCTGGGCGCGTTGAACATTCCGGTGGAGTCGCAGGTGCTGGTTTTTTCCAAAACGAGTCTGCAAAATGACAGAATTGGTCCGGCGACGCCGAGGGCCTTGTATTTTTCGGAAGATGCCTATGTGGGATATGTGCCCAGCGGACACATCGAGGTGATCATCCATGATGCCATCTTGGGTCCGGTTTTTTATCTGATCAGTCAGGGTCGGGAGGACAGTTTGGAAATCCGCCGGGATACCAATCGCTGTTTGTCGTGCCATGCCACAGCGAGAACCGAAGATGTCCCGGGAATGTTGATCAGGTCGGTCTATGCACAAGAAAGCGGTCATCCGGTGTTGCAATGGGGTACGCACGATGTGCACCATGAAACGCCTGTGGCGGATCGGTGGGGTGGATGGTATGTGACGGGTAGAAGCGCCATGCCGCATCTGGGAAACCGCGTGTTTGCGAATGATTCGCCGCTGACACCTTCCAGCATTCCGATCCGTTCGGTCGCTGGCCTGGTGGATACGAGGCCTTATCCAAGACCAAGCAGCGACATTGTTGCCCTTTTGGTTCTGGAGCATCAGGTAAAAATGCACAACTTGATCAATGCCGCAGGATGGAATTACCGCCGTTCGTTGCATTTCATGAAACAGCTCAATCCGGATGTCGCCGAGGGGGATGGTTCGGCCGGTGGAGTCGCGGATCGCGGGGCCGAGCAGATCGTGGATTACTTGTTTTTCAAAGATGAGGCGGATCTTGGAGAAGGAGTTGAGGGTGATGCGGGATTTCAACAGCAATGGATCAACCGGTTTCCCAAGTCAAAAGCGGGTGAAAGTTTGGCAGAGTTCCGGTTATACGGGAGGATTTTCAAAAACCGTTGTTCCTACATGGTCTATTCGGATGCGTTCCGGGGAATGCCGCTTGTGCTGAGGAAAAAGGTCATCGCACGGATGAAACAGGTATTGCGAGGTGAGATCACGGGCTTCGAGTATTTGAAGCCATCCGAGCGCGGCAGGATCGACGGGATATTGAGCGAGACACTCGACGGTTGGAAATAAACAAGCTGCAACGTGGTGCAGATCATGATAGGAGATGATACATGGCGACCGTCACTGTGGACCAAATGAGAGAAATCGAGCGTGATGCGATGGCTGCGGGCCTCTCGGAAGGAGAGCTCATGGAGCGGGCGGGAATCGCTCTGGGCCGAGCGATTGGAAACCAGTATCCGAACGTGGGGACTGCGGTGGGTTACGTGGGAAAAGGCCATAACGGCGGTGATGCCTTGATCGCGCTGCGGGTGCTTGAGGAGGAATTCGGTTGGAAGATCGGGATCAGGTCGGTTTATCCCATGGACCAATTGGCTGACTTGACGCGGCGGCAATGGGAGTCGCTGGGACCGAACCGATCCTTCGGACCAGATGTCGAGACTCAAGGGACAGGGCCTTTGTTGCTGTTGGACGGGTTGCTGGGAACCGGGGCGAAAGGAGGGCTGCAGGACCCGCTCAAAGGTCTCGCGGATGAGATGGCTTGGTTGAGAAATCATCATGGTGCGAAGGTGCTTGCGGTCGATCTGCCATCGGGAGTGGATCCGGATCATGGTGAGATTTTTCCCGGTGCGGTGACGGCCGACCGAACCTTCATGATTGGGGCCGCAAAACGCGGACTTCTGTTTTCGCGGGCTGCGAACGCCGTGGGGCAGTTGGCGCTGGTGGAAGTCAAGGCATTGAATGGCGGGGGAGAGAGTCAGATGGAATTGATTTGTCCGCAGAGCATGGATGTTGGAAAAAATCCCCGTCCGTTCGAATTTCACAAGGGTCTGGCGGGAAAGGTGGGAATTGTTGCAGGTTCAGATTCCTTTACGGGTGCGGCCTTGCTCGCTGCGTTGGGGGCGGTTCGTGCAGGCGCGGGTCTAACGGTTTTGTATGTCAGGTCTGCCATTCATGATGCCGTTCTCTCACGTCTGCCCTTGGAGGCGATGGTGATGCGTTGTGATGTTCCCCAGCAGCTTTTGTCCGAGCATCTCGATGCCATGGTGATCGGGCCGGGTCTGGGTCAGATGAGTCACGAGTTTTCCGACGGGTTGGCCGCATTGATTGAAAACACGCAAATTCCCACCGTGATTGATGCGGATGGATTGAATCTGGTCGCGCAACGCGGGATCAAAATGAGTTCCCGTCATGTCCTCACTCCGCATCCGGGAGAGTTCTCAAGACTTGCTGCGGAGCCATCGCGCATGGGGAGGGAAGAGGGTGCGTGTCAGTTTGTCGGGCAAACGGATGCGGTTCTGTTGCTCAAAGGGGCCAGGACGATCGTGGCGAGGCAAGGAAAGGCATTGAGAGTGAACTCCACAGGGACTCCCGCGATGTCAAACGGTGGGCAGGGGGATTTGTTGTCGGGTGTCATCGGCGGACTTTTGGCCGGCGGGATGGTTGCCTATGATGCGGCCGCGTACGGCGCTTGGTTGTGTGGCCACGCAGCAGAACTCGCAGAGGATGCATCGGGTGGCATCGTCAGTGCCACACGGACAGCCGATCACATCGGCCGCGCAATGAACCACTGGCGTGCCGGCTCCAACTTGCGATAAATGGGTTGCCGATCCGGTTGTTTTTGACAAATCGTTCTGGCAATGATGCCGAATGGCATGATGATCCCGGCATGAAACTGGCGCGTTTGGGCAATGGAGCGGAAATCTTCCATACCTTGCAAGGTGAGGGAGTGAATGTCGGGATTCCGGCGGTCTTTGTCAGGTTGTCGCTTTGCAATCTGCATTGTGTTTGGTGTGATACGGACCACACTTGGAATTTCATCGGGACGCCGTGGGTGCATGAGAAAGATATTCTGCCGGATTATCGGAAGCATTCCAAAGATCAGGTCATTGTTGAAATGACCTCTGCGCAGGTTGCCGCTGAGGTGAGGAAACATGGTTGCAATCATGTGGTGCTGACGGGGGGGGAGCCGTTGTTGCAGTCGGAGGAGTTGCTGCAACTCATCTCCGAGCTACGCGCTGATGGAAAGGATTGGTTTTTTGAAATGGAAACCAACGGCACCCGCCTTCCTGGCAAGGAGCTGATGTCTGCGGTGAGCCAGTTTAACGTTTCCCCGAAATTGGCCAATAGCGGGGTGGCGCAGGATTTGAGGCAAAAGCCTGAGGTGATCCGTGGACTGATCTCGGGAGGCAAAGCATGGTTCAAATTTGTGGTTCGCGAGGAGGCGGATCTGGCGGAGGTCATGCAATGGGTGGAAAAGGCCGAGATTCCTCTCGGGCGGGTGATCCTGATGCCTGAGGGGAGGAATGTGAGTGAGATCCATCCCATCGCGCCATGGTTGGCCGAACGCTGCAGGGAATTGGGCGTCAGGATGTCAGATCGGCTGCATGTGAGGTTGTGGGGGGATCGGAGAGGGGTCTAGTCGCGATGAAACGGGATGGGACATCCGGCGGGGAAGACAAAAATCGTTGCGAAACTTTTGATGATGGTAAGGGTTTGAAAGAGTGAGATGAAAGACAAGAAGCACAGCGATGAATGGTCTGAGGGTGATCGAATCTGGCAATTACTTGGCAGATCGGCTCCCATGCGGCCAAGCGCGCGTTTCGTGGATGATGTCGCACGTGCGGTGCGTATCTTGCCGGCACCCGAACCTTTCTGGCCTCGCATGTTGAAAGTTTCAACCTATGCCGCGGGTTTTGCCTGTGTGGTTCTGGCGGCTTCCATCGTTCTGGATGATCCCAGTGAGCGCAACCTGCAGCAGCATGCGGCGGATGATCCTGCCAGCCATGTTGGACTGCTCGCTCAAGAACAGAAATGGGAGCAGATTGAAGTTGTGGCAAAAGCCGAATTACTGGTGGCCGCTGCGGACCATCTGGACCGCTTCAGCGACCTTGAATTGATCTCGATCGTCGGTTTCTGATCTTCATCCTCTCGACGCTGTGAGGTCGGCAGGAACCGGACGAGAGTGGTCCTGATGATGGATCGATTCCTGCCCGTTGCTGCGGAAAAACGCCGCCTTGACCGCATTTTCTGGTTTTCTCTGAGAAAGCGGGTTGCAAACCATGCGGATGACAGGATAGGTTGCACTTCCAAGATGATGGCAATTGAAGGTGAAGAACTGGCGAGGGCGTGTGTGAAGGCAGCTGCGGAAATGCAGGCGGAAAACATCCGTGTCTGGGATATGAGGGGAGTCTCGAATCTGACTGATTTCATGATTGTCTGCTCCGGAACCTCAATGCCGCACTTGCGTGCCATCATTCGGGATGTGGCCGGCATCGTTGACAAGGGACATCATGTCAAGCCGGTGCACTCCGAAGGCAAGGCGGATTCCAGGTGGGTGGTGTTGGATTACATTGATGTCATGATGCATGTGATGGATGAGGAGATGCGTGAATTTTATGGTTTGGAAACACTCTGGGCCGATGCCAAGGAGCTTCCATGGGACGGAACGGGTCAAGCGAATGGCGGGCAGCGGACATCCAGGTTCACCCACTGATCGGGCGGATGAGAAGGTTGGGATCCGTGTCGCATGGACGCGGTTCGGAGTGGTTTTTGCCGCAACAGGATCGGCGTTTTTTCTGGTAGGGATGTGGCGTATGGACGGCGCCATGGCGGCGATCGGTTTGGCTGCTTGGCTGGTGCTCGCTTTTGCGGTTCTCTTAGGGGTATGGAATCTGAGAGGTTTGAAATTGGTCTGCGGGAGTCCGGCTCGTGTCGATGCTGCAAAAGGGTTTGAGGCCAGGCTGGAACTTCACAGCAAGGGCCATGTGATGGATCGATTTTTGCTGGATTTCGGCGTGATGCTGATGGGCGAGAAACCCATTTCAGCGAAAGTCATGTGGCTCGCGTCCGCCACCGCGGCGCGTGCGGTGCGGTGGTTGAGTTTGAAACAAAGAGGCAAGGAACGAAGCCAATGGGGATGGATCTGCTCCCGCTTTCCGCTCGGGCTTTTCAGTTTCAGGGCGGAACAGCGGATCGAACACGAAATCGGCGTGCTGCCGGCCGAGCGCGTCCCCAAGGAAATGGATCTGTGCGGATTTTTCATGGATGGATTGCCAATGAGCGGAATGCGTCGTGCGGTGGGCACTGGCGAATGGAAAGGGTTGCGCGGGTGGCGGAGCGGTGATTCTGTTAGAAGTATCGCATGGCCGGCAAGCATTCGGTCGCATGCGGCCGGCGGTTCTTTGCTGGTCCGTCAGGATGAGCCGCCGGGATTCAAGGTCAGCGCGTGTGCCGTGGTGTTTCATTCGTTCGGAAGGGACAGGGATCTGATTCGGCCTGATCGGTTTGAGCGTGCCTTGTCGCTGCTGTGCGGTGTCATCGGGATGCTGGTGGACGAGGGTGTTCCGGTGTGCCTGTTGACGGATTTTTGGGATTGGGATGAGATCCGGATTGATTCAAGACGCCGTCTGGCCGGATTGAAGGAAAGGCTGATGTCGGTGAAACGCGCGGATTGGGTGGAAGCGCATGATGTGTCCGAAGCCTTCGCAAGAATCGAGACTCAGAGGTGCCTGATCGTGATTTCCGACATGCCTCTGGGATCATGGGAGCATCTCGTGCCAAGGACCGTATCGGACGCGGTTACAGTCAACATTGAGAAACAGGAGAAATCAGCGAGAAGAAAGTTTCAGACCGGAAAGGCGGTTTTCCGATGATGGGTTCGATGAATCCATCCATGCCAGTCGGTGCTTCGGACGCCCCGGAATGGTTTGCGTGGCTTATCATTCCGTTTTGGTTGCTGTTTGGGTCGGTGGTGGTTTTTCTCACATGTCTCGCAGTGGCATCGCGGGTCCCGGGTATCAGGGCTGTCATCAAATCCGTTTTCCCATCCGGTTTGAAAAAGTTGCTTGGAGACGGACCGGAGCGGATCGATGCGCTTTTGGTGCATCGCGGACGTCGGCCTGGCGTGATGGATTACGGTCTTCTCGGACTGGTTCTCATGACAATCGGTTCGCTGTTCCTATGGTTTTTCACCGTGTCTCCCGGGCCTTTGGAGCGTCTGGCGGTTTATCTTGAGCAGCACTTGGGCAAGGATGTCCCGGATGCGCGCGAGCAAGATTACGTCGGCCTGATGGAAGGAGATAAACTCTGGCAGAACGAGCGGCGGCGTGCTCTGCCGTTTCGAACCAATTTGAAACTGGGAGCAAAGCCCGAGGTCTTCGTCCGATTGTCCAAGGATGAGGATGTGAAATGGCTGCTCGATCGCCAACAGGTCTATGTTCGGGCGTTTGCGTTGGATGAATACCGGGACGGCTTCTGGGGGTTGAAGCAGAAAGAGACCATCCAGCTGATCGCCGATGACCAAGGATGGATTCGGTTTTCGGATACGGAACAGCAGGGCATTTTACATGAGGTGTTCCATGCGCGAAGGGGAGCGGGTTTCGATATGTTCACATCCTTGCAAGGAGCGAGAGCGGCGAGGTTGCCGGTTCTTACCACTTGCGGAGAAGGGTTGGCGATGTTGCCGGAGTCAGAAGGACCGTCCGGCCTGAGTTATTTCGCCAGCTCGCTGCCAATCAGTTTGGCGGACCTTTCTCCGCAAGCATTCAGCGACCGTGAAATTCCGACTCCTGATACCGGTACGCAAATCGGTCAATTGGTGTTGCGTGTGGCAGGTGAAGGAAATCTGATCGAACGCCTGAGAAACATTGAGAATCACATGCGCGAGACCTATCGGTATTCCCTGGTTGTGGAGAATACGGACCGCTTGGATCCCTTGGTGAATTTCCTGTTTCACGAGAAACGCGGACACTGTGAGTTTTTCGCCACCGCGGGTGCGCTGATGGCGGAGCAGTTAGGTGTCAAAGCCAGGGTGGCTTACGGTTGGAGAGGAGGTAGATTTTACGAGACGGGACGCATGTTTGTGTTCCGTGCCCGTGAGGCGCACGCATGGGTGGAGGTCGAATTACCGGGATACGGATGGGTTCTGATGGAACCCACTCCCCCCGTTGCTGCTGGTGTCGGGAGGGCGGAATTGGCTGGGGCCGACGAGAAGCTTCCTACGCCTGATGAAGTGCTTCGGGAAGAGGATGCCATGAAAAGCGATCGGTCGGAACGTGTCAGCGGGGTCGCTCTGGCGATGGCGGCAGTGTTCGGGTGTGTGGCGTTCATCTTGCTCCGGATACGCGGGAATTCACGGACTAGGGCGGGAATGGGTGAGTGGTCCGGTGGCGGGGTCCAAACAGCTAGCGGCTATCTTGCGGCATGGCGGGATGCCGCGAAGAGGCACGGGTTGGGATACTCGGCAGGCGATACGCTCAGGGACCAGATCGGTGTCATCCGGTCAAGGCATGGAGCACATCCTCCGGATCATGATGACATGCCTCCATTTGCGGAGGAGCTCCTCAATTACCACTATGCCGTGAGATATGAAGGGCTTGAGCACGACCGGGAGAGGGAGAGAAAGCTTGAGGCGGAGATCGGGAAGTGGTAAGGCTCCGGGTCCGAAACATCCCTGCTGCATCGTGCCCAACGCCCGGATTTCAGCGGTTTCGGGTCGGTTCATGAAGAAAATCGTCGGCGAGGATCCGGGTACTGATGCATGGGTTGGATGAAAGGCATGGCCATTTGGGATCCGCGAATCCGCTGAAAATAATCGTGATTTGGAAGAGTTGATTTCTTGCAAAATCAGAAAATGGGATTGTAATCACCCTCCTATGAAAGCTCCAACAGCTATTGCTCTGTTTGTATTCGGGACCATCACAGCGTATTCCGCGATCTCGCTGGATGTGGCGGAAGGTCAGACAACCGAAACCGCGGCTCAGCCGGTCCTCAATGTCAAGGGACCCGCAGCCAAGGCTTATGAAGCGTATCAGAAAGGAGAGCATGCCAAGGCGCTTGAACTCGCCAGACCACTGGCCCAAACGGGTGATGTGGACGCCCTCTATCTGATCGGCTTTGCCTATGAGAACGGCCAGGGAGTTGAGGCTTCACGTGAAAAAGCACTCGAAAATTACCGCAAGGGTGCGGATAAAAATCATGCAGATTCGGTTTATCGACTGGCAGCGTTGTTGCTGAGTTCGGGGCAAGGGGATCAGGCTCAGGAAGGTCGTGAAATTCTTGAGAAAAAAGCAACCACTGAGCCGGGTATCGCAGGCCGTATCTTGGGAGAAGCCTTCCTGATGGGTCGTTTGACCCCGGAGCCGGCACCCGAAACGGCGGTGAAATGGTGGCAGAAATCCGCCAATGCCGGAGATACCTTGTCGATGGTTCTGTTGGGTCGTTTATATGACGGACAGTTCGGTCAGACCCCGCTTGCGGACAAAAAACTGGCTTACGACTACTTCTTACAGGCCGCCAACAAAAAAGATCCGAGCGCGATGGTTGCGGTTGGAATTCGTATGATGAAAGGGGAGGGCGTGACGAAAGACGAGAAAAAGGGCATCGAGTGGCTGAACAAGGCGATCGAGGCCGGCAATCATGCAGGATGGTTGGCGCTCGGTGACTATGAAGCTGGTATGAAGAAGAATCCGAAAGCCGCATTGGAATTTTTCACCAAGGGTGCGGATGCGGGTCATTCGGAGTGCATGTTGAGGGCGGCTGCCTATTACATGGAGGGTGGGGAAACTGTGAAGAAAAGTACGGCACGAGCGACCGAACTGCTCGAAGAAGCTGCAAAATTAGGAAACGCCCAAGCACACATGGTATTGGCGACGCTGATATTGGGTGAAGAAAAACCGGATATCGGCAAGGCATACGGTCACCTCTTGACCGCCGCAAACGCCGGTATGCCACTGGCCCAAAATGAATTGGGATTGTTTTATCTCTCGGGTCGCATGGGAGTGGCAGACATTTCCGCAGCTCTGTCTTGGTTCGGCCGTGCGGCACAATCCGGATTGGCTGCCGCCCAGAACAATCTTGGCGCCCTCCATGAGAGAGGTGCGGGAGTACCCCAGAATTTTGAAAATGCTGCCAAACTCTATACCTTGGCGGCCCAGCAAGGGAACGCCAGTGCGATGCTTGCTCTGGCCCGATTCAATGCGGCAGGTGCGGCCATGGGGGTCAACAAGCCGTTGGCATGGGCGCTTGCCAATCTGGCCGGCGAGGCGGGCGAGAAGGAAAACGCCAAAGATGTGATCGAGTCCATTGAGAAGGTAATGACCAAAGAAGAATTGGCCCAAGCCAAGGAAGAGCTCGCACGGATCAAGGCCGAACAGAAAAAAGCGACGGAGTAGCGTCTTTGGAAGGTCTGAGCGTGGCTCTAGCCGATGGAGGGAAGTTGCCGGATCTCACGTTTCAGATCCTCAATCACATCTCCGGAGTGCTTGGCTGAAAGTGTGATCCTGATTCTGGCGGTGTTTTTGGGAACCGTTGGAAACCGAATGGCCGGAATCAGGTAGCCGAGATCTTTGAGTGTCTTTGCCGCCTCGAGTGCTGCCCGGTTGGAGCCCAGGATGATGGGGAGAATGGCGCTGGGGTGGGGATTGCCCAGCCGTTTGATGTGTTCAGAGAGCCGGTCGCGCAGCGTTTTCCCCTCGTCCGTTTGAATCAAGCGGATCGCCACGTTTGCGGCGTGGGCCAGTGCGGGTGGGGGTGCCGTCGTGTAGATAAACGGCCGGGAACGATTGATGATGAGTTCGATCCAATCTCGTGATGCGGCCAGATAACCTCCCGAGAGACCGACCGCTTTGCTCAGGGTTCCCATCTGGAATTCGATTCGATCCTGAAGTCCCAGCTGTTCGGCGAGGCCCATGCCCGTTGGGCCAAGGACACCGATGGCGTGAGCTTCATCGAGAAGCAGGCGTGCGCGGTAATTTTCGCATGCTTCAACCACCGATTGAAGCGGGCACACATCTCCGTCCATGGAAAATACGGATTCCGTGACGACCAGGATTTCCGCTTCCGGATGTTTGTTTCGAATGTGTTGCAGGATGGAATGGAGATGATCCACATCGTTGTGTTGAAATACCCGCAGGGTTGCTTCGGAAAATCTGGCCGCATCAATGAGTGAAGCGTGGGCGAGACGGTCAAGGATTACAAAATCTCCCTTTCCGACGAGAATCGGCAAGGTTGAGAGTGCGGCGGAATAACCCGATCCGAAGGTGAGAGCCGCCTCGCTGAGCTTCGCATTGGCGATGGTTTCCTCCAGCTCTGAGTGGGCGACGGATGTGCCGGTGACAAGTCGCGATGCCCCTGAACCGGTTCCATAACGTTCGATTCCCTCGATGAAAGCGGCTGAGATTGCCGAGTGGGTGGAAAGGCCCAGATAGTCATTGGATGCGAAATTCCATAACTCCCTGCCGTTTTCTACGACACACAAATCCTTTTCCGGTGCTTCCAGCGGATGGAGAGTCCGAAGCAGTTGTTTCTCCGCCAGCGCGTCCAATTGTTGGCGGGGATTCATACGGAGAGCGGATTCATGGTCGGAGCTCCGATATCAATCGGCGGAAGGTACTTCCAAGGCCCAGCGCATCAGTTTTTCCGAATCCGACCAAATATGTTGGGAATTGGATTTCAACACCACGCAGATCACGGCCCGGCCATTGAGTTCGCCCGATGAGATCAGGCAGCGTCCGGACGCATTCGTGGTTCCGGTTTTCAGCCCGTTGATGAAATCGACCTCCTTGAGCAGTTTGTTCGTATTTTCAATGGTTCGTGTGCGTCCGTCCGCGTAGCGAAACACAAAAGACTCGGTATTGGCCATCGCACGGATCGTGGGATTCTGGTACGCTGCGCCAGCCGCGATCGCCATGTCACGGGCAGTGGAATATTGTCCGGGTTCCGTTAGACCGTGAGGATTGACAAAATGAGAATTTCTCATTCCGAGCTCTCGGCACTTCCGGTTCATGAGTCGCGCAAAACCATTGATGCTGCCGCCGACATCGCGGGCGAGGGCGCGGCTCACATCATTGGCGCTTTTGACCATCAGAACCCGCAGCAGTTCGCGGCGGGTGTATCTTTCACCCGGCTTGAGGTAAAGCTTGGTTGGCTCGCAGATGCCGTCATCGGCGGTGATGGTCACGGTTTTGTCGAGATTTCCGGCATCCAGCACACACATCGCGGTGATGATTTTCTGGGTGGATGCGACCGCTCGTTTCTGATCGGCATTTTTGGCGTAGAGATTGCGATGGGTGGCCATGTCCATCACCAAAACGCTTTCGGCATGGACCGGTGGCGGCGGAGTGCGCGGAACACTGGCAACGAGCGTTGGGTCCTGCATGACCGGTCTGCCGCGCGGCGGTGGTTGGGCAGTAGGCTGGGGAAATGAGAAACATGAGCTCAAGCCCAGAGAGAATGACAAACTCAGGAGAAAGGGTACTGCGTTGGCGCGCAAGGATAACATGCCGGGAAGATGCTTGAGGGCGGAGGACAGGTCAATCCCGATTGGGAGGGGGAAATTCCTTCTTGCACAGTTTTGCCAAAACGGGCTAGTTTGCACAGGTAAGCATGATTGTTGCTGGCTTTGGCTGGCGACAACGATTCCTAATGACATTTCTGAAACGCCAAATCATCACACACATCACCGCGCCGTTCCGGTACGGGGTATCTGCGAATTTTTCATGATTTGCCGTTTCTGTCAGCACGAATCTGTTTTCATCCCCCGTCCGGTTGCGGTGCGTTTGCATGGCTGCGTGAGGGGGATTTCGCACTAACCCATTTGGAGGACAAAGCCATATCTAAGCCACAAAACAGCAACAACAACAGGGGGCGTTCTCGTGACATGACACGGGTCAACGACCGGATCCGTGCACCGAGAGTCCGTGTGGTCAATGCCAACGGCGAACAGCTCGGGGTCATGTCAGCCAGAGAAGCTCTTGCCAAGGCTCAGGCCGTCGGTTTGGACCTCGTCGAGATTGCCGGGCAAGCTGATCCGCCGGTCTGCAAGATCATCGATTATGGTAAATACAAATACACCCAAGCAAAGCTGAAGAAGGGGAAATCGAAGTCCGCGACCAAAATGAAGGAAGTAAAATTCCGGGTGGGCACGGGCGAGCACGATTACAATATCAAGCTCGGTCGGGCGGAGACGTTCCTCGATAGCAACCACAAGGTGCGCTTTGTTCTGCAATTCAAGGGACGTGAAAACGCCCACAAGGAGCTGGGTTTTGTTATGTTGAACCGGATCATTGAGGATCTCAAGACCATGGCGGCGGTGGATCAGCCCCCACGCTTGGGAGGTCGTGCCGTGGCGATGATTCTGTCACCGTTACCGGCTCATCAGAGAAAACGTCATTTCCATCTCTTCCATGGCGAACTCATTGAAGAGGACGATCATGATGACGAGGAGGAAGAGTTTGCGGATCAGCAAGATGATTCCCCTGCAAACGGATCCGAACCATCCTGATCTCCACAGGTTCCATGCGACAGCTGGAGCCTGTTTTTTCAATTGATATCCTGATGTACGGCGATTTCACGGCGTTCTTTGAGAGTTTGAAATCCGGCAGCCAGCCATGGTTGCTGTTGTTTGATATCGATGGGACCCTCGTGGACACGGGAGGGAAGGGAATGAACGCGCTGCAAAAAGCGGTGCTTGAGGTTTTTGGGGGGCAGGGACCTGCTCTGGATTTGGCTGGGTCCACGGATCTGGGGATTGTCTCAAACCTCTACCTTCATTTCGAGGTGGAGCCAACGGAGGAGAGAACCCATTGTTTTTTCGAAATCTATCATCAGTATCTGGTGGAGAGCTTGGAATCCGGTCCGGGTGAAGGACGCGTTCTGGACGGGGTGTTTGACCTTCTGGAGGATCTGGCGCTTTATCGTCATGCCCAGTTGGGATTGCTGACAGGGAATACGCAATGGGGAGCCGAGATCAAATTGAGGCATTACGGCCTGCACCACCATTTTCCGTTCGGTGCCTTCGGATCTGACCGCGCCGATCGTAACCTGCTCGGGCCGATCGCCTTGGAGCGCGCCCGTGCTGTGACCGGCAAAGTGTTCAGTCCCGGTCAGACCTTGGTCATCGGGGATACACCCAAAGACATTGCCTGCGCGCATGCGATGGGGGCGAGATGTCTGGCTGTGGCGACCGGATGTTTTTCCGCCGAGCAGTTGCAACAGGCCGGAGCCGATTGGGTGTTGGGTTCATTGCGGGATTGCTGAGCCTGAAACTCGGAATGTGCCGATTCGACCTGGGCTCGGGTGGGAGCGGTTCGGGATGGGTTTTCGGGAGACAGGTGAAGCGTTTTTGGGATGGGAAGGGACGAGACAGGAGTCCTGCCTTGCAAGGGTTTTTTGAAACTTGAGCTTTCAGATTTGACACTGAAAGATGCGGCTTGTGAGCAGTTGGAAGAAAGCGATGGGAGAGTTGCGGGCGTTGTTGAAAGCCGGTGTGAATGAGTATGTGGTTTGTGGTGGAGCGAGAAACGCGGTTTTATTGGAGGGATTGGCGAGGTTGGAGGAGGCAGGCAAGGTCAAGGTCTGGAGTCACTTTGAAGAGAGATCGGCGGGATTCTTTGCATTGGGCAGGACGATGGTAACGAGGCAGCCGTGTGCGGTGTTGGTGACGAGCGGGACGGCCTGTGCGGAATTGTTACCGGCAGCGGTGGAGGCGTATTATCAGGTCAGGCCCCTGGTGATGGTCACGGCGGACCGGCCGGAGGAGTATGTTGGTAGCGGAGCGCCGCAGGCGATCGAACAGCAAGGGATATTCGGACAATATGCGGCGACTCGGTTACAAGGTTGGGACGGGAAAGGTCCGCTTCATTTGAATGTGGGTCTGGAGGAGGATGTTTCGCCGGAGGAGGAACATTTCGCGCAGTGGGAGGTGGGGAATTGGAACTCGGATTTCGGCAAGCCGAATGTGGGAGAATTCGCGAGATGGTTGCGCGAGCCGACATTGCGCGGTTTGGTGGTGTTTGTGGGTCAGCTGGAGTTCGAGGAGCAGGAGGAAGTATTTCATTTTTGCGAGCGGCTTGCGGCACCGGTCGTGGCGGAGGGAAGCAGCGGATTGAGGGAGGCGCTGCAACACCTCATCGTGGTGGATGCGGATCGGGTGTTGAAAGAGCATCCGCCATCAAAAGTATTGCGATTGGGAGGAGTTCCAAGTTGCAGGTTTTGGAGAGATTTGGAGGACTTGCCGCAGGTGAGTGTGTGGTCGGTTTGTCGTAACGGGCTGCGTGGATTGGGTCGGAACGCCGGGGTGTTGCAGGGCAGTCTGGATCGGATCGTTCCTGCACTTGGGGATCCGGATGAGATGGGGGATATCGGACAATATTTGGAGGGTGTGGAGGCGAGAGGGCAGCGGATTGAGGAGAAGTTGGAGGCGTTTCCGGACAGCGAGGCGGGCTGGATGCGGCTGGTCTCGGTCTATGCTTCGCTCGGAGAGAGTGTGTATCTGGGAAACAGTTTGCCGATCCGGCATTGGAATGCCCATGCTCAGTGGGAGCGACCGGTGAGGAAGGTGCGGGTGAATCGCGGTGCAAACGGGATTGATGGTCAGGTGAGCGCGTGGTTGGGAGCCAGTGCTGGTGAGAAACATGCGTGGGGGATTTTTGGTGATCTGACAGCGCTGTATGATCTGGCGGGTTTGAAGATGTTGGGGCAGGTCGAGCTGGAGGGGCGGGTGATGGTTGTGATGAACAATGGCGGAGGTCAAATTTTCAGCACGGTGCCGCGTTTCGATCGGATGAGTGTGACGGCAAAGCACTGGATGTGCGCGCCGACCGAGGTGGATTTTGGGGCGTTGGCAAAGGCATTTGGCATGGAATATCTGAAGGTGGAGCGCACAGATGAGTTTGATGGCGTGCCCGCCGGGGGTAGGGCGGTGTTGTTGGAAGTGGTGGTGGGCGGGCCGTGCCGGGGAAATGCGTGAAAAATTTGCCTTGGAGATTTGGGCGTTGCCTTTTAAGGCTGTCTGCACCGAGACTTACCGATATGGCGAAGAAAGATTTCACAATTCAGAACAAACTGGGAATTCATGCGCGTCCTGCCGCTCAGTTCGTCAAAATGGCCAACCGTTTTAAATGTGATATCCTGGTGGAGAAGGATGGCGAGGAGGTGGATGGCAAGAGCATCATGGGGCTGATGATGTTGGCGGCCGGTCACGGCTCCCTGATCATGGTGACGGCGGAGGGCGAAGACGCCGATGCCGCCTTGGACGCGATCGGGGATCTGATTGCACGCAAGTTTGAGGAGGAATAGAGCCTGTGTTCGCTGCCCGAGTGCGGGCAGCCGCGGTCGGTTTTTGAAAGCAACGATTTCAGATTGAAAAGAGATAACAGATTCGAAAGATGTCCAAGATAACGGTTTTAGCGGGAGACGGAATAGGCCCGGAGGTGATGGTTCAGGCACTTCGCGTGCTTGATGAATTGGAGCGAAAGTTCGGTTTCAAGGTCGAGCGTTCCGAACATTTGGTGGGAGGGGCGGCGATTGATGACGGCGGTCATCCGCTGCCTGAGGAGACGATTGCGGCCAGTGAGGCCGCGGATGCGATTCTCTTCGGATCGGTTGGTGGTCCGAAGTGGGAGAGTTTGCCGCCTGAAATCCAGCCGGAGCGCGGCGCACTCCTGCCTTTGCGCAAACATTTTGGTTTGTTTGCAAACCTGCGTCCCGGCGTGTGTTTGCCGGCATTGACGGATGCATCTCCCGTGAAGCAGGAGCTGATTGCCGAGGGATTTGATGTGCTGTGTGTTCGGGAATTGACCGGTGGGGTGTATTTCGGGTCTCCGAAGGGACGTCACGAAGAGAACGGAGAGCCGATCGCATTGGACACGATGATTTACAAGAAGAGCGAAATCGTGCGGATCGCGCGGATCGCGTTCGAGGCGGCGATGGGCCGGAAGAAGCGACTGCTCTCGGTGGACAAGGCGAACGTGTTGGCCTCATCGGTGCTGTGGCGCGAGACACTGATTGAAATTTCAAACGAGTATCCGGAGGTCGAGTTGTCGCACATGTATGTGGACAATGCGGCGATGCAGCTCATCAAGCGTCCGGGATCGTTTGATGTGCTGGTGACTGAAAATCTGTTTGGCGATATTTTGTCCGATGAAATGGCGATGATTTCAGGATCCTTGGGAATGCTGCCGTCAGCGTCGCTGGGTGAGTGCAAACCGGATGGCTTGTATTTCGGCCTCTATGAGCCATCAGGTGGTTCCGCTCCCGATATTGCTGGGCAGGGAATCGCCAACCCGATCGCACAAATCCTGTCATTGGCGATGTTGTTGCGTTTTTCCTTGGGTCTGACGACCGCTGCGCAAGCGGTTGAAGCGGCCGTTGCTCAGGCGATAGCGGATGGATTCCGTACGGGTGATATTGCGACCGGAAAGCCCGGGGAAATCAAGGTAGGCACCTCAGGCATGGGTGATGCGATTCTTGAGAGGCTATGATTTGGCAGAGCTCACATTTCCCATTTGATATCGCAAGGTTGTTATGTGTGTTGCCAGCCCTTTGTTGGATGAGCGGTTGCTCCACCCGAACAGCGACTCAGGATGTGTTCATGCATACTCCGGGGAGTTGGTCTGCTGCATCCGCAGGAAATGAGGGGAAAATTTCGACGGGGTGGCTTGACGGCTTCAAGGATCATGCGCTGAAGCGCTGTGTGAATGAGGCTCTGGAGCACAACCGATCGCTGAAGGCCGCAGCGGCGCGAATGAGAGAGGCCGGTGCGGAGACGATTCTTGCGAGGGCGCAGCGGTTGCCTTCGGTTGGTGCAGGGGTCGGAGGCGGATTGCGTGAGGGATCGGAGGATTCCCGGGTTCAGAATTACGGGTTGAACCTGGCAGCGCGCTGGGAGCTGGACCTGTGGGGACGGTTGCGGGATCTGACCCGGGCGGCGGAGGCGGATGAGCGTGCCGCGATTGAGGATTTCCGCGGAGCGAGATTGTCGTTGGCGGCCAATGCGGCCAAAGCTTACGTGAACCTCGTTTCTGCCGAACAGGAGGTGGAATTGGCGGCCTTCACCTTGGATTCATTTGAGAAAAATTTACGGATTGTCGAGAGGACCTACAAGGCAACGGGTGACGGGGCGTTGGATATCCAGTTTGCAAGAACCAATGTATCCTCGGCGCAGCGTGCCTTGGAGGCCAGGAAGCAGGATCGGGAGACCGCCGCAAGAGTGGTGGAGGTGTTGCAGGGGAGGTATCCGGATGGCGGAAGCCGCAGCCTGAATCAATTGCCGGAGCTTCCCGGATCCGTGCCGTCCGGCATTCCTGCAGAGATGATTGAGAGGCGTCCGGATCTTGCGGCAGCCAGGGCAAGGTTGTGCGCCTCGGCGAATCGGGCGGATGCGGCAAAGAAAAACTTTTTGCCAAGGCTTTCACTCACAGGAACTTCGGGCACTTCGGGTGCGAGATTGGGGGATTTGTTGAATGTTGATTTTCTGGTGTCTTCGATCACGGGACAGGTAGACCAATTTCTTTATGATGGCGGAGCGAGGAAGGCGGTTACACGGGCGGCCTTGGCCAGAAGCGAGCGTTTGACCGAGGAGTATGCCCAGTTGGCTCTGGAAGCATTTCGGGAGGTGGAAGCCACGTTGTCCGCAGAGCAATCGTTGGTGAAGCAGCAGCGATTTTTAAGTCAAGAGGTCGCGCAGGCGGGCTTGGCTGAAAAGCAGGCGGAGCGGGATTATGCGGAGGGCGTCAATTCGAACATTTTGTCGGTCCTGGAGGCCCAGCGTAGGGCCAGTAACGCGCGTGCGGCGATGATCCGGCTGAAAAACCGGCGGCTCCAGAATCGGTTCGATCTGCATCTGGCGTTGGGTGGAGATTTCGGAAACTAGTTGGCTCCCTGCGATCCCATGGGAGAGTGGTTCTGCCAACAGGCTGATGGAGACGGAATCTCGGATTGGCCGCGTGATCCTCAGTTGGACAGCTCACACTGCGGAATCGGCTTTCAGCGAACCATCCATCATGGATTTTCGCATCAAAGGAAGGGCATCTTTTCCGGGAAACCAGTGTTGAAAAGCAAGTGCGCCCTGATGAATGAGCAAACTCATGCCGTTGTCGGTCTTGCACCCGATTGATCGGGCACTTGCAAGAAAAGGTGTTTCCGGTGGCGAATAGATCGTATCGTAGGCACAATGGTGTGGGAGAAAGCAGTCGTCTGAAATGACCGGTGGATCGGACTGTTTCAGACCGAGTGAGCTGGTCTGTACGAGGAGGTCGGCCCGGTGGCAAAAATCCCTCAGTTTGGGGTCATCGAGCGTGAGAGCATGGATTTCGGTCCGGGGGGAAATGTGTCTCAGGCGAGTGGCGAGTTCTTCGATTTTATCGAGAGAGCGGTTTACGAGGGTGAGTTTCGCAGGCTTTTCCAAGCAGCATTGGGTGGCGATGGCCTGCCCTGCACCACCGCCTGCGCCCAGAATGAGGGTGTGAATTTGACCGATCTTGAGACCGAACGCCTGCTCGATGGCGGCGATGAAACCCGGCCCGTCGGTATTGTATCCCAACGTTTCCTTGTTGGAGAAAACCACGGTGTTGACCGAACCTAGCTGAAGAGCCTCGGGACTCACCTGCGTGCAGCAGTTCATGGCTTCGAATTTATGGGGCACCGTGATGTTGCAGCCGAAGAAACCCAGATGGCGCATGAGAGAAAAAGCCTTGGATACATTTCCGGGTTCAACCTCCAGCCGGACATAGGAAGCGCCAATCCGGAACGCATCCAATGCGGGTTGGTGGAGGCGAGGAGAGGCCGAGTGCCCTACAGGGTGGCCGATGACGGCAAACCTTGCGGGTGTTGGCAGGGCAGACGTCTGATCCAGATCATCCAGGGTGTAGACGGCTTTCATGCGCAGGAGTTTCAGATTGAGGTGGAGGCACGGATCGCGTCGCGCAGCAATTTGGCGGGCCATTGGCCCGGTGCCGTTTCATTCTGTCCAATGAAACCATAGTTCAACACGCTGCCGTGTTGCGCGCAGAGGAGACGCGAGACGGGTCCGAGTTTACCCATGCCCATGCCCGCTGCGGGAAGATCGAACGGATGCGTTTGTAGCCGGGCGAGATGATCGAGATCTTGGGATGAATGGATGGTTGCGGCGAATTTGAAGGCCTTCGCTCCGGCATCACGGGCACGAACTGCGAGAGGCGCGAGCTCTTGGATGGTCGGAAGGCGATCGAATCGATGGTAAGACGCGATCCACGGCATCTTCCGGGTGTTGAGATCGGCAATCAGTTCCCGCATTTCCGGAATGCTGGCGACCTCGATGTCCAAGAGCGAGGCGCTTTGGAGTGCCGACTTTAGAAGGGTTTGGCGGGTTTGGGTCGGAAGATCGACCGGTGAGCCCTCGGAGTGGCGACGGGCCGTGAACAGCAGGGGGAAACCGTCCAGATGCTGCCAGAGCGATGTGCCGTGCTTCTCATAATCGTCGTAGATCAGATCCAGCCGGATCTCCGCGATATCGCATTCCCCAGCCAGCGTCTCGGGTGTGGCACTGGATAGTGCGGTGAGATTGCCGAAACTTCCGACGACAAGCGGCTGTGAATGGGTGAGGACGAATTCCGGCTGGCTCATGCCACAAGTGATGTCCAAGCATCGGCTTTTCGTCAACCGCTAGTGCGATTTTGATTCGGAGTACAGGAATTTTACGGGGAATGATCTTTTATCTGGTCAAATCAGGTATGAATTTCCTAAATTTCGATACAACTAAATCATATGTTCATTTTACGGTTTCCCTTACTTTCCGCTCTTGCAATTGGGTTTTGGACTCTTGGTTTTCAGTCTGTGGCTCATGCCCAGAAATACAAGGTCGAGGTCTCCAAGCCTGAGTTCGATGACATTCAGTCCCCGAATTTCAGTGTCTCAAAATCCAAGGATTTTAAACCGAAGGAGTGGTTGGAAATCGAGGCCTCATTCAAAGTCATGATGGCTCCCGAGCCGCCATCGAAAACAGCGGAGCGTGTGACGGTGAAGTGGTATGTGGCGGTCGAGCATCCGGAGAAAAAAGGTGGTTACCTGTTGCTGACGAAAGAGATCACCCACGTGAACGTGCCGCTGAATGAAGATATCTTCTCATCGGTTTATCTCTCCCCTGCGTCCATCAAGCGCCTCACCGGCGGAGACCGTGCGGGCAAGAACGTCGTATATCTGGTCGGTTACGAAATCCTGATCGATGGTGAAAAAGTCAATTTCAAATCGAGCAAGGGCGATGCGGCATGGTGGAATTCGGCTTCGGATAAAATTTCAAGGAGTGAGACTGTCCCGTTGCTCAACAAGATGGAAACCCCCTTCGCAAACCTGTGGTGGGACCGATATGCTGAGATTCTGCAGGAGAAACGCTGATCCATTTCTCCCCAATCGTCACTGGACTATTTTTGATTTAAGACCCACTGTTTCCCTCACCCTATGGCTGACACCCAGACTATCGTTGCTTTAAATATCGGTTCACAGCGCATCAGTTTGGCTGTTTTTGAGGTATCCAAGCACGGCACGCTTGTTCTGAAAGCTTACGACGCCGATACGATCGTGGCGGACCCCTCCTTCGAGGCATCGCGTGAGTCTCAGATCCGGGTGGCGCTCGAGGAAATGGTTGGCAAGCTCGGCATCTCGAAATCGAAAGTCCGTTATGCGCTCTCGTCCCAGTCCGTTTTCCTCCGATTTGTCAAATTGCCACCGATCAAGGACGACAACATCGAGCAGTTGGTGGTGTTCGAGGCGAGGCAGCATGTTCCCTTTCCGCTCAATGAAGTGGTATGGGATTACGAGTTGATTGAAACCGATGCCGAGAAGGAAGTGGTCATCGTTGCGATCAAGGCCGATGAACTCGAGGAGATCAATGATACGGTCAATGCTTCCGGATTGGTGACAGCGGAAGTGGATGTCGCACCGATGGCATTGTATAACGCCTTTCGGTCTGCCTATGGAGTTCTGGAGGAACCCACGCTCATCATCGACATCGGCGCGAAGACCAGCAACTTGTTGTATGTCGAAGGCAAGCGGTTTTTCACGCGCAGTGTTCAAATCGGGGGGGCTTCGATCACCTCTGCGATCGCTAGGGAATATCAGGTTTCTTTTGCCGAGGCGGAGCATCAGAAAACGCACAACGGTATCGTTGCGTTGGGCGGCGGTCATACCGAAAGTTTGGATGAATCGGTTGCGGCGCTTGCGGTGGTGATTCGTAACGCGCTGACACGGCTTCCTGCCGAGATCGCGCGTACGACCAATTATTATCGCAGTCAGCATGGCGGGAGCTCTCCAAAAAGAGTGTTGCTGGCCGGTGGCGGTGCGAATCTTCCCTATACCTTGGAGTTTTTGTCCGAGAAATTGGATTTGCAGGTCGAATTCTTCAACCCGCTCTCCCAGATCGCGATTTCCAAGGAGGTGGATCTTGAGATCCTGCAGCAGGAGGCTCACATGATGGGCGAACTGGTTGGTCTCGGACTCAGAGGAATCGGCAAATCATCGATCCATATCGATCTGGTCCCTCCAGCGGTCGAGCAGATGCGTGATTCGGACAGGCGCAAGCCGTTTTTCGTCGCGGCTGCGGTCGTATGGACCTTGGGGTTTGCGATATGGGCAGGCTTGCAGCAAGCGGCTGCTGTCAAGGCAGTTGAGAAGGCTCATACCATGACCGAGGTGAGCGAAACCCTATCGCCACAGGCGGCCATGATTTCCAAGCTGCTGAAAGACGAGCGAGAGCTCGATACCCTTGCGAGCGCATACACGTCCATCCAGGCGGATCATGACTACTGGTTTGATGTGTTGGGTGAGATCCGTCAGGCGTTTGCAAACGATTCCGTGTGGTTAACGGAACTCACACCGATTTATGGATACAATCCCGTCCCGACGGCCAATCCCGGCACGACCCAGCCGCCTATCTTTCATGCGATCCCCAAAAACTTTTCCTCGAACGCTTCGGGAATCGGCAGCATGATCCATTCGCCACCGGTCGTGAAAGAGGAGGAGGCTCCCCGCCAGCGTCGATCAGCGAACCGTAGCGGCAAGCCGGTGGAGGAGTCTCCGAAGCAATTGGCAAACGCGATCTACATCCGGGGTTTCTGGCGTGAAAATCCCCGCAGGCAGAACATCGTCTCTGACTTGTTAAAAAATCTGAGGGAGAGCAGTACGATGTTCACCTTCAACACCATGGTGGATAGGAAGGAAATGATTTTGAGTGATGAGCAGTTGTTGAAGCCTGCAGCGTCCGGCGGCGAGGATGATCTGGGTTATCCTTTCGAATTGATCCTGCCGCTCGCCAGGCCCGTTGCTGTAAAATAGCCCCCAAGTCACGAACATGTTTTTTCAGTCAATATGAATTGGATCAAAGAAAAGCCGTTTCTTTCCGCGCTGTTGGGTATCACCTTAGGGGTCACTGCGGTGCTTGCTTTCGTCGGCATTAAAGCAGGTTCCAAATTTGAGGATGCAAAAGCCCGTTATGAGGAAGCCTTTGCCGGGGTTCAGAAATCCGAGGCCTTGCCCTTGTATCCGAAGAAGGAGAATGTCACCGCCAAGAAAAAGGCTCTCGAAGACCATCGCAAATCGATCGATGAGATGCGTCAGGATTACAAATCTTTCATGATCGATCCTGAGGCGGCACCGATCACGACTCAGCAATTTACCGAGAATCTCATCAAGGCGGTGAAGGAGGTCGAGGACGCGTTTGCCGCATCCGGTTCCAAGCTTCCTGAAAATTTTTTCATGGGTTTCGATGCCTATCGGGGTGAGCTTGCCAAGACGGGTGCGACTACGTTGCTGGATTATCAGTTGAAAGCAGTGAAAAACCTGCTTCTCGGGTTGGCTCAGTCTCGGCCATCGGCCATGATTCGCATCTACCGTGAGAAAATTGCCGAGGAAAACGCTCAAACCTATGTTCCAGAGAAAAACGAGGTTGCCAGAAGGTTCGGCTATGAGATTGCGGTGCGTGGTTCGGAGGAATCCATCCGCAATTTCATTACCAAGCTGGGTGAGAAGAACTCGTTTTTCTATGTGATCCGATCGATCCGTATCAACAATGAGCGCGATGTTCCTCCCAAGGTTTCTGATGCGAAGTTTGAGAAGCCGGTTCCGGCGGCCACGGACCCTGCGGCGGTGTTCGGACCCGCATTTTTCGAACAGGGTCAGCCAGAGGCTGCTCCTGCTGGCGAAGCCGCCCCGGTAAGTCCGACGAGTCCCGGGACCGAGCCGACTCTTCCGGCCGATGCCACTCCGAAAGAAACCGATGGGGGGCAGGCGGCTGAAGCGGTTGAATCCCAACCGGCTGCGGTTTTTTCAGCAGACACTTCCAAAATTCTCTCCCAAGTCCTGGGTGATGAGGAACTGTTGGTGTTCGTGAGATTCGATATCTTGTTGTTCTCACCTGCCAAAGCGCTATCCAAACCCTAATGAATGTTTAACACGATGTCTTGGTTTACTGATCATTACGAGAAGGTGGCTGTTGGCGGCACGGCTCTGGTTGCAATTGGCCTGGCTTTTGTGGGATTTCAGAGTCTGGGCTCCATTGAGGAAGTTTTTAGCGCCACTCCCAAGGGCAAAGGCCCGAATGACGCTTCTGTTCTGAACGCGGATGAGGTGGTGACGGTCATATCGGCGTTTGAGATCCAGAGAAAATGGACGAAGGCCGAGGACGCTACCGCACGGCCCGTGGATTTGTTCACGGGTGTGCCGCTGTTTGTGAAACGGGATAATCCCAAGGAGCCGCTTGACTTGCCAAAAAGCACGGATATCCATCCGCCCATTCCCAACAAGTGGTGGATCGAGTATCGGATCGATCCCGGTTTTGCGGATTCTCCGCTCAGGGACGGGGATGAGGACGGTTTCACCAATCTGGAGGAGTTCAATGCTCAAACTGACCCCACTGACAAACGTTCCCACCCGAACCTGATCCAGAAACTGTCCTATGTTGGCAATGAATCGGTCGAATGGGTCTTGCGTCCGAGCGGCTTCCCTTCGGTGGAAAAGCCGGAGCCCGACATGGGATTCAAATACGGTGATTCAAAGAAAAAAACCAACCAGGTCGGCCTCGCGGATCCGATTCCAAAAGGCGGTTTGTTCTTTGCCACGGATCCGATGAAAGGACGTTTCAGATACTTGGGCACCGAAAAGCGGATGGTAAGGAATGAGCGGATTCAGGAAGACGAAACCGTTTGGATTGTCAAAATTGAAGACATGAAACCCAACAAAAAGGGGAGGATTTACGAAATTCCGGATAATTTCAAACAGGGAGAGATCAACAAATATCGCCAGTTTGACCGCACGGCCATTCTCTCGTTGGAGGCATTGGGGATGAATGGTCAGGAATTCAGAATTGAGGAGAATGTGGCCTTCGCGTTGCCTCCAGATGGTCCGGAAAAACGTTTCAAGCTCATGGAGATCGCCCCTGATCGGATTCTGGTCCGGGAGGTTCTTGAAAATGGCACCACAGAAGACCATCAAATCCTCAAAACCAACCAACCCTGATCGGACCGGTCTCTTGAAAACACCAGATTTGTCAAAAAAGCACTTTCCAAACCGTCAATATATCGCCAGAAAACTTCCGTTCCTTATGCAAAATCCGCCCTTTTCCAGTTCCAGTCCAACAGCGCTCTCCCTGATGTTGTTGGCAGCGACCATGCCAATCCAGTTTTCTTCTGCCCAGACTGGCGAAGGCCCCGGTGTCAGCAGCCTCGCTCAACGCGAGATCATCCGTCGCCAGCAAGCCGTCGCAGACGCGGATCGTCTGTTGTTGGAAGGACGTGAGGCATTTCAGAAAGGTGATTTCCAGCAAGCGGTGGACAAATACAAACAAGCGCTTGGAAATGTGAAATCCGTTCCTGCTCTCGCTGACAGGCGCGCGAGTTACACGCAGCATCTCGCTGATGCGAGTGTTGCTCTTGCACAGCAATACCGGAAAGTCGGTAAAAAGGATGAGGCTCGCGCGCTGCTTGAGGGTGTTCTGGATCCGGCGATTGATCCGGAAAATGCCATCGCCAAGACGGAGCTGAATGAACTGGATGATCCGATCCGCAACAATCCCGCACTCGATTACAAACATACTCAGAATGTGGATGAGGTGCGCCGCAAGCTTTACATGGCCCAAGGCCACTATGATCTCGGCAAATATGATCATGCGAAGAAGGAATATGAGGACATCCTGCGCATCGATCCATATAACGTCGCAGCTCGCCGTGGAATGGAGAAACTTGCCCAAACCAAGAGTGATTATTATATCGCTGCCTACGGTCAGATGCGTGCCGAATTGCTCATGCAAGTGGACAGCGCGTGGGAACTTTCCGTACCTGCCGATGTGCCGACCTTCGATACGACCGCATCGACCGGTAACCGCCCTTCCGATGGTGTCGCGTATATCAATGACAAGCTCCGCACCATTATCATTCCCCGCATTGATTTCCAGGATACGACCTTGGAGGAGGCGATCGATTTTCTCCGGTTGCGTGCTGCCGAACTGGATGTCCGTGAGTTTGATCCGGCAAAAAAAGGTGTCAATTTTGTCATACAGAGACCTCGCAATAACACGCTTGGTGGCGCTGGAGATGAAGAAGGCGGTCTGCTGGGTGGAGGAGATCCGACGAACATGCGGATCGATGAACTTCGTCTTCGCAATGTGCCTCTGTCCTTCGCGTTGAAATCCATTTGTGACAAGCTCAGCTTGCGAACCAAAGTCGATGATTTCTCGGTCCGTCTGGTTCCTCGCAGTGAGGAAGGCGATGAAATGTTCACCCGCACTTTCAGAATTCCGCCGGATTTCTCAGCTCGACTCTCTTCTGCTGGTCCGGATGGTGGTCCGGGTGCGGCCACCGATGATCCATTTGCCGGCGCTAGCGGTGGTGCTCCTGCAGACAGTCTCAGAGCGCGCCCCCCGATCATCGAGCTCTTGCGGCAAAACGGCATCATCTTTGGTGAAGGCAGCTCCGCCACGATCGGTGGTTCAGGCAGTCTGTTGGTGACCAATACCGCGAACGAACTCGACAAGGTCGAGCAATTGGTCGAGATCCATACGGATGACCAGCCAAAGCAGGTGAAAATCACCACGAAATTTGTGGAGATCACCCAAGAAAACAATGATGAATTGGGATTTGACTGGGTCTTCAGCCCGATCGGCGGAATCGGCGGCGATCTGTTTGGTATCGGTGGTACGATCGGAAACGGTGCCGTCAGAACCGGTGATGATTTCCTGAGCAATGTGGATGGCACCCAGATTCCCGGTATCCCCACTTCTCCGGATTCCCGTGTGTTCAACACGGCAACGGGTGGTTTGCGCTCCGGTGACTATGCGGTGACCCGTAACAGCATCGACTCGATTCTCAACAATCCGCTGCGTACGGCTCAGGCGCCCTCCGTGGCTCCGGGTATTCTGGGCGTGACCGGACTGTTCTCCGATGGCCAGGTGCAGATGATCATGCGCGGTCTGGCTCAGAAAAAAGGCAGCGATCTTATGACTGCTCCATCGGTAACCGCCCGTTCCGGGCAGAAAGCAACGATTGAGGTCATCCGTGAGTTCATTTATCCGGAGAGCTATACCCCGCCTGAGATTCCGCAAAACATCGGTGGCGGATTCGGTCAGGGCAATCAGGGCGGACAAGGCGGTGGTGGTGGTGGCGGTAACGTTCCGGTCGCCCCAGCTTCGCCCGACTCCTTTGCCACCAGAAATACCGGCGTGACTCTTGAGATCGAGCCGACTCTGGGTGAGAACGATTTCGTGATCGATATCCGCTTCCTTCCTCAGATTGTTGAGTTCGAAGGTTTCGTGAATTACGGAAGTCCGATTTTGTCCCCGTCGGTTGATGCCGACGGCAATCCTGTGACTTTGGTGATCACGGATAACCGCATCGAGATGCCCGTGTTCTCGAAGCGCAGCGTTGATACCTCCCTGACGATTTATGACGGATATACCGTGGCGGTCGGCGGTCTGATGCGTGAGGATGTTCAGATCGTAGAAGACAAGGTCCCGATTCTGGGAGATATTCCTGTTCTGGGACGTTTGTTCCAGAGCGAGGCTGAGAACCGTATCAAGAGCAATCTGATCATTTTCGTTACGGCCCAGATCATCGATGCCACCGGTAAACCGCTGCGGGGTGAGGATACGCTGACCATTCCCGTGACCGAAGGTACCGGCGGTGCTTTGCCAAACGATGGGGGGGTGATCCCGCCACCTCTTCCGGATCTCCCGGAATAGACTCCATCATCGAACTCAAATCCAGTTTTCTTTCTTTTTATGGGGTGAAATCCCCCCAAAAATGAGTTCTTGCATTGGTTTTGAAATTCCAATAGGAAATTTTTGTCATTCCCGCTACATAGCAGGTTTGCTCGTTGTCTTTGATCTTTAACGCCATGGTCAAAGGCAGCATGAATCGATTGATGGCGTGATTCAAAGAATAAGAAAATGGACATTTATGTGGGCAACTTGCCCTACACCGCTACCGAAGAAGACGTCACTGATCTCTTCGCCGCATTCGGCCCGGTCGAACGGGTTAAAATTATCACTGATCGTGAGACAGGTCGCTCCAAGGGGTTTGCTTTCGTCACGCTTGGAGATCAAAGTCAGTTGAATGCTTCAATTGAAGCGCTTGATGGGCAAGATTATCAGGGCCGCGCGTTGCGTGTGAATGCGTCCGAGCCAAAAGAA
>JBEAZA010000060.1:0-73603 GCA_041170385.1 Verrucomicrobiota bacterium | reverse complement strand
GGGTAGGCGGGACATCAGGCCAGGGCACGATACCTTGGTATGCGGCGGAAAGAGCGGAATTCAGACCCTGTGACGCCTCGATACGGACCAACGCTTGACGGGGAACTTCAAAGCGTTTCCTGACCCGAATGAGAACAACCACAGCAAGAATCAGCAGCAGCAACCCGAAACAACCGATCAGCATACCGGGATGAAACTCCGGAAATTCGCGACGGAACACCAGGACCAGAACCGAACCCAGCGCAGCTGTCAGCATCAGCGGCGCAGCAAATCCATCCAGAAACCATGCCAGGTTGATCCTGCGCGCCAATCGCTCGGCCTGCTTCAACCAGAAACGCTGCATGTCCTCATTTCCAATTCCCATGGAGTCTGTACTATACTGAAATTCCTTATCTTGCGACTCGTTTTTTCCAAGGGCCATTGAGGGGGGAGTTTCATCGAATCTTCCTGTTTGAGGACCCAATATCCCAAACGAATCAAAAACTTTGCATTACATATATTGTAACAAGTTGTTAATTTTAACCGCATGATGGATCTCCCTGGATGAATCGGACGAGATCACGATCATGGATGCGGCTGATGAGATGGTGACTTCAGCCAAAAAACCAATTGGTGCTGCACGCTGATGCCCGGCCCGCAGCCAATCTCCGGCCAGTCGAGTTCGGCGATCAGGTGGTCATGTCGTACGAAACCTCGTTTTTTCCAAAACGCATCGTGCGGACGATAGCCGTCGGGCTGAAATGGATGATGCTGCTGTCGCAAAACCGAACAGAACGTCTGCACCGGAAGCCGGTTGGTTAGCGCCCAATTTTCACGTAAATCGAAAAATCGCTTGCCGACCCCATGACCACGGAATTCGGGCAACAATACGGATTCACCAAAATAGCAAATGTGCCGCAAATCGTATCCTTCTCGCGTGAACGGAGCCTGAAACGCAGGATCCGCCTCCTCCATGGCCATACAGGTAGAGACTCCGACGATCTGATTCCGAAACCTGGCTAGGACCAGATACGCGCGCGCTGTCTCTGCATAACGCGCCAGATACTGGCGCTCATAAGCCAGATCACCCTCATACAGATAGGGATACTCGCGGAAAACCTCACAACGCAGTTTCGCCAGATCCTCAAGATAAGGTCTTGTTTCATCCCCCTTCAGGCCAATGCACTCGATCATGACGAATGAATTTTAGATAAGAAACGACGACGGAATCGATTGAAAACCGCAGATCTTTCGAATTTTACCGCTTTGCAGAATCGGTAATCTGACGCATATCTCACTGATTTGAAACGACCATGAATCCCTGCTTTGCATTCACCGCCCTCATCGCCTTATCGCTATCCGGCCTGATCCCGGCTCATGCCGAACCACCCAAACCCGACGAAAAACAATCCGCTGCCGCACCTCAAAAGGTCGATCCCATCAGTAAAAAGAGAACGATCAACATCGATGGCAAAGAAATTTCCTACACTGCAACGGTTGGAAAAATCATCCTGAAAAACAAAAAGGACGAGCCGCGCGCATCGGTTTTCTATACCAGTTATGTTCGGGAAAACGCCGGAAAGGTCGCGGATCGTCCCGTGATGTTTGCATTCAACGGAGGGCCCGGGTCATCCGCGGTTTGGCTGCATCTGGGGATGCTTGGACCGAGAAAGCTGAATTTGCCCGGTGATGGGACACAACCGATCACCCCCCCTGCCCGTCTCATGGACAACGACCAGAGCATCATCGATGCATGCGATCTGGTATTCATCGATCCTGTAACCACCGGATACAGCCGCGGTGAGGGAAAAACCGATGAAAAGGAATTTCATGGATTGAAGGAGGATGTGGAGTCCGTGGGTGATTTTATCCGGCTATGGATCACACAAAACAATCGTTGGAGCTCGCCGAAATATCTCTGTGGTGAATCCTATGGCGGAATCCGAGCTGCTGGATTGGCAACTCACCTTCAGGACCGTTACGGCATGAGCCTGAACGGCGTGATCCTGCTCTCCTCGCTCTTGGATTTCAGAACCTTGGTCGAAACACACGGCAGCCCGCTTTCTTATCAGGTATTTTTACCCACGTTTGCCACCACCGCATTGCATCATGGAAAAGTCCGTGGTGAGCGAGATGCCCTGTGCCGAGAAGCGAGGGAATTTGCCTTCGGCGAATATGGGTTAGCGTTGCTGAAAGGCAATGAGATCACACCTGAGGAGTTCGACAGAACGGCGAACAGGCTGTCCGAGCTATCTGGAGTTTCGGCCGATTTATGGAAAACACATCAGCTCCGCATGAGTCCGAACGTTTTTCGCGCCGAGCTGCTCAGAAAAGAAGGAAAAGTGCTCGGTCGGTTCGATTCCCGAGTTGCCTGGGACAGTACCGATCGCGCGGCTGATTCACCGGAATACGATCCGTCATACTCACTCGCCTACCAAACCTTCTCGACCGCAATGCTGACATATCTCGGCGATGAGCTCGGCTGGAAGGAAGATCAGCCATATGAAATCCTGACGTCCGGAGTATTCCCTTGGAATTACGGTTCGGACAACCGTGTGGTCAACATGAGCGAAACCCTGTTGGGCGCGCTGCATGACAACCCTCGTCTGCGCATTCTGGTCATGGGTGCACATACCGACCTCGCGACACCGCCCGAGGGCGTGTATTACTCCATTCGACAAATGGTCGGGGTTTCTCCCGGCATACTCAAGCAGTTCAGCTATGCGGAGTATGCAGCGGGTCACATGTTCTATACCAACCCTCCCGATCTGAAGAAATCGAGAAAGGATCTGCTGGATTTTTTGAATTTGCGGACGTCAAATCCGATTTCCCCATGACCAATGCGATTTTGCGAGCACTGCCTGTGCAATCTTTTGGAATTTGAAAGTTGGAATTTGTGATCAAGCGCTTAACTTGAACGCATGCGTCTCGACGATACGTTTGCATCTCTCAAAAAACAGAACCGAAAAGCCTTTGTTGCCTACATCGCGGCTGGCGATCCTTCTTTCGACCTCTCGCTCGGAATCATGCACACGTTGGCTGAGATCGGTGCCGATGTGATTGAGCTTGGCTTGCCTTTTTCCGATCCGCTGGCCGACGGCATTGTCAACCAGATGGCCGCGGATCGAGCGCTGAAATCCGGCATGACCACGTCACGGACACTCGATCTGGTCAGAGCTTTTCGTGAAACGAATGACAAAATCCCCATCGTTCTCTTCACCTATCTCAATCCGATTTTCACTTACGGTTTTTCGCGTTTTCAAACGGATGCGGTCTCCGCTGGCGCGGATGGGATCCTGCTGCTCGATCTCCCACCGGACGAAGCCGAACTGTCAACCGAACTTGCTGAAAACAAGTCTCTCTCCCACATCCGTCTGATCGCACCTTCAACTCCACCGGACCGGATCAAAATGCTTGCCGAGAAGGCCGAAGGTTTCATCTACGCGCTTTCGCGCAGCGGCGTCACCGGCGGGCATTCCGCACCGGCAGCCACGATCCCCGCCCAGGTCGCCGCCATCAAGCAACACACCAACGTACCGGTATGTGTGGGTTTCGGCATATCAAATCCCGAACAAGCCCGGCTTATCGCAACCTCAGCCGACGGCGTGATTGTTGGCTCCGCCATCGTCAAAAAGATCGAAGAGAATCCTACCGAGCCCGCCCAAGCCGTTCGGGATTTTGCAAAACCCCTGATTGACGCCATCAGAACTTAGATCGGAGGGCCGAGGTTTATCCACCGGAGAAAAAGGCTTTCTTGCTCTTGATTTATGTTTCTCTCGGCTTATACGTCCCTCGCAGGTACCTCATTCGATTTTCATGCCACCCTGCCTCTTCATCGTATCTCTCGCCTCTGACATCCATCATTCACGTTTCCCATGCTTCTCCACTTTTACAAAATGAATGGCGCCGGTAACGATTTCATCGTGATCGACAATCGCGACTTATCCGTCTCGCTCGACGAGGATACAATTGCCGCGCTTTGTGATCGCCATCGCGGAATCGGTGCCGATGGGTTACTGGCGGTCGAGCCCGCTGAAAAGGGAGCCGATTACAAATTCCGTTACTACAATGCGGATGGAGGTGAGGCGGAAATGTGTGGCAACGGTGCACGGTGCTTCGGCTTCTTCACCGCGCATCTTGGCAACGAGGATGAGGAACTTCCTTCCAGTGTATCTTTTGAAACCATAGCGGGCACGCTCACCGCGGAAATCGTCGGTGAAGAAGTGCGTATCGCGATGTCCGAACCCAAAGATCTTGAGCTCGACACGCCCGCAAAAATCGATGGGTTTTCCGCCCCGCTCCACTTCCTCAATACCGGAGTCCCACACGTTGTCAGCTTCGTGGATGATTTGGAATCCACCGATGTCTTCAAGATAGGTCGTGCCGTACGTCATCATTCCCATTTCGCTCCCGGCGGCACAAACGCAAACTTCGCTAAAGTTCTCGGTCCGGATCATATCGCGATCCGGACCTACGAGCGCGGAGTCGAAGACGAAACCCTTGCCTGTGGTACGGGCATGGTCGCATGCGCGCTCCTGCACCACCTTCTCACCGGCGCTCAATCACCCATCAGAGTCGATGTCAAAGGCGGTGACACCCTGACCATCGGCTTCGAAAAAAACGCGGACCAAACATTCAAAAATGTCACCCTCACCGGACCGGCCGATTTCGTGTTCGAGGGTGAGATCGAAATTTAACATCATTTTCCCCGATCTGAAACGTATCTGCCAGCATCTGTTTGTTTTCCTCGGCTGTATCCACATGGTCGGAGGACCCTACTCCGTGGTTCAGCTTTACGCATGGGCGAACATGTTGATCACTTACTCACAGCAAACAACGATTTCCGAGGCACTTGCCGATACGTTTAGCGGGGAAAAACCCTGCCATCTTTGCGAAAAAATCAGCCAAGCAAAGACATCCGATCCAAAGAATCAGGATTCCGAACCCGTTCAGATCTCCCAAAAACTCTTCCAGGAGCTCTTCTCTCCCGCACTGGTCGGCTTGAACGAACCCATTTCCTCCCCGATCCCGCCCGTACGTTTTCCAGCCGTTGCGGAGACGTACGTTTGCGTCGCCCACGGCCCTCCGGTTCCACCTCCGAGAGCGTAAAGCGGATTCGAAGTTCCTGCAACAAGGCAGGGCGCCATCGCCGTGGCGTCTCCCACATTCGCGCATTTCAAATCCCGTCTGGAGGATCGATTCACTCCTCATTCCATGCGGTGTTCTCTGAGATGACACCCTATCCCCACTAAATTTTTTCCAAACTTTTTCACCCTTTCAATGAAACCATTTCGATTTCTCATATTATCATTATCTCTGGCCTCAGCAGCGCCTGAGAACCTCGACGAAACTGTCGTCAAAGCCAATACCGCAACCAGCCTCACCCAGCCCAGTCTCGGACAGGATCGTGTCAATCTCGCAAAAATACCCGGTGGAACCGAAAGCATCGATGCCGAACGATTTCTAACAGGTAGAAGTTCGACTTTTTCAGATACATTTGCGCTTTCACCCGGTGTTGTTGCGCAATCGCGCTTCGGTTCCGACGAAGCCCGAATTTCCATTCGCGGCTCCGGATTGCAACGCACGTTTCACGGACGCGGTATCCGCGTGATGCAAGACGGCATACCGATCAACTTGGCGGATGGCGGATTTGACATGCAAGCGATCGATCCCCTCGCCATTTCTCATATCAACATCTGGCGCGGAGGAAATGCGTTATCACGTGGCTCAACCACGTTGGGTGGTGCCATCGATTATTTGTTGCACACCGGAAACACAGCTCCGGGCTACTCGGCACGCATTGAAGCAGGCTCTTACGATTACCTTCGGACTCGTTTCTCGGGCGGGCACAACGAGGGGTCGAGAGATCTTTATTACTCACTATCACACGCCTCACAGAGCGGCTTTCGTGATCACGCTGGGCAGTCCGCACAACGGTTGTTTTCCAGCTACGGAATACAGTTGCGTGATGATCTGGAAACCCGGTTTTATATCGCAGCCATTGAGACCGATTCCGAACTGCCCGGCTCACTCACCAAAGCTGAGCTCAATACGAATCCTCGTCAGGCGGACAAATCGCTTTTCGGCGCAGCAAACTTCGATAACCGCCGCGATTTCCGGCTATTCCGCTTTGCCAACAAAACCACCATGCGTGATGGAAACAATGCCTGGGATTTTTATTCCGCATGGACTTACAAGGATCTGGATCACCCGATCACTCCCTTTGCCGGCGTGATTGATCAACTTTCCAATGACCTGGCAACCGGAATGCAATTCTCAAACCATGGTGAAATTGACGGACGCAAGAACGAATTCAGATCCGGACTCTCCCTCACCTATGGCAACACCAACAACTCGGTATTTCTGAATCAAAACGGTAGCCGCGGCGCACTTCGCAACAGGGATGACCAAACAGCCATGAATCTGGAGACGTTTGTGGAAAATCGTCATCATTTCACACCGGAATGGAGTCTGAGCACGACATTGGCTGCGGCCTATTCGACACGCGATAACAAGAGAGAGTATTCGAATCCCGTGGCAACACCTCCGTTCTACACCCCCCCGGCACCCGGAGCACTGACCACTTATGACGACGCCTATGCCCATATCGCTCCAAGCATCGGTCTGATGCATGAAATGAACGAGATCCAATATTTCATTGGGCTTTCGAGAAGTTTCGAACCTCCATCTTTCTCGGAAGCTGTCACTGCGAACATCGCTCGCAACGCTCAGACGGCCAACACGCTGGAACTTGGGAGTCGCGGCAGCCGAAGCTTTGCGAAATGGGACACAACCCTATTCTATTCCATGGTTGAAGATGAACTTCTGACCATCACGGATCCTGTCTCGCTCGTTTCCACTACCCGTAATGCCGATCAAACCATCCATTACGGCATCGAGTTCGGTACCGAACTGGATCTTTTGGGAACAGCTTGGAACGAGAACGCAGCCAATCGGATCGTTTTGCGTAACGCTTACACTTACGGCATGTTCAGATTCGACAATGATCCGACATACGGTGACAACCGTATCGCGGGGCTTCCGCCTCACCTCATACGCGGAGAACTGCTCTGGGAAAACGATCAAGGCTACTATGTGGGTCCGACATTCGAATGGATTCCCGTCAAATCCTTCATCGATCATCGCAACACCTTTGCCGCAGATCCGTATGCTCTCCTGGGCTTCAAATTCGGACGACGTATCACCGACGGTTTCTCTTGGTTTGTGGAAACGAAAAACCTGACTGACGAAATCCATAGTGCAACCCATGGTGTCATCGATAACGCCGGGGGTGCGGATCAACGGCAATTTCTGCCCGGAGATGGTCGTTCCGTGTATATGGGAATTGAATTAAAATTCTGAATCAGAAAATAGCCGCATTCTGTGAAACTCCGAACCAAGCCGAGCGCGCTGCCATCCGTACCCCTCATTCAACAAGCCAAATCTCAAAAAATGAAACGATTGATCAGAAAACTCCACCGCTATCTAGGACTCGTCTTTTCCATGAGTATCCTGATGGCCTCAGGAAGTGGTATCATTCACGTAGTAATGACACGCACCCAATCTCCGCCTCCGGAAGCACGCCCCACCAGTGCGCCCCTTGACCTTGCTGCCATCAAGGTCGCTCCCGCAGAGGCATTTCCAAATCAGCCACCGATCGCTGTGAACATACGTAATATCTCAGGAAAACCACACTATCAGGCATTCACAGAGGGTGGTTTGATCTATGTCGATGCGACAAACGGTCAGATAAATCCGGATGCGGATACAATTCTCGCCAAGGAAATCGCTTCTGCTCATTTGGGAACGGATAGGATTTTCGCGCGTGATTACCTTACCGCATTCGACCATGAATATATCAATATTTTCCGGATCCTCCCCGTCTATCGATTCGATCTGCAGGATGGCAAAGGAACCAGAGTTTATGTTTCGACCATGACAGGATCCGTCACCCGTCACACGGACGATCAAAAACAATTCGAAGCCCGCATTTTCAATAACTTTCACAAACTCGGCTTCATACCCAATAAAAACCTCCGTGACCTGACATTGACCATCCTTACCGGTGCCGCATTTCTCGTTTCCATTCTGGGAATCACGCTATTTTTTTTAACGAATCCTAAAAAGAAACTTCCTTCAGCTTCGCGGCAATGATCTTTTGGGAAATCCTGAACTTCAACTCCAGTTCGGGTGCGAAGGTTTGGATCCGCCACTCCTCCAATAACCATCCTACCTCCCACAGAGCCGGTTGATCAGGCTTGCGTCTCCAACGCTCGAACCACTCGCTCCAGAGCGGCCGTATCATGTCCAATTTCTCCAGATCTTTGGCCAAAGGCAAACTCGCGATGCGCGAGATTCGGGTACGAATGGCACGGAATTTCCGCGGCAGATCGATAAAGTTTTCATAGCGGGTGGTTCGGGCAAAATGATGACGCAGCAGCCATGAGAGTTGTTCATCGAGATCTGTCGAAATCACGCCGAAATTCCGATCTCCTTTGTGATGGTTGATCCATTGCCTCGCATCATTTTCTGCAGATACAATCTCATCCAACACCGTGCCGATTCTGGTTCCGACATCAAACCACCGACCCCGCACATCTTGGATCCGTTTCGTGAATTTTTCAGGAATTCTGGGAAAGGATCCGTCATTTAAACCCTCGGCAGTCAGCATGATCAGGTCATCATGATCAATTCCAAGGCGATTCATCTCGATTTTTGAACGTAATCCGATCGGGAAATTTTTCCGTAGGTGATCGACTTCGGGCTGGGCACCTAAAATAAAGAGTCTGGATCCTCCCCTGCGATGAGACTCGAGCGCTTCGTGAAGATCCGCAAACGCTCTTACGCCTACGGCATCTCCCTCGTCAACAAGCGCGGGATACGCGGGTCCGCCGGCGGTCATGACCTGCTCGGAAAGCGCTTCCCCATCCCAAGCACTCATGCCACATCTCTCGATATCCGCAGTGGCGGCCGCTTCGAAGCGTTCGCGCATCCGATCTGCCAATCGGAGCTTCAGCTCGGAAACATTGGTTCCCATGGCCAACTCCTCTCCATCATCATCGCAGACCCAGATTTTCGTGATCAAATCATCGGGTAGTTTTTTCAGATCGAACTCTGATGCGGGAATCTGAGAGCCATTACGTTCACGAAGATACTCGGCGAGTGTTTCAAGGATTCCTTTTTCTTTCGGAGCACCTGCCCATAGTTCGGCAAAACTCGCGGCCATTTGCGAAACAGGCTGGCATGATTTCCGGTAATCCTTGGGCAATCCGCGCATGAGCAATTCGGCACGCTGCTCCAGATTTCCATCGATTCCCCATTCCGGCAACCATTCGGGCAGACTCGGCAACTGATCCACATGCACACCGATGGTAACTCCATCGTCGCGTTCACCCGGAGCACATCGATAGTAAACCGGATATTCCTCGCCTCCATGTTTCAAACAATCCGGGAAAAATTCAAGACCGCTCAATTCCTCCCATACGACATCCTGCATGCTCAGCATGAGGCAATCTTCATTCTGCTGGCACCATTTGTGGAAATCAGCAGCAGTGAAGATCTGTGCGGGAATTCTTGCCGCAAAAAAACGCATCAAGGCGTCTTCGCTCCAGAGCATTCCCGGCCTGCGTAACTTGTCCTCGAGTTCCTTGATTTCCGCGCGCAACGCCTCCATGCGCTCAAGATATCGGGACTTTCGTCGAAGCCCTCCGCCAATCACCGCTTCACGCAAGAAAACCTCGTGAGCGGTCTTCTTATCCACCCTGCCGTAATGCACACGCCGTCCCTCAATGACGTGCAGCCCCCCGCAGATCACGGTTTCATCGCCATACACTGCACCCTGCTTTTCATCCCAATACGCCGATCCGTAACGGCTACGGCACAGATGGGGAGCCACAATCTCAACCCATTCGGGTTGAATCTTCGCCACACGTCTTGCCCACAATCGGGTGGTCTCAACCAGTTCCAGTCCCATGACCCATTCATTGCGATTCTTCAGACCGAACAATGCAGATCCGGGAAACACCGAGAAAAAGCCGCCTGATGCGCTGCGATAGGCTTTGTTTTCCTTATCCCAGAGACCGAACTGTCTCGGCGCACCTGCCAACAGGGAGCGATGGATGGCACCATAATCCAAAATCTCCGGCGGATTCCGAAAATTGAAATTCGAGATTTCACTCAATTCTTCAATCACATTGCCCCACTCCGTGACGAGTTTCGCGTTGAGAAAATGTTTGCCGCAATACTTCCGAAGTTGATTCCATCTCCACTTCCGGCCGTCATGATATACCGAGACATCACGCCAGAGATTGAGCATCGAAATGAAATCGCTATCGGGATCGCTCCAGCGCGCGTGTGAGGCATCCGCATCCCGTTTCTTTTCAGCAGGCCGCTCCCGCGGATCGCTGGTTTCCAGTCCTGCGACAATGATCGTGACTTCGGACTCGCAATGCTCATGCCTTGATTCCAGCAACATTCTTCCCATCCGCGGATCCAGCGGCAACTTCGCCAACTTGCGGCCCATGTCAGTGAGGCGTTTTTCATGATCAAGTGCGCCGACTTCACGCAAGGTACGATACCCCTCGGAGATGGCCTTGGGGCTCGGTGGATCGATGAATGGAAATTCGGAAATCTCACCGAGACCCAGCGCTTTCATCCGCAGAATCACGCCCGCAAGTGAACTGCGGCGGATCTCCGGATCGGTGAATTCTGATCGATCCGACAAATCTTCCTCCCCATAAAGCCGCAGACATATTCCATCCCGAACACGACCGCAACGACCTTTGCGCTGGCGCGCACTTGCTTGACTGACAGGCTCGACCTGCAAACGTTGGATGCCACGGGAAGGAACCCAGCGGCTTACCCTAGCCAAACCCGAATCAATCACGCAGGCGATGCGCGGTATAGTCAGCGAGGTTTCCGCAACATTGGTAGCCAGAATCAGCCGACGTTTCCCACCGGGTTGGAAAATGCGTTGTTGCTCGCCCATTCCCAGCTTTGCGTATAACGGCAGCACCTCGGTGTTCCGCAGATTTCTTCCTTCCAATAATTCCGCCGCTTCTCGGATCTCCCTTTCTCCCGGCAGGAAAATGAGGATATCGCCATGGGGTTCGATATCACTCAGAAAATCGACTCCCCGTGCGACATGGGGAGCAAGATCTTCATCGTCATTTCCCGGTAGAAATAGTTCCGTCACGGGATGCATCCTGCCAGCTGCCTCAATCACCGGCGTTTTATCACCGAAGAAATCGGCGAACGCACCGGCGTCCAGCGTGGCGGATGAAATGACAAGTTTCATCTCAGGTCGGCGCTCCAGCACGCGTTTCAAATAGCCGAGCAGAAAGTCGATATTGAGCGAACGCTCATGGGCCTCATCGAGAATGATCGCATCATAACGGCTGAGATCCCTATCACCTTGTGTCTCGGCGAGCATGATGCCATCCGTCATGAACTTGATGCGCGTCTCGCTGGATGTGCAGTCGTCAAAACGCACTTGGTAACCGACAAATCCACCCAATGGCACGGAAAGTTCTTCTGCAACACGCCTTGCAACCGAGGCGGCTGCAATACGCCTCGGTTGTGTGCAACCGATCCATTTTATCACAGAACTGCGGGACTGCTCTCCATGCATATCCAGTGCCTCTGCGACGATTTTCGGCAGCTGCGTAGTTTTTCCAGAACCTGTATCTGACACCACGACAACGACCTGATGCTTATGTATCGCATTCCTGAGCTCGGTGCGCCTGGTGACCACAGGCAGATCCGACGGATAATTCCACTCACCCGAGAAACTCATGGAACCGCCTCAGTTAGCTTTCTTTTTCGGATAGAGATTAAACTGGATGTGTTTGAAAGCGCTTTGATCGAATGTTGCGTGACCGAAATTCTGGCTGAACCCCAACAATTTCCCATCCTTCACATCATCAAGTCGGAACACCAGTTTCGATCCGTCCGCCAAGCTTGCACGAACATCACCGTTTTCCAGTTTGGCGGTTTCGTGTTCCCCACTTTCGAGCGGTATGCTGCTGAGACGATACACAGGAAAGCTCACCTCGGAAAAAGGGGTTTTCAGCCTGATCTGCTCATCATCCACCCCAACAACATCACCTTCGATGGTATCGCCGTTTGCGAGAATCATCCTGCCTTTTGGCAAGGGAGCTTTCACCGGTTCGCTGGGCTCACGCATACCCAAGTTGAATCCTTGCATCCTTTGCTCTTTCATCAACAATTCGCCGGCGACTTTTTCATCCAAATAGCCATCCCACTCACGAACCACGATGTTGGAAACGGCGATCGAATGTGCGGCTTGAGAATTGCCCATCTGCATGTCCGATATGAAATGAATGCCGTTTCCCTTGGAATCTTTCAAACTTGCATCGCTCCAAATCCCTGCTGGCTCGTCATCCACATATAACAAAACTTTTCCTGTTTTCTTGCTGACTCTGACGTCGATCTTAGCCGACTCATTTTTTCGGAATGCCGAGAGATTGCTCTGGGTACCTAGCCAATTGCGGTCATTGAGACGCCTCAGATTGACCATGGAAGATTGGAAATTCATTTCATAACCCGTATCCGGAGCAATGGAATGAACATCCGAAGAGCCGAAAACCATACGCCCCCTGAGCATTCCGCGCCAATCAAACTGAAATGAAATTTCATATTCATCAGGCAGATCGAAATCCCTTGCGATCCCGCCTCGGGAACCGCTCGCAACAAAACGCTCGTTGTCCAGAGCCCAGGATTCCGGATTGCCGGAGATCTTCCATGTGCCGAGGTTGTCAGGTCCACGATAGAACACCTTCATCACACGTTGGATCCTGATTGATTTCACATTCAGCCGCGGAAACACCAGCTTTCCGGCATACCATGTGTTGAGCATGATCTCGCGGTCATTCATGGCAACCAGCGCTCCTTTCACCACATCACCATTGGTGATTTCCAGCACGGCTTCATGGCTTGGCTGCGGCGTATCATCGGACGGCAACCTTGAGGGCAGGCGAACATCCAGAATATGTGAAAGTTTCAGATCTGCAGGCTCCACTAGCAGGCTGGATTGCCATGAAATACGATCTTTACCGATTGCAAGAGCATGGCCCGACAGTTCGTCGCCATTGGCAAAGCGAACGGTAGCGGAATCCTGATTGCCAAGAGACAGAACGGTCAGGACAATGGACAGCAAAATGGCTTTCATGGTTTTGGAATCTTTGTCTTGCTGGTAATCTCTTTGCGTTCCAACCTGATCACATCGCCCTTGTTGAGATTCATCACACCCAGCAATGGATGCGTGATGTTCATCAAATCTCCAGAAAAGACGGATTTGACCGATCTCAGGGATGTTTGACCTTTCAAAAGAAGAAGATCACCCGATGGGGATTCGGCTTTCGCATCCGGGGCAGTTGAAAAGAACAGGGTGGACACCTCAGCCTCTGGAAGATCGATCGGTTCTTCCCGGAAATTGCTTTTGAAACGGTAGACCCTCTGTCCAGCAACATCGTTAATCGAGATAAATTTGCCACCGAAACGCTCACTGTTGCGACCAATCAACGCATCTTCCTTACCGCTACCCCGATTCTCAGCTTTGGGGGAAACCGTGCCGTTGTTCCATTCATTGATTTCAATTTCCGTGACACTCAGTTCCGATTCGATTCGGGACGAACTTGTCAGTACGATACCGTTTCCAACCGGAACATTCTTGTCCAGATAGCGACCCTCAAGTTCATTGTTGATGTATAGTTCCATACGACCGCTTTTTCGACTGAGACGAATTTCTATCAACACCTCGTTGTTCTCAAAAGCGTCAGGCTGGCGGTTGATCATGGCGATCGTATAATAGCGAGTTTGACCGGCCGACTCGCGCTTGATCTCCATGCCCGCCCTGCCGAACTGCAGGAAATAACGATCCGCAGGCTGGCCGTTTGGCGTGAGGGGGTCGCTGAAATTCAATTTGAAGTTCGGATTGAACCTCCACTTCAGTTTGAACCTGATCGCATAATTTTCCGGTAATTTGAGATTCTTTTGAATGGAGCCGATACCCGTAGCCTTGAGCGTGTTGTTCTCACATTTCCATGTCGCCACCTGATCACCGGCACCCTGCCACTCGGACATCTCCCGTGGGCCCCGATAGATGTTTTTCTGGGAAGACAAGCCGTTCTGCAGCGAATCAATTTTTTCGCGCTGAATCCGAAGATCACCGAGGACAGGAGAGTTCGCATGCAGTTCGCCATCGACGAAACTTGTTACCGTGACGGGTATGGAATCACCGTTGATGAGGGTGATGATCTGCGATGGCATGATCCCCGCTTCATCGGGATTGCCAAAAGCAATTTTTTGGACATTTTCCCCACGGATATTCAGAGGCTTGTCGGAATACTCCGTCATCAAGGCGATCGAGCCGTTTTCTTCCATGGTGAGCACTTCTCCGGTGATCTTGTTGTTATCGGAAAACAAGACCTCGGCAGCACCCGCAACAGATGCAAAAGCCACGATGAAGAAGTGGCAGATGATGTGATTAAAACTCCGCATTCCAGTCATCCAGATAGCTTTGGGTTGGTTTGAATTCGAGCATGATCGCGGAGGTCAGATCGACTGTCACCCCGCCGGCAGATGGATGATTCAGAGTGATTTTTCCCGAATCGCCAGAAAGCAGTTTGCCGCTGATGCTGCCAAGAGGATGGAATCTGACCTTCACCGAGGATTTCGGATCCGGATTGATCTCGGCCAAACCAGATTTGGCAAAACGAATTTCGGCAATTTCCGACAAAGGCAGGGAGAAGTTGCCGAAACGGCCGATCAGGTTGACTTTTTGGTCCCTGATATGAGTGATTTTTCCGGAATAACGGTCCGTACCGTTGTTGAGCAAAACGATATCATCCGTATCGGATTCCAGGCTGCGTGCGGAATCGGGGATACCGTTCCATTCGGCAATCACGATGTCGGATACGCGGATGGCCGAGCCTTCAATGTGTGAGATAAAACCAAAACCATTTCCCTGAGTCCGATAACCTTGCGATATCTTTCCGTTCGCGTCCCTTACGGCAGGACCCTCGTCCCACTCCCCGGCAAACTGACCATCCACCTGAAGCATGATGGTTCCGGCATCACGATTGCAACGGATTTCGATCTTCGCATTCGTTGCATGTTCCAGCCGGAGATTCGAATTCCTGGACTGCAGGCGCTCCATCAGCGGAAGACCATCTTCGGAGAAGCCGGCACGGTAGAGAACAAAGTAATTCGAATAGATATGGAGGATGTAACTCGAGCCGAAAATCCCCGGCAAATGTCCGAGGTAACCGGAATGGCCTCCGCCAAACGGGTCGCGCCGCTCATCCTGTTTGGATTCCAACGGTTTGAAATCGGCATGAAAAGCGATGATCGCAGATAGCCTGTTTTTCCATGCGAGATCAAATTGTAACACACAGCGATCCGGCATGCCTGTTTTCCTGACCAATGCCGAAGAGGGTTGCTCGTGCTTCCAATACCATGCGGATCCGGCAAAATTCCATATGGCCTCTTCCTTGGGGATCGCGGGTTTCGCATCCGCCATACGGATCGGATTTTTCATACGGTTCTCCAATTGCTCCCAATCATCTTTCCTATATGACCCGTAATAGAGCACCCTGCCTCCCATGGGATTCGGAGCGATGATTCCGACATGATCCCGTGGAAGCTCCATCAAGCCGCCAAATTCCGTTTGTATGCTTACGCGTTTCTCATCCGCTTCCCTGACGTTTCCGGATATCCGGTCGCCATTGACCGTACCGACATAAGCATGGGACGCTTCCGAGCGTTCTGGCATACCTCCTCTCAAGACCACCTTGCGAATGTCATTGGAATTGAAATTCACGCTGTTTGGATCGGCTTTCTGACGTTTCCAGAGAACTCCGGCGGCATCCGAAATACCGCAGAACTCACCATGAAGCTGATCCCCGTTGTCAAACATGAGCAGGTCCGGGTGCGCAGCCGAAGCGAGGAAAGGAAAAAGCGCGATGCTGGTGATCAGGTGTTTCATCATTTTTCGTAGATCGGTAAGTAACGGTAATTCAGCGCCAAGGAAAGCAACGCACCGGCTGTGCTGAAGGATTGGCCATGGTTTCCAAGGAATGAGCCATCCGAAGCCTGAATCGTCCCGAGATAACGGATATTTCTCTCATTCCATTCCGCCCATGCCTGATCGTCGGCATGAAACAACGCTTGGGACATGTAATATTCAAAATAGTAAGGATAACTCCTATCTCGAAAATCCATGTTTTTCTTCAGATAATTCAAGCTGGCTTGGAACGCCTTGTTATCCTTGTCCTTGGCAAGTGCAAAACAAAGCAAACCAATCGCTGTCAGGGTGGGCTTGCCACCTGCGGAATTCGTGTATCCGTAGGAACCGTTTGCAGCGCGGCAATTTGCCATATAGGCGAGCGCTTTTTTGATTGCATCATCGGGAACGGGGAAACCGGCATTGCGTGCGGCGAGCAAAGCCACGATCTGACAGCCTGAGACCGTTGAGTCCGCATCGCGAGCATCGGGCGTGTAGCGCCAGCCATTGAAGGGATTGCGCTTCTGGGCACTGAGAATGAGTTCAACGGCCTTTCTGAGCCCTTCCCCGATCTTTGGATGGTCCACCACCCCATAAGCTTCCGCCAAAGCCAACGTCGCGAAACCATGCGTATACATGGTGGAACCGATATAACCGTTGTCCTTGACCTTGTTTTGTTTGGATAACAGGTAATCCAAACCACGCCGGATGTTCTGGGCGTAGGGGCCATGGTTCGGATCATCACCGTGGGCAAGAAACGCCGTGATACAAAGACCCACCACACCGGGCTCGTCGCCGGATGAATCATTCCAAAAGCCTTGTGCGTTCTGGCTTTTCGACAGATATGCCAGACCACGGGTATAAATGACATCGACCTGAGCGGGAATGCGGTCGTCCCTACGATCCAGCAAGCCTTGGGCGCGCGCGGAAGTCAGAGAACCGACGAAAAGGGTAATGAAATGACGACGATCCATCATTTTTCAAGACCCTCCATTCCACGATTGTATGCATCCAACACCGCCTGAAATTCATCGGGCAAATTTTTTCCGGTTTTACCTGCCGCCTTGGGAACCCGTCTTTCCTCGGACTTCCCCGCATGGGGACCACCGAATGAATCATTGCCCGAGTTCGACTCTCCACCCGATCCCTGGCCTCCTTTGTTTCCCCCCTCACCCTCGCCTTCGCCCTGGCCTTCACCTTTGCCTTTTCCCTGACCTTTTCCCTGACCTTCGCCTTTTCCCATCATGCGCTCCATCATGTCCATCATCGCGCTACCGGCCTCACCTCCAGCGCTTGGTTGCTGTTGTTGCTTCTTTTTTGCGGCTTGATGAATTTTTTCGATGATCTCGGTCTGAGCGGCGATGGTGCGTCCGCCTGTGTCAGGCTCGGAAAGGTAGTCGGTCGTTTCATCCATGATTTCTTCGACTTCGGATAGAAGCTTGATGACCTCCGGAATCGTTTGTTCCATTCCGAGCTGTTGCACGGTGGCAGACAACTCATCCTGTTCTTCGGCAACTTTTTCAGCTCCGGCTGCGTGCTGGTTCAAAGCTTCCTGTTTGCTCGGTTTTTCCTGATCCGCAACGAGGACGGATGAGGAAAAAACGAGAAAGATGGAAAAGGTGTGAAATTTCATATCAGGGAGACTCTTTCAGATTGGCATCTCGTTTGAGTTGTTCAAGCACTCGGGTTCTCGATCGCAAATCCTGTTGTTGCTGAATCATCTTCATGACCCGCAGCATGAATTCAAAATCCTCGTCTTCGGCATCGGGCGCGCCTCCTCCATCACCACTTCCTCCCGCTCCGTTGCCGTCCTCATCCATCGATCCTTCGAGGAATGCAGCCCACTCGTTGAACTTGTCAGCCGTGCGGCTTGCCACTTCAACAGCCTCATACGAATGGTTTGATTTCAATTTGACCTTCACTTTTTCGAGACCCAGATCGACTGACACATCAAGAGGACTTTGGTTTTCGATCATGTTGATTTTACTCTCACGCATCAGGTCCATGACCTTTCGGAAGGCTTCGTCGCCGGTGCGAGCATGATAATGGCCGAGATCCTCCTGAATCCATCGCACATCAGCAGCCGTCAGCATCTGTTGTTTCTGTGATTCGTCGAGCATGCGTTGGTCTTTGGGATCGATATCCGATTCACGGACACCAAGGATCCGTGTGAGACTGTTGAGCAAGCTGTTCTTGATGGCGTTTTGTTCCTCGGCAGCTTTCTTCAGACGTGTGACGAAAGTGCTGGCCTCAAAACGCTCGTTTGCCTGTTTGGCTTGGGCGATCGCTTTCTCCATTTTCTTCACGACCTCCTGCTGCTTTTCAACGGCTTTCTTGACATCATCCTTGGCTTTCTCGGGAGTATTGGAAGACTCGCCCGCCTCATTGAGCTGATCACTCACTTCAGGCATGTCATTCTCGGCAAGCTCCTGCATGGACTTCATGGCTTCAGCCATTTTTTTCATGGTTTCCTTATCAATGTCGCCATTGCGCGCGGTATCCTTCATCAGTTGCTCCATGCGTTTTTTCATCTCTTCCATCGCACGAATGTTTTCATCTTCCGCGCGCTTTTGATCGGCCAAACGCTCCTTACCCTCATCCGATTGCACCTCTTCGCCATCGAGCTTCTCCAGGCGTTTGTTTTCATCCAACAAATTCAATTCCTTGCGTGAGAGATCTTCAAACTCACTCAGCACGCGGTCGAACTGGTTCTTCAGCAACTGAGCGTGTTCTTCACGGCTCAGGACATAGATCATGACGGGTTGCGAATAGACGCGCCCTCGTCCGGGATAATAGTCTTCCACGAAAGAACGTAGCAAAATACGCTGAGGCCCGATGCCGAATGCGGCTGGGGAAAAAGATGCCGATTCGGAAATCCGCGGGGTCTCAGGTCCGCCGTTGGAAATGACAAGTTCACCGGATGTGCTGGGGGCCTCTCCCGGCAAGGTACCGGCTCCGCTCCATTCGATCCCTGCTTTTTTGATACCGAAATCATCCTCTGCAACGATTTCGAAATCCAACACCTCTTCGGGAAGGATTGCCTTTTGCCGATCCAAGCCCTGGATGTAAGCAACCGGCGGGACATCCTTGACGGCATCGACACGAATTTTATAACCCTGCCCGCCAGCCAGGTTGAATTCATCCATCCAGGAAAAAGGTATCGAGAATGGAACATGACCGGCATCAATCGGCCCAAACCCGGCCATCAGGCCACTGATCTTCAGGGAGCCATCAACCGATAGGAAATCACCGGCTTGAACCAACTCACCGGATATGCTGGTCGGGCCAAACGTGCCGCTTTTCAGTGGACTGCTGGTTTCCATCATGAACGTAAGCTTGCTACCCTCGACCGCGGTAATCTCACCGGTAACCAGATCCGCTTTGATCTCGGGTATGTTCAGATAATCCGGTGGTTGAACCGTTACCGTCGTGCGTGTCACAATCGGGCGTTGCTTGGGTTCGATCAACAGACGATGCCTGAGGTCGCCAATACGGAAGATGATCGACCCGGATTCCTGCTGACCGGGAAATTTGAACTCATAGGCGCTTTTGCGAAGTCTGGCGTAGACTTCCGGCTGTTCACCAAGGCGCCCGATGGCCAGCTCCGGCTGCTGTTCGGAATCAGCATCGAGATTCAGTTTGACCGAAAATGCCTCTCCGTAAGGCACTGCGAGATACGTCAGAGGGTGATCCAGCCGGGTAAACGTGTAACGTTCCACATCGGAGAGAGGCTTCAACCAGCGTTCCAACGCATTCATGCCCGCTTTCGGTGTGAACACGAAAGCGGTGGCCACCAAGCCAAGCAGAAACATGGCAGCCAAGCCCCATTTTCTGTGACGAGCGGCCGGCAGGGCCGCTTCCAATTCGCGTTTCTGCGCCTCGGCCGCGACCACCTGCATTGCCGCCTCACGAAGACGTGGCGATAGGGAATCGCCATGTTCGTCCTGTTCCTGGAGTTCGATGACACCCAACAAGCGGTCCCCAAGACCCGGAAATTTCCTGGCGATCAGACGAGCCAATTGACCCTCCTGTCTGTGCCCCCAGACCCAACGATGCAGCCAATACGGGGCAAACCCCATGAATAAGGACACACCGGCCAGCATGATCAGCAAACGCGCCCAAATTGGCGTCTGCCAGATCCGATCCAATCCATAGAGCAAGAGGAAAGAGAAAAACAACCCGACAAGACCCAAAGCGATGGTTTCAGCCACCTTTCGATACCACAACTGCCTGCGGAACGACTCCAATTGTCTTTTCAGACTCTCCGGAATGGCATGATGATGGTGAGGTTGAGTGGACATCTAGAAGCAGAGCAGAAGCTCGAATTGGAGGATGAGCAAACATGGCAGATAAACGCCACAACTCCAGCAGATTTCTCAGAAATTGTCCGAAAAACGGCGTACAAATCACTCGTCCTTGAACGGCTCTGCACGCCTTTCGTCGATGCAGCGCTTCAGCCAGGACACCAATTTCTCGGCATCCCGGGACTCGGATCTCATGGACATCAGCGCGACCCAGTCCAATTGGGTGCGGGATTGCATGCCGGAGAGCCGATTCACATCCAGTTTGGCCATGATCGCCTCGGTCTCCTTGGGGTGGGCATTGAGGATTTGCGCGGGACGGGGCAATTCGTCCAACACTTCAGGCGTTAGCCCGAAGGAGGTGACGCCCAGCCCGAATTGGGCGCTTAGTTTTCGCAAACCGTCAGCCAGTGCCTCATCCGCGATAGGTCCTGCGTAGATCAACTCTCCTCCTTGCGCCCACTGGGAAACCGAAAGCGCTTGGAAAAAATCCTCCCGGTAATTCGTCAAAGAAGGCAACAGGCGGAGTCGTGCCGTATGCAACCGGAACGGCGTGATTCCCAGACGCTGCTTGAGATCTAACATCTCCTCGTCAAGCGACATCTCTTCGTCCGATGATCCGCCTGTCTCCCAGTCAACCAACACCAATTCCGGATATTTCCATAAATTCCCGATCGGAGATTCATTCGAAAACGGATCACGGAACACATAAGGAAAACGTCCGTTGATCTCGAAATAACGTGACACCACCGCGCGAAATTTCCGTATCCTCAACACCGCATGGTCGACGCTTTCGTCGCTGTTCAGATCATCAAGCCTGCCTTGCTTCCATGCCAAAAGCTCCTGGGCTCCGGACAAGGCGGGAAGCGGTTCGCTGCGTCGGTAATAACCCTGACCTTTTTCCACTTTCGCAATCGCTGAAGTCGGATCGCAGGACATGATAGAAAAATGATAACGCAAGGATGCGTCCGAATAGTTCCCGTTCAAATTCAACCTTGCCAGACGAATCAGCTCGGTTCCCTTGATCGCCTCACTGGGACTGAATGGGAGTAAGGACGGAAGAACATCGTTCAGTTGCTTGCGGAGACTCATATTGAAGGTTATGGAAGAACTACCTTCATCCAATCTGCCCGACTCAAGTCCATCAAGCGCTTTCTCCGATCTTGGGGTGAAAGATGGCGGAAACTTCCTGTTGCACAAAATGGGTTTCATGACATAGAATTCTCCCCCCCCGCCAACGGAACGCCATCCATCTACCTTTATCTCATCACGCCTATGAATCCTGATCGCGCCACACTCAATTTCCTCAATTCTTTTCCGGAGGAAGCTCGGAAACGGGGGGACATGCTGCAGAAAGATGGTGCAGTCACTCAAATCTTCGGAAATCATCTGTTTATCCAAGGTCGTGTGGAAGATGAAACCGGCACGCACCGAACTTCCCTGCGTCTTCAGGGAAACCGTTGGTTCGGATCCTGCACCGCTGAGGATGAAGTCGTCTCCGCCGCCTGCCAATACGCAACGATGGTGGAGCGCATGCACCGGGGAGAAGACCTCCCGGAATCCCCCAACGAATTCGATGACACTCCCGTGCTGGACATCATCGAGGAAAAATTGGGTCGCGAGCTCGACGACAAAGAAGCCGAATTCGTGACCAAAATCGAAAAACGTTACCGGCGCTATGTGATCGAGGGCGAACTGCACGACCATGACATGGTGCGGATCAACCCCCGCTGGGAAATCACCACCTATGAACCCCTTGAACTCTGGCCCATGCCACCGGGCGACATCATGGAGTTCTGGAACTACTTGGCATACGCCTTTTACAAGCGCAAACTCCCCTACCCCGAATTCATGTCGGTCATCACCGATCTGGGTGCGGTTCAGAAAAAAATGGCCGAGTGGGAGCAAGAGCGGGAAGTCGCCGCTTGGTATGACCGAATCGAACAAGTCAACGAACGACCTCCGCAGGATGCTCCGCTGACTGTCCGTTTCCGCCTTGTCGCCACCATCAACGAGGCCCGTCTCGAAATCCGCGAGGAAAGGCCCAACGCCCAATTTCTTCAGCTTCGGGAAAAGGTCGACATCGAGCGCTATGTCGCCCTCCACCAGGAAGGCGCGCTGCTGATGGACGCCTCCTCACAAACCCTTTGGGAACACTATCTCGCTTATTACCGCAAACTCGGCGATACAACGCTCGACTTCGACCAGGAGGAATCCTGCCGTTTCATGAACCGAGTGTTCCAGCAGCCAGCCCTGACCGGCTATCTGGTCAACCTCGATGACAAACCTTTCCGCGTGGTCGAAGACGCACTGTCATGGGTTTGCGAGGATGAACCCTATGATCCCAGCTCTTTCGCCCTGCAGCTCGTCACGGCTGCCGGTGAGAATGTTTCCCACTCGGTCCGTCTCTTGCCGGGACGCAAAGTGCTGTACCAATCCGATGAAACGGTCTTTCCCGGCCCGCCTCGTTGGCTGGAGGAAACCGAGGTCATGCCTCGTTATCATATACCGAAAAAAGTGATCGATTCACTGGAAGGTGTGGAATTTCTCCGGAAAATCGGTGCCACCCTGCCCGAATCCCTGGTCAAACGTGTCATCGATCTGGAGCTCAAACCGAAGCTCGAGATGAAACTTGTGGCTGGCCTCACTGCCGCGGAAACCGAACACCTGGTCGTCGACGTCACCGCGATCGAGGCGAAAGGACTTCGCACGGAGCGCCTTACCAAAGACGGTTGGGAGCTGGTCGAACAGCAATCGGTCAAAGGCAAACAACTCATGCGCTTCGCCCGTGAACCCCTTCATCCTGTACCCGCGATTCTCGATGAAATGTCGCTTGCTTACGATGAAAAACTCATTTCTTTCAAATCCCGGATCACCAAACAGTTTCCGGAAAAATTCGCAGAGTGGGTCCGTTCCATGCCGGCGGACATCGAACTCGATATTGATCTCCGCCTCAAATCCATTCTGAACGACCCGGTGACCGCGGCGGTCCGCTTCGAGGTCGTCGGGCAGGATATCGATTGGTTTGACCTCCGCATCGTGATTGATGTGCAGGGAGTGAACCTTTCCAAAGCACAAATCCGACAGTTGGTCGCTGCCCGCGGCGGTTACGTCCGTATGGAGGATGGCTCATGGATGCGCTTGGAAATCAAACTCGATGCGGATCAACGCGAGGCGGTCACACGACTCGGTCTCGATCCGTTCGATCTCTCCGGTGAAACACACCGCATGCACGCGCTCCAGTTGGCAGACCCGAAAGCCGCGGAGGTTTTCGATCCGAAAGCCTGGGAGCGGATCAAAAATCGTGCCAACGACATCAAGATCGAGGTCAACCCGGATATTCCGGAGGGCCTCAACGCAACGCTGCGCCCCTATCAGGTCGAGGGCTTCAAGTTCCTCGCATATCTCTCTGAAAACAACTTCGGCGGAATTCTCGCGGATGACATGGGACTCGGAAAAACGATCCAGTCACTCACCTATATCCTGTGGTTGTTCCAAAAGCACAAGGACAGCGGCGCACCTCACAAACCCGCCCTGATTGTCTGCCCCAAATCGGTTCTCGATGTCTGGTACAGCGAAGCGGAAAAATTCACCCCGCAACTCAGGGTCAAAATCCTCAAGAACCGAGACGACATCAATGTCGATCACATCCAAAACAACATCGACATGCTTGTCCTCAATTACGCGCAACTGCGGGTTTGCGGTGAGGAACTCACGGAGATCAAGTGGCTCACCACCATTCTTGACGAAGGCCAACAAATCAAAAACCCGGATTCGAAAGCCGCCAAATGCGCGCGTGAGCTCGACTCCCAGAACCGACTGGTGCTCACCGGCACGCCGATCGAAAATCGCCTGCTGGACATGTGGTCGCTGATGGCCTTCGCCATGCCGGGAGTCCTTGGCTCCCGAGCCTACTTCAAGAAACGGTTCGACAAACGCAAGGACCCTCTCTCCCAAATGCGCCTGGCCTCGCGTCTTCGCCCCTTCCTGATACGTCGCACGAAACTGCAGGTAGCACAGGATCTCCCACCAAGAACGGAGGAGGAAGTTTATTCCAAAATGGAGGGAGTTCAGCTCGAACTCTACAAGAACGAGCTCAAACGCATCCAAAAAGCCCTCCTCGGCCTCGACTCGGACGAAGCGGTCAAAAAGAATTCGTTCGCGATTCTACAAGGCCTCATGCGCCTGCGCCAGATCTGCTGCCATCCGGGCCTGATCGATCCGAAATATCTCAAGGAAGAATCGGCGAAAATGGAATCCCTCTTCTACCTCCTCGACCAGCTTTACGAGGAAGGTCACAAGGTTCTGGTATTCTCCCAGTTCGTTTCGATGCTCGATCTCATCAAGGCCCGTCTTGAACTCGAAGCCCGTCCGTTCCATTATCTCACCGGTCAGACCAAGGACCGTAAGGGCGAAATCGAGCGCTTCCAAACAACCCGTGATCCTTCCGTATTCATGCTCTCTCTGAAAGCGGGTGGTGCAGGACTCAACCTCACTTCGGCATCCTACGTGATTCTTTACGATCCATGGTGGAACCCTGCAGTTGAAAACCAGGCGATCGACCGTACGCACCGGATCGGTCAGAAAAACAAGGTCATTGCTTACCGTCTGCTCACTCGAGATACGGTGGAGGAAAAAATCCGGGTTCTGCAGCACCAGAAAACCCAACTCGTCACCAATGTGCTGGGTGACGAAGGCTTCGCATCCAATCTCGGTATCGATGATCTCCAATTCATTCTGTCGCATAACATCGAAGAGGATGAAGCTGAGGAGGAAAAACCCGTGGCCGAGAAGCCCGAGAAGAAGATCGCCAAAAAGAGCGCGAAAAAAAACACCCAGGATAATCTCTAAGCGATATCGAGAGCGACGTCCATTGCCGGAGCAGAGTGGGTCAGCGCACCAACTGATATGAAATCCACGCCCGTTTCGGCAATGGCTCTGACAGTCTGAAGATTCACCCCGCCACTCGCTTCCAGACGGATTCCATCAGACGCCCCGCGCATGCGCACAGCCTCACGCATGTCATCGAGCCCCATGTTGTCCAGCAGAATGTGATCGACTCCCGCAAGGGCGAGAAAACTCCTGACTTGATCGATCCTGTCCGCCTCAAGCTCAACCTCTACCTCAGGCCTTTCCGCCTTCAAACGCAGGATAGCCTCCTGCAACTCCCCCGCTGCGGCGACTGTGGCAAGGTGATTGTCTTTCACCATCGCCCGATCATACAAACCCATCCGATGATTGATACCCCCGCCATGTACAACGGCCTGCTTCTCAAGCAAACGGTATCCCGGAGTCGTCTTCCGGGTATCAAGGATTCCCACCCCTGTGTGTTTCACAAGATCCACATAACGAGAGGTAAGGGTCGCAACCCCTGACAATCTCTGGATGAAATTCAAGGCGGTTCGCTCGGCGGTCATGATGGAGCGGGCCTTGCCTTCCACCACGATCAAAACCGTACCCGAGGAAACCCGCGCCCCATCACCGTTCACAATCCTGACTTCCAGACCGGAATCCACCTCCAGAAAGACTTCTTTGGCCACCGTGATTCCGGAAACCACACCGTCCTCCCGGGCAACCACACAGGCACTCGCCATCCGTTCTTCGGGAACAAAATACTCGGCTGTGACATCGCCCGAACCGATATCCTCCTCCAAAGCCAACCTGATCAATTCACGACACACGAGGAACTCTTAATCCTTTTGTTGGAGTGAATGCCAGCAAGATTTGCCGAAAACGGCGGAGACCATCCGCATGAAGACCGACAGACCGCAAAACGCCGACCAAGAGCCTTCACACACGTAACTTCGCATCGCTCTCAATCCATTTCCACATGCTGTCCAGTCCCGAGGCGACTTCCTGTTTGGCGTCCGCAAGATTGCCTCCCACCTCTGCCTTACCAAAGAGATAATACTTGATCTTGGGCTCTGTCCCAGATGGGCGGACGGCGAAGGAACGACCATCTGCGAGATCGAAAAACAACATTTTCTCTTTCGGCAACAAATCGCCCTCCTGATCATAAATGTCCTGAGAGGAGAAATCGCGAAAACGAACGACCTCTGCTCCATCTACGTGATCCGGTGGATGGTTTGCATAGGATGTGGCAAGCGCCTGGATCTTGGCTGCGCCATCTGCACCCTCCATGGTGATGGGTTTTCCAATCTCAAGGAAATAGCCAAAATGCTCGTAAAGATCGTCGAGAAGACGCGGTACGGTTTTTCCGACGGACTTCGCGTAAGCCGCAACTTCAGCAAACATGAGCGTGGCACCGTTGGCATCCTTGTCCCGGACGGAGTCCGAACCGAGATAGCCGTAGCTCTCCTCTCCGCCAAACACGAAGAATCGGGAATATTCCAAACGGAGTGCGCGTGTTCGCTCTTCCGAAAGACTGCGGTAATCGCCTTTCTTATCGGCCGGGATCGCGTCCTCATATTTCTTGAGCTTTGCGGAGATGTATTTGAAGCCTGTTAACGTATCTACTACCGAGACGCCGTACGAATTTGCAATCGCGCTCTGCATCTCGGTCGTGACAAAGGTTTTGATCAGAACGCCGCGGGTGCGGTTGGAATGGGTCAGCCAACCCAATTCGAACATGGTTTTCAGGCGATACCACGCCATCAGTGATCCGATTTGGTTTCCCGTAAGCAGCACCATCCTGCCGTCATCGTCACGCGCAGCGACACCCATGCGGTCCGCATCCGGGTCAGTCCCGATGACGATCTCAGCACCGGAAGAATCCGCGAGACGGATGGCCATCTCCAAGGCCGGCCCGTTTTCTGGATTCGGCGAATCCACGGTCGGGAAACGGCCATCCTGGATATCCTGCTCAGGCACGGTGAGAACTTTGAAACCCAGCTGCCGCAACATCGGCACATTGATGTGTCCGCCCGTACCATGAAGGTTGGTGAAAACAATGGTTGTGGTCGTTCTTTCCAATAGCTCCGGCTGCAGCAACAGATGCTTCAGCCGCGATATATAAATCGCATCAAAATCGGCTCCCAAGGTTTTGATCACTCCCTGCTGTGCGACCGGCAAGGGCTGGTAGAGCTCGCTTGTCACCGCATTGACTTCACGGATGATCGCCGATGCATGCGGCTCGACGATTTGCGCACCATCGCTGAAATACGCTTTGAAACCGCAGTCGTGGGAAGGATTGTGGCTCGCCGTGATCACCACGCCGGAATTCGCGCGCAGCTGGCGAATCGCAAAAGACAATTGCGGGGTCGAACGCGGGCCATCGAATACATAGGCATCGCAACCATACTCGGCGCAGACTTTTGCGCAAAAATCTGCAAACTCTCTGGAGAAGTGACGCGTGTCGTGCGCGAACACAAAGGTCACCTTCCCACCCTCATGGGCTGCCATCGATTTCATGTAGGCAATGAGGCCGCGAACCGCACGCGATACGTTGTAATCATTCATCGTTGCGGTCCCGACGCACGGAAACTCCGGACGCCCGTTAGGTCCGCCCGCACCTTGCTCGGCCTTGGTGATGGTACGGCCGATCGTCCGCCCTCTCAGACCACCTGTGCCAAAGGCGAGGGTCTTGAAAAACCTGTCATTCAGTTCCGAATAATTTTTCGTTTCCAACAACTCCCGGACCGTCCTGATCGGCAAATCGTTTGCAGCACCTGACAACAGGGACTCGATGTTGTTTTTTGCGGATTCAAGAATTTTCCCGGAGGCAACAGCGGCGGCAAGAAGTTCTGCTAGGTCGGTCATGATCTACGGTTGAAAATAAATTTCGGAATGAAAAGACCGTATTTGGGGCTGAAGAGATAGGCTAAAATGAACAAAATACCCAGTAGGATGACAATCGATGGCCCTGTGGCGATACCAAGATAGGCGGAAATGATCACGGCTGAAACGGAACCCAGCCCGCCGATGAGACCACCACCCCAGAAGAGCGCGGAAGTCTTATCGGTGAGCAGTGAAACCGTCGCTGCCGGTGTTACCAGCAACCCGACTGTCAATACGCACCCGACCGCCTGTAGCGATGAAACCAAAGCCATGACCAACATCATGAACAGAAGGTATTGCATGGCACGGGTCGGCACTCCCTGTGCGGCGGCTACGTTGGGCTCAAACAACGTCAGCAGCAAGGGCCGCATCATGGTGTTGCTGGCAATCAGGATCAAAGCCCCAACCGAATAGACAATCCACAAATCCGAGTTTCCGATCGCCAGGATATCGCCAAACAACCAGTGCTCAAGCTCGGTCCGTGTCTCCAGTTTCGGCAAAATCGCCACCCCTGCAGCGAAGGCAGCCGTATACAATACCGCCAGGGAGGTTCCTTCCGCAATCCGTTTTCCACGAGCTACCGCAACCGACCCCAAACCCACCAGCAAAGCAGCGAACAAGGCTCCAATAAACGCATTCCATTGGGACAAATATCCGGTCAGCAGAATTCCCAAGGCGATACCGGGCAACATCGTATGTGACAGAGCCGAGACCGAGAGCGCATTGCGGCGCAATACCACGAATCCGCTGAAAAATCCATTGGTGAACCCAATGAATGCGGCAGCGCCGAGCGCACGCTGATAGAACGGACTGTGGATGAGCTCTTCAAACATGGCTTTGTGCTTCGGTAATCCCAAAAGTTTGCTCGATCATTGCCGGGGTCAAAACACGATCCACAGGCCCGAACCCGACTTGCTTGGTATTCAGTACGAGAACTTCATCAAACAGGAAAGAAGCTGAGCCAAGATCATGATGAGATGCGATGATCAGTCTTCCCTCTCCCGCCAATTTGGCGAGAAGATCACCCAGCAGCAGCGATGCGTTGCGATCCAGGCCGGTAAAGGGCTCGTCGAGAAGCAAGACATGGGCTTCTTGGGCAATCGCCCTCGCGAGAAAGGCACGTTGCTGTTGGCCACCCGAAAGCTCACGAATTTGCCTGTTTTGCAGATCCATCAGATTCAGTGTCTCCAAAGCCGAGTCCACCGCTTTCCTGTCCGCTTTCGAAAATGTTCTCCACCATCCGACCTGCGGATAACGCCCCATTTCAACCAGCCCTCTGACGGTGATCGGGAACGACCAATCGATCTCCTCACGCTGTGGCAGATACGCAAACTCACGGGACCATTTCTTTACGGAACTCCCCCTCCACATGATTTTCCCAACCCGCTGCGGAACCAATCCAGCGATGGCCTTCAAGAGAGTCGACTTCCCCGCACCATTGGGACCAACCAAGGCGACCCGATTCCCGCAGGATGTCGCAAAAGACACCCGGTCCAATGCGAGGATATCCCGATAGTTCACTGAAACCCCATCGATGACCAACTCATGATGATGACGGTGATGCGCGCAACATTCGTGATGTGTCTCCGAAGTCAAAATGCCACCTCCATCAAATCATCGATGTTTCCTGCCGCATCGAACACACGGGTGATCGTCGGTTGACCCTCAACCTCCAGAACCATTTTCACAAATCCGTGCTTATCTCCCAATTCATACCAATTCACCCTGACCGATACCACCGGATCTTCCGGATTGATCAAGAGATCGCCACGAATCTCATTTTCCGTACTCTCCGATGAAAAGGTGCGAGATACCGACTCCCCTGCGCTGGACAATTCGATGTGCGCAGGACGGTCTGAAAATGTCATGACGAACCGCGCACGAACACGCTGACCCGGTTTCTGAGTGTCTTCGGCCGCTCTGTCCGGATTCACAACGACCTGCCTGTCGGTCAGTCGAAAAAAAAGCCATCCCGTGGCCAAAATCGCCACGATTACGCAGAGCAGTCGGATCAACGGAGAGCCTCTCACGCAACTAATGTGCATTATCAACCCCTGCGGATCAAGTGCCAAGATCAAAGAATCGACCCAAAAAGCTGATTCGGATAGAAAAATCCGTCATTCTGAAGTTTTACGAAAAAATCCATTCCTAATCCGATGGAAATCACGTTAAGACTCCTTCACCCCAACCTTTCATACTCATGCTCCAACAAGGAATTCTCAACCCTGACGTCCTCCACCTGCTTGCCCGCATCCGCCATACCAACACAATCGTGATTGCCGACTGGGCATTTCCTTACTGGGATGAAGTTGAAACCGTGGACCTGAGCCTCTGCCGTGGGATCCCCACGATAACCGATCTGCTCGATCTGCTGCACCATAACTTCAAAGTCGGCAGGATTTGGCAAGCCGAGGAATTTCTGACGACGAACCCCCGCGAGGTGATCGAAACCTTCGATACATCCTTCAACGGTTTCAAGGGTCTCTACCCCAATGTCGAAATCAACCGCCTGCCACACAACGATTTCAAAACACTTGTCCCCCATGCCATCGGTCTCATCCGCACCGGCGACACCACCGCTTACGGAAACGTGATCCTGGAGTCGGTCTAGCCGTTCCGGTATCGTGAACATGACGCAACCCCTCAACACATCTTTTGCTGCATCATCGGCGCGTTCACCACGATTCTCCCGGCGTTAGGGATCGGCCATGGTTACCTTCATCAACACATACTCCTGACCCTTTCAATGCGCACCGCTATCACCCTATGCCTCGTCCCCGAAGCCGCTGCCGGTCCTTTCGTGTTCCACCAGCCCCTGGCCGAGAGCCTCGCTCTGGCAAAACAAACCGGTTATGACAGTGTGGAACTTTTCCTGCCCGGTCCAGATGATTTCAATGTTGAACAAATCAGATCGCTAACGGAAAGCCAAGGGTTGGGAATTGCAGCGATCGGAACAGGTGCGGGAATGGTCAAACACGGACTCTCGCTCACCGATCCGTCTCTGGACAAACGCGTTGCCGCTCTCGACTTTCTGGAACAAATGATCGCATTCGGCGGACAACTCGGCGCCCCTGCCATCCTCGGTTCCATGCAGGGAAAATGGGGTGGTGAGGTATCCAAAGACCAAGCGCTCGAATGGCTGGCCGATGCGTTGGTCATCGCCGGAAAAACGGCCGCAAAATTCAATGTTCCATTCATCTACGAGCCTCTGAACCGCTATGAGACCAATTTGATCAACCGACTCGCCGATGCCGCGGATTTCATCGAAACGCATTCCTTGGAAAATATCGTCCTTCTCGCCGATCTTTTCCACATGAACATCGAGGAGACGGATCTCGCCGACTCTGTGCGCGCCGCCGGAACACACATCGGCCACGTCCATTATGCCGATTCCAACCGCCGTGCCATGGGCCTCGGCCATACCGATCCGCGACCCATCGTCACTGCTCTGAAGGAGATTGACTACACCGGCTATCTCTCCGCGGAAATCCTTCCCCTCCCGGATCCGGAGACTGCGGCCAGACAAACCCTGCGATCGATCCGCAGCGTAATCTGAACCATTCCGAACATTCAATTTTCAGAATTTCAACATCCATCAAAAATGATCCCGACACGTAAATTAGGCAAATCCAACATCTATCTCCCCATCCTCTCTTTCGGAGCCTCCTCACTCGGCGCAGAATTCCGTTCGATCACACTGGATGAGGCGATGCGCTCGACCAGAACGGCGCTCGATCTAGGTATGAATTTCATTGATACCTCGCCGTTCTATGGCCGTGGCATGTCCGAAATCATGTTGGGTCTGGGCCTCAAGGATATCCCGCGAGATTCCTATCTCCTCGGCTCCAAGCTTGGCCGGTATTCCGATATCCATTTCGATTTCTCGGCAAGACGCGTGGAAGAATCTCTTCACATTTCCCTGCAACGCCTCAAAACCGATTACCTTGATATCATGTTGTTGCACGATGTGGAGTTTGTTTCTCTCGAACAAATCTGGAACGAAACCCTCCCCGCTCTCGTCAAACTCAAACAACAGGGCAAAGTCCGTGCAATCGGTTTTTCCTGCTATCCGCTCAAAACGTTCCACACCGTGCTCGATCACATCGAGGATGAAATCGACTGCGTGCTCGGCTACAATCGATATACGCTCCAGAACACTTCTTTCGCCAGCGACCTGCTGCCTCGCCTTCGGGCAAAAAATATCGGAGCGATGAACGCGGGTCCTTTTTCGGCCCGATTGCTGACGAATGCGGAACTGCCTGCATGGCTCAAGGAACCCGAAAACGTCAAACAGGCCGCCCGCGATGCAGCGAAACTTTGCGCGGACAACGGTGTCGATATCGCCCAGCTCGCCATCCAGTTTTCTTGCGAACTGCCTGACATCACCACCACGATCGCAGGTTCGGCAAATCCTGCCAACATCAGCAAGTGGGCCGAATGGCTGGCGAAACCCATCGACCGCGACCTGCTCAAGCAAGTCCTCGCCATCTTCGAACCTGTCAAAGACATCGGCCACAAAGAGGGACTCCCGGAGAATAATTGAACGATCGACTCCAATTCGTCCGTCTTTCAGCGGCTTCATGCTTCGACGAACCCCTGAAAAAACGATAAACATGAGCGGCAATCAGATCAAAACTTCCAAATGTTCCTGACACCCATTAAGGAACAGATCGTCGCCGACGGAACCCCAAGCAAAAAACTCGTCGGTCACACCATCCATCAGTGATCAAAATTTCAACCTTTTCCACCTTGGCGAGCTTGGCGTCTTGGTGGCTCAACTTTCTGCAAACATGAACGCCATCGAATTCACCGAACCGAAGAAAATCACCATCGTCGACCGCCCCAATGAGGATGCACCGGGCCCCGGGGAGGCCGTTGTCCGCACCCACCGTATGGGAATTTGTGGCACGGATCTCTCCTGCTATCTTGGGAAGTTTCCTTTCTTCGCCTACCCACGGACTCCCGGTCATGAACTCGGATTGGAAGTGGTTGCCATCGGCAAGGATGTGACCCACATCAAACCCGGCGACAAATGCTCGCTTGAGCCGTATGTGAACGATCCGGAAAGCGCGACATCCAAAAAAGGCTCCTCAAACTGCTGCCCGGGTGTGCAGGTGATCGGCGTGCACAACAACGGTGGCCTCCGCAAAGGCACTTTCATTGTGCCCGCGCGAAAGCTCCATCCCGGAAATGATCTTTCCTACGATCAACTCGCATTGGTTGAAACCCTGGCGATCGGCTACCACGCGGTTCAACGAGGCAATCCGAAACCGGGCGAAACGGTGCTCGTCATCGGTGCCGGTCCCATCGGGCTCGCTTGCCTCGAATTCCTGAAACTCATGGATGGCGTGAAGGTCATCGTCATGGACATGGTTCAGGGCCGTCTGGATTTCTGTGCAAAACACCTCGGCATCCAACAAGGCGTGCTGGCAAAAGCCGACGGCTCTCACCTGGCCGAACTTGAAAGCATCACCAACGGCAATCTCTGCGATGTCATCATCGATGCCACCGGCTCGCCCCGTTCCATGTCGACCTGCTTCGAATACGCCGCGTTTACCGGACGCGTCGTCTATGTCGGAATCACCACTTCGGATCTCCAGTTTCCTCATGCCCCGGTTTTCCACCGTCGCGAACTCACGCTGCTTGCTTCCCGCAATGCCTTACCCACGGATTTCCCGGAAATCATCAACCTGATTCGCCGGAAAAAAATCCATACCGACATCTGGATCACCCACCGCATCGGTTTCGACGAAGTACCGGAAAAATTCGCCCAATTCACGGATCCGAATTTGGGTGCCATCAAGGCGATCATCGAAGTGCGGTAAGATTCGAAACCCGACTTACGACAATCAAGCAGAAACCAGAACCTTATCCGACCTCCTCCTGCCCTCTTCGCGGTTCAAACCATCCATTCATTTTACCAAGCTATGAAAATTTGTCCAAAATACACCTTCGGAGTCGGCGATCGCTTCGCCAATGGCGCGCAAGCCCAACTCAATGCCTTCATCGCCGCCAAACATCTCGGCATCGACATCACACCGGTATGGAACAAATCCAACCGTGAGCATGACATCATCGGCTCCCAACCGCAATCGACCCGCGATGCCGCAGACAAAGCGGTTTCCGATCTCGGCTGGACCGGCGAATACCTGCTGGATGCGGATCATATCAATCTCAAAACCGTGGATCGATTCATCGCACCCTGCGATTTCTTTACCCTCGATGTTGCCGAGGATATCGGTGAGGCTGCGGATCCTTCGGATGTTGAGGCGTTCATCGCCAGACATCCGGAACTTATCGGAACCGTCTCGATCGCGGGAATCGAACAGCCATTCCAAATCACCCGGTCTGATGTCGAAAAAACCGCCAATCAGTTTCTCAAAGCCACCCAAAAAGCCAAAGCGATCTATGATCACATTGTCGCGGTGAAAGGTACGGATTTTGTTACTGAAGTTTCCATGGATGAAACCGATCGTCCACAGACACCGCCGGAATTGCTGGTCATTCTTGCAGCCATCGCCGATCAGGGAATCCCCATCCAGACCATCGCGCCGAAATTCACCGGACGTTTCAACAAAGGAGTCGATTACGTTGGCGATACGGTTCAGTTCGAAAAGGAATTCAACGACGACCTCGCTGTCATCGCCCATGCTGTCGCAGCTTACGGCTTGCCGCAAACGCTCAAACTCTCGGTTCATTCCGGCTCTGATAAATTTTCCATTTACCCTGCAATCAAACGCGCCATCGCTCGCACGGGTGCGGGTTTGCACATCAAAACTGCCGGCACCAACTGGCTTGAGGAGGTCATCGGCTTGGCGGAAGCCGGCGGCTCCGGACTGGCGCTTGCAAAGGAAATCTACGCACAAGCCCTCGCAAAAAAAGAAGCTCTCTGCCAGCCATACGCAACCGTGATCGATATCGATTTTTCAAAACTTCCTTCCGCCGAAACGGTTCATGCATGGAGCAGCGAGCAATTTACGGGCGCACTCCGTCACGATCAGACCAACCCGCTTTATGATGCGAATGTCCGACAGTTGCTGCACGTCGGCTTCAAAATCGCCGCAATGATGGGTGAGACCTACATCAAAGCCCTTCATGAAAACCGTGCGATCGTATCCCGCTGCGTCACCGAAAACCTCCTCGAGCGCCATATGAAGCCGCTCTTTCAATAGAGACTCAGGGTTACCAATTGTTGCATCAAACTTCCGCGCCCCCTCGTCCGTTTGGCTCAGATGATCTGACCCGTCCCGTTGCAACGCGTTGGATTTCAACCTGTCTCATCGAACGGGCTAGGCCTACAGCCGTTGATTTCAAAGGCATGCGGTACAGGACCGTTCTGAATCTTCGGTTCCCATCTCATGCCCGTTCATGGCTTGAATGATCACACCGTTTCTCGTCGCTGTTCTGCCTGATACCCCCTCCGCGCCAAACATGACACGATTCGATTTTTTAAGCTTTTGGGTTTACGAACGATCTAAAATGTAACACATTGTATATACCAAATGAGAATGCTCGCCTTCTCAATATGAAGATCCATTCAAAACCCAAAGTTACAGGATTCGCCCTGATTGCGACCATCCTGATGCTGGTTCTGTTATTGGTCCTTGCCATCGGTATCCAGTCGCTTTCTGCGGTATCGTTGAGATCTTCTCAGCGAGGCAATGCCATGATGGAGGCACAGGCCAACGCCAGGCTGGCGTTGATGATCGCGATCGGGGAGCTCCAAAAGCAGGTCGGACCGGATCAGAGAATTACCGCGAATTCCTCCATTCTAAGCGAATCCAAAATCAAAAACGCCCACTGGCTTGGCGTCTGGAATTCATGGAAAGCGGGTATGGGTGAAACAAGCCAGCACAGCACGCTCGGCACAACCGATCAGATGTCCCCATCTTACCTACCCAACCGTTCCGACCATTTCCGCAAATGGCTCGTATCCCTTGGGAAGAATGAAATGGACAGTATCACCTCACCCGGAGAACTCTCGCTCAACGCGTCTGTAACTCCCGGAAGCGAGACGGATGCCGTCTTGCTCGTTGCGAAGGGATCGCTCGGAAATGGGGAAGATCAAGCCGCGGATTTCGTCGCCGCAAGACTGATGGACGTGAAAGAACGGGAGGACTCGGAAACCACCGGCCGTTACGGTTGGTGGATCGGTGATGAGAGCCAGAAAGCACGCATCATGGACGATCCATACCGCGCGGATCCGCCCTCCTCAGCAGCTGAAAAAATCTACCGCATGCTCGCGCCCGGATCGATGGCGAACCACATGATCCCCGGCTTGGAAGGTGTGAACGATGAATCAACTTTCCAAAAACTTCCCTCCCTGAAAACACTGGATTTGCTTCCGGATGCGCAAGGACTGCCCGCACAACTCAATTTTCATCATGCAAGTCCTTTCTCATCTTCGGTCATTGCGGATGTCCGTGAGGGTGGATTGAAAAGGGATCTGAACATGATCCTCGAGCTACCGATCGACCGCAACCAATCAGGTGATCCCTACATGCTGTATGCTTTCGATGATCCGCGTTTTCCGGGAGATCGCTCCCACTCCCGTGTTCCGATCCAAGACCTCGCTGCCTACTATCAGCTCTATGACCATGAACCTGCTTTCAACAACCAGCGCAGGGAAGGCGTCCAATATACTTCCGGAACTCTGGCAAATACGCTCCAAATGAGAGTGCCCGACTTCGATGGAAACGCAAAGAACCGGCAACGCGTGTTGCGGGAATACACCGCGCTGTATCGCCAACCGGTTATCACCAAGGTACAGTTCCTGGTGGCAATCACGGCAGAGCCTGTGACCGCAGTTGAGCGTCAATGGGTGTTGGATCGCTACAATCAAGCAGTGGCGGACCGGGCAAAAAGTCCGCCCGGTCCCACTGCCGGCAGCCGCATCCTGCCAATGCGTGATACGGATACTCACAAGGTCAGAATGGGTATCCTTCCGATGGTCACCCTCTGGAATCCCAACAATGTATCGATGGTAATGGATACTTCCCAGGTTTTGCGCTTTGACGCTCCCGCGTTCGGATTCCGTTTCCGCAAATACCGCTCCGGCGGACAGGTGGTTGACATGAATTGGTCGAATTTGAGCTATGCGGCAGGCAACAATTTCGGTGGCGCAACCACCGGTCAGGCGAGCGGCTTCGCTCTGATGGGCCTTCGCTTTGCCCGATCCGGCGCTCCCATCATTTTCCAACCCGGCGAAGTAAAGGTGTTTTCTCTTCCGGCCACCACCGGTGCGACATTGAACAACACCGGAAGTGTGGTCATGCTCGTGGGCTCTGATACCACGTTGAACACGGTCAACCAGTGGGACCCATCCGGATTCTTCCTGATGCCGAACTCAACCCCGCATGGTGCATATGAGGACAGGGCTCCCGATGCCTATGGCTTCCGGGTCGGAACCCAACCGGGCCAATCCATGGTTTTCAATCCTGACGATCGTATTACTTTCAGTATTGATACGGAAAATCCGGCTGCAGTGGCTGCCAACAACTGGCGTGACGGCCGTGTGGTTTCCACAACGAGATCCATGGCTCCCCAAGGAGCCGCCTTCAGTCTTTACATGATGGACGAGGGCTACCAAATCAGGTGGCAAGACAATTTCGACCATCTGCGTCATTACACCATGGTCACCCGCTACGGCAATCTGAACAACACGCTCAAAGGCCAGATCGCCCAGTTCAACCTCGATCTGCTGAAACCGGGCTTTCCCGGCGGAATCGCTCCGGTAGCCTTCGACGATGCCGCCAATGCCATACCGGGATCACAACTCATCGCTGCCGCAAATGCGGGGGAAGTGATCAGCCTGATGGAGTTCTCACTCAATCTCGGCTGTGAAGCAGGAACTGCGACCACCGGCGGCTTCGGTGGTGGTCGTCGCATCATGACTCGTCCGTTTCTACATACTCCCCTGACAGCCGCACCGTTTATCGACGAAGCTGACAAAGCATCGCTCTATCATTATGGCTGGGACTGGCGTTTGGGACGGGTCAATACGGTGGAAGATTCCGTCATCACTGCCAAACCCGGGACAGGAAACGGTTTCTTCGGCGGTGGCTATACGGTCGAATCCGGAACCACCCATGTCGTACAACGGCAAATTCCCATTCTACCCACGATATCCATGGCATCACTCAGCCATGCCCATCTCGGAGGCTTTAGCCTCGCTTATCACATGTCCATCGGCAACAACCCTGATACGGATACCTATTTCAAAAGATCCACAGGGCTGCAGGGACCGACTCCGGGTGAGTATCAGAGGGTCACGGCATACGGGCAGGCTGGCCTCGCCCCGCATGTGACCCAGGCGATTGGTAACTCCTATGCCCATCCCAACATTCCACCGGACAAGGCGTTTGTGATGAAGACACGCCACTTCGATGCGGAAGTCGGGCAGGTTCAAACCCCTTTCGTTGACCATTCCTATCTCGCGAACAAGGCATTGTGGGATGAGTTCTTCTTTTCATCCATCACTCCACAACCTGCAAAGCTGGAGCTCTACCGGACCAGTACCAACCAGAGTGCCACCAGCCTGACTGCCAAACAGGTCGCTCAGAAATGTTTCTTGGAAAACGAATCGCTTCCCAACCGACGCATCATTCGCTTTGGTAATGATGTTACGCAAAAAACATTGGATGAACTTTTCAGCGAGGCGGGTCTCTTTGCCGATGGTCTTGCAGATCGGATCGGCTCGCATTTGATGATCCTCGGAGCGTTCAACATCAATTCGACATCGGTTGAGGCATGGAAAATCCTGCTGCAAAGTTTGCGAGGAAAACCCTTGCCTTATCTCGCGAGCGGCAAAGAGCCGTCGGAGTTCGTCCCGAACGGCACGGTGGTCGGTGCCGGATCCTTGTCGAACGCGCAACCGGTTAAAACATCGGAAATCTCCGATCTCAATACTCCCGCAGAACAATGGACCGCCGGACGCGAGTTGACTGACAACGAGATCGATGAGCTTGCAATCGCCATCGTGAAGCAGATCAAGCGCCGCGGACCATTCCTCTCCATGTCGGAGTTTGTGAACCGCAGGCTGGACCCGTCCGATCGCAACCTTTCACTGAAAGGAGCCATCCAGGCGGCACTCGATGATGCTGACGTTTCCATCAATGCGCCGTTTCGAACCATAGGCCGCAGCTTGGATGCGGAGTCTGTCGGGATCAACTTCGACTTTGCCGAAGCAGCGAAAGGTCCTGTTGCATACGGTAGTCAGGCGTATGTGGATCAGGCGGATATTCTTCAGGGACTATCGGAACAACTCACTCCGCGAGGTGACACATTCCTGATCCGCACCTATGGCGACGCGCTGGATCAAAACGGCAACGTTGTCGCGCGCGCCTGGTGCGAGGCAATCGTGCAACGCGTTCCGGACTACATGGATCCAGCTGATAAAGACCATGTCAAACGTGCGGATCTCGTCTCGGAATCAAACAAATTATTTGGTCGCAAAATGCAAATTACGGGATTCAGATGGATGAGCCCTGACGAAATATGACAGGATGCCAGCATGAAAACATCATTGAAATACCCTACTTGCGCGACCCTCTCCCTGTGTTTCACTCTGACCGTCTCCGCTTTTTCTCAAGACTCCGTATCGGTTCAGTTTGTCACCTTCCCGATCCGGACCGCGGCTGATCCCGTCGAGTTGATCGTCGCCGAATCGAAGACCATCAATGTCGAACTCCCGACAAATAATCTTTCCAAGGTCTACAATACATCGCGACTCACCAGTTGGGTCTTGGGGAAAAGCACGACCAATCAGGAGGGAAAAACCATTTTTCAGACATATGGAATGGCACCCGTATTATCAGGAAACAAGCAAGTCATTCTTGTGATCCGCAAAGGCAATACGGATTCTGATGGCTATACGCTGATTCCGTTTAACGCCGATGATAGCGGATTTTCGGGCGGAAAATACATGATCTTCAACGCTTCACAGGTGGATATCGCCGGTGAGATCGGTGACCAAACATTCAGATTGAGCCCACTTCACCACACGCTTTCCGCTCCCAAACCCTCGAAGGAGGAAAACGGGAAAAAATACCTCTACACGACGTTGTATTTCCGCAAGGGAAATGAGGCCGAACCGTTTTATACCTCAACATGGCGCTTTAGCGAAAAAGCGCGCAGCATGGTCTTTTTGTATCACGAACCGTACGAAAAGCGACTGCGACTTCATACGATCAGGGACTACCTTCCGTGAGATGGGCATGGTTGCCGATCATACGCTCAAACCCAGTCCAAATGGATATTTTCCACACCCATCTGCTGGATCCTGCGTTCAAGATTCTCGAGACGTTCGGAACCATCCGGAAAAAAGTGTGGATGGGTTTCGCAAAACACATGGTCGATTTTTGCATAGGCACCTGAATCCAGCAGCTTATCGATAATTTCAAATTCAGCACCTTCGACATCGATTTTGAGTATGTTGACACGGGCATCCAATCGATTGACAAACTCAATCAGATCAATCACCTCAACGTCACAGATGGACTCGACTTCGGCGTCGATTCGGTTGCAGAAAATTGTCGTGCCTTCAAGATTGAAGGTCGAGATCCCTTCGGTCTTCTGGACATGCAGAGTCTTACGCGTGTTTCGATCCCATACGGCAACATGAAAAAGCCTGATCTTGGGTTCGGCATCGTACTTTTTGGACAATTCTTGGAACAAATCGGGATGCGGTTCGAATGCATAAGTCAACGCGCCCTTGTGCAGAAAAACATCGCTTACCGCTCCTGCGTTGCAGCCACAATCGATGCAAATATCGCCATCAGAAATGGATTCAAAAACCGGCCAGTATTTCCGCAAGATCCTCGCTTTCACCAGTTTGAAATCAAATGAATGGAACCTGACGCTCTTCGGAAAATGCTTCTGACGTTTCGTGTAGGTGAATTTTAACCCGAAAATCGAGAATATGCGGCAATTCCCATTACGCTGCTTTGTATAGATTTTCATATCAGTGATCAGCGGAAACATTCATCAAATGTCGGTACAGTTGGAGATGGGCATTCCTCCATCTCAGCGCATTGCCTTTGATATGGTTCGTTCCAGGCGCAACCTGAGACGCAGTCCGATCAACCGCAGATGACGGAACGCGATACAGCTTGAATGATCGTCCAGATGATATTTCCAAAATTCCCTCATGAATCGCGCCGTGCTGCCTTTGAAATGGATCAGCACAGGCGAAAGAATCCTGTTTCGATCGAACACACCAAGTCGGTGCGGCGTATGATTATGCGTTTCACAGGGAAACAATCGGTAGTTCACTCCCTGCTTTGTAAGCCGTTCGGTACGCTCCAAAACACACGGTTTCAGATCGATGATCTTTGCCAATGATACCTGCTCTCCAAACCAATGTGCCAACCTGAGTGGATCGTTGATCTGGTTTTCATAGAGATTACGGTAAAATGTTTTGGATGCTTCCGGATTGCGATTGCTGACCATAATGACACCACCGTTGATCGGCATATCCTTGTTTTTCCGCCAGGTAAGACCGATGTCATAGGATTCCTCAAAAAGCATCAGAGGATCGACGTTCAGTAGAATGTCCGTATCCAGAAAAACGAACGGGATTTTCAGATCGGCATGAGCCTCTACATATTGCAGTTGAACGCGATTGCGTTCTCGCATCAACGCCCGTGTATCAATCACATGATTCACCCGTTCGAAATCAAAATCCAGATGGCTCAAATCGGTGTCTTCGGTTGTCAGGATGACCAGCCTGAAATTCGAGTTACGTTGCCTTGCTGAAAGATGGAGAAGTCTGATCTGCTCGGGAATTTCCAGCGTGTTTTTCTTCGGATCGGAGCCCTGCCCGCTCTTCGGAGACTGGACATAGAACAGGATGATTTTTATCGCCACGTTCTTTTTCGTTGTAAGGTCGCGGTCGTAACCATGGAGTGTTTCGTCCAAAGGTTGTGAATCGATGAAACGCTCTGTGCATGGCTGCATCTCCACGGCCGTTCGGCGCTTCTGAGAACGGGTGTCATTCAATACGAGTTCGGCTGCGGATTGCAGATGGTGGGTGGCGAAGCTACTCTCCGAGCGCTTCTCCACGCGGGCCGCCTCCTTGATCATGACTCTGATGTCCAACGGAATGCTGAGAGCCAGCATGGTCATGGAATCCGGAGCTAAGGAGTCCTCTCTCAGATCGATGGGTAGCGATTCGGTATGGTGCACGCCGCCGTTTAGTGCCGTTAAACGGCGTAAACAACAAAAATCTAACTCGATTTGTCGGATCATCCATGATGTAGTAAAAATTATTACGAATTGAGATGGATAAAATTCAAAAACCCCGAAACAAAGCCCGCGCGCCGGGCATGGATTTTCTTGGAATACCCATGCAAGCATCCCTGAAGAAAAAAATTCGTGAGGCAGCCAAAAAAGAAGACCGGAATATGGCGGACTGGGCACGCTTGAAGCTGCGGGACGCAGCAGATGATGCGCTTGCCGCACAGCCACAGCAACACCAGCCGTATCCAAGAATCACGCCCGTCAGGGCTCGTAAGTTGAAAGTTGCCGAGGACCCGCCTCACTGATCAGGAATGAAGTCAGGTGGCGATTGAACCTGCTCCGGTCAGTCTCTCCGAGGGTTGTCCATTCGGAATCTCGCAACCATGACAGCGGTGCTAAGATTTTTTCGTTTTCCTGTGGGATGAACTCCGATTCAATTCTCCGAACATGATCGACTCCCACCACCACCTCTGGCAATACTCAAAAGAGGAATATCCGTGGATTCCGGAAGCCTCGCCTCTCTCCCGGGATTATCTCCTTTCCGAGCTGGAAGCCGTGACCTCCGCTGCAGGTGTCACCGGAACCGTCATCGTCCAGGCGCGACAGGTCATTGCGGAATCCGATTTCATTCTCTCGCTTGCCGACCAGACGGATCGTATCCGCGCCGTGGTTGGTTGGGTCCCGCTGGTCGATTCGGACGTATCCACCCATCTCGAACGTCTCTCCCTCCATCCGAAATTTAAAGCCGTACGCCATGTTCTTCAGGAAGAGCCGGATGCATATTTCCTGCGGGAAGATCTTCACCGCGGGCTTTCCCAGCTGCCCGATTACGGTCTGTCTTTCGATCTTCTGATTTTCCAGCGTCAGTTGCCTGTCGCCATCCAATTGGCCGACCGCCAGACTCACCTACCCATCGTTCTTGATCACATTGCAAAGCCCGAGGCCCGCAACGGCCGGATTGAAACCGGTTGGCGAAACGGCATGAAGGAACTTGCCAAGCGCGACCATGTCATCGGTGTCAAATTTTCCGCGCTGCTCACGGAGTTTCCGGAGGGACAAGGCGACGCGGATACGGTTGCCGCATACTTTGAGGAAACGCTTGAAATATTCGGTTCGGAACGGGTCATGTTCGGTACCGACTGGCCCGTCTGCCTGTTGCGAGGCAGTTATGAGGATTGGGCGGTAACGGTCAGGGACCTCTGCTCGTCACTGACCGAAAGCGAACGACGTGCAATTCTCAGTGAAAACGCCATACGTGCCTACCGAATCTGAATTCTACAGACCGATGACATCGGCATAGAGTTCCCATAACTTCCATCCTCCGAACATCCATGTCACCGCACCCATTGCGATAAAGGGACCGAAGGGCAGTTGCTTGCCAAATCCGATCCGACCGATCGCAGCCGCGAGGATTGCGATGAAAGCGGCTGCGAATAGGGAGAAAAACGCGCCGGACCATCCGAAATATGCTCCGATCATTCCAAGCAAGTGCGCATCACCCATGCCCATCGCCTCACGCGGAATCACAACCGACAACGCCCTGCCTCTGAGAGAAACCAGTTTCTCGATAGGGAACTTCCTACCGTCCGCAAGTTCGATCTCGCTTCCCCTCACGATCAATTTCCCTCCACCGTTGCCTTCCCCATCAATCACGATCTCCGTAGTCTGGAGAATCAGGCTGTCAGATTTTCTCGCGAACATGTCCCACCATGAAATTTCCTGACCATCGATCACAAAGAGGAGCGGTCGGTCACTCTCTTCCGGTTCTTTCAGACACCATTCCACCTCATGTTCAAAACGCATCGATGTTTTGCCGAAAGCCTTTTTTCCCATTTCTACAACCAGCCACAACCCGACAAATCCAGCCATCCATCCGATCGCGCCACCGAGCAATCCTTGTTGCCATGTCTCTTGGCTGCCAGCCATGGCTGAAAGCATGGGCCATGCGACACACGCTACCAACCCGGTTGCGGAACCGGCCCATGTGAGATTTGTCGGGATGATGAGATGTTCGGCATCGATCCAGCTGATCGCTACCAACAAGCCCGTCAGAACCCAAATGAAAACAACTACCTGGGAAGGAAACACATACCATGACCATCCGAATAGGATGGCAGTCAATATTTCGACAGCGATGTATCGTGTCGGAATCGGCGCGGAACAATGGCCGCATTTTCCTCTCAAAACCAACCAACTCAGCACCGGAAGATTCTCCCACGCTTTCAACTGTGACCTGCAGATCGGGCAAATGGAACGCTTCGGGTGGTTCACCGACATGCCAAGCGGCACGCGATAAATCACTACATTCAGAAAGGAACCGATGCAGGCGCCGATCATGACGACCGGTATCAACCAAAACCCATGTTCAAGATTCAAATTCATATGAGGGCGCTTACGATGGTTCCATCACGCATGGCCATGGTTGCAGGAGATCCGGTGAAACGGAAGTTCGGGTTGATCAGATCGTCTTGGCTTCATACACATCCTTATGACCTTGCACCGGATCCGGTGAAAGTTCGAACCACTTGCTATCCTCAATTTTCTGCTGATCATAAGGCGGAGTGAATATGTCGACCAACTGCGTCACTTTTGCGGCCTTGAGGGTATGGATGTTTTTCTCCTTGGCAGTCAGTGTGGAAATGTCGTTTTTCTTCAGAAACGAATGATTCACACATTTCAATAGCTCGTGACCTGCACTGACCTGAAATCCGGGTAACTCGATCCGATCATAGTTCAACGTCTCCATTTCACCGGAAGCGCATAAAATCATTCCCGTCATTCCCGGATGATCATGCGGTCGTATCATTTCACCTTCATCAAATTGAAGGAGGCACAGTGAAAAATCGACGCGCTTTTCCAAATATTGAAAATCCACCTTGCCGTTTTTCAGCCGCAAACTGATTTGCTCCAGAGCCTTGAGTAACGATGGATCCTCAAGATGCAACCGACCCGCGATCTTTGCAATACGTTCGACATAACCGTCCTGATCCCATGCATCCAGATGTTGTTTGTCTGCTTCCTTGCCGACCGCCTCCAAAAACGCCTCCCAATGCATTGCACCACCGACCGGCAACCTGCCGTCCTGTGCATTCGCCCTCGTCGCCAATGCACATAACGAGGGCAGGGCCGTCACGACGCCTAAAAATGAAGGCAAGCTCAGACTCAGAAATTCACGGCGGTCATATTCATCCATACACCCGTCATTGTAAGTCACGATCGGTCCTTTCCAAGAAGGAAAAGTGACGATGTTCGGACGGAATGAAAGCCGGATGTCATTGCCCAACGATGCAAGGCACGAGAATGCCGTCACTCATGCCGTGGATCTTTTTCTTATCCGCCGGAACCAACGTCGCCAGACATCCACCGAAGCTGGTTTCACCATGATGATCCGTGAAAAAATACGGACACAACCTCGCCCGTACCTGAATTTCCCTGATACTGCCGTCTTCCATGTAGACTGGATGTTCGAAGCGTCTGCCCTCCTGAAACTCCTGCATCAGCCATGGCTGTTCATCCGATTGTGCCAATGCGGATCGTAGCCGCTCTATCCATTCGGCAGAGGGCATATCATGTCCGATGAACACTCCGCGCGACCCCCATGCGGTTTCATGAAATCCGCTGATTTTCAGAACCAACTGGCGCTCCTTTTGTGAAAATTCACCCACTTCGCTCCATGAATGCGCATCCAGTCTGGGAAGGGCCGCATGCGGCGGAAGCGGTTCAGGATCCAGGACCCAACCGAAAGGAATCCATTCCCTCAATCTCCGCAGATGACTACCGCGCAGGGATTGTTCCCAGATTTTTTTCAAAGCAGGAGACCAGAACAGGGCCAGCCACAGCTTTTCTTCCAGGTGTGCCTTGAACGGGGGTGTGATCCTCACCTCCCCGTGTGCTGATTTGACCGCGACTTCTCTCGAATAGGAAACCGATTCCCAATCGAACAATTCAAAAAAACGATACATGTCGCGACCGCATTCCACATATTCCTCCGCGCTCTCGGTTTTCCAATCCTCTCCGAGCTGCCCGGCCAACCAATCCATCTCCGACCGGTAATCCCTCGCCTCTTCGGAAACCAACATATCCCCTCCTCTCGGCAACAGTTTCCTGAAACCCTCGATCATCCCATCCGCACCACCCAACACCTCATACCCGGCCTCGGCATACGTCTTCGACAACCATGCGGTGATACCCATACCTCCCGGAACACTGTCGAGCTCCGTGATGGAAAAAGCCCCTTTGCCAAGGATCAGATCCGGTCGGATCACACGCGGAAACTGCTCTGCCAAACCCGGATCTTTTTGCAAATCCGCCAACCAATCTGGTTTTCCCTCATCTAACAACTCCGCCAGCCATGGTTCGATCTTCCCTGCCGCAGACCTCCGATACAACCGGTCACAGGCTTGCTGGAACTTTGCCAACGGATGTCCCATGGCCATGATTTCCCTGGCCTCTCCGGGAGTGAGCCTCAGGGGCTCGGGCGACCACTGCCAGCTCCCCCCGCCAAACAACCCGCCATCCGGCAGGTTTTTCCTGAGATCATTCAATGGGATGGCCACGCCCCAGCTTTCACCCAAAAATCCATGATTTGCAAGCCACCACTGAAAACCACGGATGCCGCCATTGACCTCCCGCCCCTTTTCATCTCATCCTATCCACGTGAGTCACATTCCCATCCAACCTTCACTTGCGGATTTTGAGAAGTTTTCCCAGCTGGGAAATGTCATCCCTGTATTCACGCAATTGGCTGCCGATTTCGAGACCCCCCTTTCTGCCTACCTGAAAATCCGGGACGCCAAGCATTCCTTCCTCCTGGAGTCGGCCGAAGCAACGGACAAGGGCGGCCGCTGGTCGATCATCGGCTCGGGACCAAAACGAATTTTCAGTGCCGAAGGCAAAACCATCACCATCACGGAGGGAAACAAATCTCATCAGTTTACCGCCCCCGACGACGTGCTCGCCGCTCTCGAACGCGAGATGAAACCTTTCAAACCCGTATCCAACCCAGCCCTACCCCCATTTTCCGGTGGCATGGTCGGCTACCTTGCTTACGACGCCGTTCGCCAGTTCGAACCCTCCTTGGGCCCGCCCCCTCCGGATTCTCTGTGCATACCCGATGCCTTGTTCATGCTGGCCGATACCCTGCTGGTCTTCGACCACCGCCTCCGTCGCCTTCAAATCATCGCCAACGCGTTCACCGACGAATTCGCCAATCCTGCGGAAGCCTACGCTGCTGCCTCGGGAAACATTGCGGCCATGATCGAAATCCTCAACCGACCGCTCCACGTCCCCGCCCTCAACGGTCTCGTTGTAACCGACCAAGCTCCAGCCGTCTCGAACACCACCCAACAGGAATTCGAACAGATGGTACGGGATGGGAAGGAATTCATCAAAGCGGGCGATATCTTCCAGTTCGTCCCTTCGCAACGTTTCACCACAGACTTCGACCAATGCCCGGTCGATCTCTACCGAGCCCTGCGACACGTCAATCCCTCACCCTACATGTTCATTCTTGAGATGGGAGATTTCGCACTCGTGGGCTCATCCCCAGAAGTCCATGTCCGTGCGGTCGACGGACGGATCGATATCCGGCCCATCGCCGGGACGCGTTGGAGGGGAAAAACCAAGGAAGAGGACGATGCGCTTGCGGCTGAGTTGTTGAATGATCCGAAGGAACGGGCCGAACACCTCATGCTGGTGGACCTCGCACGAAATGACGTCGGACGGATCGCCAAGCACGGGAAGGTCAAGGTCGATGATTTCATGATTATCGAGCGCTACAGCCATGTGATGCACATTGTCTCCAACGTCACAGGCGAGCTTGATCCGGCACACACCGCCTACGACGTGTTGCGCGCCACGTTTCCGGCCGGTACGGTTTCCGGAGCGCCAAAAATACGGGCCATGCAAATCATCAACTCACTGGAGAAAAACAAACGCTGCGCCTATGCGGGTGCGGTCGGCTATTTCGGGTTCGATGGATCCCACGATTCCTGCATCACGCTCCGAACCTGCCTGCTGAAGGACGGCAAAGCCCACGTTCAAGCAGGAGCCGGAGTCGTGGCCGATTCGGATCCCACCTACGAATACATCGAAACCGTGAACAAATCCAAAGCTCTCCTCCGCGCGATCTCCTTGGCCAAGACCTTGAAGGAATAGCAGCCTCCCTTTCTTGATGTCTGAATTTGAAAGTTTAACGTTTTCACCACATGCTTCTGATCCTCGATAATTACGACTCTTTCACCTACAACCTCGTCCAATATTTTGGTGAGCTGGGAGTGCAAATGAACATTTTCCGCAATGATGCGTTGACGGTCAATGAAGTCAAACAGCTCGCACCGGAAAAAATTTGTATTTCACCCGGTCCCTGCACACCGAACGAAGCCGGAATCTCCATGGATATCATCCGTGAACTGGGTCCTACCACACCCATTCTCGGGGTCTGTCTCGGACACCAGTCGATTGGCCAGGTTTACGGCGGCGATGTCGTGCGTGCTGACCGCCTGATGCACGGCAAGACATCTCCGATCCACCATCACGGCGGCAGCGTGTTCAAAGGACTTCCAAGCCCGTTCGAGGCCACCCGCTATCACTCTCTGATCGTCAAACGCGAGACCCTGCCCGAGTGCCTCGAAATCACCGCATGGACGGCAGAAAACGAAATCATGGGGCTTCGCCACAAAGAGCATCCCGTGCATGGTGTTCAGTTTCACCCGGAATCCATCCTGACCGAACACGGCAAACAGATGTTGGAAAATTTTCTGAAATTGTGACCTGACAACCCTTGTCGGCCTCCGTCCCAACCGATCGAAAACTCCGCGATTCGTCAACCAATCATCTTCTGTCCAACCCATTTCATGCATTCGCATCATGATCCGCACAGGGCCCAACACAAGCATCACAGCTTGCGATGGATCATTGCCGCGAATTGAAAAGCAAGAGGCTCAGCTTTTACCCCAATGTCCCGCTTTTATCTTCCACCACAGGCTTGGACCGAAACACCGTTCCTCGAGGGTGACGAAGCCAGGCATCTCGCCCAAGTCCTCCGCATCCGAAACGGTGATTCCATCACGGTATTCGACGGTTTGGGAAACCATGCCCAAGCCCGCGTGCTTTCCGTATGCAAACAACGGGTCGACCTCATGCTGGAGCTGGCAGAACACAAGCCCGCTCCTTTGCCGGAAATCACCCTAGCTCAGGCGATTCCGAAGGGAAAATACATGGATTGGATTGTCCAAAAAGCCGTGGAACTCGGCGTCACCTCCATCCAACCCCTGATCACAAAACATACCATCGTCTCACCCGGCGATGATAAGGCGGAAAAATGGAGGCGAACCGCCCTGGAAGCCTGCAAACAGTGCGGACAATACACACTGCCGAAGATCCACGAACCCATGCATTTCGATCCATGGATCAAATCAAGAGAAGCTACGGAACTCAGCATCATCGCATCACTCACAAAAGATGCTCTGAACTTCCGAAAGATCCTTGCCGAGCACACCGGACTCACATCCGTCACCTTGCTCATCGGGCCTGAGGGCGATTTTTCAGCCGAAGAAACAACAACTGCCATCGGGAACGGATTCATTCCAGTATCCCTCGGCGAGCTGGTTTTACGCGTTGAAACGGCTACGGTTTTCTGTCTGTCGGCGGTCCGGTACCATTACCTTGGATAACACGACAGTTCATACGATGAAGCCCGTGAGCCGGGCGCTACACCAAACGACATCAGAGAGAGGCGGTGGCCTTTCTGTGATCCTGCAATGCCGCATCCGATCGGGATTTCACCCATTCGTTGAAATCCTGCTGCGGCACCACTTCCAAAAGTCCCTTCATCTCCGCATGACCCGAACCGCAAAGCTGTCCGCAGACCACATAAGTTTCAAGTGTTTTGGTTGGAGTGAACCACATGGAAATCTCCCTACCGGGAATGGCGTCTGTCTGTACACGCATCGGAACGATGGCGAAGTTGTGAATCACATCCTTCGTACCCACATTTAAAACAGCGGGACGATCCACAGGCAGCTTGATGCTTGCTTCGATGAAATCGTCATGTGCATTGGGATCGCTCTTGTCGATACCCAGAGGATTCGCTGATGAAATCAAATCCGGATCGGTACGACCGAATTTTCCGTCATTTCCCGGGTAATGATAGGTCCATCCGAATTGCCAGCCCACAACACGAACACGAACCGGATTCATATCCTTGACGGTTTCCCAATCGTCCACGCGATCCGCCCACAAAGGAAAAGCGAATCCGAGCAGCAACACGGCTTCGATGATGATCACGGCAACTTCGATGTGGCTGGAGATATGGCTGCGGACACCGTCGTATGATGCCTTCGGATTTCTTTTGTGCCAGAATCTGAAAAGACAGACGAAGAAGAAAATCGTCCAACCGATGAACAAGGCGATCATGAACCAATGGACGACATCCAGCAAATGATCCACTTGTCCGCCATGTGCGGAATAATTTTTTGGCAGGCCTAATAATTCTGATGGACTCATGGTAAGTGAAATACGGTTGAAAGTTAACGGGAAAGGAAATCGTCTCGGAACTCAGGATCGAGTGATCGCGCATCCCGACGTATCATGCGGATCATGGTAAAACCCACACCCCCGAGAACCGATAGGATGACAACAAGAAGGGCGAAAATGGACCAGCCAGCGGCATCGCCTCCACCCTCAATCATGGAGACACGGCAGGTTGAACAGGCGAAATGAAAAATGCTCATGGAACGATCACGGTTGGAGTTTCGATGCTTTGCGGTAGAAATAGACGGCATACGGAGGCATCAACAGCAAACCTGTGATACCCGTGATGCCAAGCCCCAGAGTCAGACCGGATGCCGGCTCCGAGTTCAGCAAAAAGGCCCAAAAGATCAGAAACACACATAGCAAGGTGCAGACCGTGATGAAAACCAGATGGAAACCTTTGAGTGACATGGAGAATTAGCGGTAGAAAAAGTGATCCCAGATCGGGCTGTATTTCGCGAGGAAAAGCAAAGCGAACATCGCAGCACACAATACCAACGCACTGATGAAAATCCAGTAAATGGCTTTTTTCTCATGATTGAGGTGCATGAAGATCAATCCTACAGCGGAAGCTTTTCCCGTAGCGATGATCAGACCGAGAATCGCATCCCATTTGTCAAATCCATGGACGCCGATATCGAGCGCCTCAACGGTCGCGACAAGAACGGTTACGATGGTGCCGATCAAGAGACCGCCAAACACGATCATGTAGGTTTTCTTGGATTTCTGAATTTCTTCAACTGAATTAGCCATGGTGTGAACGGATTGAATTTGGAAAGTGAGGATGGGGAGTTACATCAAATACAGGATCGGGAAGACGAAAATCCAGATCAGGTCAACGAAGTGCCAGAAAAGACCGCCAACCTCGACGCGGTTCGCAAGCCATTCCGGGTTTTCATCATACATTTTGCGACCAAAGAACAGATAATATGCGAGCACGATCGCACCACCCACCACGTGCAACCCATGAAGTCCCGTAATGGTGAAATAAATGGCGTAGTAAGTGTTCCAGGCAGGCGTAAACTTCGCCGCAAAAGCCACCTGTTCTCTGGGCAACTCAAAGCTGGGGAACGTTTCCTGACCACGCGCATGGTAATTCGGTCCCATGAACTCTTCTTTGATTTTTTCACTCGCAGAGAGCTTGATGTCTTTGGTCTGCTCCGCATAAGTTTTCAAATCCTTCCAACCCATGCGATACATTTCCTTGTGAGTGGGTTCGCGCTTGGGCTTACCATTCTTGTCCAACCCATAATCCTTGATCAGTCGGGTTCTGAGGTTCTCAACTTCCTTTTCGTGCCAATCCCATGCTTCACGGACGAAAAGGCTGTTCTGCATCAGCCAGGAATTTTCAATCGCCACATCAGGCTTGATCCCCTTGGCTTCCGCCTTCATAACGAGATATTGAAAATCGATCGCATCCAGGTTTTCAAACCGCATCGGACTATCCGCCAGTTTACCGTTGATGACGGTATCATCACGAAGTCTTGATTGGTTCGGACCTTCCTTGATATCGCGCGGCTTGAAAGACAAAGCCAGAGGCTTGTCCACGGAGAAACTAGCCGATGAGAATTCCGTCAGCAACCTGCCTTTCAACGCTTCCGTATCAACGCTGACTTTGTCGGAATATTCCCAATCGGATTGCCCGGGATGCGCATTTTTTGCAACTTTCCATGCCTCACGCAGAGCTTCCGTGCGAACCTCCGCATTCTTACCGCGTGCGGCAAGATAAGACTCTTTGATCGATTTCAGAAGATCGACAGAAAGAGGCTCTCCTTGTTTGAAATACCGCTTCCCGTCGTCCAAGAGCTGCCCTTCACCGATCAAATCCGCTGCAAGCGTGATCCTGACACCAGCATTTCCGGCCTCTTCCAGAATCTGCTCCACCCATGCCGGGTGGAAACGCAACAGATTGAAGGTGATCGTTGCATCTTGCTCAAGCTGCAGATTGATCCGGTTTTTCTCGATTTTCTTACCATCGACCTTGTCGTAATCCAAATGACCCTCAACGATCGAATGATCGCTGAGTCGAACCGCTTGGTGATGGAATTTCACATTGTATTCCACCGCTTTCAGCACCATGAACAGGAGAGCACAGAAAATGGTAATTCCCATGTAAACCTGAAACTGTCTCCAGCTGCGTAGCTTGAGCGCGGCCCATGCGAAAACCACCGTCACTGAGGACGCGATCAGCACGAAGGTATTGATCAGGCCCGGCAGCACGGGAAGGGTTCTTTCCGGCCAAGGATAATCCGCGCCGAGACGCAAAAAGATGTAAGCCGAGAAAAAACCGCCAAAGAGCATCACCTCCGAGGCGAGGAATAACCAAATGGCGATTTTGGAGTTGAAAAGTCCGGTGTCCTTGCGGGCGTTGACGATGTATGGGATTTCCATTTCTTGAAGGTTGCTAGAGTTCCGTTTTCAGATCTCGGGGGACCGAAGGTTAGTGATGTTGTTGATCGTTGGGTTGATCCGCTGTTTTTTTGGGCGCGTGCCATTGAGGGAAATAATCATCCTCACAATCCGGACGTGAATACTCGTAAGGACCGCGATAGACCGCCACATCGAATGTGAAGTTGCCATGTCCGGGAGGTGTCGGAGTCGCCCATTCGAGCGTTGTGGCATCCCACGGGTTATCGGTCTCGACCTTGCGGCCTTTTTTCCAGGCAAAAAGAACGTTGAGAATGAATGGAATCTGCGCAATCGCAAGGGCCCAAGCGCCATAAGACATGACCACATTCAGATCGATAAATTCACGGACCGTGTTACCAAACACGTTGTTGCTGTCCGCAGCTTTCGCGAGATAGGCGTCGCCACCGTTATACCAACGGCGGTGAAACCCGGCCATTCCCTGCATCAGCATCGGGAAGAAAAGCACATTCATGCAAACCAAGCTGGGCCAGAAGTGCAAGTGATTGAGGAAATTGCTCATGTAACGGCCCGTGATTTTCGGATACCAATGATATACCCCGGCAAAAAGACCGAAGAGAATTCCCGGTGCAACCACATAGTGGAAATGACCGATCACATAGTAGGTATCGTGCAAATGCAGGCCGACCAGATTGAATGCGAGCGGAAGACCTGTCAGGCCGCCGATACCGAACATCGGAATGAATGCGCATGCCCACATCATCGGGGCTGTGAAGCGGATCGATCCGCCCCATAGCGAAATCAGCAATGCCGTAATGATGATGACCGAGGGAACCGAGATGAGAACGGTCGTTGTCTGGAAGAACGTCGAAACCGCGGCACCCATTCCTGTCATATACATATGGTGCGCCCACACGATGAAGGAGAGGAACCCGAGAACGAGCACCGAGTAAACCATGGATTTGTAGCCCCAGAGCGGTTTGCGGGTATTCACAGGAATGATTTCCGCCACACATGCGATCGCGGGAAGGAGAAGAACATAAACCTCAGGATGACCCAAGAACCAGAAAAGGTGTTGGAAAAGCAGAGGTGAGCCACCTCCCGAGAGTTCAGCAAGGCCCTCGCTTTGGGTGAACAAGCCGGTCGGCATGAAAAATGAGGAATGGGCGACCCGATCCATGAGTTGCATGATCCCTGCCGCTTCGAGGGGAGGAAATGCAAGGAGGAGCAAGAAGCCCGTGACCAACATGGCCCAGACAAAAAACGGGAGCCGCATCCATGTCATTCCGCGAGCGCGCAGATTGATGATTGTCGTGATGAAATTGACCGAACCCAACAGCGATGAGGTAATCAGCAGAACCAGCCCGATCAGCCACTGGGTCTGACCCGCAAGCCATTGGTTTACAATCTGTCCGTCGGCAAAACCGGCGAGTGGGGAATAGTTGGTCCAACCCGATTTGGCAGCACCGGACTCCATGAAAAACGAGGCGCACATGAGAAGTCCGCCTGCGAGATAAATCCAATAACTCATCATGTTGAGTTTCGGGAACGCCATGTCAACCGCACCAATTTGCAAAGGAGTCACGTAGTTGCCAAAAGCGCCGAAACCGAGAGGAACGATTCCGAGGAAAACCATGATGGTGCCATGCATCGCACCGAACATGTTGTATGTCTCCCCTGTTACCTTGCCGTCCGTCAACCAACGAGCTTTCCAGTTGTCCGTAAAAATCCAGCTCATCCATTCGGGAAGCGGCTGATGTGGATAGGCAATGCTCCAGCGCATCACCATCATCAGGTAAAATCCGAACGCCAGGAAAAGCAGTGCGGTAATGCCGTATTGAAGACCGATGGTTTTGTGATCGGTGGAAAAAAAGTATTTCTTGAGAAATCCGGGATGATGGTGGTGATCATCATGGGAATGATCATGAGCGGTAGAAGATGCGGCATGTGAGCTCATAAGTTGGTTCAGGCGTGTTGGTAAATGTTGGGAATCCAGATAGGATGATGTTCGCTGGGAAAATTACTTGGCAGGTTCCAAAGTCGTCGGGAGAACCATGGCTTTGGGATCGAGAGGATCACCGGGCAGCATCAGCTGGTGCTTGGCGGTGAGTTCTTCGGCAGTCACAGGAGAGCCGGCTTTCTCACGCGCGGCAGAAGCATCGAATGCTGCCTGCGCCATCTGTTTGGTTACCACATCACCGACGGAGTTGCCGAAATTGTTTCGCAGATAGGTCATCAGCCCCGCGAGGTCATCCGCTGTCATGCCCGCGCCCTGTGCCGGCATCACGCCTGCGCCGTAGACCTTGCCTGTGCTTGTCGGACCCTGAAGGCCGTTCAGGATCACCATCGCAAATTTCTGTGTGTCCCCAGTGACCCAGGCAGAACCGGCAAGTGAAGGATAATTCGCATCTCCCCGGCCGGCATTACCGTGGCAACCCGTGCATTTGGTCGCGTAGACTTTTGCCCCGCGCTCACTAAACGCCACCAAGGCCTCCTTCGGCTTCGGACCCGTATCTTCCAGGCCGGGTGGCTTGCTACGAACATAATTTTCGCGAACCAGAGAGTCGTAATCAAACCATTTGCCCGCACTACCCAAGACACCGCCCGCCACCAGTAGCACCAAACCGCAGGCCACGATTACCCAGAGGGATATGGGTTCATGACCGTTATCGGCGATCCGTTTTTCGCGGGCGGTAGCAGCCGATTCGGAAACCACACGGCCATGGGCTTGGGCGACGTTGATGGTTTCGTCGAGATCGGGTTGATGATTCGATTGCGGACTGTTCGAAGACATGATGAAAATATGAATGAAGGATCAAAAAGCGGATGAGAGAGAAATCATGGAGCTGTTGTTGCTTTTTCCGAACCAGTATCAGCAGGTGAGAAATCAAATACCGCTGGCACAGCATGATCTTTTTTCAACGATAAAAGATAGGAAACAAGGGCACGCGCGTCTCGGGAAGGAACCATCTCCCCACCCTCAGGCCCTTTGAACGGAAGCGCTTCATCGGAGGGGTTGCCCGTGACTTTTTTCTCACTGAAGAGGAAACGGTAGGATGGACAACCGGATTCGCGGCGCTCGGGCAGGTAACGGGGATCGTAGAGGTGACGATATAACCAGTTTTCAGGAGAAATATCTTTTGCGTAGGATTTTTCAACTCTCACGGCCAGGTTCGAAAGATCCGGACCCAAACGGGCGACGCCGATATGCGCGAATCTTTCACCTGCGTAGTCGAAGACATTGCTTTCACGGCGGGTATCGATCCCCTCATCCTTGTTAACATATCCGGCAAAGTCCGGACGGTATACCTCAGTACCGGCATAATCCGGACGGATCAGTTGGCTGTGACAGAGATAACAACCGTTTTGAGCATAGACCAAAGACCCGTCTGCCACCCTGCCGGCACGCTTCGGAATGTAAACAGCAAGTGTTCCGGTTGCCTCTTCACCCATCGACACAGGCTGGATGGCACGCATTTCAAAGTATGGAACGATGATGATGGCCAACCATGCGATCCCGAAACTTGCCGAGATGCTGACAAAAAAAGTGCGAAAGCTCATAGTGTGCGAAATGGAATGAAATTAGTGTGAGGATGGAGCGGCTCTTCCAATGTGATCGATATCACCTTCTTCACCATGCGGGCTGTGCCCCTTTTCAGAGACCAACAATGTCGGATGATTGCTGCGTCGTCCAAGACCGATCCACATGAAGGCAAGGTGCAGGAAAAAGAAAATATTGGAAAACAGAATGATGCACCAAGCCAGGGTGGTCGCCAGAGCGTAAGGCACCGCATCTTTGGCCGCCGAGTGCCACGGCTGATCGAAGCGTTCCTGGCTCATTCCCTGCATCAGGCCGCCGAACATGGCGACAATGGCTACGGTAATGATTCCATAGATCGAAAGCAAAAAATGGGTTTTGATCAGACGGCGTGAGATCCATTCACGGCGGGTGATGCGAGGCACGATGAAATAGATCGCTCCGAACATGACGAAACTGAAAAACGCATAAATCGCAAGGATTTCGAATCCGTAGACCGAGAGACTGAACTGGGTGAGCTGCAAGCTGGAACCGGGAAGATTCAATCCGAGTGCGGCGATGGCCATGACGACCAGACAAACCAGGCCGGTCATGGTAAAACGCAGCGATGGGCTGTGGTTGACAATCTCCATATCGAAGAACGCCGTACGGAGAAGATTGAACGCTGCGGTGAATGCAGGAATGAAAAACAGAATCGTTGCGGCCGCCCCGAGATAAGGCATGAAATACGGCACAGGAGCACCCGCCAACTTCTGCATTCCAGCCCATGGCATGATGACAGCGAGTGACCAGAAACCCAATTTCGCCAGCGAATAACTGTAAATCGCACGACCTGTCACCTTGGGAACCAGATAGAACGCGGTGGCGAGCGCAACCGGAGTGAAGAACAAAAAGATCAGACTCGATTTGTACCAAGCGTTGATACCGGCGGACATGAGGGGATGACCCGGGAAAACGTGGATGAGAAGGTGAACGGTGAGGAAGATCCATGGGAACCAAATCATCGCCGCCAAAAGATACCACTGAGAAATGTATACGTGACCTTTCGGACGGACCTTGAACTGAACCAACGACCATGTCACGATCGCAACATAGCTCAACAGGAGCGCTGGCCAAGTAAAGGCAGGAAACTCCATCCATGGCATCCCGGTCCCGTGGCCAGAGAGAATGCCTAACACACCGGCACTGACGGCGAGGTTCCAAAGATGGCCTGCCGTGAGGATCGTGCCAGCCGCCCTGCATGCTTGGCGGGACAATCTGGACATGATCCAGATGATGACCCCAAAAGCGGCTTGGAATCCCCATCCGTAAATCAATGCATTGAGATGTGCTGCCTGGGTGCGGCCATAATTGAGCCACGAGCAACCATCCATGAACCCGGGAGAATGAATTTTCACGGATGAAATGATTCCGAGGATCAGCGAGATCGCGAGCCATGCGGCCCCGCTTGTCAGGAAGAACATCACAGGATGACGCAGAGAGCGGTCAATCCCTGCACGAAGCTGCGCATCCTGTTGAGTAGTGGTAGCGGTTTCTGTGGACATTTGAACTGGGTAAATCGTTTGAGCTTCTGAGGCTATGGCTTGATGAGATCCTTGACCGTGACGGCCGGTTTGCCGACTTCGCCGCGCAATGCCGCCACTTCTTCAGGCTTCACGGCCGGAGCTTTGTTTCCGAAATGGTTGCGGATGTAGGTAAGGACTCCTGCAATCTGCTCATCGGTTTGATATGCCATCGCCATCATTCCCGCAGGAAACTCGTAAACCTTTCCGGCCACCTCAATCGGCCCCGTAAGGCCTCGAAGCTGGATCAGAATCAAATTGGACGCCGGTCCGGTTACCCACTCGGAACCTGCCAATGGCGGACCCGCCGGCCCCCCTTCCCCGTTTTGCCCGTGACAAGCGGCACAGACCATGAACTGAGTCTTTCCGATTTCCATCTGCGCCGGATCGATCGGCTGATCCTGTTCGATCTTCTTTGCAGTCTCCGATCCGGGAACAAGTTGTGCAGGGACTTCCAAAGCGATGGGCTTGGAATTCACCAACAGTTTTGCGACGTTCGGCACGATCGCCTCAACCGCCTCCATGTTCAGGAACTTGTCCTGTTCGCCCTGAACTTCCGATTTGGTGTTCAAACGGATTTGCGCAGCCGCATCTTCCGGCTCCTGGCCTTTCTTGAACCATCCGAACACAGCGGCGCCAAGCATCAGAATGAGAATGATGACCGCGAAAAACGTGAAGATTCCGAGGCCATCGATGAATGCCTTGAAACGGATGATTGGATTATCTCGGGTTGGGTCCATGCGATTGGAAAGATGATTCAGTTGGAAATGTTGGCAGATTCAAGGATGCGCGGGTCGCGATTCGGATAGACCGAATGCTGGCCGATCGCACGAAGCAAGACGAAAACAAAAGCGGCGCCGATGGTGACGAAGGCAAACATGTCTCCCCAGAATGCGCCGGGAATCGAGGTCTGGATTCCCTCGGGGAAGGCAGTTGGATTGATTTTCGCAAGAGAGACACCACGCTCGGGTATGGTGATCAGGTAGTGATCGAGCGCATGCATGCAAAGCGTGTAGATCGCCACGATGGAAAGATACTTCGGATTCTTTTTGAGCCATGCCTGCAGGAGGACAACAAAGGGCACAATGAAATGGAACACCACCAGACAGATCATGCCGATGTTCCAATGACCGGTGTTGCGAATCAGGAAATATGACGTTTCCTCGGTGATGTTGGCATACCAGATCAGGAAGTATTGGGAGAAGGTGATATACGCCCAGAAGGTCGTGAAGGCGAACATGAGCTTGCCCATGATGTGGAAATGCTCAGCACCGGTGACATGTTGGAGATGCCCCTGACGTTTCAACCACGCGCAGACCAAGACAATCACGGCCATCGAGTTGAGTGCCGAGCCTGAGAACAGATAGACTCCCCACATCGTGGAAAACCATTTGTAATCCAGACCCATCAGGAAGTCGAACCCCGTGAAGGTGATCGTCAGGGCGAATATGATCAGGGTATAGGTGGAGTGAAAACGGGCACGGAGCAGACGCTCCACCCCGGGCTTCGGATCGGTGTCCTGATCGGTGGAGAGTTTACGCAGGAAACAGATTACCGCGGTGAGACCGATACCATAAAAAGCGAAGCGTACGAACCAGAAGGGAATGTTCATGTACCAATGCTTGTTATAAAGCAGGTGGTCGACATGATGGAGGTGCTCCTTGACGTCGCCCTTGGCCTCGCGGTGGATGTTCATCCATTCGAAAAGATGCTGATTGACCTGTGGAAAGAGCAGGGGCAGACCAAAGAGGAAGATCCAAGGAAACGTGGAGCCCAGGTTTTCAAATGTGCGACGCACCGAAGTCCCCCACCCCGAGTTGGAAACATTGTGAAGCAGCGTCCAGAACACCCCGCCAATCGAAAGGGTCAGGAAAAAATAGTAGGCGAAAACCCATGAATAAGCATAGGTCCCCTGAAAGCGCGCGCCAAAAACACCGAACAGGCCGAGAAGGCTGGCGATGGTACCAACGGCGGTGATCAGTAGGCTGATGCGTTTGATCCTGGAAACCTTCGACGAATCGAGATGGTCTCCATGGATGGCTATGTCTGCGGATGTAACGTGGTGGGACATCGGGAAAATTTATTGGGCTGCGGTTGCTGCTTCTTTGGCGGCTTGGAGAGTTCGGACGTAGGAAATGATCGCCCACCGGTCACGGACGGGAATGTTGGCACCATATCCTTTCATCATCCCCTTGCCGGCCGTGATGACTTCGAACATGCGTCCATCGGGATAGGCGGCAGACTTGAACGGATCCAGATGGAGATTGGCGATACCGGGAACTCCATAACGTGAGGTGATGCCAAGACCGTTGCCGGTGTGACCGTGACAAACCGCACAGTAGATCCCGAAGCGCTCCTTGCCGCGTTGAATCAGAGCCGCAGCATCTTCAACCGTTTCAAGAGCCAGCTCTTCAGGCATGCCTGTTCCGAAATAATCACCGACATGGCCTGTATAATAGTAGCCGGTTTGTCCGCCGAATTCGTATTCGGGGATACCGCCGATTTCACGGCTGCCTGCCTCATTGAAGCCCAAGGGTTGGGTGCCGTCGACCGGCAGGCGCGAACCCTTGCGGTCGGCAAAAAATCCGCTCGGCGATTGGGCTTTCAACTTGTCCTGATTGTCCATGTCATTGAAAATCTGGACCGGAGGATCGGAGAAATGCTGACCTCGAAAGCCCAGCATCCCGATGACCAGGACTGCGATGATGGCGTATGCTAAAAAGAAGTAGCGCATGATGGATGAAAGGGTGCGGATCAAAAAGGAGTTAGACGGATTCTTCTTCGACGAGTTCGATGTTCACACCGCCGATTTCCGACAGAAGATCACGGGTGCCTTGAGGGCTGAATTTTTCGTCACGGGCCTCGATCGCGATGAAGAAACCGTCATCGGTAGCGCGGTGGAATTGTTTGCTGGCGAAGAGAGGATGGTTCAAACGCGGCAGCTGAATCAGTCCCAAAAGCCCGAACAGCACGGTGAAACCCGAGAAAAGAATCGTTAGTTCGAACATGACCGGGAAAAACGCAGGAATGGTCCAGATGTTGGTCGGCTTGGCCTGAACCACCGTCGGGTAAATGACAACCTGGGTCACATAAGCCAGGGTGAATGCCGTTACACAACCGGCCACACCTCCGAAAAAGACGAACCATGGAAGAATGGAACGCTTCAAACCCATCGCCGCATCAAGGCCGTGAACCGGATACGGGGTATAACAATCCCATTTGCGGAAGCCGGCGTCGCGCACCTTCTCGGCAGCTTTGTAAAGCGAAGAAGCGCTGTTGAACTCGGCAAGATAGCCATAGACTCGTTTTCGGGTAGTGCTCACGTTAGGAAAAATTGGAATTTGATCGTTGAAATTTATTTGCCCCCCAACTCGTGCTGGTAGGCGGGAATTGGTTCGGCACCTTTGTCCGGGTGTTTCTCATGATCATCAAAATGAGGATCGCTCTCCAGTTTGGTCCATTTGACCTCGGCGATGTTGATGCAAGGCAAGAAACGGAGGAAAAGAAGGAAAAGGGTGAGGAACAAGCCGATGGTGCCGACAAACGTCATCATCTCGACTCCGGACGGACTGTAGGTTTTCCAATCTCCGGGCAGCCACATGCGAGCCAAGGTGGTGACAATGATGACGAACCGTTCGAACCACATGCCGACGTTGACGCACATCGCGACAATCATGACCACCCACAGATTTTCCCGCATCGATTTGAACCAGAAAATCTGCGGAGAAAGAACGTTTAGCGACATCATCGCGGCATAAGCCCACCAATACGGCCCGGTGATGCGGAACTTGAAGGCATCCATTTCATAGATAGCCCCTGAGTAAAACGCGACGAACAACTCCATCAGATAGGCGTATCCCACAATCGTACCGGTCAGCAGAATGATCTTCGCCATGTTATCGATGTGCTTCATGGTGATCAAATCCTGGAGCCCGTAGATAAAACGAGCCGGAATCATGATGGTAAGCACCATGGCAAAGCCACCGAAGATCGCACCTGCCACGAAGTAAGGCGGAAAAATGGTGGTGTGCCAACCGGGAACCACAGAGGTGGCGAAGTCGAAGGAAACGACGGAGTGCACGGAGAGAACCAGGGGCGTGGACAAAGCGGCAAGGAGCAGGTAGGCCATTTCATAGTGGCTCCATTGACGGTTCCCCCCTCTCCATCCGAGCGCGAAAATTCCATAGAGAATCTTGCGGATGCCGGGCTTGCAACGATCCCGGATGGTCGCAAGGTCAGGCACCATGCCGAGAAACCAAAAAATCAATGAAACGGTGAAATAGGTCGAAACCGCGAAGACATCCCACAGAAGCGGAGATTTGAAGTTTTGCCAAATCGCGTTTGCGTTCGGAACCGGTGCGAGGAACCATGCGAACCATACCCTACCGACGTGGAAGGCAGGGAAAATACCGGCGCAAATCACCGCGAAAATCGTCATTGCCTCGGCCGCGCGGTTGATGGATGTCCTCCAGTTCTGCCGAGTAAGGAAAAGCACCGCCGAAATCAGGGTTCCGGCGTGGCCGATTCCGATCCAGAAAACGAAGTTCGTGATATCCCACCCCCAGAACACCCGGTTGCTCATTCCCCATACGCCCACCCCGCTGGCAACAAGATAAGTCAGGCCGCCACCCACACCGATCAGGGCAATGAGTGAGCATGGAATGAAAAGCAACCACCACAGAAAGGGCTGGCGGTTTTCAATGATCCCGCAGATGCGGTCCGTAATCCAGTGATAGGACCGTTCATTGAGAATCAATTTTTCACGCTTGAGGACAGGCAGTTGAATACCTGAATCGGCGTGGGGTGCATGTTCGTTATTGGAGGCCATTGAAGTTGGAGAAAAAAGCGTTAGAAAAAGGGATGGTGAACACAAGGCGCCGGGATCGCGGACACGGCCCCGGCGGGCGACGGCCCGGACTTGTATATCTCATCAACATGTGTCTGATCATTCATCGTATGTTTCCTCTTAGACCATATGGATGGTGGCTTGGCCGACATATGGAGCATCGGGCATGGATGGGTTCGGATTTTTTACGCGGGCCAGGTAGCTGGTGCGAGGGCGGGTGCCGATGTAATTGAGCAGATCGTAATTGCGCTCAAGAAGCTTGGCGCGTCCCATCACGGAGGCCGTTTCATCGAGCTTGTTGCCGAAGGTAATTGCTTCAGCGGGACAAGCGTCCTGACACGCGGTCTTCACGGAATCAACCGGAATGCGCAGGGTCTCGGTGGAAACATGGTTGGATTCGTCGGTGGAAAGCTTTCCGGACTCGAGCACTTCCTGTTTCTGACCACGCTTCTGGCGAATGACTGCCGCCTTGATGCGCTGCACGCAGTAGGTGCATTTCTCCATCACGCCGCGCATACGCACTGTCACATTCGGGTTTTTCTGCAGATGGGTGGACTCCCCAACCTGCCGCTCGCCGAGCGGACCTTTGTTGAGATTGTTTTTGATCAGCGGATTGCGCTTGTTGTAATCGAAGAAGTTGAAACGACGCGCCTTGTACGGGCAGTTGTTGGCGCAATAACGGGTTCCGATACAACGGTTGTATGCCATCGCGTTCAGGCCGTCTTCCGTGTGAACCGTGGCATTCACCGGACAGACCGTTTCACAAGGCGCGGACTCGCACTGCATGCACCCGACTGGCTGAGGAACAAGTGCCGGATTGTCACGAATCCATTCCGGATTCTTTTTGTAACCATCCTTCGTCTTGATTTTGTTACCATGGCTGTCCAATGCGAATTCCTGGGAGGCGAAATATCGATCCATCCGGATCCAGTGCATTTCACGACCTTTGGCGACCTGTTCCTTGCCCACGATCGGAATGTTGTTTTCGGATTGGCAGGCCACCAAACAGGCGTTGCAACCCATGCATGAGGACAGGTCAATCGTCATCGCCCATTGGTGCAGCTTGTCGCTGAGCAACGGCTGGCCATTGATATCTTCCTGCTTGTAGAGAGAGATGTTTTCGGGGGCATGGGAATCATTCCCTTGTTTCTTGACCTTCGCAAGCTGGGCCTTGAAGTCGCCCTTGTGCGCGGCGTCGTCGGTGGAAATCTCACGTGCCAGGGCACGGCCATACATGGCATTGTGCTCTTGGGTCAGCGCAACCGAATAACGAAGGTCGGTCAGCGCAACCGTCGCACCCGAAGCGAAGTAGGACGTGCCGGTCGTACGGAGCGGGTAGGCATCGAAACCGCGGTTGACGCCCACAAGTCCGACGTGACCGCTGTGCTTGGTATCACGACCCAACTCATCTTCGTCATTGAACCCTTGGCCGTAGCCGAGAGGAATGATGAGCGTATGCTCCGCCTGACCGAAGGATACCAGTACGGGGATGGTCAGGGATTGGCCGTTGACATTGATTTTCACCATCGGTGACTTCCGATGTTGCCCCTCGTTATCCGGGGAGCGTGACGCGAACTCGGACTCAAGCGCGATGATTTCATCATAGATACCGAGCTCTTTCGCCGTTTTCGGCGCAATCAGCACCGCGTTGTCCCATGTGAGTTTGGAAATCGGATCAGGGGCTTCCTGCAGCCAACCATTGTCAATCCAACGCCCGTCGTAAACCGATGAGTCGGTGGAAAAGATGAGATCAAGGTTGTCTTTTCCTGGCAGGCCAGAGCTGGCCTTGGCAATGGTATCAGCGGCTACGGAAGACAGGGAAACCAGCGCTTCGGGATAAAGCGGAGCAGCTGCATCGAAACCGCTTTTCAACACCTCCCTCCACTGGGCATGAGTGCCATTGAAAGTCTTCCGAACCGCCTGCATCGCAGGAGCCGGAGAGCCTTCTTCACCTTCACCGGTAGCCAATTTGCCAGTCGAGAACGCAAGCAGAAGTTCGATTTCGGAGACACAATCCGGATACAGCGGAAGAATCATCGCTTGCACCACGGAATAAACACCTCTTGCCGATTTCGCATCGCTCCATGACTCCAGATAATGTGCAGCAGGAACATGCCAAGTGCAGGCGAAAGCGGTGGCGTTGGTGCGCTCTCCGAGATGAATGCTCGTCTTCGACTTGGCCAATGCCTCCGAAAATTTGAGATCGGCAGGCGCATCATATACGGGATTCGACGCGGTAAGGAAAACAACGGTCTCGACCAGACCCTGATTCAGGTCATCCGTAAGCTGCGCAATCCCGCCAAAGGTTTTATTTCCCGTTTGGTAGGCTTGAAGGCCTTTGTCCTGACCGATGTTTTTGAGTGCCAGGTTGATTTGAAGCGCAAGATGCTTGACTGCGGCAGGCTGACGCGAACCCACCAGCACGGCTGATTTTTCACCACTGTTCTGAAGATCCAGAGCGAGTTCCTTCACCCACTTGATTTCATTCGGGTCTGCAAGAGGGGCAATGTGGTCCACGCCGGAAACTCCCAGCTCTCGGGCCAACTGGGCTACCACGGCGATCATGTGGCTTGGCGCAATGCGCAACCGGTGATCTGCCATGCCACCCGTGAGGCTGTAGGCCGATTCCATGACATAGAGCCGGTTCATGACCTGTGGATCAGGAGCCGAATCGTAGGTTGCACCCTCAGGCTTGCGGCGATTGAAAAATGTGATGTTCGAACCTTGGGGATCCGTGCCCGCGAAATCGCAATCCAGAGAGAGAATCCGGTCCGCTTTGCTGAAATTCGGCACCAGCTTCACCCCGTCTCCATAGACGTCCTTGTCATGGGAAGTGAGTGCCTCATATTGATAGAATCTGGCATTTCCAAACTTCTTGGCCAACTCCCCGATCAAACGCGAGCGGGTGGGACTCTCATCACAACCAAACACGAATCCGACTTTTGAAGCAGGATCTTTCACCATCTCAGCAAGGGCTGCTTCAAACTCGAGCCGGGTCGCATCCTTACCCGACTTCAGGAAACGGCGGGAACGGGAAGTCGAATAGAGGTCGAGAACGGATGCCTGAGCGAATGCATCCGTGCCCTCGTAATCCGGATGCAAGCGGTTGGGACCCAATTTCGTCGGACGACCTTCGAACGTGGTCACAACCATCGGAACCGCACCTGTAGCACGCGGCATGGAGGTGGCGTAGTATGTCGCTTTACCCGGAATCACCCACTCGGGAGCCTTGGTGTATGGTACGATGTAAGCTTCGGGTCGGCGACAAGCCACCATACCGAAACCGGCGAGCGCGGTCGAGGAACCCATCAATTTGAGGAAAGTCCGGCGGCTAGTTTCCAACTCTTCCTGATTTTCCATTTCAGCAGCACCCTGCGGGAATTCACGATCCATCCAATTACGGAAGTCCCGAGTATCCTCCAGTTGGCCATTACTGCGCCACGATAGCGTTGACTCGTTTTCGGGAACTGCGGGGTGTTGCAATATGCGCTTGCTCATATCAGGACGGCTGAAAATTGGTTGAAAGAATGGGTAAAATCAGTGATGGCATGTCGCGCAGCTGGTCTTGGGCTTAACCGAGAACTGGTCTTTGAGCTTCTTGCCAAGATCCAGGGTGGTTTTGACGCCATCATCCGGTTTGGCATATTTCGCAACATCTGCATCACCGTAGTCGAAATTGAACACTTCCTCCAGAGGCCGGAGGTGCTTCTCGGGAGCGCGGTGACATTCCAGACACCAGCCCATGGAATGCGGCTCTGCCTGATAAACCACTTCCATTTGATCCACATCTCCATGACAGCTCTGGCAGGAAATGCCGCGATTGACGTGTGCCGAGTGGTCAAAATAGACATAATCGGGAGCTTTGTGGATCCGAACCCACTCGATCGGTTTGCCGTCGTAACCGGGATGGTTGACATTCATCGAGCGATGCAACGGAGCGAGTTTCGGACTGTCTTTTTGCACGTGCTCGTGACAATTCCAGCACGTGTTGCCGCTGGGAACATTGGAATGCCCCGAGATATCCACAAAAGAATGGCAGTAACGACAGTCCAAACCCAATTGCTGGACATGGATCTTGTGCGAAAATGGAATGGGTTGCGCCGGCTGGTAACCGACGACTTGTGCTTTCGGCGTTGAGTAGTAGGTGACCGCGGCGACCACTCCGGCACCAACCGTGCCGAGGCAAAACGCGATTTGAAAGGGAAGCAAATTGGACCAGCGTGGAAAAATGTTCGCCATGAGAGCTAAAGGAGTAAGGTGGTGAGCCGAGCGGAGAGTGGGAGATTGTGAAAAATTTCACAAGCGTTTTTCGTGAACAAGATCGGTTTTTTGACACGCTATGAAAAATTCCTCGGAACTACGGGAAATATTTCGCTTCTCTTAAGGGTTTGGACCGGGAGCAACCATGGATCCGACGCTCACATACGGCCAAATCCGGATAGGCCACGGAGAAAAAAGGAAGAAAATTGCCGCATGCCGTGTCACCGCCAGCGTGTTGATCGACACATGAAACCGATGCTGAAATGGAATCATTTCCATCTCCATCCAGCTCGATCTACCGGAACGCCTGAGTATGCCTGCGGTTGATCAGGGAGCACTCGGGTTTTTGACGGGGATCCCGGGCGTCTGCCCACAGATCGTTTCGCAGGTCCAACACTCAGATCATCGACCGAGTGAAGCAATTCAGCGGGTTCTTGTCGGGATTTGCCGCAACATCTCACAGGCAGATCGTTTGTGGATCGCTTGGTTTGGCACAAAGGCTGCTAAATCTTGCGTGTGCCAATCATGAGCGTTGTTGATCGAGAATGTAAGCATTGGATTCCTGATTTCAGACAACTCAGGGCGTTTGTCGCCGTCGCCGATGAAGGAAGTTTCACGCAAGCTGCAAAGCGTATGCTCGTGACACAATCCGCAGTCAGTCACTCGTTGCGAACGCTGGAGAATCAGCTGGGATGCAAACTTCTCGACCGCAGTGGAAAACGTGTGGTCACCACTCCGGAAGGAGATCTCCTGCTGCTGCGCTGCAGAAAACTGCTTCACGAGCTCGATCAGGTCAGTATGGATTTCGAGAACATCCGCCGTTGGGGGTGAGCCATGTTCCGGATGAAATCAAAGGATCACCCCTTGCTTCCCGTGTTGCCATCGATCGTGCGCACCCTGCAGGATCGATGGCAGTGAATGCGTCCCTCATCGCATGATGGATGAACATGCATCCGCATGAAACCGTACGAGCATCACAGGAAATGAACCATGACCGCAGCATGTCGTTCGGGTGACATGCTGCGGAAACGTTGAAGATCATCTCGACAAGGGCGCCAGCAAGAGCGGACCGTACTCTCCGGACGGAACCAGCCACTGATCGCCTGATTTCCATGCTGCGGAAAAATCTGCATCAGGAAGGATGTCATAACCGCTGAACAGATCGTCCTCACCAAGAATCCAAGCCTGATTGTGACTGACCGCTGCCAAGCCGCCACCCACCTCATAGAGGGAGCGAATCGAACTCGCCCGGTCAAGGCTCCACGTGGTCGGGAGATCCCAACTTCCTGTGGAAGATGAAAAATCTCTTCTGGCAATCCCGTCCTGATCCGCGGTGTAAAGCGTCGATCCCGCCATGAGATGCGTATCTCCAGCATGGGCTTCCGCAATGACCGGTGCCGTCTCGCCATTGAATCCCAGAGCCGCAATGCGATCACCCGAGCGGGTGAAAGCGGTTGCACCCGCCCTTGTCCAGTCCGCCATCGAAACCAGGGATCCGGGAATTTGAACCCGAGCCCATGGCATGGGCTGCGAGGGATCCGCCAAATCCAGAATCTGCAGCCACGTGCGCAGGGAAGTCGCCGACCAACCCTTGTCACGTAAAACATTCGTATTTCTGAGTTGAACATCCTCATGATGCTCGAAACTGAATGCGAGCAACTCACCTGACGCGAAGACCTTGGAGATCGCGCTGTAGGAATCCCCCTCAAAATCCCACGAACCCATGACGCTCGGTGACGCCGAAGCAATGTCTGCAATGGCAACTTGCAAGCTCTGCCGACCAAAGGAAAATCTCGGTTGAATCATCGCCATGCTGGCTGAAATGGAGGAATTTCTGAGACTCATGATCGGCAAAGGCCTGAACCAACATCCCCAATCGCCACTGCGTGAGGCGATGGCAACCCTGCCACCATCAACCGGAAGAATTTGCACTTCGGATCCCCATTCAAAAGGCAAATCCGCACGATCTATCAACACAGGTTTCTCGGCATCATTCAGTGACCAAACGCTCAGACTACTCCCGGTTTGGGAACCGCCAGGAGATCTCAAAACCATGCCGTAACGGCTATCCTGACCACTTTCAACCACCACCAGCCGATCCCCGAACACCCCTGCCGCACTCACCGATGAACAGGGCAGTTCGATTTCCTCAATGACCGAATTCACATCGTTGGTGAGCGCGGTGCGCATGATGGCCTTGCGAGAATCATATGACCAAGAGCCCTGGGCGTTTTCGAACATGATCGCCACCTCATCGTGTACAACCAAACGATCCACCCCGAAGGCCAGCGTCCGGTCGGTCACGACCTGTGGTGCGTCCCGATTCGTTGCATCCACGAGGATCAATTCGCGATTCGATATCGAAGCAATCATGTCTTCATCCAAAAGATCGGCACGCCGGGGTGAAAAATCATGACGGATCATGCCGCGAGCGGTCAAGCTGCGCGCCTCAACATCAAAATCCACCAAGCTGACACGTTGCGTCACGGTCCCCAAATTCGCCTCCGCCACCGGAATCAAAATCAGGTTCGAATCAGGCAGAATCTTGACCGCTTTCTCGTTCCATTCCGCCTCGCTCCATGACCATGAACTCGACAAATCCAGGCGCTGAACGAGCGTGGGTTGATCGGGATTGGAAACATCAAACATCGAGACTTGCACCTTGGATCCATCTCGACCCACCGCGATCAATATATCTCCCAATGGCTGGATATACGTTGACCAACCGGGAACCTCAAGGTGACCGCGAACGATGGGCTTCGCCGTATCCGAAAGATCAACGATCCAAAGCGGATCGGTTTGTCTGAATGTCACCACATAACAGCGGTCCTGATCGAAACGGGTTGCAAAGAGCGATTCTCCACGGATCAGCTCCACACTGCCGCTCAGGGAAAGAGCACTACCGTCATCCTTGTAAGTTTCAACAGAGGTCGATTGCTCCCACTGCTTCCAATTCTGGACCACCACGGCAAGACCGTCAGAAGTGTCACCCACCTTGAACTTGTCCAAGACCGCCCCGCCCAATGAGGTTTGTCGGGAATCACCCAACGCACCATCACCCCCGATCGGGTATGCCAGCAGGCCATACTTCATGTGCTCACCGGACTGATAAAATGAAACCCAAAAATAGTTGGCTGTGGCACCCACTTCCTGAACCGCAAGATCGATGGATTGCTGCTTGCTGACAGCGAAATTGCCGTTGGTGAGATCGATACTGGAAAGGTAAGTATTGGATTGCCAGCCTTGCGGCTCCAGGGACCAACCTGTGGTGACCACATGAAGAAAATTTCCAATTTTCCGGCTCTCCACATAGCTGCCGGGTAAGTCGATCGAACCCAACGGACTGGGCTGCTTGGCAACCACGGAAAGATGGCGGATCCGCGTCGTCTCGGCTGCTTCCGGACTCCACGGCACCGCCGTAATCAACAGCGCCCTCTCCGCTTCCGATTCGTCCCCTCCGAGCAGATACATGTCCTCACCCGCCGCCGCGATCTCAAGACTGGTGACAGACGGGTTTGCAGGATCGGCCGTATCAATGATCTGCAGACCGCGCAGACGGTTGAAAAAATAGATGATCCTGCCGCGAATTTTCCAGATGTCGGACTCCTGGGCCTGTGGGGCAGCCACACCCTGATCCAGTCCAGTTCGTGCCTCAGATGACATCAGGCTCGCTGTCTGGATGGGAGCCGAAGCGATTTGTTGAGCGGCAACCCATTGCAGGGGTCCCACACGCATGGCTCTGGGTAAGGATGATGTCAAATGTGAGGGGACTGCGGGAGTGAGTCCGCGCACAGCCACAACCCTGATCTCCGAGCCGGGAGCAATGGAATCGGATACAGGCACACGATGTCGGATCGGGTGTCCAGATGCATCAAGGGTGCTCAAACGGGACCATGCCGCCTTGGAATCGGCGCGCACCTCAATGGAGTAGTATTTGGCTCCCCGGATCGATGAAAAGATCACGGAGCCATCGGCCGGATCGATCGCATTCGGGATTTGGATGCGCCCCAGATTGGGTGCCCGATACGTAGCCACCACCCGCAGACCGGAATCTTGGTAACCGTTTGGAATTTGTATCCGGCTCAATTTGGCAGAGGGACGCTGGACGGGCACCAAGGTTTGCCAGCGGCCGCTGTCAGAATCAAGCACCTGAAGGGCAAGCTTGAGCGGAGCGGACGAGAGGGAAAAGCGGACTTCATCCCCTTCCACGACATGTGCGATGATTTGCTCTGTCGTGGTAATCTTGGAATTGATTTTCGGCTCACCCGGGATCTGAGCCTGAAGGCAAGGAGAAAGGCTCAAAAGCACCATGCACATCCGCAACATGGCCCGATCGCTGGCGAAGAATCTGAGCCACCCTTTCCAGACGGAGCGCGATAGAACCATGACAGGAGCCATGATCCTGCAGGATGGTTGGTCGGTGGAATGGGTAACAGTCATAATTTGGGGAGGTGATGGAAACATTCCATGATAGGTCCGAATCCCAAGTAAAGAAAATAATACCATCCCAAAGCGATCGTATAAGAGTCCCCTGTAGCGGAACAGATTGAAACTAGAGGTTCTGGCACGAGGCAGGCCCATTCCATCCGACATAAGGTACGATGAAACATGGAACGGGCATGCTGATACGGTCTCCCTCCCCTGCAGACGCCAATCCGAAGCGCAGAACCCAAAAGAACGCAAAGCCCTGCTGAATCGGTTGGATCTCATGGTTCACAAAAATCTTTTTGGAGATACCGGCGAAGTCAGGCTTCATGTTGACACCACCGTCATGCGAATCACAGATGAGGACGAATACGATGAAGATGAGGAGGAATGTGAACGGTTACGGTTCAGCGAGGAATTTGAATCTCCATCCACTCCTGAATCGCTCGATGGCCGATGAAAGTGATGCGATCGAGGAGGGTTGTGGCCTGGCCCTCTGAGGCTTCATTTCTGCCAGACCGCATGGCCCTGTGCCCTGAGTGCCTCGGCATGACTGACCTCCATCTTCACGGCTTCGGCATGGCAAAGCGGCGGAATTCCTTCGAACTTCTTTCTCGCCAAGTGTTGGCCGAATTTCCTGACCAAGGAACAGGATTTGTAGCCCTCGAGATGCTGGGCAAAACGTTCATCGGGTGTCCGGCCGGTCATTCCGACGTAGTAGCAGGGCTTTCCCCGCTTGTAGTTTGGATTGGCAGCGCGGAAGCGCTTCACCTGTAACACCTCGTCGGAGAGGCGAACAACGTAAATCCGAAATGCCGGACGATCCAATGAGGTGCGCAATCGTTCACGAAATTGACCTGCTTCCACTTCCTCTCCGCCCTCGCAGGCGACGACACTGAGTCGGTCTCCGACCACATGAAACACTGCGTTCTGACCATACTTCAGGCCAAGGGCGAGCACTTCTTCCCGGCTCAGGCCCTTCACCGCGAACGACTTTTCCGAATGCGCCCAATCCTGGGAAACAGCAGTGAGTGCGAGCTTCCAGCATCCCAACCGACTCAATTCCTTGCGGAGACGCTTGGTTGAAGCATCGTCACCTTCACGTTCACCCGCCGAATGCGGATTGCAGGCCGTAATGATCCAGAACTCGGAAGGCCATTGCCGATCCTCGTCTTCCCGGATGTTGTGTACGAAACGTGTGGTCAAATATTCCGGCAGGATGGCCTTGGATGGTTTCATGGTTTGAAGTCTATAGAATACGCTCGGATGGTTCAAAAACTAGAAAAGCTCTGACCTGCTTCTTGCTGCCTGAGAATGCTCCTGATTGGCTCTTTACGATATCGTTTTTCTTCATGTTGTCTTCTTGGGACTGGGATCATTCGATGCCTTCGCAACGGGGAGCGAAGCATTCCTAATTTCCTGCGTTCCTTATTTCAAGTTCCTTCTTGTCTGCAGAGTGGAAGACCATGCGCGCTAGCCTTTCGTCCTATTCGTTTCCTTTTGTGACGAGGTGGCTTCAGTCTTACCCGGTCAGGCGATACTTTTGGAGTCGGGAATTGGGTTTTTCGGGGATGGCGCGCTCGATGAGCCCTTGGCGGAGTGCTGGATTGAGATAGTTGGCACGGAAGGTGGGACGATGAGAAAGCTTAAGGCGAGTCATGCACTCCATGGCGCTGAGAGGCTTGGTTTTCAGCAATTTTAGAAGTGATTTGACTTGGTCGCTGACTTGATCGCTGACTTGGTCGGCTGCAGAGACTTCACGAAGCGCAGTAAGAAGAGCGGCGAGCAGGAATT
>JBEAZA010000059.1:0-42694 GCA_041170385.1 Verrucomicrobiota bacterium | reverse complement strand
GCTGGACCTCGAACTGCATCTTCATTTGGAAAGATATCTCGGACGCGATCTGCAGGAGGTAGATCGCGAAATTCTCGCCGGCTACCGCGTGCCCTTCAAGACCCAAGCCCCGTCGATGGCGTTGCGTTTCAATCACCTCTTCTCATCACCCACGGGCTATGCCGCAGGTTACTACTCCTACAAATGGGCGGAAGTCCTCGATGCGGATGCCTTCTCCCGTTTCAAGCATGAGGGTGTGCTCAATCCGGAAACCGGCATGGCTTTCCGCGAGCACATTCTGAGCAAAGGAAACTCCGCACCGCCTGAGGTGCTCTACCACAATTTCATGTCCCGCCCCGCAGATCCCGAAGCGCTGTTGGTACGGGCTGGATTGGCTTGAATTTTCCCGCGATTGACCTAGTCAAGTTCAAGTCCCAATCCATGATCACGACAAGCCGCGCCGGGTGGATCGTTTTAGCCGGCCCAGCTTGTCCTGCATGACTCTGCCCGACTGAACCAGATTCTGTCATTCACCCCATCAATGCCCATATGAAAATCCTCATCGCATGTGGTGGCACCGGAGGCCACCTGTTCCCCGGGATCGCCGTTGCCGAAAGCTTGCTCACCCAAGGTCACGAGCCGTTGCTGCTGATTTCTCAGAAGAAAATCGACGCTCAGGCATCGGCAAAATATCCGCACCTGCGCTTCAAGGTCGTTCCCGCCATCGCCAAGCCGAAAACGCTATCGCTGAAGATGATCCCTTTCCTCCTGGCGCTCTACCGATCCATCCGGACTTCGGAAACAATCATCCGTGATTTCGGAGCCGATGCGGTCCTGGGCATGGGGGGGTTCACATCCCTTCCGCCGGTGTATGCAGGACACAAACTCGGTATAAAAACCTTTGTCCATGATTCCAATGCCAGGCCTGGTCGTGCCAACATCCTCACTTCACGTTTTTGCACCGGAGTTTTCATCGGTCTGCCACCCGCCGCCGCTTTTTTCCAAACCGCCAGCCATCTCACCGGAACACCCGCCCGCCCGGAAATTCTGAACCTTCCCTCCCGTACCGAGGCGGCGAGACATTTCGGGATTGATCCGGAAAAAACCACTCTGTTGGTCACAGGCGGTTCCCAAGGTGCGTTCCGTCTCAACCAGCTGATTGCCGAAGCCGCGAGCTCGCTACCACCGGAGGTCCAGATTCTTCACATCGCCGGTCCGGGGGACCTCCCGCGCATCCGGGCTGAATTTCCACCACCACGTCCCGGTTACCATCTGCTCGGTTTCTGTGATCAAATGCCATCGGCCTATGCCTGCGCCGATCTGGTCGTGGCACGCTCCGGCGCATCAACCCTAACAGAAATTTCCCTCGCCGGACTGCCTTCGGTACTCGTTCCTTATCCTTATGCGGCCGACGATCATCAGACGGCGAACGCCGAGGTCTTCGCCGACGCCGGGGCCGCCAGGATCATCCATGAGAAGGAGCTCACCGCTTCCCTGCTGGCCGGACTCCTTACCGGACTCCTTGCCGATTCCCGGGCTCTTGAGAGCATGTCCGCCGCCAGCCAATCCCTCGCTGCACCCGGAGCCGCCCACAAGGTGGCCGAGCTGATGATGAAGGAGATCCGGCGCCATCCCATCTCTTGAGCTGTCGGTCATCACGCATGCGGACGCCGGTTGAAATTTGAAATTCCCGCTTTCCCATTGCCCAAGCCCGAGAAACCCGCCAACTTCGCGCTTCCGAAATGCCTGAAAACCACAACAAACAGGACCTCACCGATCTCTCGCAACCCTTGAACATCCACCTCATTGGGGTGGCCGGATCGGGCATGAGCGGCCTCGCCCTGCTGCTGCTTGGTATGGGGCACCATGTCTCCGGTTGTGATCGCGTGACGACATCCGAAACCGAGCGGTTGCAGAAGCTCGGGCTGAAATTTTCCTCTCCGCAGACGGCGGACTCGGTGAAAGGCGCGGAACTGGTCGTTTATTCATCCGCCATCAGCGAATCCAATCCGGCACGCGCCGCTGCCCAAGCGGCGGGCATCCCCCTGATGCGCCGCGCGGAGTGCCTCGCAGCCATTCTGCATACCAAAGCAGGAATCGTCATTTCCGGAACGCATGGGAAAACCACCACCTCATCGATGACGGCCCACTTGCTCCGCGAGTGCGGTCAACAACCATCGTACTACGTCGGCGCGGAAATCCCCATTCTCGGTTCGAACGCGAAATGGGAACGGGACGGCGGACTCATGGTTGCCGAGGGAGATGAGTCCGACGGCACACTCGCGCTCTACAAACCCCGTCATTCCGTGATCCTCAACATCGAGGCCGAGCATCTTGATTTTTACAAGGACCTCGAGGAAATCAAACAGGTCTTTTCCAAGCTCGCCGATCAAACGACCGGAAGCATTGTCTATTGCGCCGAAAGCGCGGTCGCTCACGAGATCTGCGCAGGGCGCCCCAACGCGATTTCATATGGCTGGGAAACAGCCGAAGACCAAACGGATTACACTGCCTCGGACATCCGCGATCTCAAAGGTTCTTCCGCCTTCACGGTGAAGAAAAACGGCAAACCGCTCGGCGATATTGAACTCGCGATTCCGGGTGAGCACAACATTCTCAATGCCCTCGCCGCCATCGCCATCGCCGACACCTGTGGCGCGGACTTCTCCCTCATCGCGCGCGCGCTTTCCTCCTTCGCCGGCGCGAAACGCCGTTTCGAAACCAAATATCTCTCCAAAGATTACCGCATCATCGACGACTACGGACATCATCCCACCGAGTTGGCGGCAACGATCCGAACTGCCCGCTCACTCAGGCCCTCGCGCCTGGTTGTCCTGTTTCAGCCCCATCGCTTCAGCCGTACCCAGCTGTTGGCAGACGATTTCGGAAAGGTCCTACAAGCCGCAGATAAGGTTTTTGTTACCGATGTCTATCCCGCCTCCGAGACACCTGTTCCGGGCGTAAGCGGCCAGACGATTGTCGATGCCATGAAAGTTCATGGCGAGGTGCCGGCAAAATTTCTAACCGATATCCATACCGCCCATCACATTGTCGGCAACGCGCTGGAACCGGGCGATCTGCTGATCACGCTTGGTGCGGGCAATGTTCACGAAATCGGAACCCGCATTTGCAACGATCTCAAGTTGTTTGAGGAGCTACGTGCTGTCGCCCCTCCCGGTGAAATCGATGGCAAGCTCTACGAGCCCATGCGCAGACATACCACACTTCTGGTAGGCGGTCCCGCGCAATTCTGGTTCGAACCCCATTCCTTCTTCGCTTTCGCTTTCCTCGTCGACTCCTGCCGCGCGCGTGGCCTGCCGATTCGCGTGGTCGGACGCGGTTCGAATCTGCTTGTTCGGGACGGCGGGATCCGTGGAGCGGTGATTCATCCCAACGGCGGGGTTTTTTCCGAACTGAGCATCGATTCCACAGGCCATGTTACTGCCGGGGTCGGCGTGCGTTTGAAAAAACTCGCTTCGTTTGCCGGCGCTCATGGCATTGGAGGCTTCGAGTGGATGGAGGGCATCCCCGGAAACGTCGGAGGTTCCTTACGGATGAATGCGGGAGCGATGGGCATCGAAACCTTTGATCAGGTCGTACGTGTCACCTTTCTCGATGAAGACGGCGTCATCCGCACCCGTGAGCGTGACGAGATTGTTGCCAACTACCGCAATGTCCAGGAGCTCCGCCGCAACTTCGCCCTTCAAGCCGTTTTCAAAGGGAAAAACGACAGCCATGAACAGATCAAGCAACGGTGGCAGGAATCCCGTGACAAGCGCAAGGATTCCCAACCCGTCGCCGCTTCCGCCGGGTGTACTTTCAAAAATACGGAAGGGATTCCCGCAGGCAAATTGATCGATGAACTCGGTCTGAAAGGCCGGAGTATCGGCAATGCTGCCGTCTCCGAGGTCCATGGAAATTTTATCGTGAACAACGGCCAAGCCACAGCCAAAGATATTCTTGCCCTTATCGAATCCATCCGCCAAACCGCCAAAGCCACCCGCCAGATCGACCTCGAAACCGAAGTCAAAATCATCGGTGACGATGAGACGCTTTTCTGACGTGATCGTTGATAACAGATCTCCGGTCTCCGTTCATCCATCTTCAATCTTCGTCCGCCATGCCTCTCTCCAACATCAAAATCGCTGTCCTTATGGGTGGGCCTGGTTCCGAGCGCCAGGTCTCGCTTGCTTCCGGAAACGCCGTGCTCAACGCCCTGCTCTCGCTCGGGCTTGATGCGGTTCCCGTCGATGTCACCTCGACCCAAATCGATTTGCCCGCAGGCACAGGCCTGTGCTTCAACCTGATCCACGGAACGTTTGGCGAAGACGGGCAGCTTCAGGATATTCTTGATCGAAAAGGCGTCCCCTACACCGGAGCGCGCGCAAAATCCTCACGCATGGCTTTTGACAAATGCCTCGCAAAACAGGCATTCGTCGCAGCAGGTGTGCCGACCCCGAAATCCGAAATCATCGATTGCACGAACGGGCCGATCCTTCCCTCGTTTCCGGCGCCCTTTGTTGTCAAACCCCCGCGTGAAGGCTCTTCGGTCGGGATTGAAATCGTCAAACGCCCGCAGGACGCAATCGCAGCCATTGCCAAGGCGTCGCTTCATTCCAAAGATTTGTTGATCGAGGAATATATTTCCGGTGATGAGCTGACGGTTCCGGTGATCGACGGCATCCCTTATCCCGTGATCCACATTATCCCGCCGGAAGGGGTTTATGACATGGCGGCGAAGTATCCGTGGCTGACCGGTCCGGGCAAGAGCTCGCAATACATCTGCCCGGCCGATTTGGATCTCGAAACCACGATCAAGGTGCAAGCTGCCGCCGTCGCTGCCCATAAAGCGCTGGGGCTGGAAGTCTATTCGCGCGTGGATGTGATGTTGGATTCGGGGAATCATCCATACGTTCTTGAGGCCAATACCATTCCCGGGATGACCGAGACGTCGCTGCTGCCAAAATCCGCGGCCGCCGATGGACTCGCTTTTCCCGAGCTTTGCAAAAAAATTGCGGAGCTGTCTCTTGCTCTTTGAATTCAGAGCGAGGCAGCTGCTGTCCCTGCGGCAACATGTCTCTTGCAGGGCTCAGATACGATTTGTCTCCAAGGTGATCGAAGAGACGAGCTGCGTCGCGGCGGATCTGCCGATCAGGGGTTTGTTACGATTTCCCTGATCGGGTATCCGGATGAATCGGTGGATCGCCATTTCCCGCTTTCGCCATGATGGGCGTGTCCGAATGTTTCACGGCTTTTCAGCGGCAGGCTTGTCACGGCGATGCGCCATGTCCTCATCCCCCTCATTCCCAACCCTCGTGATTTCATATCCTGCCTTTTCCAGATGGCTGCGTATGCTTTTCTCTCCGATGAAATGGGCAGTGCCGGCTGCGAAGAAATGGATCGTAGCAGGTGATGCGTTGAGGTGCTTGGCGATGGTTGCCGCCATGGTTGCATCGCGTTTGGTCAGCAAATCATTGAAGATTTTTTCACCGAGTTCCTTTTGCGGGCCGTTGCGCATGTCTTCGATCGATTGATCGACGAGTTGTTTGATCAACTCCGCATCTCCCTGAATATAAGCATTCGTGAGATCTTTGACGCTGTTTTTTCCGGCCTTCCGATCCTCTCGCATGATGCGCAGGGTTTCGGAGAGAAAGCTTACCTGCTCCTCCTCGCTCAGCTGGTTGAACAAGCCCATCTGAAAGGAGGCAGTCTCCATTCCCGCCGTTTTCTTCCGATCTTTTACGGCCCTTTCCCAGATCATTTTGTCCATGGCGGTGGCACCGAGCAACTGTGCTTCAAGCATCGGCAGGCTCACTGCAATCGCCCAGGTTTTCATGGGTTCGAAAAGCCTGGAATGGAAAGCGGGATTGATGCCTTTGAGCTCCTCATCCAGTGCTGTGGTCAGCCCGGCACCGATCGATTGAGACAGGGTTTTCCCATCTCTTCGCATGACTCCCGCGGTCAAGCTGAGCTGGGTTTTCGCATCCATGGGAATCTCGGTGTAAACCGATTCCGCCTCTCGGTAGGCGGTTTCCGCAGCGGGATGCAGTTGGTTCAGGGGGCCACCTCCGAGGTGGATGGTCCCGAACAGGTAGGATGGTTTTTTCAAGTCACCGCCGGTGATTTTCCACAACAGCGGCTTGACGGGATGTTTGAGATCCTCGTCTGCGCGGACATGCAAGGTCGACACAGTGAACAACAGCGATATGGCGGGGATGAGGTGTCTCATGGGAAAAGACATAAGATACAAGACAGGGGGACACAAGACCGCAAACGGATACGATACATCCCGCGCAAAACAGGCAAGATCAGAGTCGGGATATGGCGTCCTTACTTCCGGATCGGCATGAGCAGGGGGATCACCCGTCTTCTCGATTTTCGATAAACGGTGAAATCGGAATCCAAAGTCATGACTTGGGCGTTTTCATGAAGTTCCGACATTCGGACCAAGCAAGCATCCGCGAGTGACATCGGGATGTTTCGATAGGTTTTCGTGAGCTGTCGGATGTTGGTGATTTCATCGGACAAACGGAAATCGGGAACGACAAGTCCGCGTTCGATCAGGTGAAGCAGGCCGTCGGGTTGGATTCCACCACGGCGCAGCAGGAACAGAGATTCGGCAATGACCGCTTCGCAAGTCAGCAGGGGGCGGGTAATTTGCATCAAGCGGTCTTTGGCCCAAACATGATCCCGATCGCTTCGATCCAAATAGGCGACCAGCGGACCGGTATCACAGATCACTTCGGTCATGATCCAAACCCTTCCATGTGCTTGGGATTGGAGGCGAGATCTCCCATACCGCTGTCCCCTTGACCACAAAGATCGGCGCTTTGTTCATAGAGACTCAGGGGTGCTTTGCGGGCCGTTGCCTTGAGCTTCTCCTCCAACGCTTCCCTCAACAGCGCCGAGCGGCTGGTGCGCTTGGCACGAGCGACCGCATCCATGCGGGAAACCAGCTCGTCAGGAATCTTCAGGGAAATCGTTATCATCACGGAAAGGTAATACCAAATGTGCAGATTGGCAATACCGAATCTAGGACTCCTCAGGCGAAGCGCGACTGGAGACGCGCGGTCCAATAAGGATGCAAATTCCAGTCTTGTGTCTTGAGTCTCAACGTCTTGTCTCTAAAGGAGCAAATCCTTTACGACATGCCCATGGACATCCGTGAGGCGGAAACGTCGGCCTTGGAAGGTATGGGAGAGGCGGGTGTGGTCGATGCCGAGTTGGTGAAGGATGGTGGCATGAAAGTCGTGGACATGGACGGCACCGGGGGTGAAATGGTGCTTCGAGGGATCGATGGGTTGTCCGTCAGTGCCCAGGATATTGTAGCCGTAGTCATCGGTTGCGCCATAGGTGATGCCGGGTTTGATGCCACCGCCTGCCATCCATGCCGTGAAGCAGCGCGGATGGTGATCACGGCCATAGTTGTCCTTGGTCAGTTTGCCTTGGGAGTATGCCGTGCGTCCGAATTCGCCGCCCCAGATGACGAGCGTGTCTTCCAGCATTCCACGCTGTTTGAGATCGGTGATCAGGGCAGCGCAGCCTTGGTCGGTTTCCTGCGTTTGCCTGCGTATTCCGGCGGGCAGACTGCCATGTTGATCCCATCCCGGATGATACAGCTGGATGAAGCGTACGCCCTTTTCGGCGAGGCGGCGGGCGAGCAGGCAATTGGCTGCAAACGTACCGGGTTTCTGAGCGTCCGGACCATAGAGATCCTTGATGGATTGTGGCTCGCCACCGATATCGGTTACCTCCGGTACGCTGGTTTGCATGCGGTATGCCATTTCATACTGGGCGATACGGGTTTCGATCTCCGGATCGATCTCGTTTTGGAAATCGATCCTGTTCAGTGCGGAGAGCTTGTCCAGCAGTGCGCGGCGGCCGGATCCGCACACCCCGTCGGGGTTGGTCAGATAGAACACCGCATCTTTTCCAGAAGAAAAGCGCACACCTTGGTAGCGTGAATCCAGGAAGCCGGTGCCCCAAAGGCGGGCCGCTAGGGGTTGGTCGGTTGGCTTTTTGGTGACGAGTACGACAAAACCGGGAAGATTTTCATTTTCCGAGCCGAGGCCGTAGGTCACCCAAGAGCCAAGGGCAGGGCGGCCCGCGATTTGTGAGCCGGTTTGGAAAAAGGTCATCGCGGGATCGTGGTTGATCGCTTCTGTCCAGAGCGATTTCACGAAGCAGAGCTCGTCCACGACTTTTGCCGTGTGCGGCAGCAGCTCGCTGACCCATGCTCCGGATTTTCCGTGCCGGGCGAATTGGAATTGCGAGCCGGCGAGAGGTAGGGATGCTTGGTTGCCGGACATGCCGGTGAGGCGCTGGCCGCGCCGGACCTCATCGGGCAGCTGGCTGCCGTGGAGCTCATTGAGCTTGGGTTTGTAATCGAACAGCTCCATGTGCGAAGGGCCGCCGGACATGAACAGATAAATCACCCGCTTCGCTTTTGGCGCATGGTCTGCGATAAGTCTTTCTCCGAGGCCGGATGCAGCGGAGAGACGCTGTGGAAGCAAGGAGGCCAGTGCGGCTCCACCGATCCCGGTGGAGAGCTTGGAGAGGAAATGGCGACGGGTGATTTCGAACATGGCTGAAGTTCGGGGGGATTTGCGTTGAACGTAACTCAGGGCTGCAGTTTCTTCAACTTGCTGATACGTCCGTTTTTGTTCCAATCTTCCACATAAAGATTGCCGTCCTTGTCGAAAGCAAGGCCGTGGGGTGCCGTGAAAATGTTGGGTTTCATTTCGGCACGCTCGAACTTGAAATTCGCCCATTGTTTGCGATCCGGGTTGTCACCAAGGAAAGCAACAGGAGAACCTTTTTTATCCAGGATCGTGACCCGCGCCTCAAGTTCGGCGACAGCACAGTGGTCGCCGAGAATCGAGACCGCGCACGGACGACGCAGATGGGTCGCGTATTCGCCAATCCATTCGCCGTTCAGGGTCGTGTGGAAAAGCCGGCGATTTTCGCGATCACAGACCAGCAAGCGGGGTTCGCCATAGCGCAGATCCACCTTGAGGCCGTGGCTGGTTCTGGTGAGGACCTGTTGGCCTTCTCCGCGTCCACCCAAGGTCCTGAGATGTTTTCCTGTCGCATCGAATTGGTGGATCAGTTGTGAGCCATAGCCCATGGAGCAGAAAATCGACCCATCGGGAGCGACGGCGACGCTGGTCAGTCCTTTCCAACCGCCTTGGAGATCAGGATGGGTTTTGGCGGAAATTTCGAGCAGCAATTTGCCATCGGTATCGATTTTGCAGACACGCAAGGGGTTGGGACCGGTCAGCTGAGCGCCGTAGAGGAAAGTCTTTTCGTTTTCGGTGGCGATGTCCATCGCGTGAAAGCCTTGGCATTCCGGAGCGATTTTTTTGAGGAGTTTTCCGTCCGGTTGATAAACCAACACTGAGTGTTCGGCGTCAGTGGAAGCATAAATGAGGCCGCTGGTGTGATCCACGACCACGCCGCCATGGGTCGGACCGACATCGGCCCCGTCGGGGAGTTTGTCCCAGTTGGGCACGACCTCGTAGGTCCACTCGCCATTACCGGTTTGGTAAGCGATTTGCGGGGCGTTGCCCGGAGCGGTTCCGTGATCCGGATGTGCGAAAGATGGGGCGGATAAAATCGCGGACAGAAAAAGAAGAGGAAGGGTGTGTTTCATGGTTTGGATGTCTCTAGACCAGAGCATCCTGTCGATGATGTCAAGGCGTCGTGATCCGGTTTTCACACGGCCGAGAGTTGCGAGCGGGCTTCTAACATCTCCTTGATGGTTCCTGTGGGAAGAGGATCCAGATCGCTTTGGCGTGCAGGTTGCCGCACAGGTTTTGTTGTTGGGAGCGGATGCGAGATTTCTTTCTCCCGGTGGTTCGTTTCCAACACGTCCGATGCATCCGTCCGTATGACGAAACCATCGTGCCCATGGTTCTCGGGTTCGCACGATTGGCGAATCAGCGGAGGGAGATGTTGGCATCGAGGTTGAGCAGGGCTTGGGCAAGGGTGGTGAAGGTTGCGATTTCGGTTTTGTCCAGCTTGGGATCAGCTGGTGCGTCCCCGGTTTTCAGCAGGGCGTCGGCATCGGAGGATTTCGATGTGAAGAAACTGCGTTGTTCGGTGATGAGTTCTGTTAGGAGTTTGACCTGCTCCTTGCTGGGGGCGGTTCCGATGACTTCGCGGAAAGCCCAGGTGGCGCGGGATTCATCGGTGCCGCCGCCGTTACGGATGATGCGTTCCGATAGTTTGCGGGCGGCTTCGACGAATTGCGGATCGTTGAGCAGCACGAGGGCCTGGAGGGGGGTGTTGGTGGGCATGCGGCGTGTCGAGCAGACCTCGCGGGTGGAGGTATCGAACAAGGTCATGTTCGGCGGGGTGGTGGTGCGCCGCCAGAACGTGTAGAGGGAACGACGGTAAAGGCCTTCTCCTTTGTCGGGCTTATATTCGGGGAGGAAATTGTTGATGTCCTTCCACATCGAGCCGGGTGCTTGATAAGGATGGGCAGGAGGGCCGCCGATTCCGGGGGAGAGCAGACCGGAGTGAGCGAGTGCGGAGTCGCGGAGCATTTCTGCGGTGAGTCGTCGCGCAGGGGCGCGGGCGATGAGCGTGTTGGCCGGATCTCGCTCGCGGAGTTCAGGAGATGCTTTGGAATCCTGGCCGTAGGTGGCGGACAACACCATGTGTTTGATCGCGCGCTTCTGATCCCAGCCATGGTTGATCAGATCCCGGGCCAGCCAATCCAACAACTCGGGATGGCTGGGTTGCGAACCTTGCAGTCCGAAGTTGTCAGAGGTTTCGACGATGCCTTTCCCGAAGATCTCCTGCCAGATGCGGTTGATCATGACACGGGCGGTGAGCGGATGATCCGGAGATGTCAGCCATTTCGCAAAGCCGAGGCGGTTGCGTGGCTGATCTTTGGGAAACGGAGGCAGCCAGTCGGGTGTCTCGCGTTCGACTTTTTCGGTGGGTGAAGTGTAGTCGCCGCGCGCGAGGATGAAGGCAGGAACGGGTTTCTCGGTCTCGCGCATGGTGACGATTTCACGGACGGATGCTTCGGCATCGCGGTAAGCGGCGCGGGCGGCGGAACGTGAGGCGGAAAGCTTGCGGGTTTCGGGATCGACGGCAGAGAGGAAAAACTCGCGGAGTTGTTCGGGGGATGCGTTGATTTCAGCCGGGTTTTTTCCTGCATGGATTGCGGCCACCTCAAGTGCCGTGATGGCACGGAGGTGGATTTTGACTTCATCGATCATTCCGCCTCGGATTCCGATGTCACGGTTCCGAGCGGTGAAATTCAGGCTGTTGCCGATGTGGTAATCACGGGTGAGGTTGTCGCGGACGATGGTGGTGTCGGCGGCTTTGCCATTGATGAAAATCTTCAGTCCGGCCGCTTTGCGTGATCCATCATTGGTGACGGTGACATGGCTCCACTCGCCGGCGGGGAGGGTTTGGGTGGTCGTGACGGAAGCTGCACAGCCGGGAAGTTCGCGGGCAAGGTTCCAGGTGAGGCGACCTTCCTCGATCAGCAGTTCATAGCCGCAGAATGGGAGGTCAAAGGACGAGGTGTTGGAAAAGACGACCGCACGTTTGTAGTTCTCGCCGGGCTTGAGCCAGAGGGAGATGGAGAGGGGTTGGTCGGCGTGCCTGATGCCGAAGTCTGGAAAACTCGTTAGGCTGTCACCATCGGCGAGGATGCCGTTACCGATTTTTCCGGGAGCGAGCTTGTTGCCTCCGGTTTTGGCAGGCTTTTTCGGATCGGCTTCATTCACGAGTTCGTCCTTGGCAGCGCTCTCGAAAGAAAATTTCCCGACGAGTTCTGAGTCCGGGAAGGTTTTGTCGGAAGCCATCCATGCTTGAAACGTGCTTTCAGCACTTGGGATGTGGGCGGCTAGTTTGGCTTCGGCTTCAGCGATGGATTTCTGCAGGGTAGCGAGTTGGGTTTCTTGCTCGGGGGTCGGCAGCATAAGGGCGGGCTGGGGTAGAACCGTGCCCCGGCTCGGGCCGCCCTGGATCAATCCGAATTCGTCGATGCTGTTGAAGAACGCACCCATGGCATAGTAGTCCTTCGCGGAAATGGGATCGTATTTGTGATCGTGGCAACGGGCGCATTCCATGGTGAGTGCCATGAACGCGGTGCCGACCGTGTGTACCCGATCGGCGATTCCCTCGATACGGAACTCCTCCGGCACCGATCCGCCTTCATTGGTCTTGCGGTGAATGCGGTTGAAAGCAGTGGCGAGTTTCTGATCGCGGGTGGGATGGGGAAGAAGATCCCCGGCGAGTTGTTGGATGATGAACTGGTCCAGCGGCAGATTCTCATTGAACGCCTTGATCACCCAATCGCGATATGGCCATGCATTGGTATTGATATCCGCCTGGTAGCCGAACGAATCCGCGTAGCGAGCGACATCGAGCCAAGGGGTTGCCATCCGTTCGCCGAAACGCGGCGAGGCGAGCAGGCGATCGACCACGGTTTCTTTCGCGGCGGGGGATGTATCGGTCAGAAACGCATCGATCTCGGCTTGGGTCGGAGGAAGACCGGTGAGATCAAAGGTAACGCGCCGCAGCCAACGTTCGGGAGCAGCTGGTGGGCTGGGTTTGAGTGTTTCCTTTTCCAAGCGGGCGAGGATGAACGAATCGATGGGATGTTTCGCCCATGATGCATCGGTGGTTTTCGGAACGGGAGTCTCTTTCGGTGGCGCGACGAAGGCCCAGTGGGCTTCATATTCCGCACCTTGCTCGACCCAGGTTTTGAGCAGGTTTTTTTCCTTATCCGTGAGGGTGAGGTGAGATTTCGGAGGAGGCATGACCTCTTTCGGGTCTTTGGAAAAAATCCGGATCAGGGCTTCGGATTCGGGCGGGTTTTTCGGATCCCAGGCGAAGGCTTTGATGGCTTCCTCGCGGATGTCGAGGCGGAGGTCGGCTTCCTGCTTTTCTTTATCAGGACCGTGGCAGAAAAAGCACTTGTCCGACAGGATGGGGAGGATCTCGCGGGCATAGGAGATTTTGCCTTCAGCCGCAAACATCGGCTGAATCGCAAGCATCAGAAACAAGGGGGTGTGGGACTTCATGATGGCGTGACGAAGTTGGGTCAAGAGGGAGGTATCCATCCTACGGCTTCCGCAGATTGAATCTATCAAAAAACTGTGGCGTGCGGAGCAGAACCGCGGCCGACTTCTTCGGGCTTCATTGCGGCTTGAAGATGAAATACACTGCGCCAGTCATGCAGATGGCGGCGTAAAGGTAGTTCATGGTCAGCGGGGTTTTCATGTAGAACAACGCGAAGGGGATGAAGACCGAGAGGGTGATGACCTCCTGCAAGATTTTCAACTGGGGTAGGGACAGTGCCGTGTGGCCGATGCGGTTGGCGGGGACTTGGAACAGGTATTCGAAAAACGCGATCGACCAGCTCAGCAGGATCGCGATGAGTAGCGGCTTGGATTTCAGATCCCGAAGATGCGCATACCACGCGAAGGTCATAAAGACATTCGAAATGACCAGCAGGACGGCGGTTTTGGTGAGGATCATGGTGGGATTACTTTTTCCTGCCCTTGCCGCCCTTGAATGACCCTGTGTCCGCCCCGTGCTCGCCGGAGTAGTTGGAATACTCGCGTTGTTTGGGGTGGGCGGTGTCCGGGGAGACCGGTTCGGGCTTGATTCCCATCGTTTGCCCGGCGATCTCGTTCCACCGGGCGACCATTTGCTCCACTCGTTCCGGATGCTGTTGAGCAAGGTTGTTCAGCTCGGTCCGATCCGTTGCGATGTGGTAAAGCTCCCATGCTTGGTTCCGATAGGAAACGATTTTCCATTCGCCATCTCGCAAGCCGCGATCCGTCCCGTGGAGCAGGTGAATGGGCGGACGGGAACCGATGGGTTTTCCGGCGAGGACAGGAGCGAGGGAAATACCGGCGAGCGGAGATGGGTTTCTGTCAGGAAAGGTTTGGGGAATCGATGCGCCGGCGATCCCGGCGAGAGTCGGGAGGAGATCGACTAGGTGGGCGGGCGAATCCGACACCGAGCCCTTTTCCGCCTTGATCCCCGCAGGCCAATGAAAAATGGCGGGAGATGAGATGCCGCCTTCGAACTGGTTTTGTTTGTAGTAGCGGAACGGAGTGTTGCGCGCCCAGGCCCAACCGGTGCTGTCGGTCCATTTGCTGCTGCGGTCGTAAGGTTCCTTGTCGATCCCGATGTTCTGGCGGTCGTAGGGACATGCACCGTTGTCGGAGAGGAAAACGATGAGGGTGTTGTCGAGTTCGCCGGCGGTTTCGAGATCCTTGATGATGCGGCCGATTTCCTGATCGACGCGATCGATCAGTGCGGCATAGGCGGCCATGCGGCGGGATTCCCAGTTACGGATTTCGGGAGTCAGGGAATCCCATGCAGGGATGTGATCGGGGCGGGGTGAGAGCTTGAGCTCTGCGGGAAGGATTCCCGTTTGCTTTTGTTTTTCGAAGCGGGCCTGGTTCAGTTTGTCCCAACCTTGGGCGTAACGGTTCCGGTATGTTTCGTAGTCCTGTTTCAATGGTTGCAGCGGGGCATGCGGTGCGTTGAACGCGATGTAGAGAAACCATGGTTTTTTTTCGTCGCGCGCTTCCTTGATGAACTTCAGACCGTGGTCGACATTGGCGATGGTGGTGTAGAAATTCTCCTTCGGCACACTCCATGTTTCTCCGTTGAGCCGGAAGGTATGGTCACCGTCGTAATAGCTGCAGGCGCCGGACAGATGGCCAAAAAACTTTTGGAAGCCGAAGTCCGTGGGTTCCTTGCTGAGATGCCATTTGCCGGTCATCGCGGTGGAGTAACCGGCGGGAGCGAGGACTTCCGGGATGGTGACGGCCTTGTCCATCCTGATGTCGCCCGCCTGGATGCACCAGCGTCCGGTGAGCAGGCTGACGCGCGAGGAGTGGCATTTCGCCGTGTTGTAAAACTGGGACATTCGCAGGCCGTTGGCGGCGAGGCGGTCGAGATTCGGGGTGTTGATTTCAGAGCCGTAGCAACCGAGATCGGAGAAGCCGAGGTCATCGGTGAGGATGACAAGCATGTTGGGTTTTTTCTCTGCGGCAGAGCAGAGATGGATGAAGAGGAGGAGTGTGATGAAGGGTTTCATAGGGAATTGAGAAATTTCGTTATAATCCGAGAATAATAAGATAAACCGCGAGTGAGATACCAAAAGCTGCAAACACGGGAGTGATCAGAGCAATAAACAGGCGTAGCGCGTAATCCCAGTTTTTCATGGCTCCTGCAGCAAGACAAATCAACGCAATCATGAAACCGCCCAGCCAGCCGCAAACCAAGGGAGGTAAGAGCTGGAGGTTCCAGCCGCCCTCGCCCAACCCGCCCGCCTGCGCTCCAATCAACGCAGCGTAACCCGAGACGAATGTGGTGGTGGCGATGACCCCAAGATATCCAATCCATCTGGCGATTGCCTGCATGAGTTTAGAGTGGGGGAATCGTTATCACGAAAACAAGCCTGTTTCCTCGCATGAGAGGCTGAAGGTGATATTCGGAAGGCTCTTGCACACCGGGATCGCGAGTCCGTGACTCGCTGTTTCATCTACTCAGCGATGGAATGCGAGTCGGAGACTCGCGGTCCCGGGGATAAGTGTCTCGGGCTCATGTCTTTTGTCCTGATGGGATCATGAGAAATCCGTAACGAGCATTCATGGAGGAGAGAAAACCATGAGCCCATGCTCCTTCGTTACCTTCTGTTCAAAAAATCTCAGTCCGGTGAGGGTGTTAAGGAGATGGGCATTTGAACTCACTTCAAATCAAACATGATGGTTGATTTGAAAGTAATCGCAGCAAAGCAATCGCGGCTTAGTTGCTTCTTCTTTCCCGAACAGCCGAGGCGAGGTGATCGAGGGTCTCGACGGTATCGTCCCAGTTGATGCAGGCGTCGGTGACGGATTGGCCGCGGGTGAGTTTGGAGAGATCCGGCTGGAGCTTTTGATTTCCCTCGACGAGGTTGGATTCGATCATCACCGAGGTGATCGTTTTCGATCCTGCGGCGATCTGGTTGGCGATGTTTTTCGCGACGAGCGGTTGGTTGCGGTAGTCCTTGTTCGAGTTGCCGTGCGAGCAATCGATCATGATGGAGAGCGGCAGGCCTTGCTCGGTGAGCATTTTTTCCACTTCGGCCACGTGTTCGGCCTCATAGTTCGGGCCGTTTTTCCCACCGCGCAGGATCAGGTGGCAGGATTGGTTGCCCGTGGTGGAAACGATGGCGGAGACGCCTTGTTTGGTGACCGAGAGAAAATGGTGAGGGCGTGAAGCGGAGAGGATCGCATCGAGCGCGAGCTGGATGGAACCGCCGGTACCGTTTTTGAAGCCGACCGGCATGGAGAGGCCGGAGGCGAGTTCGCGATGGATTTGGGATTCCGTGGTGCGGGCACCGATCGCGCCCCAGGAGATGAGATCGGCGATGTATTGCGGGGAAATCGTATCGAGGAACTCGGTGGCGGAGGAGACTCCCATGTTGGCGAGGTCGAGCAGGAGTTTGCGGGCGACGCGCAGGCCACGGTTGATGTCGAAGGAGTCGTCCAGGCCCGGATCGTTGATGAGACCTTTCCAACCGACCGTGGTGCGGGGTTTCTCAAAATAGACCCGCATCATGATGAAGAGATCTTCTTTCAAACGTTCGGCCTCCGCCTTGAGTTTGGCGGCGTATTCGAGGGCGGCCTCGGGATCGTGAATCGAGCAAGGGCCAACGACGACCATCAGTCGATCGTCCTGACGGTTGAGGATGGCATCGGCCTGGGCGCGGGCGGAGTGAACCACCTCGGCAGCTTGTTCGTTCACGGGTAGATAATACGCGAGGACTGCCGGAGAAATCAGGGGATTGATGCCGGAGATGCGGAGGTCGTCTGTGCGGTGCTTGGTCACGGGGCGGCAATGCAAGCGGTTTGACGGGAAAATGACCAGTATTTTAGTGTCTGATTTTCCCAGTCGGAAGGCAAAAATTGATCGGAGAGATCGGTTTTGCCGGGTGCGGAATCGGGGGTGCTCCTGACAAAAGCGCCGACATGTTCGCATTTCGGGTGCGGGTGATTTCCGTGCGGTGGATATGACCAAGCCATAGGGGTGTCTGCGCGTGGGCTGGCGATGGATGCGGCTTTGCCCAGAGGGGCGGGATGGTCATGGGGATCCAACCCTGCGAACTTGGAATCGGGATCGTTTGGGATCCTTCCATTTTCATCTCGGAAATTGCCTCACTGCTGCAGAGGCGGGGTTGGCGGGATGAAGGCGGGAGTTTCGCCGTTGGCGGGTTGCCCCTCAGGCCCTGGGCCTTTGTCCATCAGGTCGGTGCGGGATTTGAGCAGGGCATCCACGGTGAATTTACCCACCTCGAACGTACGGTTTTCGATCTTTTGGATTTGTCCGAGCGTTTTGGTCAGGGTTTGTTTGCGATCCGCGAAGGCCTTGTCGGCGGCTTGTGCGGCCTCAGGAGTTTCGTTTTCAGCTCGTTTGCGTTCTTGCGGGATTTCTCCAGAGGCGTTGACGGTGAGGAGATAAGACTCGCTTCCGGGCTGGGAATTTGCGGATTTCTTGGGTTGAAGTTTGATCACATAGGTCAGACCGTCAAAAGTTTGGATCGTTGCGGTCTGGAGTTTGTCCGGGCTGGAGAGGGTTTCGACTTCTTTAGCGGGTACGACGTCGTCAAACCGCGCGAAGGAAAACAGGGATTTGAGGGGAGCGGTTGCATTGGCATCGATTTTCACACCCGGAAATGCATCGGTGAATCTGAACTCGGCAGTCTCATCATCGCGGATGAGCTCCCATTCGGTTTGATCCGATCCCGGCCGGGTGAGGCTGATACGTCGAATTTTCTCGATATTGAAAAAATCCGCAGCGAGCCAGCCCTGAGGTTCGGCGGTCAGGTTGGGAAACAGCTCGGAAACGGCATAAAAGCCCGAGGGATCCGCGTGATTGCGAACATAGCGCCCGATGGCGGCTCCGCCAAAGGGTGATGATTCCGCCGCAGCGGAGTCGAGGTTTTTACCAAACGAGAGGGTGGAGAGAATATTGCCCGCTGCGTCCTTGAAAGAGGCGGTGGTGCCCCGTTGGAGCGGATCGGATGATGCTTCGTCCATCCCGAAGCGCGGGGCGAATGACGGGCCTGCCTCGATGTTGTGTGTGACCTTCAGGTCAGAGATCGTACGCAGGAATTCCATGATGTTCCGGGTTTCGGCCGGAAAGTCATCGCGTTCCGCAACGCACCATTTGCCCTCTTTGAGGGAAAGCGTGACGGCCGTCCCGGCCGAAGTGAGGCTGATGGTCGTGATTTGATCGGCCGGGAAATTCTCGATCAGCTTCTCGCCTTGTGAGCGTTCCGTTGTGGTTTTGACCGAGTTCTCCGTGGATTTTTTCACGGCGTAGACGGAGATTCCGAGAAGGATGGCAATGCTCCAGAGAGCGATGACGGTGCGTGATTTCATCTGAATGGGTGTTAGAAGTTGGATTGGAGTTTGATCGAAAATCAGCGCGCGCGGGTGGATGAGCGCCGTTGAGCATAGAGCGATAGACCGAAGAGAATGACGATCAACGGCATCAGCGCCACGTTGAGCAGGGTCACGTTTCCGGCGAGGTTGTCCTTTTGTTTGCGGAGATCTTTTTCCTGCTCGCGGATCTGGCGTGCATACTCGACCTCATCCTTGACATGCTTTTCGTATTCGGCCTGCTGTTCGGGGGAGAGGTGGACGGAATTCGAGTCGCGGCGCTTCATCTGCAGTTCTTGGAGGCGTTGTTGGGCTTGTTCGCGCCTGGCGTTGAGCTGCTTGATCTTGCTGCCCACTTTTTTGTCGAATTCCGCCTGCATCTCCTGAATGACCGTGAAAGGGCGGCGGGTAGCCGCGCGTGATCGCGAGCCGATCAGATGGGGAGAGCCGACAGCTTGGTCGATGAGGTTGAACAGCAGAGGGGCGTTGCCGTTGATCGGTTCGGCGAATTGCATGCCTCCGAAGTTTTGAACGCTGTAGGCGAATCGGTCGAAGAATGCATCGACATCGGCAATGAGGAAAATATTGCCCGGCTTGGCGGATTCTTTGAGTGGCGCGTCCTCTTGTTTGTTATCGGTTGCGGCCTCTTTCCCGCCCTGATCCGGCTCAGCGGCGGGGTCTTTGGGTTTGCCTTCCGGGAAAGCGGTTTTGAAATTTCCGCTCAGGAACGTCACAAGATCGAACGCTTTGCCTTCTGGCCTGACGTTGTTGTCGAGCGAGGGGTCGAGTTGTGACGCTTTCATGGAATCCACGAATCCGGCTGACTGGGATGAGCGGATCAGGGAGGAGGATGTGATCCCATCCTTGGCGTTGATCTTGAACGCGCCGGGCAGGAACAGGCTCAGGGACTCGAGGTTCTTCGTGATGATATTGTCCTTTTGGGGCATCGCCGATTGCGGGAGCGTCAATACGGCAACGCCTTTGCGACCATCGCCAAAGGTCGTGGCATGGACGGGGTCGGCCAGGGTTTCCCGTGATGTGAATTCGACACCCCAGGCAGGCAGTAGGGTTGGGAGATCGGAGATGGTAGGGGTTCCGGATTGGCCCATCATCGGGTTTCCGCCGCCAGTCATTTGAGCGGCGACCGAGTGGGCATCGAGGCAGGCGACGACGGTGCCCCCGTTCAGCAGATATTGATCGATGGCGAACTCCGCTTCTTTGCTGATTTCCGCTGGGTGGAACAGGAGCAGGACCTTGATTTCCTTCGGATCGATGTTGCCGGGCATCATGCCGAGATCCCGGAGTTCGAAAGACTGCTTGAGCTGTTGATAGATCACCCACGGTTGCTGCGCCTGTTGGCCAAGCATCATGGCAGGAGTGCCGGCGAGATTCATGGCAGACATGATCCCGACAACCGGTTTGACCGGAGTGGTTACTTCCGATACGGCCTTGGAAATTTGATATTCCAGGAGGGTTTCCTGCTCGGGATTGAGGAAGGGGATGGTGACTTTTTTATCCAGGGCCGAGACCGCGATCCCGAGATACAGATTGTCATCATTGATGCGCTGGCCGGAGATCTCATCCAGGTTCGCGGAATCTTCGGCATCGGTATCCGGTTGGGGATCAAAGTTTTCGATGCGCAGTTTGCCCCGGGAGATGTTGGAATATTCCTTCAGCAGGTCATCCACCCGGCGGATGTGGACTTTGAGCTGTTCCGGCATGTATGCGCTGCTACGGGAGGCATAGTAGCGGATGACCACGGGTGTATCGAGTTCTCCCAGAATGGCTTTGGTGCCATCGGAAAGCGTGTGGACCTTGTTTTCGGTGAAGTCGATTCCCCGGTTTCCGGCTGGGGTGAGTGAAACCAGCCAGTTCGCGAGGATGGCGATGGTGATGAGGGCTGCGATGCCGATGGCGGCGCGGGCGATGGGAGTTTTCATAGGGTGAATTTGAGAGGCTGAAATGAAGATCAGGCGCGTTTGGCGGAGAGGATGGTGGAGGTTCCGACGAGGCAGAGAGTGATAAAACTGGAAAACCAGATGAAGTCCTGGAAGCGGAACAGGCCGCGATTGAGCGAGGAAAAGTGGTCCCATACCCCGAACGCAACCACTGCCTCGACGGTTCCGGGCGAAGTGGCTTTGGCGAGTTCGCGGGTGAAGGCATCATAGCCGCAGAGAACCATGACGGTGCAGATGGTCACGGAGACGATGAGGCAGATGACTTGGTCGCGGGTGCAGGCGGAGATCAGCATGGTGATAGCGAGGAAGGTGCAGGCAACGAGGAAAGAGCCGATATAGCCGGCGATGATGGCGCCGTTATCGGGCTCCCCGAGGTAGTTCACCGTCATTACGATCGGGAATGTGAGGATCAATGCGGAGAGTGTGACGGTGGCGGCAGCAAGGAATTTGCCGAAAATGGCAGACCAAGTGGAGACCGGAAACGTGCCGAGGAGTTCGATGGTGCCGTTGCGTTGCTCATCGGCCCAGAGTTTCATGCCGACGGCCGGGGCGATGAGCATGTAGAGCCATGGATGCCAGAAGAAAAAGGAGTATTGCAGTGATGCGTCACCGATGCGCATGAACTCACCGAAGGTGAAGGTCAGGCCGAGGGAGAGGATGAGAAAAATAACGATGATGGCGTAGGCGGTGGGTTGGGCGAAGTAAGACTTCAGTTCGCGGCGGTAGATGCTGAGGGTGTTCATGATGAAGTGTTGCAGTGATCCTTGGAAAGAGCGGGTTGAGCGAATCAGGATGCGGCTCAGGCGGCGGTGTCGGTGGTGGTCAGTTTGCGGAAGAGTTCGGTGAGTGAGCCGTTGGGAGCTTTGGCGATGAGTTCGGCCGGCGTTCCGTCCGCGACAATGTTGCCGCGATCGACAATGACCGCACGGGTGCAGGCGGCCTCCACTTCCTCGAGAATGTGGGTGGAGAACAGAATGGTTTTGTCTTTACCGAGGCGTTTGATGAGTTGGCGAACCTCGTATTTCTGGTTCGGGTCAAGACCGTCGGTGGGCTCGTCCAGGATGAGCACATCGGGGTCGTGGAGGAGGGATTGGGCGAGGCAGGTGCGGTGGCGGTAGCCTTTGGACAGGGTGTCGATGGATTGATGGGCAACGCTGGAAAGGAAACAGGTTTCGATGGCCTGATCGACCGCATCGCGTTTTGCGGATCCTGACAGCTTGCGGACATCCGCGCAGAATTTGAGAAAGCCGATCACCGTCATGTCGTTGTAGAGCGGTGCGGACTCAGGCAGGTAGCCGATCTTGGTTTTTGCTTCGGCGGGGTTTCCGGTGATCGAGATGCCGCAGATCATTGCATCTCCAGAAGTGGGCGGGATGAAGCCGGTGATCATGCGCATGGTGGTGGATTTTCCTGCCCCGTTGGGCCCGAGAAATCCCAGGACTTCGCCCTTGGCGACCGTGAAGGAGAGATTGTCGACAGCGACTTTGGCTCCGAAATGTTTGCTGATGTTGGTGACTTCGATCATGGAAATGTCTGGGGTGAAGTGGACGATGGATTTCTAGGAGGTGACGGATTTTTTGCGACACCGGAAATGAGATTTGTTTGCGAATTTTCAGAAAAATGATGGTATCCGGGCGCGGATGGAGAACGGGGTCTTATCTGATCCCCGGGATGGGCTTGATGAGCATCTCCGCTGCCCGAAGGTTTGGACGCGCGGTTTCCCGATTGCGTTTGCTTGCATGGAATCGTTTGCCGGGCGGTCGGGTCAAGCCGCGTCCTCCTTGGTGTTTGCTTTGCGGCGTTTGATAGTGGGGGCCTTGCCAGCTTCCACGGATAGGCGATTGATCGTGACTTCTTCGATGTCACCCCGTGATGGGACATCGAACATCACATCCAGCATCAGTTTCTCGAAAATGGAGCGCAGCGCGCGTGCTCCGGTGCCGCGCTCTACAGCCTGTTTGGCGATGGCCTTGAGGGCGTCGCGATGGATGTTGAGTTTCACGTTATTGAGTGCCAGTTGCTTCGAATATTGTTTGACCAGGGCGTTTTTCGGCTCGGTGAGGATCTTGATGAGTTCCTCCTCGGTGAGTTTGCGCAGGGCAGTGATCACAGGCAGGCGGCCGATGAATTCGGGGATAAGGCCGAAATGCAGCAGGTCTTCGGGCAGGGTTTTCTCGAGGATTCTGGAGGGATCTTCATCGAGTTCGCCGCTTTGGCGATCGCTGTGGAAACCGAGGGTTTTGGAACCCAAGCGGCGGCGGACAATATCCTCGAGGCCGACGAAAGCCCCGCCGCAGATGAAGAGAATTTTTTCGGTATTCACCTGGATATATTCCTGCTGGGGATGCTTGCGTCCGCCCTGAGGAGGAACATTGCAGACAGTGCCTTCGAGGATTTTGAGGAGGGCTTGTTGAACTCCTTCCCCCGATACGTCGCGGGTGATGGAGACGTTTTCCGTTTTGCGGCCGATCTTGTCGATCTCATCGACATAGATGATTCCACGTTCGGCGCGCTCGACATCGAATTCGGCGGCCTGCAGAAGGCGTAAGATGATGTTTTCAACGTCCTCACCCACGTAACCCGCTTCGGTCAGCGTGGTGGCGTCGACAATACAGAAAGGAACATCGAGCACGCGTGCGAGAGTGCGAGCGAGCAATGTCTTGCCGGAGCCGGTCGAGCCGAGCAGCAGAACGTTCGATTTTTCGATTTCAACATCATTGAATTCAGCCGAAACGGAGAGATTGTCCTGGTTGAGGCGCAGATAGTGATTGTAGACGGCAACCGACAGCACGCGTTTCGCGACTTCCTGGCCGATCACGTATTGATCGAGTTCAGCTAGGAGCTTGGCCGGGGTCGGGATGTCATCGCGGGAATGATTTGCTTTGCCTTTGCGTTTTTTTCCGGACCCGGCGTCGGTCTGATGCAGCTCTTTCTCAAGGATATTGCTGCAGACATCGACACATTCGTTGCAGATGTAGACACCGGGGCCGGCGATCAGTTTTTTGACCTCGGAGTGGCTTTTTCCGCAGAAAGAGCACATGGTGAGATTGGATGCGCGGGCCATGGATTTGAATGCTGAAGGTTACATGCCGGAGCCTGAGGGTTGGAACCGCCTCAGGATTTCTTCTTGTTGAGTTCCTCTTTGACCGCATCGGGGAGTTGTTTGCGGGATTTCAGAACCGTGTCGACAAGTCCATAGGCGACCGATTCCTCGGCGGACATGTAGTTGTCGCGATCGGAGTCACGCTCGATTTCCTCGACGGTTTTGCCGGTATGGTGGGCAAGGATGCCATTGAGGCGTTTTTTCAGGTTGAACATGAAACCGATGGTGCGTTCGACATCGGATGCGGTTCCCTGGGCGCCGCCCGAGACCTGGTGGATCATCACGTGGGAATTCGGCAGGCAATACCGCTTGCCTTTGGTTCCGGCGGTGAGGAGCACGGAGCCCATGGATGCGGCGATACCGATGCAGTAGGTGTTCACGTCGCAAGTCAGGAATTGCATCGTGTCATACATGGCGAGACCTGCGGTGACCGAACCGCCCGGGCTGTTGATGTAGATATGGATGTCTTTTTTCGGGTCCTGCATCTGCAGGAACAGCAACTGCGCGATGACCGAGTTGGCCACGTAGTCGTCGATCGCGGTTCCGATGAAGATGATCCGGTCCTTGAGGAGGCGCGAGTAGATATCAAACGAGCGCTCGCCGCGCCCATCCGATTCGATGACGATGGGGACGTAGTAGCTGTTTTTCGGGGATTGCGAAGACGCGGCGTTGGAAGGTGGGAAAAGATTCATGACGTTTAAGCGGATGTTATCTCGGATGGCTCGGGTGAAACCACCACTACCTTGGCGTTTCCGACCAGGAAGTCAATGGTCTGACCGATGAGCAGCGAGTTCCTGATGGATTGGATCTTGCGTTTTTTCTGAAGCTCCTTGATGACTTTCTTGATCGGCTCGCGGCGTTGTTGCGCGATCTTGGAGATGTGGGCGAGCAGATCGGCATCCGCAACGCTGATCTTTTCCGCCGCAGCGATTTCCTGCAGAATGAAATTGGTACGAAGGTTGGTGAGGGCGCGTTTGGTGGCGACGGAGAAAATTTCCTCCTGTTGCCTGAGGATGTCTTCGTCGGAAGCGCCCTGTTGGCTGCCTTCCTGAACCAGAGCGTTGGCCTGGTTTTGGGTCTCGCGGCTGACGATTTCCTCCGGGAGTTCGAAATTCACCGATGCATTCAGTTTTTCGATGATTTGAGAGACCTTGACCTCGTTGATTTGTTTGGTTTTTTCCTGGCCCATGTTTTCACGAATCAGGGACTTGATGTCATCGAGAGTTTTCCCCGGGATGAGTTTTTCGGCGAGGTCATCGTTGAGTTCAGGAAGTTTCGGAGCCTTGATAGCGCGGAGTGTGGTGTGAAGAGTGAGCTGCTTGCCGCGGAGTTCTTCGAAGGGGAATGTGTCGTCGAGGGTGATTGTCACCTCTTTTTGATCGCCTTGGTTCATGCCAACGAGTTGTTCGGCATAGCCCGGGAGAAACGAGCCTGGTTTGACAGGAAGCCAGTGATTTTCGCGAGCTGCGAGGTATTGACCTTTTTCGCCGATCACTTCAGTGATCGCTTTGCCATCCACAGTGGTGGTGAAATCCACCACGGCGATATCATCGTTCCGGACGGGGCGGCCGGCAACATCCTCGAATTCCGCAAGGCGCTCGCGGATACTCTCGAGCTGGGAATGGATTTCCTCGTCTGAAATTTCGGCGGAAGGCGCGCTGACCTCGATGCCCTTGTATTCCGGTAGGGTGAACTCCGGGGCGAGGACCATGCGGGTTTGGAAAGCGATGGAACCGTCCGGACGTTCGTTCAGATTATCGGGAAAGCCGAAATCGAGAACCTTGAGATGTTCCGTTTCAAGGGCTTTGTCGCAGGCTTCCCCGAAGAGGGTTTCGGTCAGCTCATCGGAAATTTGTTTTCCGAAACGTTTTTCAATGACGTTTTTGGGTGCCTTGCCGGGGCGAAAACCCGGGATTTTGGCCTGGGAGGCATAAGAAGATGTAATGGATTCGCGTTTGGATGCGACATCCTTGGATGGGACCTCGACGTTGAGGATGGCGATGCATTTCGGCTGTTTTTCGACGGCGATGTTCATGTGAGTTCTGCTGTGGGAGAGGGAAGCTAGGTGGGGTTGGGTGGAATTGGCAACGAAATATGGAAGGGAGGTGCGGCGAAAGCGGTCCCCGTGAAGCAAAAGCCTTTTTGGAACGAATTGCGTCTCGACTTCTGTTATCTTGGTGGTAACAGTTTTGCCCGATATGAGACCATTTCGAGCGTATCCGGCGGTGGAGCAGTTGGCGGCACACTTGAAGGAAGAAATCCAAGCGGGCAGGCTGGTGCGAACGTTGCCCGGAGTGAACCGTTTGGCGAGGGATTTGGGAGTGAGCCCCAGAACGGTGATCGGGGCGGTGGAGCAGTTGCAATACGAGGGACTTTTGTCCAGTCAGGGGGAGAGGAAACGATGTAAGATTGTTGCCTTGAGGAAAAAGAAAACCAGCTCGATGCGGATCGGGCTGTTGCTATATGAGGAGCAGGACAAGATCGTCCCGTATCACCTGACGATTTTTTATCATTTGCAGCAGGCGGGATACATCCCCTTTTATGCTCCGAAGTCGTTGCAGGATCTCGGAATGGATGTGGAGCGGGTAGCGGCCATGGTCAAAAAAGAGCAGGCCGATGCGTGGATCATCAGCGCCGGATCAAGAGAGATTTTGGAGTGGTTTTGCGAACAGGACTTTCCATCGTTTGCGAAATTCGGGCGTTCCAACGGACTACGGATCGCAGCGATGAGCGTGAAGAAAATTCCCGCGATGATGGAAGCGGTCAGGAAGTTGGTGCGACTGGGCCATCGGCGCATTGTGATGTATGCGCGCGAAGAGAGGCGCAAGCCTCAGCCGGCTCCGTTCGAACAGGCATTTTTGGATGAATTGGAGGCTCATGGGATTAAAACCGGTTCTTACCATTTGCCGGAGTGGGAGGAGAATCCCGCCGGCCTTCACGTGAGTTTGGATGCCATGTTCAAGCATACCAGACCCACGGCAGTGATCGCTTCGGAGTCCCCTATTTTTATTTCCATCAAAGACCATTTGGCGCAGAAAGGCATCATCGCGCCGAGAGATATTTCGTTGCTGTGCAATGATGACGATCTCGCGTTTTCGTGGTACAAACCGGAGATTTCACGGATCCGTTGGCGCAAAGAGCCGTTCATCAAACGAATTTTGGAATGGGCGGATCATGCCTCCAGAGGGGTGGTGGATGTCAAACAAGGCCAGACTCTGGGGGAGTTTGTCGAGGGGGGGACCGTCGGTCCGGTGCCGAAACTTCATGCCTGAGTTTCAAATTGCATCCATTCCGGAACAGCAGGGATTTGCCAAGTCTGTCGTTCCGGCGGGGCACGGCGCGGTCTCGCGACGGGAAATGCGGGGCGCGTGAGAACGGCTCTTCAGTCAGGAAAGACAATCGCTCGGTTGCCATCGATCAGGGTGCGGTCGTGGACGTGGTAGCGGATGCCTTTGGCGAGTGCGATGCGTTCGCATTGGCGTCCGAGGCGGGCGAGATCGCTGGGTGAATGGAAGTGATGGACTCGCTCGACCTCCTGTTCGATGATGGGTCCGGCATCCAGATCTTCGGTCACATAGTGGCATGTGGCTCCGATGAGTTTCACACCTCGATCGTAGGCCTGCCGGTAGGGGTTGGCGCCGATGAATGCAGGCAGGAAGGAGTGATGGATATTGATGATTTTTCCTGAGAACTCGGAACAGAGCGCAGCGGGAAGGATCTGCATGAAGCGGGCGAGGACGATCAGCTCGACATCCTGTTCGATGAGTAGTTCCCGGATTCTCTCAAACCCATTTTCGCGTTTCGGGCCATCCATATCGATGAAATGGAAAGGGAGGCCCGAGCGTGCGGCGATGGCATGGCAGGTTGCACGATTGCCGATCACAGAGGTGATCTCGATGGGCAGTTCGTTGAGTTCGGCGCGCCAGATGATTTCGTTGAGGCAGTGGTCGGTTTTCGTGACCAGCACGGCGGTGCGCATCCTGTAGGGCAGATTTCGGAAGTGCCAGTTCGCATGGAGCTCACGGGCGAGCGGGGCGAAACCGGATTTGAAATCCTCGATATCGATGTCGAGTCCGGTAGTATCGATTTCAAGCCGGGCGAAAAACTTTTTCCCGATCTGGTCGGAAAACTGGCTGAACTCGATCAGATTGCCGCGGTGAGCCGCGACAAAGGAGGCGATTTTCGCGACGATGCCGGGTTGATCGGGCGAGGAGAGTTTCAGGATCAGGCCGGAACGCATGGGGTGGACGAGTGATGGACCTCGGGATGCTAAACTCCGAATCGGGGCGGGCGGAAGACAAAAACAGGCTGGTGAGAAAAACCAAGCAGCCGTGCGTATCGCTCCGGTTTTCCCATTCCATAGGGTCTTCATCCGGAATATCCACGGCCCCTGTTGATGAAGGTTGAACTCCTGTTGAAAGTCATTCAGCCTGGCTTCGTGAAAATCATTGCGATCGCGGTTGTCATTGGATCGGTGGCGGGGTTGTTGGGTGCCCTGTGTGGCGTCGGCGGAGGAATCGTCATGGTTCCGGCATTTGTTGCGTTTTTCGGTTTCGCGCAGCAGAAAGCGGTTGCGACCTCGTTGGCGGTGATTGTGGCGACGTCATTGATTTCGACCGCAAACAACACGGCCAAGGCGGGACATCTGATCGATTGGAAAATCGTGTTGTGGGTTGGAGCGGCCTCAGCGGTTGCCGCTTGGTTCGGCACGGACCTGATGCGTTCACTGTCCAATCAAACCCTGACCCGGGTGTTCGGTGTGGTGTTGGTTTTGTTCGGTGTGAGGATGCTGATGAAAGGATGATTCGCCGGTCGAGCTCCGCTCACCGGAATCAAAATCCGCGGGGAATGGCGGACAGGACCTGTGCGGCGGCAAGTTCGTTCTGGCAACGCGAGTCCAGCAGGCATGTTGGGGAGAGGCATGGAGAGCATTCGACGTGATGTCTGACGACGACGTGTTGTTTTCCAAGGGGACGTTTCCAGTTTGGATCATTGGGACCGAAGAGGGTGACGCAGATGCCTCCGGTGTGAGCGGCGAGATGGGGAATCGAGCCATCCGCTGAAATGACGCACTCGAAGGAGGCCAGGGTCGGGATGGAGGCTCCCAATGGGCTGGCATGGAAAAACTCCGCATCGCCACCGATCCTGCCGAAGAGGATTTTACCCAGATTCCGGGGGCTGATCCCGCCCGCCACCGTGAGGTTTTTTCCCTGTTCCAGAAGGGAGTCGGCCACGAGCTGCCAGCGGTCAAGCGGCCATTCATGGCTGGGACCGAAATCGGAGTCAGGGCAGATCAGAACCGATCTCGCCTTGGCAGGCACACCGATTGAAGCCGGCGCGAAAAACTCGGGCTTGTGGACATCAAGACCCATTTCCTCCGCCGTGTTGAGGTAGAGACGCACCCGGTGTTCGGTAGGTTTTTCCAAAACCGCGAGCGGGTGGGTCAAGCAGGCTTGAAGGTTGGGGAGTTTGGGGCCGATGCGCCGAGGGATGCCAGATTTCACAAAGGCTTTTGCTGGGGTGCCGTGTTCCCAGCAGAGTGCCGCTTCCCAATCACGGCCAAGGCGACTGGCGAGCTGCCTGGGGCTGGTAGTGCGGGTGTAGGTGTGACAGGGAAGATCGGTGACGGTCTTCCAGAACAAATCCTGATCGTCGAGACAAACCGTGCCACCGATCATGCCGGAACGTGCGAGCGCACGAATCGCTGGAACCGCGAAGCAGGCTTCGTCCCAGCGCTCGGGCAGAGCGACGAGCATTCCCCCGCCGCGACTCATTTCTTGCGGGCCGGCTTCGGATCGAGGTTGGCAGCCATGTCTTCGTCGGTAACCTTGGATTCCACCCCATTGGGGGGAACCTCGACCTTGCTGATCCACAGCAGGGCGTTCAGCACGACCTTGCGCATGTTGTCATCCGCCCAGTTTTTGTGGAAATGACCGCCGGTAAAGCCTACCCCGCGGCCGCCATCCGGCCGTTCGATACACCACATCATGGTTTCCTCCTCACCCTTGCGCGCTTGGATGTGCTCGTATGGGCCTTTGGGGTGAACGTACGGACCATCGCGGGTCTCATCACTGGGAGTTGCAACGAGGATGGATTTCACACCTTTCATTTCAGCGGGAAAGCGGATGGAGAAATACCATTCGTCCCGGATTTTGAAGGGCGCCACGCCGCGTGAAATGGGATGTTGGGGAAATGTTTTGTAATCCGCCTCCCACATCGGGTTGCAGGAATAATGGGTTTCATAAGCTCCCCCGATCCACTCGCGGAAAAGATCGCCGGTTGCGGGTTCTCCATGCGAGCACTCGACGGCGTAGTGCATCATCATGATGCCGCCGCCGCGATTGGCAACTTTCTGGAGCAGTTCGCGGCGGTTTCCCTGAAGGGCGGGATGACCTTTGCCGCCGTCGGCGTAGATCACGACCGCATCTGCCGTATCAAGCACGGCATCGTCCGTAACCCAACCGTTGTTGTGAACCTCGACATCCAGGCCGGGGATCTTTTTCAGACAGGTTTGGAAAAGCATGCAACCGGCATTGAATTCATGGTCTCCCGGGCCGTGACTTGGTCTGCCGGCGATGAGGATGAGTTTTTTGTTGGCGGTGGTGTTTTCTGCGAAGGCCGCCGTCGGGACGGCCAACGAACAGGCAGCGATCAACATGATCAGGCAAGCGGGAGCGAATCGTTTCATATGTACTGAATACATCATGAGTCTACGCCCCGGGCAACTGCCAAATTGCAAGTGAAATGTGATATGCCTGATTTTCAACAGGGCGGAGGACTTGGAGATGAGACGATCCGTCCCACCGTTGCATTTGACAGTTGAATTTTGAAATTTGAGACATAGAACCCGTGCATGTCAGCAGCATCATCCGTTCTGATTGGTGGCTCGATCGCCATCGATCACATCAAAACTCCCGTGGCCGAGGGCAAGAATCTTCTCGGTGGCTCCGCATCGTTCACCGGAATTGCCGCGTCCTATTTCACACCCTCCGTCCATTTGATCGGAATTGTGGGGAAGGATTTCCCGCAGGAGCATTTGGATCTCTTTGCTTCCAGAAACATCTCGACCCGAGGTCTGGAGCGATCGGATGGCGATACCTTCTCATGGACGGGCTCGTATCATGAAAACATGAACGACCGCGAGACTCTCGCGGTCGCGGTGAACGTGCTGGAAAGCTGGACTCCGAAAGTGCCTGCCGATCTCACATCCGCCGCTGTTGTGGTTCTGGCCAACATGCATCCTCTCAACCAGCTGCAGATGATCGGACAGTTGACCGCGGAGAGGCCTTTCATCGCTGCCGACACCATGGATCTCTGGATCACGATTGCGAATGATGAGCTGCATGAGGTGCTCAGGAAAATCGATCTGCTCGTGATCAACGAATCCGAAGCGCGGGAATTTTGCCGGACCTCCAACCTGATGATTGCGGGCCAGCGTCTTCTGGATAAAGGTCCGGATACGGTCATCATCAAACTCGGTGAGTTCGGCGCGATGTTGTTTTCAAAGCATCAGGAAGGGGACTGCCCCTTGGATTTCACCCTGCCCGGGGCGAAATTCGATTTGTTCCGCTGTGCTGCCTTTCCGCTCACCGAGGTGGTCGATCCGACAGGTGCGGGGGATTCCTTTCTCGGCGCGCTCGCCGGGTATCTCGCATCTACCGGAAAGTCACATTACCGTTTTGATGATTTGCGCAAGGCTGTAGTATACGGGTCGGTTGTCGCATCTTTCACCTGTGAAGCCTTTTCTGCAAACCGCCTCGCACACATCAGCCGGGAGGAGATAGAAAGCCGTCTCAAGCTTCTCAAAGATTTCACCCATTGGCCAAACGATTGACCGACAAACGGAATTTCCCTGCGACATCCTGCAAACCTATCCCCAAAATCCTTCCGATGCCTGACCATGCCACTTACGACCCTTGCTCGCCGGAAAAGCCGTGGGGGCATTATGAGCCACGGACCTGGGTAAGGATCTGGCTTCGCCTTCTGCATGCCTTGCCGGCCACAAAATTCATGCGAAGGCTGGCATTATGGCTGAGAAAACCTCTGAAGAAAACTCTCAAAGGATGGGTGGATATCCGTGTTTGGGGGCTTCATTTGAGGCTGCGCTCGACCGGCAATTTGTCGGAACAGCGCGTCATTTACATGCCGCAGTATTTTGACTCGGTCGAGCGACATGAAATCGCAAAAGCGCTTCAGGCCGGCGGAACATTTTTCGATATCGGTGCGAATGCCGGTGCCTATTCGCTGTGGGTGGCCTCGCTTCAGCTGCCGGGCGTGAGGATTGAGGCCTTTGAGCCGGATCCGAAATTGTGTGAGAGCCTGCATTTCAATCTCCGGTCCAACTCGATCGATTCGGTCCGTGTGCACGGCGTTGCATTGGGAAACAGGGATGGTCTTGTGAGTCTCCTTGCGGAAGCTGAGAATAAGGGCGAAAACAGGATTGTTGATGATGCAGGCGAAGATACCCTGCAGGTCGAAATGACCACCTTGCCGGCATTCATCAGGCAACATCAGATCACACGGATTGACGCGATGAAAATCGACATCGAGGGACATGAGATGAACGCGTTGACGCCCTTGTTTGAAAGCTGTCCGCGCAGCGTTTGGCCGGGCATCGTCATCTGCGAACTGATCCATGATACGGACATGGGACTCAACAAGCTCTTGCAAGACCATGGCTATCAGCTTTATGGCAAAGGACGGCTCAACGGGATCTATAAAAAAACCATTCTCTAAAAAACGGCGCGCTGATTGATATGAAAGAAACGGAAACAGCTTCCGGCACCCAAACGGTGCTATGTTTGAAATGGGGGGATCGATATGGCTCTGAGTATGTGAACCGGCTGTATTCCATGGCGTTGCGAAATACAAATCGGCCGCTGCGTGTTGTCTGTTTCACCGATGATGCCACCGGCATCCGTGAGGAGGTTGATGTCAGGATGATGCCGGAATTCGATTTGCCCGAGCGCATGCGGTTTCATCCGTTCAGGAGGATGTTCATTTTCCAGAAAGAACTCGACGGATTGGAAGGGAACCTGCTGCACCTTGATCTGGATCTGCTCATCACGGGTTCGATCGACAGTTTTTTCGATGAGCGGCCGGAACTGGATTTCATCGTTGCTGAGAACTGGACCCAGCCCGGGCAACGGATCGGTAATATGTCGGTATTCCGTTTCCGGGTTGGCGCCCTGACAAACGTTTGGGACCGCTTTCGCCCGGATCCCGTCGCCATGATGGATCTGTATCGCAATAGCCAGACGTTTGTCTGCCGCACGCTGGGGGATATTCAATTTTTCCCGCAATCCTGGTGCCTGAGTTTCAAACATTCTCTGATCCCTCGGTGGCCGATGAATTTTTTCAGAACGCCGCAATTGCCTCCCGACGCGAAGATCATCGCGTTCACCGGGAAGCCTGATATCGACGAGGCGACGCAGGGCAAATGGCCTGTGAATTCCTGGTGGAAAAAACTCTACAAGCACGTTCGTCCCACTTCCTGGATTGCCGAATATTGGCGATGAACCATTCGTCGGTTTCCGAGCTTCCGTCAGGTGTATCCGTAACGGTTGAAGTCCTCCCGGTAAAAGCTCCTGATCAGTTCCAGATCGGCCTTCGACACATCGAGTGAAATCGGTTCGGAGTGTTTTTCCCATGGGGCAATCGTAGGCGGGGCAAGGTCAAATTTCCGATTGATCGTCGCAATGCATGAATCGATGCCGTTTTCGAAATGAAAAACATCCGCGGAGAATCCCTCGTAGAGGTGTTGAGGCAGGAAATGATTGTCACGGTAATGCGGACTGATTCGCTGTCTGCCAAACACATAGCGCAGCCATAACGAAAAAGGCAGCTTCACTTTCAATCCGCCGGTTTTTCTGATCTGGTATTTGTATTGGCTGATGGTCCTCTCGACAGGATGACGTACGACCATGAAGGCCCAGTCGAACGTTCTCTCCGGAAACAGTTTTTTGATCGCAGCGGCATGCAGGTGCTGAGGGCTGCATGGCAGTCCTTGCTGCCGGTGACAGCCGCCAATCAGACCCAGTTCGCCGACCGATTCCAAATGACGTTCGATGCTTGATCCTCCGGTTTTGGGAATATGCAGGAATAAAACGGTCTGGTCATGGATTTTTGCGATGGGCATTTCACTCGTGGTTTTTGGGCTGGATTGCGGCGTTACTGTCTGTAGCGCGCGGATTTTTTTTCGATCTGGCAAGGATTCGGTAACGAATTTTTTCCCAAAAAATTTCCAACAATGGCAACATCATTCTGGATTTCCTCAGCGAATGACGGCTATGGAGAACCGAGCCAACCGGCGACGGAGCCTGTGTATGGTTCTCAATCAGGCGGCTGATGACTGCGAAGAGGTTGTATTCGTTCAATATTCTGTGTCGGGCTTCTGCGATGGCCCCAAGGCGGCGTGCGTATTCGTCATTCCGTATGAGGTCCCGTATTGTTTTTTCCGCTGCTTGTGGCTCGCGGATGTCAATCGCGACAAAGCTGTCCTTCGGGAAATAGTCCGCTGCGTTCGGACATCCGTGATAAACCGGCAAGCACCAGCCGAGGTAGCAGTCGGCGAGTTTTTCCGTCCAATGGTGCTCATTGACGTGGTTCTCGATGGCAATGTGATAACGGTAAGGATCCATGGCTTCCGCCTTGTCATCGATAAAACGGATTCCATGTCCGAACACATCAAGCTCGGGAATTCGATCGCCCAACCATTTGACGAAATTGTATCGTTGCTGATGCAGCGTGTGCCGTTGCTGCTTCGAGGAACATACCGTGGAGACTTGTTTCGTTTTTGCCAGCGGCTCCATGGCCGAAAGCTCGTCATGATCACGTATGCTGTGTTTCCCGAAGCCGTAAAACCATTTCAATCCCGCTTGGGAGTGAACCGCGTTCGGCTGCCTGATCACCCAGGGTTCCTGGCTGGTCAGGATGATTCCAAACTGCCTTAAAAATGACGACCCATAGATTTTTACCGAGGATGGCTCACTCGTGACGAGGATCGTATTCCCTTTCGGGCAGGTGAGTGTCTCGGACGTACCGGTCGGGAGATCGTCGTAAGCCACCAACCAGTCGTAATTCCTGAGATCCGGATCGAAGGAGAATCTGCAGCGTCCCCAGACCGGAATCCGTTTTGGAAATTGCCGCAACCAGCGGACCGGATCGATCTTGGCATTTCCCCTCGCAACAAATTTCACCATGAGTTCCCTGTCATTGCGAGGGTTCTCATGTGCATGGTCGGGATGGCTTGATGGAGCGGGCATTGATCGGTAATGAGTTGGGCGCTTGGCATCAACATCCATGTGCTGTCCCAGATGATATCCGAGGGCGGATCGCAGAACAGAGGAAGATTGATCGACGATCCGGATCCGATCAAGTTTTTGTATTTCCGCATGTGGGTTGAGCCGGATCCATGGGGAGTTCCGAATCACAGGACTCCGGTCTTGTTGGTTGACTTTTCATGGGCTTTTGAGATTAGTCGGCAAAACCCAATTGTTGTCTGTAGTTGCTGCTGTGGCGCGTCAGGAGAACTTCTGGGTGATCTCTAGAATTTCATCACAGGCGACCCACAAACATGACATCGATTGAGCAAGAAGCAACCTACCGGTCCGGGATGATCGGCGGTAACGGCGCGACCATTCCACAGATTCTTGCAAAAAGGACGATGATGTCACCGGATCGCATCGCAATGAAATCACCCGGTGGCAGGACTTGGACATTTCGCGAGCTGGAACAGGAGGTGCATTCGATCGCCACGTGCTTGCGCGCCGTCTCATCCGGGTATCATCCGGTTCTTCGCAACATCCTACCGGCTAGGGCTTTGCGTCCCCGAAAGCATGCGAGAAGCAAACGATTCGCCATCGTCATGCCGAACGGCCCGATGCTGAGCCTGACGATCCTCGGAGCAAGTTGTGTCGGAACCGCGATGCCGCTGAATCCGACCTACCATCTGGCGGAATTCCGGATGTATCTCAAGCGCCTTAGGGCCGATTACCTGGTTGTTGAGGAAGACCATCAGTTGGCTGAGATCGCGGCACAAGACCTGTCGATCCCGATCATCAGGATCTCGGATGTGAAGTTCAGGAAAAAAACCGACAGATCCTTCAATCCGGATCAGAATGACATCGCTCTGATCCTGATGACATCCGGATCTACCGGCAAACCCAAGCCGGTGCCTCTCAGTCATCGGAATCTTTGTATCTCCGCTGCCGAAGTGGCCGACTCCCTGTACCTTTCCGAGTCCGACATCTGCCTGAGCATGTGGGAGCTTTACCATATCGGAGGTCTCGTCGATCTCTTGCTGTCCCCGATTCTGGCGGGCGGGACGATCCTGTGCACATCCGGGTTTAACTCGGCATCGTTTTTTCAACTGTTGGAAGCATACGGGCCAACCTGGTTCCAGTGTGTTCCGACCGCGCTGCATGAAATTATTTCCCTGGCCAAGCGCGAGAACATCGATACGAAAAACCACAAGTTGCGTGTATTGAGACTGGTCGCTTCCAGGTTGCCTGAAAGCCTCCAGATCGTAGCTGAGGAGAAGTTCGGAATTCCTGTGCTGCAGACTTTCGGCATGACCGAAGCGGGGCCGCTCATCACATCCACGGGATTGCCGCCGGCAACACGCAAGCTCGGGTCGGTCGGCCCAACGTTGGGAACGGAGATACGTATTTTGGATTCGGATCACAACGAGGTTCCGAGAGGGGTGACGGGCGAGATCGCGATCCGGGGTGAAAACGTGTTCCTTGGTTACGAGGATGAGGATGAGGAAAATAAAAAGCGGTTTCACAACGGTTGGTTTTTGACAGGTGATCTCGGTTTTTTGGATGAGGATGATCACTTGTTCCTTGCCGGGCGCTCCAAGCAGCTCATCAACCGAGGCGGTGAAAAAATCAATCCGGTTGAGGTCGAGGATGTGCTCGTTCGTCACTTTGCTGTCGAGGACGCCGCTGTGTTCCCGATCGAGCACCGTACGTTGGGTGAGGATGTCGCCGCAGCCGTGATTCTGAAAGCGGGCACGAATTGCACGGAAAATGAACTGAGGGCCCTTGCCGCCGAACAGTTGGCCGTTTTCAAAGTGCCGCAGCGCATCATGTTCATTGAGGAGTTCCCTCTCACGGCGATCGGCAAAATCGACCGCCTCGAGCTGGCCAACATTGCTGCGAAAAAGCATGCCGCAGAGGCCGCATCCGTTCCTACGGATGAGATCGAACAACAGCTGGCGGAGATCTGGGCCCGGGAAATGGACCTCCCGGCCATCGGTCTTGACGAAAACTTTTTTTCAGCCGGTGGTGATTCGCTGATGGGGGTGAGGCTGCTGCTTGAAGTTGAAAAATGGCTCGGCGAGCCGCTTCCCAGTGAGTTGATGTTCGGGATCAACAGCGTTCGCGAAATGGCCGATAAGATCAAAAACCACAGAAACGAGAAAACTGCCGGTATCGTGAGGACCGTCTCGCCTCTGATGCGGGAGATCCAAATGGTGATGGGAGCCGGACGGGTACCCACCGTTCCCGGAGAGCCCACTTTCAAGGCCAGCAGAAGGCATACCGACCTGAATGACGACCCGCCGCTTTACTGGTGTTTCAACAGTCCGGACAAGGAAATGGGGCGGTTGCTCGAGGTATGGTCGGAAACCACGAGCCTCATTGGCATGTATTCCGTATCCAACGAGCAAATCGAGGCGGTGGCCGATCATTATTATGATTTGATCGTCAAACGCAGGAGCGGACGCCCCTTTTTCATCGGTGGAAATTGCCGGGGCGCGCGAGTGGTGGAGCAATTGATGCTGCGATTCCAGAAATCCGGCATCATGCCGATGGGATGCGTCCTGATGGAACGGCTGTCGAAACCCGTTGAAATGATGAATATTCCGCTTCTTTACCTGATCGGTGAGAAGAAAAGCAGGGTCACGAAACAGGAGCGTGAAGACGCCGAACAACTCGCCTCCAACACCAACAATTTCATCCAGGTGGCTGAGATCCGCGGTAGCCATGGGAATTTCACCCGCCCTGAGAATGTCGAGTCCATGCACGACGCGATTCAACATTTCATCTTAAAAATCATCAAACCGTGAAAAGTCCCTATTTCAAAGAGCTTTATCATGAAGTCATCCAGCTCGGGGGCTTTCACAACGCGCACCTGCACCTTTGCCGCGCAGGGACTCTGGTCGACACCAAAAACGCCCTGGAAAAAGCATCCGACTCCCATCTCTCCATCGCCGCCAAACACGGTCTGATTCCACTGATTCATGGTACTGATGGATTCAAGGGCGACCGGTTTGAAGAGAGGATGGATTACTTTTTGGGATTGATGAGCGCGACTGGAACCACCCGGGCGGATACTCTGGTGGATGTGGCCAGCGCTACGCTCGGCAGATCCACCTTTGACAAATGGCAGCAGATCAAATCAGCCCGTTCGGCCGAACTCGACATCCAGCTCGGTGCCTACTCGCCGCTGGGGTTTCGTGACGATGCTCCCGAGAATTGGAAACTGGTCGATGAGATCGCCAAGCATGCGGATTTCATTGGCTCACTGCCCGAGAGGGACGACCAGCGGATGTATCCCGACCACATCGGATTTCGTGAGAGTGTCCGCAGGGTGCTTGATCTCTCCAATCGCAATGCGAACAAGCCCTTGCACATCCATGTGGATCAGAAAAACGATCCGGCTGAAAACGCGCTTGAAATCGTTCTGGAAGAGATGGAATCCATGTGTAAGCCCCAACCGGATGAGCCGCAAGTATGGTTTGTTCACGCCATTTCGCCATCCGCCTATGATGAAATTCGTTTTCAGGAAATGGTGAGCCGGATGAAGGCGGCGAAAGTGGGAGTGATATGCTGTCCATCCGCCGCGATCAGCATGCGTCAGTTGCGTGAAATCAGCGCACCAACCCATAATTCGATCGCGCGCATCCTCGAATTCCTCGCTGAGGACATTCCCGTGCGTATTGCCTCGGACAATATCAATGATATCACCTCGCCAGCCGGAACCACCGATCTGATGGACGAGTTGTTCGTGCTGTGCAATACGATCCGCTTTTATGACATCCCTATTCTGGCCAGATTGGGTGCGGGCAAATCGTTGACCTCGCAACAACGCGACCAGATCAGGGATCACCTGGCGATGGATCAAAAGGAGAGACTCTCCGCAATCGAGTTCACGCGTTCCTAGCGGGGCCGATGAGCAATCTCCCGCAGGGGTGGATCAGTCCGTCTGTTCCTGATACCATTTGACGTATTTGTTGATACCCTCCCTGATGGGTGTTTGCGGCTCATATCCGAGGAGGTTCCTTGATTTCTCAACGTCCGCGTAGGTGCGGGGTACGTCTCCCAATTGATCCGGCAGCCGCTCGATCAAGGCGGTTTTCCCTGTTGCTTCCTCAATCATGCGAATCAACTCACCGAGGGTCGTGGTAGCGGATCCTCCCAGGTTGAAGATGTTGAATGAATCGTCATCGTATGCGATCGCGGCAACCACCCCGTTGATGATGTCTTCGATGTAGGTATAATCCCGTGCCGTCGTGCCATCGCCATATTGCTGGATCGGTATTCCGGATAGGATGTGTTTGGTGAATTTGGCAATCGCAAGATCAGGGCGCTGCCGCGGACCGTAAACGGTAAAAAACCGCAAGCACTGGCACCGGATGCCGAAGAGATGAGCGTAATTGGAACAGATTTGTTCTCCTGCAAGTTTGGTGGCCGCATAGGGCGAGATGGTTCTCTCCAGGGCGTCACTCTCGGAAAACGGCACCTTTTTGTTGATTCCGTAGACAGAAGAGGAGGATGCAAACGTAAATCTCCCGACTCCATGACGGCGGCAAGCATCTAACAGGTTAAACGTTCCGTCGATATTCGTTGAGTAGTAGAGCTTGGGATCCGTGATCGACGGTCGGACTCCCGCCCGGGCCGCCAAGTGCACGACCTGATCGAATTTTCCCTCCGAAAAAGAGCGATCGATCAGCTCTTCATTTCTGATGTCGCCCCTGATGAGGCGGATGTCATTCCGGATGGCTTGGAGATTCCTGGTCTTGAGGTTCGGATCGTAGTAACCGTTGAAGTCATCCAGAATGGTAATCCGGTTTCCCTCGCGCAACAGTCTTTCCGCCAGGTGAGAGCCGATGAATCCCGCGCCTCCTGTGATCAGTAGATGGTTTGACATATTCGGTGAATCCTGGGTGGAAGATTGTCTGGCCAAGCGCTATGGCATGACGGCGATGATGGCGTCATTCGGGTTGGATGGTCTCGGCGGCCTTCAGGAACCTGAACAGGTCCGAATCGGTGGAGAGCAGGAGCGTGGATTGTTTGCCCATGGTTTTGCGATACATTTCCATGGTTTTGATGAATTCATAGAGTTCGGCAGCCTTGGGGTTCTGGCCATAAGCGCGGGCGTAGATCTCGGAGGCCTTGGCATCCGCCTGCCCGCGGATCGTCTGTACTTCCTTGTAGGCCTTTGAAGAGATCTCATTGAGGTCACGTTCCTTGTCACCGAGAATGCGGGCTGCCTGGCCTTCACCTTCCGAACGGAATTTGGAGGCGATCTGCTGTCGCTCCGAGATCATTCGCTCGTAGATTTTCTCAACCACCGAGGGATTGTAATGAATGCGCTTGAAGCGGACATCAAGCAGTTCGATGCCAAGTTGCGCGAGTTTTGGTTTGGCTTCCGCCATGATTTCGTCCTCGAGTTCGGAGCGTCCTTTGCGGATGGTCGGCAGCACGCCGATCCTGCCGGATTGGCCGTCGGTCATTTTTTCAAGGGTTTCGTCTTTTGCAGGAGAACGAGATTTGTCGGTTCGGACAATTTCGATCAGATCGTGTTTGCCAATGATGCTGCGGGTTGCGGAGCCAAGAACGTTTTCGAGCCGTGAATGGGCGGAACGCTCATTGCGCAGGCGTTTGAAGTATTCGAGCGGATCGGTGATGCGCCAGCGGCCGAAGGTTTCCACCGAAATGTAGAGCTTGTCCTTGGTGGGCATTTCATTGCGCTGACCATCCCATGGCAGGATGTTTTTGGGGATGCGATTTACCTCGGTGATGAAAGGGGCTTTGTAGTGAAGTCCGGGTTCGGTGACGGCTTTGCCAATCGGATCTCCGAATTGGGTCAGTATCACCTGCTCGATGGGTGTCAGACTGTAGGTGCAGATATTGAAGCCGATGAGGGCGACGGGCAGGATGCTCAGAAGGAGGATGGCGCGTTTCATGGATGGTAAGTCGGGCTGTGTGGCAGGATGATGGATTGCGAGCCGGCAGGCGGTTGCAGTTTGATCATTTCAAAAGATCAGTTGTTCAGATTGAGGAAAGGCAGAAGACCTTTCGTTTCCTCGTCGACGATGACGGTTTTGCCGATTTTCGGAAGGACTTCGGACATGGTCTCCAGATAGAGCCGTCGGCGGGTGATTTCGGTGGCAATCGCATATTCCTTGAGGAGGGCCTCGAAGGAGGCGACATCACCCTCAGCTTCGTTGACGCGTTTTGCGGCGTATCCTTGGGCGGCTGAGATGGCACGGTCGGCTTCGCCGCGGGCACGGGGGACTTCCTTGTTGTATTCGCCATTGGCGCGATTGATCGCGCTTTCCCTTTCCTGCTGGGCTTGGTTGACCTCGTTGAAAGAGGATTGGACGCGACGCGGCGGGTTGACGTTCTTGAGTTGGACTTGATCGATCCTCAGGCCCATCGCATAGCTTTGGGTCGCTTGCTGCAGTTTGGAGGTTGCGATCGATTCGATTTCCTGCCGCCCGATGGTGATCACTTCATCGACGGTGCGATCGCCGACGATTTCACGCATGACGCTCTCGGAGAGAGCGCGGAGGGTGGCGTCCGGTTGCCGGACGGCAAAGAGGTATTGCTCGGGATCCTCGATGCGGTATTGGACGACCCACTCGACGAGTGCGGCGTTGAGATCGCCGGTGACCATGGATTTCTCCTCTTCCTGTTCTTCAGGGCTGGAGACCTGCCATGGGTTGGTGGCTTCCGGAGTGCCGAACCCGAATTCCTGTTGAAGTTGGCGTGTGACCTCGACTTGCAGTGCGCGATCGATTCCGTAAGGCAGTTTGAAATGCAGGCCCGGCTGGGTCGTTCCGATCGGTTTTCCAAAACGCAGAACGACGGCTTGGGAGTCGGTAGGCACGGTATAGAAGGCGGTGAGGACGCCGATGAGCGTGAGAACGCCGATCAAGGCGAGGCGGATCAGGGCGGGGCTGAGGGTAAATGGTCGGGTCATCATATGGAGCTCTTGAGCGGGAGCATGGAGGAGGGCGGATCAGAAAGCGAGAATTTTGGGTCATGTCCCAAATCCCCGTGGTTGTCGGTCAAGCCCGACAGGATCCGGAGGCTGAAGCGGATGGGTCGAGAGCTTGTCCAAGATCCTGGGGATCGCCGCATCGGCGTGTTATCTGCCGGGATGGATCCGTGCGCATGAAGAAATCGATTTCAGGACTCGGGAAGGATCTCGTCGAGGATACGGTTGATGCCCTTTTCAGCCTGGTTGGATTGCGGATAGATGGAGCGGGCTTTGAGGTACCAGGTCAGGGCCGAGCCGGTTTGTTTGGGATTTCCGTTTTCGTATCGGTTCGCTTTGTCGAGAGCGAGCGTGAAGTCCGCAACTTTGGGTGCGAGCAGTTCGAGTTCACGGCCGAGTTTGGGATCATCCGGAAACCGTTCGCGGATTTCCGCGAGTTGTTCCCATGCGCTGTAGTTTTGCCCGACCCGTGAGAATTCGCTGGCCTTGCTCAGTGCGGTCTCGATGCTGAGCAGATTTTGCATGATTTGTTTGAACGCATCCTCGAGGTCCGCATCACCCTTGATCGCGGGAGCGAATTCGTATTGGCGGCGGTATATCTCACGGTAGTTGCCCTCGGAGCGGAGGCGAACAAAGTCGTTGCGTGCGGTGACGATGGCGCCGGAGTTGCTGACGAGGGTTCTGAATTCCTCGAGCTTGGGATTGGTTGGCCAGATTTCAGCCGCTTGTTTGATTTTTTCCTGGGATGCCTCCATGTTGCGCGACAGGAGTTGAGCTTTGGCATCCTCGATCGCCAGATCGGATTGCAGGGTGTAGCCGGAAATGATGGAATCGACTTTGGAGGAGGGATAGTCCTTGGCTGCGAGTTTGAGTTGATTCGAGAGAGTTTTGCCACGGCTGTAGTCGCGGGCCTGGAGGGCGCCATAGAGCTCGTGAAGGTCGCGGACATAATCCGCGACGAGGCGCTTTTTCTCGAGCGAGAGTGTTGCGACGGGCGCGAGGTATTCGCC
>JBEAZA010000058.1:0-67859 GCA_041170385.1 Verrucomicrobiota bacterium | reverse complement strand
TATACTAACTTAGCAAACTCTCCAACGAATGGGGCAGCGCCATAGGGTCTACGTATTGGACATCTGTATCGCTGAAACATTCAAGGTTTTAGCCAAAAAATATTATAACGCAGAAAATATTTTTTCAAACCACTCATCCTACAATAATGCGAAGGTAAAGCTCCATAGGGATCTTCATATGCCTTCAAAGGAAGCTCGATCTTCTCAGAGAAAAGTCAGATATCATGACATCCAGACAAATAGAGACATAATCATTAGTGTTGATCGATTCTTCGAAAAAGACCTAAAGATGAAAACAAAAGTTAGTATTGTGGATCTTATGATTCTGGCCTGTTCGAAATACCTCATTGATTTTTATGGAATTAAAAAAGAGGAGCTTTTCATTATCACCCAAGATAATAAACTCTATGAGCTAGCCAGATCGTATCAGGACTTACCATCGGTATTTAATCCGCACAAGGACTCGGATTTAGCTGAAAAAGTTTTTATCTAGAATCTCTTCAAAGTAACTTTCCTATCCGCCACAAAAAAATGTTCTGCAGAACACTATCATAAGGGGAGCTTGAAATGCTAAAAATACGAGAGTTATGCTGATTATCAGGTAGCTAAAGCAGCCTTTACCCTTTGTACTGTCGAACTGTAAGAGTCCCCTGTAGCGGAACAGATTGAAACTAGAGTTTCGGGTTGCTACAAAGCAAACGAAACGATGAAACAGAGCCGATTCACGGAGAGCGAGATCGTGGCGGTTCCGAATGGGAATGACAGCGGGATGAACGTTTCGGGTGTGTGATGCGGTGGAGTCGGTTCCCGAAATCGGGCTTGCCATGATTCAGGGGGTTCCCGAGCCGTCCCAGACGCGGCTGAAGCCGTTTTGTTCGATTTCTTTTACGAGAAGGTCGCGGTGGACGGACATGATGGGGTTGATGTCTGCGCCGCAGGCTTCGAGGGCTTGGCCGGTCCAGACATTGCAAATTCTGGGAAAATAGTAGGATTGGGGAGAGTGGAGTAGCATGCCGTTTCCCCAGCTGGAGGGGCCGGCGACGGAGGGACGACCGTGTGGATCCGGAATGGTGCAATGCTTCAGAAACGAGGCCACGTAAGGGCCGCGCTCGCGGGGAATGGATTTCATCCAGATTTGTTGGTTGGGCGAGACTTCTGCGACTTCCCAGTTGATGGGGATGCATTCCATCACGGCGGGAGAGGGCAGGAAGATGGCATGAATGACCTCGGAAGGCTTCAGCCAGCGTTGGTTGACATAGGCATTGTGGTCGCCCCATGATAAGGTGACGTATCTGCATTCGGGAAAATTTTCCGGAGGGATGAAGCCGGACTCGATGAGCCAATCGTAGGGAAACACCATGCCGGTGTGGATTTTATCCGCCAGCATCCAGACTTGGACTTCCGGGGGACGCTTGGGGGTATAGTGTGCGACGGTGTTTTTCCTGACCAACTCGTCGGGTGGCGTGGGAGCGGGTGGCAGGGTGACAAAGTTGCAGGAATTCAGTGCCGCTAAGAACAGCGCAGGTAAGGACCAAGTGAGAAATCCGCGAGACATACCCACAGCGAGTTCAGGAGAGGAATGAGCAGATGTATTGGCAGGTCCCGTCCTTCACCGTGATATCGAAACCGCTGTTGGCTGGTATTTCAAAAGCGGTTCCTGCCGCATAGGTGACCTTGTTGGAGGAACCGTCGAGGGTGACCTCGCAGGAGCCTGCGGTGATTTCCATCAGCTCTGCGGCCGCCGTGCCGAAATGGAATGAGCCCGGAGCAGTGATGATGCCGAGGGTTTTGCGGGATCCATCGGCAAAATGGACAGTATGGGAGACGACTTTGCCTTCGAAATAAACATTGGCGAGGGTATCGACGGTGATGTTGGCGAATGAATTCATGGTATGGTTTGGGAAATGATCAATCGGTGGCGGCTTTCCATGCCTCGTATCCGCCTTGCAGCACCGAGACATCGTGGCCGCGCGCGGAAAGCTGTGATGCGACAGTTAGCGCGTCCGGACAAGCCAGATCCGTGCAATAGATCACGACGGGAGTGCGATTTTTGATCGCACTGAGGATTTGAGGTTCATGTTTGGCGATGTCCCTGTCAAAATGGGCTTTCGGAAAGCTGATGGCGCCGGGGATATGGCCCATTTTATGGTGGATGACCGGGCGAACATCATACAAGAGAACGGCTTCGCTCTGCATGAGTTGGTAAAGATTGCCGAGGGGCATGCGGGTGATGCTTCCGGGTTTGGCCGGAGCGGGTGGTTTGGCAGGAGCCACGGCCACGGCCGGATTGGCGACATGCGGTTGGATGGGTTTGAGAGCGGGAATCGGCTTGGGCGGAGAGGTTTCACAAGCGGGCGTGAGCAGGCAGGCGGTCGCCAAGATCGGCAGGACCATAACGGTGTGGGTTTTGGATCTCATGTGGAACGGGAATGGGCGTGGTGGATCAGGTTTCCGGAGCATCCTCATGCTGCATGTCCAGAGCGGTTCTGCGGATGACCGTGATGTTTCCGAGCAGGTGATCCTGACGGATGATGAATTGGTTGAGCTTCATGAGCTCGAGCACCGCGAGGAATGTGACGATGACCTCGGACTGGGTCGTGGCCGATTGGAACAGGGCATCGAACGCGAGCGACTGGCCGGGTTTGAAATGATCCAGAAGGAATTCGATCTTGTCCGCGACGGTGAAGCGGTCATCGATGATATCCCCGAAGTCGTGAGATTCCTCGAAGCGCTTCAGAACGTTCTGGAAAGCGCGGATGAGATCGAAAATCGAGATTTCCGCCAGTGCCGGCGGTTCTTCCGGAGGTTTGTCGCCGGGATCCGGCTGATGGGCAAACCGGCCCTGTTGATCGATTTCCCGGAGCGACAGAAAGCCAGCGGCATCCTTGAATTTCTTGTATTCGATCAGCTGGCGAATCAGTTCCCAGCGCGGATCGTCGTCTTCCACATCCTCCTCTGGCGGTTGCTCGTTGCGGGGAAGCAGGGTCCGGGATTTGATATACATCAAATTGGCGGCCATCACGATGAATTCCGACGCAAGGTCGATATTCAGCAGCTTGAAGGTATTGATGTAATCGAGATATTGCCTGGTGATCTGTTCAATGGAAATGCTGTGGATGTCCAACTCGTCTTTTTTGATGAGGTAGAGCAGCAGGTCGAGGGGACCTTCGAAGATCTCGAGTTGGACTTTGTAATCGGTATTTTCCAAGGGGATGAAAGGCGGGTTGGCGGATTATTGAATTTTAAGGCTGGCAAGATCGGGGCCGGTAGGTTTGGATCACGCAAGAGCATGAACGGAAATTTTGACTCAGAGCAATGGCAAAACTTTAACGAAAAGTTGAGTCATTGGATTTCCAAGCAGGGATTTTGGTTTCAACTCAGGCATTCTCTGCCCAGAGGCGGGCGCAGCGTGAATTTTGGCTTTCATCTGGCCAATCTGTCCCTCCGGGTGTTTTTGTTCACGTTGGTCGCTTTGTTGGTTTGGGTCTGGATGGTAAAGATGGCTGGAGATCAGAAATTCAACACCCATCTGACCGGTGCCCTGCAGGAGAGGTTCAGGGCGGACGAGATCGAGATCCGCGGGGTGAATCGCGATCCCGGAAAATTCAGTATCATGCGGGTGGCGTTGTTTTCCGAAGAACGATCCTTTTTCAGGGCCATTGAGATGTCGAACCTCGTCTGCAAGCGCGATTATTTCGTGGATTTTGGTAAAAGATGGTCTCCGGGCATCATCGAGATTTCAAGGGTGAACATGTCGATTCGTGCGGGTACGGACAGTGAGAAGGCCTCGAAGGAGATCGGCGACGTGTTATTCCAGTCCTTCGGAGATTTCAAGGTGGATGCCATCCATGTGGCGGACATGTCATTGCGTTGGGGGTTCACGGAGCGCACCAGGGGTTCGATCCAAGGGAGCAAGATGAAAGCCCTGCCTACGGCGGATGGTTGGAGGTTGTCGTTTCGCGGGGGATATTTCACGCAGTGCTGGTTGCGGGACCTCTACATCGATGAGTTGGATGCCGTGATCACACGGGACGGAATCCGGTTTGAAAAAGCGGTTTTTTCCAGAGGCGGGGGTAGCATGGTGCTGAATGATTTCAACCTGGTGTCCGGACAACGGCCCCAGGTTACCGCCAAGATGCGGCTGAGAAAAATGGAAATCACCCCGATGTTGCCGGTGGTGACGAGGTCTTATGTGGAGGGAAGGATTTCAGGAGATTTCGAGGTGACAGGATCCACCAACAGTTCGGATGGCATCGAGTTTGACGGTCTGGTGACGCTGGAAGATGGCGATGCGATCATCCTGCGCGATACGATTCCGCTGTTGAAGGCGTTGAGTGTTGTGGACGCCTTCAGCATGTATCGCCGCGTCGATTTCGTCACAGGTTCGTTCCGCTTGGAATCCATCAGTGAGGGTCTCTCGATCTCGAACATTCGTCTCTTTGCGGATGATGTGATGGGATTGACAGGCAAGATGATTGTCCGCAAGCCGCGTGAGGACGAGGAGTTGGTTCTTGCTGATGATGCCGAAGTGTTGAGGGCAATCAGAAAAGGAGAGGAGTGGAGTGATGAGACGGACAAGACCCTGACGGACAACCGGGATCTGACCGGTGTGGACAACGCGGAGCAGAACCTTGTGTCCGAGGATTCACTCTTCAACAAGCTTGCCATCCTGAGAGAGGCACGGCGCATGCGTGAGGAGGAAAGCGAGTTGCTATCGATTTCCTTCCGCTATGAGGGCGAGATGCAGGCCTCCTTGATGGCAAGTGTGTTCAACCGAGCCCCGAAACTCGCCGAAGAGTATGCCAAGACAGCGAATTCCGGCAGAATTTCCATTCGCGTTCCGATTGGTGGGTTGTTGTATCAACTGACACAGAACCTTGCCAAAGAGATCTACGAAAAAGGCGGGAAATAATCCCGGCTTCCGTTGATCGGATTTGCCTCCGGGGACGAGGTCATTTTTTTTGTGACTCGCAGGCGCATCTCCATTCCGGATTTCCGCACGGCGCGCAGGGTTTCGTATCATAGTGCAAGCGGGCGGTGACCGGTTTCGAGTCAGGATTTTCCTTATATTGGATGATGACCCAATCACCTGCGTTGGGAACGCTGATGCCGAAAGCGGTGGGTTTCTTTGTCACCTCCATTTTCAGAGGTTGCTCGCGGGTCCCGGAAGTTGCCCTGATTTCCTGGACCGTGATGGTTACGGGTTTCATGTCCTTGTCCAGCAGTGCGATGAGCAGCTTGCCATCGTGTTCGGTAACTTCTCCATGCATGGATTCATCGTTGCTGAATTCGAGGATGCGGCCTTGGTTCGGGCCGAGTTCGATTCCTTCGTGAGCCCAGGCGAGGCAGGCGGTCAGGGTAAGGATGGTGACGATGCGTTTGGTTTTCATGTGTGTTTTTTGCGTTGGTTTTAACGGGTGGCTGGGGCATCCAGCCGAAGAGATTTTTCCGCCGGTTTCCTGCCGATCAGATAGAAAACCGCGGGTGTTACGAGAAGGTCGAGCAGGGTAGACGAGATCAGGCCTCCAACGATGGCAACGGCGACGGGGTGGAGGATTTCCCTACCGGGTTCGCTCGGAGAGAGGACAAGCGGTATGAGGGCGATTCCGGCGGAGAGTGCGGTCATGAGCACCGGAACGAGTCGTTCGAGAGTGCCGCGGGTGATGAGCGCGATTCCGAAAGTTTCGCCCTCGTGTTTCATGAGGTGGAGATAATGAGAGATCATCATGATGCCGTTGCGTGCCGCAACACCGCCGACAGCGATGAAACCGACCAGCGTGGCGATGCTGATGTTGTCTGTCATCCTCCATGTCAACGCCAATGCGCCGGCGAGAGCGAGTGGCAGGTTGAGCATGACCTGGAGCGATAGCGATACGCTGCGGAAGTAGCCTGTCAGGAGTAGGGTGATGACCAGTGCGACGATGGAGAAAAGCATGAGGATGCGCTGTGAAGCTTGCTCGCGGGCGAGGTATTCGCCCTCGAAGCGGAGCGAATATCCCGGTGGGAGTTTTACCTGCTCCGACACGGCATGTTGCCAACTTTTGACCAAGGATTCCAGATCGCGTTGATCGGTGTTTGCTCCGATGACGATGCGGCGTTGGCCGTTTTCCCGATGGATGACATTGGGGCCGTTGACCTCGTGGATCTCAGCAACGAGCGAGAGCGGGATGTGGCGGCCGTCGGGCGTCTGGATGAGGAGCTCTCCGATTTTTTCAGGAAATGTGCGCCACGATTCCGGCAGGCGCACAACGAGATCCACGGTGGTTTCGCCTTCACGAAGCTCTCCGAGTGTGGCTCCGCCCAAAAGGCGGGAGACCTGATGGTTGATCCCGCCCGGATTCAGCCCTTCGAGCATGGCGCGCGAACGATTGACCTCGATGCGGATTTGCGGAATGGGTACCTGGGCTTCCAAGGTCACATCCGTCAGGCCGGAAATGGATTGGGCTGCTTCTTTGACTTTGGTCCCGAGACTCCGCAAGGTAACGAGGTCCGGTCCGTGGATCTTCACCGCGATCTTCGAGGAAACCCCGCTGAGCATGTGGCTGAGCCGGTGGCCGATGGGTTGGCCGACGTTCACGAAGGTGCCGGGAATCGTTTTGAGTTTTTCCCGGATTTCAGCGAAAACGATTTCGCGATCTCTTCCGCCTTGATGAAATTCAACATCGAACTCGTTTACCGAAACCGGCATCACATGGTCATCCCGTTCGGCGCGTCCGGCACGTCGTCCCACCGATTTGACCTCGTCAATCTCCAACAGGATCCTGACCGCGGTCTCGCCGACTTCGTTCGATTGTTTTAGCGAACTGCCCGGCGCGCTGGTGAGGGAAATCGTCGCGCTTCCCTCGTTAAAGGTGGGGAGAAAATCCTTGCCCATGATGGGGTAAAGCAAGGCGGCTGCGATGACCAGGATCACCGCAACGGCAACAACCCCATGTGGTGAACCGAATGCTGCGCGCAGAAACGTGGCCCGTGTGAAGGATTTGAGACGGCTTACGAGGAAGCCGTCCCGGTGAATCCTGGTTGTGTCCGGTTTGATCAAAAGGGAGCACAATACAGGAATGACCGTGAGTGAAACCACGAATGAGGCCGTCATGCTCACGATGGTCGCGATGGCGATCGGTTGAAAAAGCCTGCCCTCGAGGCCCGCCAGACCCAGTAGCGGAACGAAGACGAGGATGATGAGAACCGTGGCATAGAGGATGCTCGAGCGTACCTCGCTTGAAGCGGAGGCAATGACATCGAGAGGGGGCCTCGGTTGTTTCAATGAGGCATTTTCACGAAGCCGTCGGAACACATTTTCTACATCGACGATGGCGTCATCGACCACCATGCCGATTGCAACCGCGATGCCACCGAGCGTCATGCTGTTCACACTGACGCCGAACCATTTGAAGGTTAGCAGGGTGATTGCGAAAGAGAGGGGGATGGCCGTTAGGGTGATGAATGTGGTGCGGAGGTTCAGAAGGAAGAGGAAGAGGACGATGGTGACCATGATCGCCCCGTCGCGGATGGCCTCCTTCAGGTTGCCGATCGCACTCTCGATGAAATCCCCCTGGCGGAACAGAATTCCGGCCTCGATTCCGTGCGGAAGTCCGGGTCTGAGCTCAACCAGGGCTTGTTCGATCTCTGAGGAAAGTTTGAGGGTGTCGAATCCGGGTGCTTTGTCGATGCTCAGGATGACGCCGGGAGATTCGCGCTTGTCGCCTGGGAAGGCCATGGCCGCGTCACCCCGCATCGTCGCAACATCGAATTTCACCTCCGCGACATCGCCGATCGTGATATTGCGCTGACCGTTGCGTTTGATGACAGAGGAGGAAATGTCATGCGGATCCGCGCTCATTGCGAGGTTGCGCACCATGATCTCGCGCGGACCGGATTGGAGGTAGCCGCTGGTTGCATTGCCGGCGGACATGGCGACGGCTTTTTCCAGTTCCTCCAGCGAAACGCCTTCTGCCTGTAATCTGAGTGGATCTGGTTGGACTTGGATCTGTTTGACCCCTCCGCCGATCGCGAGAACCTCCGCGACGCCCGGGATGCTTTGCAGTCGCCGCGCGACGTTCCACTCGGCAAATGATCGCAGATCCATCGGAGCGATGGAGTTGTCCTTCGAACGCAGGCCTACGAGGAGAATCTCACCCATCAACGAGGAGACGGGTGTCATTCCGGAACGCGCGGTTTCCGGTAATTTCGCGGCTTGGAGGCGTTCCTGGACCAGTTGGCGGGCTTTGTAAATGTCCGTATCCCATGAGAATTCGACAAACACGAGCGAGAGGCCGACATCGGAAGTGGAACGCAGCCGGTCAAGGCCGCCGATGCCAAGCAGCGAGTTTTCAAGCGGGCGGGTGACCAGAGTTTCCACCTCTTCGGGAGCGAGACCGGGTGCTTCGGTCAGGACCGTGACGGTGGGTTTGGTCATGTCCGGCAGGACTTCCACAGGAACTTCGTTGGCGGTGCGCACGCCCATGAAAATGATGAGCAGCGCCGTCGCGATGACGAGCGTGCGGTTTTTCAGTGAGAGGCGGATGAGGAGGTTAAGCATGGAAGTCAGTGGTGCGGGTCTTCATCGTTGGTGAACCATCATCGAGCATCAGTTCGATTGGGGTTTGCGCCGGAGCATGCTCGCGATCAGCAGAAGCAGAAGAATCCCGCAGGCAATGCTCAGAAAAAGGATCCAAGGGTTGCCCGTCCCTTCGGGGTGATCATGGTCGTGATTGTGTTCGGCTGCGGCGATTTGCTCTGCGGTCATTTCCGTGCCGTCTTCGTTGTGCGGGTGGCCATGTGCGGCGTCGAGAGCCTCCTTGAGCGAGCTGTTTCCCTTGCCGGCAAAAGAGAGCGCGTAGGAGCCTTTCACCACAATTTCATCTCCGGGAAAGAGGCCGGAAATGATTTCGACGCGTTCCGCGTTGATCTCACCAACGGTGACAGAAATCCGTACAAAGGTATGTTCGAGCTCGTAGTCCCTGATGAACACGAAGCGGTTGGTGCGGTCTCCCTGCAGGGCGGCGCGTGGAATGCTCAGGATGTTTTCACGTTTGGATGCGATCAGGGAGAGCTCCGCTCGCATGCCCGGCCGGAGTTTCAAGTCGGTATTTTGGATGATAAACAGCGCATCCACCGTTGACGGATCCGAGTGTTCGGCAGCAAGGCGGAAAAACTTCGATTCAAAGACCTGATCTCCGATGGCAGGGATGCGGATGCGCGCGTTGAGACCGTCTTTGAGAATGGACGCGTGATGTTGCGGCACTCGCGCTACCGCCCAGACGGTGGAGAGGTCCGTGATCTGCATCAGCATGGCCTCCGGCTCGACGGGTGCGCCGAGGTGCCCCTCGGATTCGATGACCAGCCCGTCCGCAGGCGCTTTGAGATCGATGACCGGCGGAGGGTCTCCGGGTTGGCGGCTTTCGATTCGAAGCATCACCTCGCCTTTTTTGACGAAGTCGCCTTTATGGACCAGAGCCTCGATGATTTTCCCGGCGATGCGGCTGGAGAGAATGGAATGGCTTTCACAGGTGTGTTCGATTTCACCGAGCACGGGAATGATCCGCTCGAAACCGGATTCCTCGGCCGCGGCGGTTTCGATTCCCAGGTTTCGGACAGCGTTGGCGTCCAGAGCGACTGTGGTTTCGTTGCGGGGTGGTGAGGCGGCGAGGACGATGCCGGTGAGAAGAAGGGTCAGGCAAATGGTTTTCATGCTGTTTGATATCGGATGTTGTTCCGCACGGTTCGTCAGATGCCGGTCCCGAGGGCGGCCAGAAGGCGGATGTTGGCAAGATGGAATTCGCGAGTGGCGTCGATTTTCGAAGCAAGCAGTTCGAGGGTTTGTTGGCGCGAGTTCAGAACGTGTTGAAGGTCGCCTTGGCCCTCTTTGTACGCTTTTTCCAGAAGTCCGGTTTGCTCTCTGGCAAGGGGAATGAGTTTTTCTTCCAGCTCGGTAACGAGAGTTGTCAACTGTTGCATCTCGGTCACGGCCGTGGCGGATTCGTGACGGATCTGATCGGTGAGTGCCTTGATTTCCTGTTCCTTGCGATTGCGGGCGGCCACCGCGGTGTCGATTCTGCCCTGGTTGTTGTTCCAAAACGGCAGGGGGATGGAGAGCTTGAAGCCGATCAAGGTCTCGTTGCCGATTCCTCCGGGCACGTCTTCGCTGCGTTCGCCTGCGGCAAAAACCGATGCGGAGATATCTTCCCTGCGTTTTGCTTGTTCCAGAGCGATGCCGCTCTCCGAGGCGCGAAGTTGGAGTTGAGCTGCGGTCAGATCCGCTCGTTGGATATCCGGGTTTTTCGGCAAGTCGAGGCTGGATGGATTTCCGGAAAGCGTCACTCCGGTTTGCGGTTCGATTCCCAGTAGAGGGCGGAGCTTGCCGAGAGCGGTGGTTTCCTCGGTATCTAGCAAACGCTCCTGTGCGGTGAGTTGGAGCGATGCGATGCTTGCCTGAGCGGCATCGAGAGCTGATACCTCACCCTGTTTGGATTTTTCCGAGATAAATGCTGCCAGTTCCGCAGCCAATTGTTGCTGTTGGGTGAGCAGTATTTTACGTTCACGAATCGCGACGATCTTGACAAATTCACTGCGAGCTTCGGCGATCAGCAGTCTCTCCACGTTTTTCACTTCGGCTTCGGCAGCCTGGATTTCCGTTGCGCCGATTTCTTTTTCCAGCTTGAGCCGATGGGTCAGAGGAAACTGCTGCGTGAGTCCGATTTCCGCACTGCCCTCGTTCTGGCGGGTATGTCGGGAGATGCCGGTGTCCAGGGTCGGGTTGGCAAGTCTGCCGGCTTGTTCGGCCCGACCTGTTGCTTCGTCGATCCGGAAGCGCGCCGCGGAGAGTTCCGGATTCTGACTTCTGACCCGGGTTGGAATACTGTCGAAAGTGACGATTTCCGTTGGTGCCGCAGACAGATCGATCGTGGCTTGGATGAACAGCAGTGCGGAAGCGGTGAAGATGGATTTCATGATTGGACAAGAGGTTTGAAATGAAGCGCAGGAAGACACAGGTGTGCACGAAGAAGCGCAGAGCGTGGTGCAATGGGAGCGCAGCGGAGGGGCTGGCTGCAAATTCGGAGACACGAGGGTGCCCGAGTGCTGCGTCAGATCAAGGGGGGTTTGTCCAAAGAAAAAACGGGCTCATCCGGAATGAGCGAGATTTCTGCAGGGATTTTCATCAGGTCCACGTGGAATACGGCGAATGCGTAGTGATCGACAGCCGGGCGATCCGCGACGGGAAGCTGCAGGCAGTGGTGGTGGTGATGAGGGGCTTCGTCATGATTCTCGCAATCGCCGGGTTGGGAGTGGGAATCGTGATGAGAATCGTGATCATCATGGAAATGGTCTGCAGTGTGGTGGTCGTGTGCAACATGATGATACTCGCACAAGCCGGCCGTGGCCATCCCTGCGAATACGCAGAGGGCGATGACGAGTTTGCGGCGAATGACCATGGTTTCTGCTAGTCTCGGAAGTTCATGTCGTAAAGGACAATTTTGGAATTGGCGAAACTTTACGGTGGCAATGCATCGGACTCAGGGGCAGCTTATCGGCAGCCATGGACCACGTGACATTGACAGGAATTTGCGCCACATTCGGATTGGCGATTCTGTTGTTTGCGGGAGGAGCGGGTGTTCGGGCATGGTTCGGAAAGGCGTCTGTTGACGGTCCGCCGGCCGTTCCGCAGGGCAGGATTTTGGTTTGGTTCTACAGGAATATCGATTTGTTGCCCGTGGGATTGATCGTGGCGTTTTATGTTGTTCAGGGAGTGTCAACCGCATGGATGGGAGATGAAATGAAACACATCGACATCACGGCGGATGCCCTGATCATCAACATCGGGGTGCAGTTTTTCTGGGTTGCCCTGGTAACACTCATGGTCTTTCAGCGGGTCCGTCCGGTGGAATGGCTCGGCCTGCATTGGAGGCAGTGGCCTTGGGTTCTGCTTGGTGCACCTGTCACCGTTGTTGCGATGTGGCTGGTTTTCGCGGTTCTGTATTCCGTGGGGTATCAGCAATTGATGGAGAGCCTTGGAGTCAAAAAAGTCCAGGACATGGTAGAGATGTTCCAGAAAACCGAGGATGAGAGCGTATTGGTTTTGATGGTGATGATGGCGGTGATTGTCGCTCCGATTTGTGAGGAAGTCGTGTTCCGGGGTTATCTTTATCCCGTGTTGAAAAAGTTTTCGGGAATGTGGATGGGTTGTTTGGTTTCCGCTTTGATCTTCAGTGCAGCGCATGGCAGTTTTGTGGCCTTGCTGCCGTTGTTCATCTTCGGACTGGTTCTGGTGTATTTGTACGAGTGGACGGGATCGATTTGGGCGCCGATTGCGGTGCATTTTCTGTTTAACTCGGCGACAGTCGGCATTCAGCTCCTGGTGAGATTTGGTTATATTTCCGAACAGACATTGCAATGAACCGGCTGGATGGAATGGGTGAAGACGCGTTGATCGCACGATTGGTGGGATTGGTGCCGACCGGTGCCGGGCTTGAAGGACCTGGGGATGATTGTGCCGTTGCGGACGAGGGTGGTGCGTATCTGCGGTTGCTCAAAACCGATGCACTGGTGGAAGGAGTTCATTTTGTGACAGGGGATAAAGCCCGGCGGGTGGGCTGGAAAGCCGTGGCTCGGGTGGTTTCGGATTTTGCGGCGATGGGCGGTTTGCCCGAACGGTTGCTGGCAACCCTTGCATTGCCTGCGGAGACGGAACTGCAATGGGTTGAGGATGTTTACCGTGGCATGGGTGATTGCCTGAAGGAGTTCGGTGCGGTGATGGTAGGTGGCGAGACATGCAGGGTCCCGCAGGGGTCCGCCGCGGTGATTTCCATATCAGGAACAGGACGGGTCGAGCGTGATTCCTTGGTGACCCGATCCGGTGGAAATGCGGGTGATGGGATTTGGGTGACCGGTACGTTGGGTGGATCGCTTCGCGGAAAACACCTCGATTTCATGCCCAGGGTCGTGCAGGCGCGTTGGTTGGTCGAGCATTTCAAGCCGACAGCGATGATGGATCTTTCCGATGGGTTGGCGAGGGATCTGCCACGATTGGCTGGAGCTTCGGGATGTGGTTTCGTGCTCGATCGCGCGATGATACCGGTCACCGGGGGACATACGCTGGAGCAGGCCTTGGAAGATGGTGAAGATTTCGAATTGTTGTTCACCATTCCGGAGAGTGAGGGATTTGAGATCGGATGGGAACGGATCTTTCCGGGGCTCAGGCTGAGCAGGATTGGTCGGTTGGTCGGGTTCGGGAACGGTGAGGGAATATCGGGTGGTTGGGATCATTTCGGAACTTGATCCGTCCGGGCGATCGGCATGGGATTGTATGATTGCAAATGTGACAAAAATGCCTTATTTCGAGCGCACCGAATTTATGGCTCAGAAGAAATCACACATCCTTTGCTTGGGCATGGCCAGTCTCTGGTTTGCGAGTTGCGCGCCAAACCCGAATGATCCGAGGTTACAAAAGACCCATGCGGAATATGTCAATCCGCACCAGCCAGGAACGTATGAACATTTCGTGGCTGAAAAATCTTATCCGAAAACCTACGACACATGGACGGATACGGAACTTTATCAGAAGACCGATCCGTCGAATTCCTGGTTGAGAATCGAACTGGCGACACAACGTGGGATGCTGATGAATGGTGACCGGGTGGTGATTGATTATCCCATCAGTTCCGGGCGGGAGAGCCATCCGACCCCTCCCGGCAAATATAAAGTTCTGGAGAAAGTCGTGGACAAGAGCTCCAACAAGTATGGCCGGATTTACTGTGCGGATGGCAAGGTCGTGAACAGTGATGCGAACATCCTTACCGATGAGGTTCCTGAGGGTGGAAAATTTGTGGGTGCACCCATGAGGTATTGGATGCGTCTGACATGGGATGGGGTGGGTCATCACATTGGTCCCGTGAAACGCTATCCCGTCTCTCATGCCTGTATCCGTGGTCCCCATCAGGTGATGCCCAAAGTCTACTCGAAGCTGGTGGTGGGCTCCAAGGTCATGGTGGACTGAGTTTCGGCATGGATACGAAAAAACCCCGCAGGTTATCCCGCGGGGCAGTTTCATGATCCGGTTTACTCTTCCTCCATGAACTTGTCGTGACCTTGTTTTTTCGATTCCCGCATTTTTTCAACGATGGTTTTGACCTTTGCCATGTCATTGTTGAGGAATGCCAGCTCCATTTCAGCGAGGGAAGCGATCAGATTGGCCATCATCATCCGGTATTCGGCGGATGCCTTGATTTTTTCAGGCCCGTCCGCCATGGCTTTGACCAGTTCGGGAACTTCCACGATGGCCTTGATCATGGCGTCCTGTGATTCGCGGGCGAGGGCGGCGCCTTTGGCAGGATTTTCCTCCTTGCGCATGGATTTGTAGGCATCGTTCAGGATCTCCATTTGTTTTGCGAGCGCGGTATCGTCGGCATGGGAGGGGAGCATGCAGGCAATGCATGCGGTGCAGGTGGCGATGAAAATTCTGATATTCATAGATCCATGGATACGAATCCAAACCGCCGTTTCTTCCAAGGAAAAAAGTTCGTTGAAACGTTCATTTCGAACGATGGCGTAATACGCCCATCCGTCGAACGGATCACATCCCAGCTGGATTTTCTTACCGCATGGATGGCGGTTGGGAGAGCGAACGGCTTGGGCAATTCATCAGCTTTGCGCGCCATGTGTGCGGTTTTTCAGTGGATCGAGGAAAGCGCCTTGGAGTCCGGCCCCGCGGGTGCGTGTGGGAATCGAGAATTTCGAGCATTTCTCTTGCCACGTGGGTGGGGACCATCCACAACAAAACCCGCCCGTCTCGGTGGTGCCTCATGAACTGTTGTGCACTGCCCTGACAGTGTGCAACCATCTTAACATTCAATCAAGCGCCCACCATGCACAGTATTTCATCCCGTATCGACAAGGTTTCTCCGTCACTGACACTCGCAGTTACTGCGCAAACCAAAGCACTGATCGCCAAAGGCGAAGAGGTTTATGCGCTCGCGGGAGGCGAGCCCGAAGTAGATACCCCCCGGCATATCAAGGATGCAGCTGTGAAGGCCCTGATGGAGGGCAGAACCAAGTATACCCCGGCAGGCGGGATACCCGAGCTTCGCGAGGCTCTTTCCGAGAAATTCAAAAAGGACAATCACATCAACTATCCGGCGAACCAGATCTGTGTGACTGCCGGGGCCAAAATGGCATGCTTCAACGCCATTCTGGCCGTGATTCAGGAGGGTGATGAAGTGATCATCCCCACTCCATATTGGGTTTCCTATCCTGAAATGGTCCGAATCGCCGGTGGGATTCCTGTGCTGGTGGAGACCAAAGAATCCACTGGCTGGAAAATGACCCCCGAGCAATTCGAAGATGCAATGACACCCGCCACCAAAATGGTGATCATCAATTCTCCCGGTAATCCGACCGGTGCGGTCTATAGCAGAGAAGAGCTGTTGGCTCTCGGACAAATCGCTGTGGCAGAGGATATCATGATTCTGTCCGATGAGATTTATGAGAAGTTGGTGTATGGCGATACCGAACATGTTTCTATCGCCTCGCTGAGCGATGATCTTTACAACCTGACCATTACCGTAAACGGTTTCTCCAAGGCGTATTCCATGACAGGATGGCGTCTTGGCTATACGGCTGCTGCCAAGCCGGTGGCGGACGCGATCGACAAGATCCAGAACCACAGTGTTTCCAACGCGACCACATTCGCCCAATACGGAGCATTGGCTGCTCTGGAGGGAGACCAGAGTTTTATCGAGGATTTGCGCGGTGAGTATGATGTGAAGCGTCAGTTCGTTTTCTCGCGTCTCCAGGCGATTCCGAACATTCGTGTGGTTGAGCCGAAAGGGGCTTTTTACTTCTTCATCTACACCGGTCAGATGGGGTTGAAGTCCATGAATCTTTGTGACAAACTTCTTTCCCGTTACAAGGTCGCAGCGGTTCCCGGTATCGCCTTCGGCTATGACGATGGCATCCGGATCAGTTATTGCACGACTCTCGATGTGCTCAATGAAGGGCTGACCCGGTTGGAGCAGTTCTGTCGCGAGCATTGATCCCGATTTGAAATGGAAAAGCGCACCGGACCATCCGGTGCGCTTTTTTTGAATCGGGTTGCAGGTCAGATCGATTACTTGAGGCTGATCGTGACGTTTTCGTTGGTTTCCATTTTGATCCCATCGAGCTTCTTGAATTCGGCCAGTGCAGCCGGTTTGTCGGTTTTCGCTGTCTCGGAGATCTTTTTCATGGCGGCTTTCTGATCGAACATTTTCCCGACTTTTACATCCATGATGGTGATCGTGTTTCCGTCAACATAAGTGGCGTTGCTTTTTTCGATCCCGCCGGGAAGGTTGATTTTCATACTCAAGCTCATATCGGACATCATTTGCTTGGCCATGGCCTCCATTTCGGCGTTTTCCCCGCCCGCATCATCCATGTTCATTTCCTCAAAGTTGGTAGGAGGAACGATGAGTGAGAGCGTTCCGCCGGCGTATTTGAATCTGACAAGTTCCTTTTCGTCCGCCTCATTGGGTTCTTCGCCGTCATTCAAGCTCTCGAGTCCGCCTGCTGGGTTGATGCTGAGTTTGTTGATATCCGCGAACTTGTAATGCACGCGTGCGCCCTTTTTGCCGCCGTCATTGATGATTTCCGTTTTGACGAACTCCACGCCTTCTCCGAGTTTGGTAGCATTGGCTTTGGCTTTTTCCTCGTTGAACATCTCAGCGATCGGATCGGCTTGGTCTTGGCCGCCGAGTTGACCCATCATCGCGATCATTTGCTGTCCGAGAATGGTTTGTTCCACGATGGTTCCACTGCCGTCTTTGTTGAGATGGATGGTCGATTCGTGTTGCAAGCATGACGAGGCGAGAAGGGACAGGCCGAGAGCGATCCCGAGTTTGATGAATTTGGCTGGTGGATATTTCATGACAATCATCTTTCTGATCGACTTGGAAAGGGGTGGCAAGGGGCAATTCACGGAAAAGCACATGCCGGTTCGCTGGGATCCCGGATGGCGATCAGGACTGTTCAAGAAGGCGCTCGAGCATTCCGAGGGTCAGACGGATGGAGATCTGCAGTGATTCCGGTGAAATGAGATCGATGTTGTCACCCGAGGAGTGCCACCAACGGCTGCGGGAAAAATCCCCGATGATGTCGAGCGTGGGGATGCCGACGAGGTTGAGAGGAACGTGATCGTCGATGATGCTTCCCGGGGCTTTTCCAAACCGTGAGCTGACTTTTTGTTCTGTTGCGACATCGAACATCAGATCGGCGAGCTGGGTGGGAGAGTCTGCCGGGATGCGGATGCTGAGATCCCGGTGACCAATCATGTCTAACACAATTCCGAAGTCCGGCTTGTCATCGCGGGTTCGCCACGTATTTGCATAATGACGGCTGCCGTAGAGGCCGTCGAGAGCGGTGATGTGTTCCGCGAACGCTTCCTCGCCGTCGAAGAAGACGAGTTCGAGCTTGGCGGCCAGTTCGGGTTGGTGGGCAGCAAGGTGTCTTGCCATCACAACCATCGCCGCACAAGCCGAGGCCGCATCGTCCGCGCCGACAAATATCCTATCCTTGTAGAGTTTGGAGTCGATGTGTGCGCAGAGCAATCCTCTCGCCTTTCTGTTCCATGGATTGCCGTTTCCCGTTTTGAACCGCGCACGGACATTGGCGAATGAAACGTTTCCGATGGAGGTAGCGCGCTCGAATTCCTGCAATTCGGCGGACCATCCTGCCGCCTCGAGTTCCCTGATGACCAGAGAGCGTGCCTGGTTGAGCGCGTCGCTGCCGGGGGGGCGTGGCCCGAGCTCCAGAATCTGCCGCGTCAAGGTTTTCGCATCTTCACCAAATTGGGGCGATGCGGCTGGTTTGCCCAGATACCAGAGAACGAGGCTGGCCAGTGCGAGGATGCAGGCGAGGGGAACGCGTTTCGATTTCACTCCGGGCATGCTGGATGGTTCGAAGAGGATGTGCGAGTCAAGAATGTCAGATGATCAGGCTGTTACCGCGCCGCGGTCGTCGCTGAGGCCGGATTTCTCCAGGAAGTAATCGTAACCGCCGGTATAGCGGGTGACGATGGCACCCCCCTCGGGATCTTTTTCATTGCGGGTGACGTGCAGGGTGGTTTCGGCGAGGTTACGGATGAAATGGACGTCGTGGGAGATGAAGACGAGAGTTCCTTCATAGGCTTTCAGCGCATTCACCAGGGAATCGATTGAGAGGATGTCCAAGTGGGTGGTTGGCTCGTCCATGAGCAGCAGGTTGGGCGGGTCGACGAGAAATTTGACAAGATTGAGACGGGATTTTTCACCGCCTGAGAGGACTCCGCAGCGTTTTTCCACATCGGCACGGCGGAAGAGGAACGTTCCGAGAATCGCCCGGGCGTCCTCCTCCCGCAGGGTCGGGCAAGAGCCCATGACTTCATCGAGGACCGTATTGAACTCGTTGAGTGCTTCTCCGCGATGTTGCGAATAGTAGCCGATTTTCGTGAGATATCCGACCTCCTTGTTTCCCGCATCGATTTCGAGTTCTCCCGCGATCAGTTTGAGCAGGGTGGATTTGCCTGCACCATTCGGTCCGACAAGGACGATTTTATCTCCGCGTTCGATGGTGAGGTCGAGATCCTTGTAGATTCGTTTTCCGGGGTAGGACTGACCGACCTTGTGGAACTCGATGACTTTCTGGTTTGACCGGGGAGGTTGGGGGAAAGCGAATTTGAACGGTTTGCGCGGGGCGCGGGGTTTTTCGATGCGCTCGATTTTCTCCACCAGTTTGATCCTTGACTGGACTTGGGCGGCTTTGGAGCCGACCTGACGGAAGCGGTCGATGAATTCCATATGGGCCTCGATTTCCTTGTTCTGGTTGCGGTAGGCTTGGACCTGGAGCTCGTAGCGTTTTTCCCGTTGTTCGAGATAAGAGCTGTAGTTTCCGGTATAGGAAATGAGCTGCATCGCATCGGGGTCGATCTCGATGACCGTCTCGATCATCGCATCCATGAAATCGCGATCGTGGGAGATCATCAGGATGGCGCCGGAGTAGTTGAGAAGGTAGCGCTGCAGCCAGAGCAGGGAGAGCAGGTCGAGGTGGTTGGTCGGCTCGTCGAGCATGAGCAGGTCGGGCTCCATCACGAGAAGTTGGGCGAGGTGGGCGCGCATGACCCAGCCACCGGAGTATTCTCGCGCGGGTTTTTGAAAGTCGTCCTGTTTGAAGCCGAGCCCTGCGAGGATTTTTTTTGCTTTGGGCTCGAGCTGATACCCATTGAGTGCGGTGAATTGATCCTGGGCTTTCGCGAACTCGGGAGAGGAGAGATTTCCGGATTTCTCGCCTTCGCGGATGGTGCGCAGGAGGCCGATCATTTCCGGGGTGATGCCCATGGCGATCTCTAGGATCGTTTCATCGGTGGGTTCACCGGCTTCTTGGGCGAGATAGCCGACCATGGCATATTCATCGCGGTCGATCGTGCCCTCATCCGGCTGGTCCTGGTCAAGGATCATGCGGAACAACGTGGATTTGCCGGCGCCGTTGGGGCCCACGAGGGCAACGCGTTCGCCCCAGTTGATGGACATTTCCGCTTCCCGCAGGAGAGTTCTGCCGCCGAGGGTCTTGGTTAATTTTTTGATGGTGAGCACGCAGACGGGGTAATGGGGTTGGGGTTGGAGATCAAGGCGGAAGAAAAAGGACTTTGTCACTGGAGGCGGGACAGAATGCGCCCGATCTGAAAAATGACCCTTGGAAATGACGTTCATAGACTGTATTGCAAGTCGTTCCCGAAACCTGTCACATGAAATACCTTCCCATTCTTCTCTCTCTCAGTTTGCTGGCATATGCCGAAAAACCCAATGGGGAACAGCTTTTCACCATGAATTGTGCGGCGTGTCACCTGCCCGATCAGATGCTGGTGGGTCCTTCCTTGGTGGAGATCCGGTCGCTTTATCAGGGGAAGGCGGATGATTTTTTGAAGTGGTGTGCGGCGCCGCAAAAGAAACGTCCCAATGCGGTGGACATGCCGTCGATGGTGCATGTGGGGAATGACGGGTTGCTTCTGATTTACGACCACATCATGAAGGTTTCGGCAGGTTTGAGGGAAGTTCAGGCAAAAAAAGGGGATCCATACGCTGCATCGCCGGTGCAGACCAAACGCCCGCAGATCCAACGGATCTTCATGCCGAATGCCGGACCGGCCGCGATGGCGGTGGCGTTGGACGAGCAGGTATCGGTGTGCTGGGATGCGGGCGAGTGCCGTTTGCGTTATGCATGGACCGGCGGTTTCATCGATGGTTATCCGTACTGGCAGGGCAATGGCAGCAGCCTGGCGAGCATCATCGGAACCGTTCGCTATACCGAAAAGGCATCGCCTTTCCGCGAGATGGGCGAAGTTCGGTTTTCCGGATACCGGGTGGATAGAGGGTTGCCGATTTTGCGGTACCAAGTGGGTGATCAAAAAATCACCGAGACATTTTCAGCCCTGCCAAACGCGGCCGGCTTTACCAGGACATTCACCTTATCTCCGAGGTCATCCGCTGATCTGGTGCTCGATTTTTCCCCCGCGGAAAAGGTCGTGTTCACCAGCGATAAGGGCACATGGTCGAATTCCAAGCTGACACTCAAAGCGGCGGACTCCGCGAGTTTCACCGTCACCACCACGTTCAAATGAGATATTGCACCCAGAACTTTTTCTTTTCATGAAACTGAGAATATGTTGCGCGTTGATGTGTTTGTTCGCTCCTGTCCAGGCATGGGAGGAATATTTCAGCTTTGAGAAAATCCCGAGTCCCGCAGGAATCGACCCACAGGTCGGTGCGATGGATACCATGAAAGACGGAAGAATCGCCGTTGCCTTTCACCGCGGGGAGCTGATGATCTTTGATCCCAAGACGCAGTCATGGTCGTTGTTCGCATCCGGCCTGCAAGAACCTTTGGGCATGTTGGTGGAGGATGAAAACAACATTCTGGTGATGCAACGTGCGGAACTGACCCGCATCAAGGATCTGGATGGTGATGGATCGGCAGATGAATACGAGACGGTGTATGATGATTTCGGAATGTCCGGAAATTATCATGAGTTTTCCTACGGACCGGTTCGTGACAAAGAGGGGAATCTCTATGTCGCTTTGGGGATTGCCTCGAACGGCGCACCGATGCGTGAGGAGATCCGGGGCAAGTTTTCCGAGATCGGCAAGGCCAACCGTGAGCAGATGAGTTCCTACCCAGACTGGAAACACAACAAGGGCAAGGCGGAACGGATGTATGCGCGGGTGGAATGGCGGGGATGGGTGATGAAAATTTCTCCTGATGGGAAGGTGGAGCCTTATGCCAGCGGGCTGCGTTCGCCGAACGGAATCGGTTTTGATGCGAAGGGCCGGCTCCTCATCACCGACAATCAGGGAGATTGGCGCCCGACCAGCCCGCTTTATGAAATCAAAAAAGGCGGTTTCTACGGTCATCCTGCATCGCTCGTCTGGAGTCCGGGTTGGGATGGTACGGATCCTTATGCGATGGATGTGAAACAACTCGAAGGAATGCAAACACCACCCGTGGGTTATTTCCCGCAGGGCGAACTTGCGAATTCGCCGACTTGGCCCGTGGTGATTCCCAAAGGAGCCATGCCGGATGCTTTCGCAGGCCAGACCTTGATTGGTGAAATGAACCAACCCAATTTAGTGCGTGTCCTGGAGGATGAAGTGGACGGGGTGTTTCAAACAGCCTTGGTGGAGGTCTTTGGCGGAAAGGCCTTGGGTAACGGCAACAACCGCATCGCTTTCGGTCATGACGGATCGATCTATGTTGGTAAAACCGCCCTATCATGGGCCGGCGACAAGGGGATTGTGCGTGTGAAGTGGAAGGGTGCGGAGTTCTTTGCTCTGGAAAAGGTTAAGGCGACCCGCGGAGGTTTCGACCTCACTTTCACCGAGGAGGTTGATCCGGCAACGCTATCAAGCATCGCGATCGAGGGGAATACCTATAAATATCACAAGGCTTATGGATCCCCGAAAGTGGACGTGACTCCGATGCCGGTGAAAAACGCAGAACGAACGGACCAGGGCCGGGGTATCCGGATCGATATCGGAGGTCTGAAAGAAGGGTATCTCCATGCCATCGATCTCACCGGGTTGCGTTCAAAAAACGGCAAGCCGCTGATGGGAAAAAAAGCCTGGTATCACGCGATCAAGGCACCGAAATGATGAGCCTATTCCGGGTTGGGATCGATCTCTACCGTCAGGGAATTGTTTGCCTGTCGCGCATCGATCAAGCCTGACGAGAGTTGGGCGCTGGCGCTGATCCTGTAGGATTCTGATTCACCGATGGGTATCGTGACGACACGGGATTCCATCGGTGCCAGTGTGGTGATGTTGCTTTGAACGTTTGTGCCGTTGATGCTGGTGGATACGCCCGTGTTGATCAGGGTTTCCGTGCCAAGGTTCTGAATCACAACCTGAAGCTGGTTTTTTTCTGTTCGGTAAATGGAATTCACCGAGACATCGTTGCGCCCCACAATGCCGGCGTTCATGATGGTTCCCAGGTCCGGAACCCCAGCTCCGGTATGGGGGTCATGTCCATACATGCCGACATCGGTGAGGTGGTTGAGAACAAAATCCGCTGCTTGCAGTGCGGACATGGTCTGGCGCTCCGCAGAACTCGCCACGGCGGCCAGGACTCCTGTGACGATGGGCGTTGAAAAAGAAGTGCCGGAGACCTTGGCAGCGAGATCGCCCGGATACGCCGCATCAATCCCGAATCCCGGAGCGGAGATCGCCACCTCGGTTCCGCTGGTGGAAAACCTCATCGGCTGGTTTTTTGCATCGACCGAGCCTACCGCGATCACAGAGGGATGTGCAGCGGGTTGCAGAACGCCATTTTCACCCGTGTTCCCGGCGGCGGCGATGACCACCACGCCGTTCTGTCTGGCATAGGCAAGGGCTTGATTCACCAGAGAGCTGTTTCCGCTTCCCCCCATCGAGATGTTGATCATGTGCGCTCCCGCATCGACCGCCGCGACGATACCCTGCGCGATGAGAAAACTGTTGGAAAAACCGGAATCATCGGCGATGCGGATCGAGAGCGGGGTAGCGGCGGGTGCGACCCCCGGAGCTTGCGGATGGTTGCTGAAAATCAGGGAAGCTACCGCAGTGCCGTGACCGTTCAGGAGCGAGAGATCCGAAGGCAGTGGAACGAGATTGATCCGTTGAATCGGATGGTTGAATACCATGTGGTCGGCAATACCGGTATCGAGAACCGCGATGACCAATCCTTTTCCCCAGAGCGAGTTGTCGGTTTCCACGCCTAACCATTTGAGCAAGGAGTGGTTCAAGGCAACCGCACCGTCCTGCGGGCTGATACTCGGCGACGATGGAATTTCGATTGGAAAGACCATGGATAGCTCTTCATCGCCTTCGAGCAGAGCATCGAGGTCAGCGGCGGATTCGTATCCGAGAAGCAGGGTGTTGAGTCCGTCGATCTGGCCGAGCAGCCGGACTTGATGGCCCAGCTTGGAGAGCATTCTGCGCATGGCATCCTGATCCTTGAATGTCACGGCCCGTTGTTGATTCAGCGCGGCTGTTCGGACGGATGCACGCCGAGGGTCTTCAACGGGCTTGAAGGTATCGTTGCGGACGGATGAGGTTGTGGGGCTGACTTCGGGAATCTCCCGGCTGGCGGACGGGATCCGGACGGGATTTTTTCCCGAAAAGCCTCGCACCGTCAGCCAATAGGAACCGTATCCCACCAGCAAACAAAGCAGAATGGGTAAAAAGCGCCCCACTGATTTTCTGATATGCTCCCGGGAAATTGCCATCGAACTGACTAAACACCCGAAACCCGTTTTTGTCGCGCGTGGATTACTCACTGGAAAATTCCGTTTCATGCCTCATCGTTGGCACGCATGACGTTTCGTCTTACCAGTGAATATACGCCCAAGGGTGATCAGCAGCAGGCGATCGACAAGCTCGCGAAGTCATTGGATGCCGGGAACAAACACCAGACCCTGCTGGGAGTGACGGGTTCGGGAAAAACCTTCACGATGGCGAACCTGATCGCCCGACATGGAAAGCCGACTCTTGTGATGAGCCATAACAAGACCCTCGCCGCCCAGTTGTATTCCGAATTCAAGAATTTCTTCCCCCACAACGCGGTGGAGTATTTCGTTTCATACTTCGATTACTACCAGCCCGAGGCCTACATTCCGAGATCCGACACATACATCGAAAAGGACTCGGCAGTGAATGAGGAGATCGAGAGATTGCGGCTCTCCACCATGGGCTCCCTGCTGACACGTGAAGACACCATCGTGATCGCCTCGGTTTCCTGCATCTATGGCTTGGGATCGCCGGAGGATTACAAGAACATGATGTATTCTCTCCGGAAGGGCCAGCAACTCAGCCGCGAGGAATTCCTTGCCGCACTGGTTTCCCTGTTGTTCGAGCGAAACGATATCGCGTTCGGACGCGGGAAATACCGAGTGCGCGGGGACGTGGTCGAGGTGCATCCCGCGTATCTGGATGAAACCGCGATCCGTGTGGAATTTTTCGGAGACGAGGTCGAGCGGATTTCCTCCATCCATACCTTGTCGGGAAACGTTGTCGAGATTCTCGAGCAGCATGTGTTCTATCCCGCCAAGCAATTCGTCACGGCGAGCGACAAGATGAAAGTGGCGATCCGGAAGATTCGCGCGGAGCTGGATCAACGCATTGCCGAGCTGGAGCAACAGGGCAAATTGATCGAAGCACAGCGCCTGCGGATGCGTACGGAATACGATTTGGAAATGATGTCCGAGCTGGGATTCTGCCAAGGAATTGAAAACTATTCCCGTCATCTCACGGATCGTGAGCCGGGCTCGCGTCCGCATACCCTGTTGGATTTCTTCCCGCGGGATTTCCTCCTGCTGGTTGATGAATCCCATGTGACCATTCCCCAGATCGGTGGGATGTATGAAGGTGACAAAAGCCGCAAAACGACCCTCGTCGAACACGGTTTCCGGCTGCCATCGGCATTGGACAACAGGCCGTTGAGATTCGACGAGTTCATGGGAATGACCGGACAATGCGTTTACATTTCCGCAACACCCAGGCCCTTCGAGATCATCAATTCCCGTCCTGAAAACCGACGATTCATTCCCATGAAGCTGGAAAACGGAGAGGATCGTTTTGCTGCGGTTGATCTCAGGAACATGCAAGTCAAGGCATCAGGGAATGATGAGCGTGTGGAGGATTTCTATCCCGCCAAACCGGGAAAACCCCTGGTGGTGGAACAGATCATCCGACCTACGGGCTTGTTGGATCCCGTGCTTGTGGTGCGTCCCCTCAAGGGTCAGATTGACGAAACCATCGAGCTCTGCATGCAGCGGGTCGAGAAGGGTGAGCGGGTGCTGGTGACAACGCTTACAAAAAAAACCGCGGAGGATTTGGCGGAATATTTGAAATCAACGGGTCTCAAGTGCCGTTATCTGCATTCGGATATCGATGCGATCGAGAGGGTGGAAATTCTCCGTCAGCTCAGGGCTGCTACCTTTGACATCCTGATCGGAATCAACCTGTTGCGCGAAGGTCTGGATTTGCCCGAGGTTTCGCTGGTTTGCATTCTGGATGCCGATAAGGAGGGGTTTCTGAGAAATGAAACCTCGCTGATCCAGACGGCGGGCCGGGCCGCGCGGCATGTGAACGGCCAATGCGTGTTGTTTGCGGACGTGATCACGGATTCGATCCGGGCACTGATCCAAGTGACCGAATATCGCCGGGCCCGTCAGATGGCTTATAATCAGGAACACGGCATCACACCGCAATCCGTGGTGCGTTCGGTCCAACAGAGTTTGCAACAATATGAAAGAGGCAGGGAAGACGCCGAGAAGCTCAACGCATCCCTTGTCGCGGAGGACGAGGGTTCGTATGACAAATTGCGCGTCATTTCCGAGTTGGAGCAGGAAATGCGCGAGGCGTCGGCGAGGCTCGAATTCGAGCGTGCTGCCCACCTGCGTGATCAGATCGCCGTATTGAAACGTGAAGCTCCTGTCATGCCCAAGCCATCAAAGGCCCGCTATCCGGCGAAAGGCCGTAAACCTCGCTAAACGGGTGCGAATCATTCCGGACCGAAGACGTATGGAAAGGGCTGTTGTTGGATACAACCGTTTTTGCAGGAGGGTTGAATTTTTTGTTTCAGCCAGTTGATTCATCAGCTGTCGGATCATTGCCCGACCAACAACGCTTCGAGTTCATCCGTGCTCCATGCAGCTGCGTCGGCCGGATCGGGGGTCTCATTGAGAGAATCCGCCAATGCCTTTTTGCTCGCTTGGAGGCGGATCACTTTTTCCTCCACGGTATCCCGTGTGAGGAGACGGAACACGGTGACCGGTTTGGATTGGCCGATCCGGTGAGCGCGGTCGGTTGCCTGATTTTCCGCAGCGGGGTTCCACCACGGATCGAAGTGAACCACCACATCGGCAGCTGTCAGGTTCAGCCCGTATCCACCGGCTTTGAGGGAAATCAGGAAGACGGATGGGCCTTGTGGAGATTGAAATCTTTCCACCAGAGCCTGTCGGTCGCGCGTTTCACCATCGAGCCGAATCGACGAGACCGATGCGTTGGTGAGGGCCTTTTCGATCTCGATGAGTTGTTTCCGGTATTGCGAGAAAACCAGAAGGCGGCTGCCGGCTGCGATCGAAGCCTCAGTGATCTCCAACAGGCGTTCCAGTTTCGCAGAGCGCCTCGGAAGGGGAAGTTCCCGCAGGGTTTCCGAGTCCAGCAGGGCGAGATCGCAGCAACTCTGGCGGAGGCGCAGCAAGGTGGTGAGGGATTGCATGCGGGCGGCTGCCATCTGACCGGACGAACGGATCTGGTCGATCAGCAGGAGGCCTTGTTTTTGAATTTCGCGATAGGTCTCCAGCTGATCCCGAGAAAGGGTGCAGAACTCGTCGATCACGATTTTGGATGGGATATCGGAAGCGACTTCGGTTTTGGTACGCCGAAGGACGAAGGGTGCTGTTTTCAGGCGCAGCAGAGTGGTTGTCCGGGGGCGGGATTCCGCAGTTTGGAGTGGAATTTCGTAGCGCTCCTGAAATTCCTTACGGGTTCCGAGCCAGCCGGGTTGGATGAAACGGAAGATCGACCACAGATCGCGCGCAGAGTTCTCAATCGGGGTTCCGGTAAGGGCGATCCGGTAAGTGGCGTTGATTTTGGTAACCGCCTTGGCGTGATCCGTATCGGGGTTGCGGATCAGCGAAGCTTCGTCGATCACGGCCAGGCAATACGTTTGTCGCAGATGCCACGCGAGGTCGCGGGCGAGAGTGGCATAGGTGGTCAGCACGACATCGGTGGGTTGGATCGTCTCCCTCAGCTTGTCTCGTTGGTTTCCATGCAGGATGATGACCCGTCGATTTCTGGCAAAGCACGCGAACTCCGATTTCCAGTTTCCCAAGAGCGAAGTCGTCACCACGACCAGAGCGGGAGCGGATTGTGAATAAGTTGAGAAAACATGCTCAATGCAAGCGATCGTTTGAAGAGTTTTCCCCAGTCCCATATCATCGGCGAGTAAAGCGCCACCGGATGCTCTCAGGCGATGGACGAGCCATGCATACCCGGCGATTTGGTAGGGACGCAACGGAGCGTCGAGTGTGGGACATGGGACATGTGGGAGTCCTTCCTTGGGTGTGTTTTCGGTTGTTGATTTCTGAAGGGTTTCACAAAGTTCACGGATCACATCCGCGCTGGCTTGTCTCGCGGTAAAACGATCGTTTTGTTGTTGGATGTCGAGATGTTCGAGGAGCGGATCGATCAATAGGTCGATCTCATCGGAGAGGACGATTCTTTGATGTGATAAGGAATGTTTTGATCTGAGGAGCCGTCTGATCTCGGTTGCGGGAATCGTCTCGCCTCGTTGGGTTTGGTAAGTCAGGCGGAAGTCGATTTTTTCTTCAGAGCTTGAGAGGAGATCAATTTTGGGGGTGATGAACGTGTAGGATGCGCAGAGTTTCTGAAGATTTGGAGAGAGTTGGATGTTCCAGGTTTTGGGGAATTGAGGCAGATCTTTGGTGAGGAAACGGGTAATGGCGTGAGGGTCCGAGAGTTCGTAGGTGGAGTCTGCCAGAGGGTGAAACGTCTGTTGAATCAGGGACGTTGCCAAGGCTTCTGCCGGGGGATTTTGGGTGATCAGACGATGGGCATCGAGCTTGGGAAGGGATTGTGAATAACTTGTGGATAGCGTCGCGAGGAGCCGGTGTTCATGGCCGTTGAGGCTGAGAGTGAATTCGGGTTCGGCGCTGATGAATTGGAGAGTTTCGAACCAATTCGAGGAGCTTAAATCGATGAATGTCTGCAATTCATCGAGGGATTGGGCAAACACGGTTTGATCGACATCGGCCGGTTTTCCGCTGGCGAGTGTTTTGAGAATCTTGCTGACGGTAGGAGAGGGAGGCTGACTTCCGAGTTGGGATAGGGTTGAGGAGGAGATCTGCCAGAAGGTATCGTCGATCGGGATGATTTTCTGCTCCGCGGGAAGCATCACCACATGGCCATCATGGGGAGTGGCATCAGTGATCCGGAGCAGGTGGTGGGTTTCGATACGGATTTTTCCCTCCGCGTGTCCGACCTGTGGGTGGTCGTTCAGAAGGCCGAGAAAGTGGCTCAGGGCTGCGGGTGTCAGGGCCAGTTGGATCGTCGGTTTGGAGATCAGGTTTTGTTCGGTCAGCCAGGTGGCAAGGCGCTGGTCAGCCGGGGAAGGCGGGTGATCCGAGCGTGTGAGTTGAATGCTGGCTTTGGCGTGTTCCAAGGATTTCATCCACGGACCTTGAAAACGGATTTCCCATGAAGCTGCTTGAAATCGGGCGTCGGTCACAGGCTGGTTTTTTTTCACTTCTGCTGGGGGTGGGGACAAAAGATGAAGACCGATCGCGATGGCATGCGGGCAAAACGTGCCATGGCGCTGGTTTGCGGGGCAGGGGCATTTGGCATCGAACCAAGTGGGCGTGCGGGCCGTAACTGTGGTGCGATACGTGGTTTTGCCAACCCGTACGGAACCCCGCCAACCGGTCTGGAGGGATTCGGACGAAAGCACCGCGCCAGAATCCAGAATTGCCCTGGCTTCCTTGAAATCCTGCCATGATGCGGCTTTCCTTATGGCGGCTTCATCCAAGGTGGGCATGGGTCACTCCGCCAGAGCTTGGCAGCCTTTGATATCGAGTTTGCCGGATGCGAGCAGGGGAATTTCCTCCACGGGAATGATGAGTTTCGGGCACCATAGGGAAGTGAGGCCTTCATCGAGGAGTTTGTAGCGGAGATCGATGCACTCCTGTTCCAGCGCCGGACCGGCGATGGTGGAGAGCAGCACGATCGCCTCGCCTTTTTTATCATCGGGCACGCCGACGATAGCGATTTTGCGTTCGGTTTCCGCATCGAGGCCGAGGACCTTGTTGATGGCGGCTTCGATGGTTTCATGAGGAACCATTTCGCCGGCGATTTTGGAAAAACGTGAGATCCGGCCTTGGATATGAAGGAAGCCATCCTCATCCAGCAAGCCGACATCGCCCGTCTTGAACCAGCCGTCGGAAGTCAGCACTTCCTTGGTGCGTTTGGTATCGCGAAGGTATCCCGGGAAAATATTCGAACCCTTGAGTATGATGATGCCCGGCTGGTCCACCGGAACATTCGCATCTGCGACCGGATCGTAAATGCGGATCGCGATACCGGGCAGCAGTTGGCCGACCGAGCCATTCAGACGGGCGGGCATCGCGTGCGTGCCTGCGGGAGCATCCGGTGTGGGGAGGTTGACGTTCGTGGCGGGAGAGGTTTCTGTTAGGCCGTAGCCTTCCATCGGGCGGATGCCGAATTTTTCTTCGAAGGCATCCGCGAGACTTTGCGGGAGTTTTTCCGCACCGGTGACGACGAGATTGAGGGATTTGAGCTGATCCGGCTCGATGCGTTTCATGTAGCCGCGCAGAAAGGTCGGGGTGGCGAGCAGCACATTGATTTTGTGGATGTGAATCAGCTCGGCGAGCCGTTTGGTTTCGAGCGGAGACGGGTAGGTCACGAGGTCGATGCCATCGATCACCGGATACCAGAGAGTGACCGTGCAGCCGAACGAGTGGAAAAGGGGAAGGCAGCCGAGGAGGGAGGCATGGTGTCCGATGTCGAGGCGTGAACCGAACTGGAGCACGTTGGCGAGAACGTTGCGATGGGTGAGTGGAACGCCCTTCGGTTCGCCGGATGAGCCCGATGTGAACAGCAGGATTGCCTCATCCTTGTCACGGCGCTTGTTCAGGCCAAGGATTTGGATCAGAAAAGATTCGGGAAGAATCCTGACAAGCAGCGCCCATTTTACGATGTCTTTTTTGAGTTCGGGGAGGGTGCGCTCGATGTAAATGAGATCCCGGTTGGGCGGCCATGGGAAAGACGAGACTTTTCGCACGAAGGGATCCGCAGTGATGAAGCGGTCGACTTCTGCCTGGCGGATCGAGGAGCGGATGGCCTCGTGAGATGCGGTGAAGTTGAGGTTCACCGGAATTTTGCCGGCGAACAGCACAGCGAGGTTTGCGATCCATGCACCTTTTCCCGGTGGGAGGACGATCGCGACCCTGGATTTATCCGTTTCCTTTTTGATGAATTTCGAAAATGCGATGGCGACGGGTAGGATTTTGGCGAATGACAGATCCGAATCGTCCGTGCCATCCGTGAGTTTATTGGACGGATTTTTTTTCAGACCTCGGAACAGGGCCGATGCAAGAGAGCCAGAGAGTATGCTGCGTGAGCTGTAAGCCTCCTCAAACGCGTCGAGCAGATGGGTTTGGTAGGCGGGGAGGCTGATGTCTTTGTCCTTCAGCAGTTTGGAAACCGCAATCACCGCGAGCGGCAGAGAGGAGATTCTCTCGATGCCCAGACAGGATTCGCGCGGGCAATCGATCGCGATGGGGAGAGTGGGCAGTTGGAAAGAGAGAAGTGTTTTGAGATGTGAGGAGGGAATGTGGATCGGAGTTGCGGGACGGGCTACGGCCATGCCGGGTACATAAACCAGAATTCCGTTGTCTTTGATCAACCGGGACAATTCCTTACCCGCTTTTTCCGGTTCGGCATCACGGATGGAAAACATGGCACCCTTGCCCGAGCGTTCCATGTGACCGCGCACGACCGGGTCGTGGGTATCCCCTTCTTCGATGAGATAGGTGATCGTCCTTCCCTCAAACTGTTTTTCCAAGTGCAGGAGTTGGTTGAAATCGAGACGGCCGGGGAGCGCGAGGAAACCGGTCGTTGGAATACGCTCCGGATGCAGAAATTGGATCGGTAATGACATGTGTCTTAAATACTTGGGAATGTAATGGGCGTTTTACGGCTCCGACGCACGGATTTTTTTCCCTGAAATCCCAAATTTCCCCCGAAATCCCAAAAATCTTATCTTCATATCGTGATTTGATGATTTGAATCTTGCTGGTTCGTCTTGATGAACTAAACTCGAGCATGGAACTGACGCAGGTGACGGAGAATCTGGAAAAAACGTTGTGCGAGCGCATCATGGTTCTGGATGGGGCCATGGGCACCACGATCCGCACCTATGGTCTCGATGAGATGGCCGCACGCGGAGATCGGTTTTCCGGGAATGACAAGGATTTGCTGAACAACGGAGATATCCTGTCGATCACCCAACCGCAGGTGATCGCCGACATTCACAAGCGCTTTTATGAAGCGGGTTCCGACATCTGTGAGACCAATACCTTCTCGGCTACTGGGATCGCCCAGAGCGAGTTTTTCGTCGAGGACCCACGGGAAACCGGCGGACGAAAGGATCCGGAGTTTTTCCAGAAGATACTCGAAAACGATTTTTTGAACGAGCTTGCTTGGGAGATGAACGTGAAAAGTTCTCAGCTTGCGCGCAAGATGGCGGACGATATCGGTTCTGACACGGGTGTGAAACGCTATGTGGCCGGTGCGATCGGGCCGTTGACCGTTTCATTGAGCAACTCGCCGGATGCCGAGGACGCATCGTTTCGGGTCGTGACGTTCGATCAGGTGCTGGAAGCCTATCGGATGCAGGTCCGCGGCCTGATCGAAGGAGGTTGTGATCTGCTGATGATCGAGACCATTTTCGATTCGCTCAACGCAAAGGCCGCTGCGGTGGCGGTGCGCGATGTGTATGAAGAAAAGGGGATCGATCTGCCCGTCATCATTTCAGCAGCAGTGGGGCTGGGTGGTGAAACGATGATCTCCGCACAGAAGGTCGAGGCATTTTGGAACGCCTTCTCACACATGAAGCCGTTGGCGATCGGCCTGAACTGTTCCCTCGGACCGGATCTGATGAGGCCGTTTTTGGAAGAGCTGTCCCAAGTCGCCGGGACATATGTTTCCGCCTATCCGAATGCCGGATTGCCCAATCCTCTTGCGCCGACGGGTTTTGACCTCGAACCCGCGCACATGAGGGACTTCATGAGAGGGTTTGCCACGAGTGGGTTGATCAATCTTGCCGGCGGGTGTTGTGGAAACACTCCCGAGCATGTCAGGGCGATTGCCGAGGGAGTCAGGGATATCGCTCCGAGAAAGGTGCCGACATGATGGTCGATGTTCCGTTCCGCCAACAAGGCCATGTTAAGAATTTCATTTCCGATGAATCGCCATATCATTTTCCGAAAGCCGAACCTGTCCGGTGCCGTGCGTTGCCGATGGCACGGCTTTTGAACCTATCCTCACCATGAATCAGATCAAACCAGCGCTCAGACTTTCCGGAACAGAGGCGTATAATCACGACGAGGGAAAAGGTTTCCTGATGATCGGGGAACGCACCAATGTGGCGGGCTCCCCGCAATTCGCGAAACTCGTGCGGGCCAATGATTTGGAAGCCGCAGTGGATGTTGCGCGCCAACAGGTTGCCAACGGGGCGAATGTCATCGATATCTGCTTTGATGATGGATTGATCGACGGCAAGGCGATGATGGCGAAATATCTGAATCTGCTTCAGGGCGAGCCGGATGTGGCGCGGGTGCCTATCATGGTGGATTCTTCGAAGTGGGAGATTCTCGAGGAGGGTCTGAAGCATCTGCAAGGCAAGGGGATCGTGAATTCGATTTCGCTCAAGGAAGGTGAAGAGGTGTTCAAAAAGCATGCCAGGCATATCATGAAATACGGTGCGGCCGTGGTGGTGATGGCCTTTGATGAAAAAGGCCAGGCGGCCACCTATGATGAGAAAATCCGCATCTGCGCGAGGGCTTACCGCATTTTGACCGATGAAGTGGGTTTCAATCCGAATGATATCATATTCGATCCGAACATCCTGACGGTCGCGACCGGGATCGAGGAGCACAACAATTACGCCGTGGACTTCATCCGGGCAACGCGATGGATCAAAGACCATCTTCCGGGGGCGAAAGTATCCGGTGGTGTTTCGAACATTTCATTCTCTTTCCGTGGCAACAACAAGGTGCGTGAGGCGATGCATTCCGCTTTCCTCTACCATGCAACCAAGGCGGGGATGGACATGGGGATCGTCAACGCTGGGATGCTGGAAGTTTATGACGAGATTCCGAAGGATCTGTTAGAGCATGTCGAGGATGTGTTGCTGAATCGGCGTCAGGATTCGACCGAGCGACTCCTGGATCTTGCGGAAAGCTACAAGGGTGTGGTTGGGAAAAAGGTCGAGGAGGATCTTTCCTGGCGTGACGAAAGTGTGGAAAAGCGGCTCGAGCATGCCCTGTTGAAAGGGATCGACCGTTTCATCGATGAAGACACCGAGGAAGCGCGGGTGAAATACGGAAGGCCTCTGAAGGTGATCGAAGGTCCCCTGATGGACGGCATGGGAGTGGTTGGGGATTTGTTTGGCGCGGGCAAGATGTTCCTGCCTCAGGTGGTCAAATCCGCCCGTGTGATGAAGAAGGCTGTGGCTTGGCTGTTTCCTTACATGGAGGCGGAAAAGGCGGAGAATCTCGGAGGGGATATTTTGGCCATCAGGGAAAAGAATCCGGGCATGTCGCATGAAGACGCATTGAAAATCGCCGAGCGCGGCAACTCGGCCGGAAGGTTCCTGATCGCGACAGTCAAGGGCGACGTGCATGACATCGGCAAAAATATCGTTGGGGTGGTTCTCTCCTGCAATGGCTTTGAGGTTACCGACATGGGAGTGATGGTGCCTTGTGACAAGATCCTGGATAAGGCGATCGAGATTGGTGCGGATGTCATCGGGCTTTCGGGTTTGATTACCCCATCGCTTGATGAAATGGTGCATGTTGCCAAAGAGATGGAGCGCCGGGGTTTCACGGTTCCGTTGCTGATCGGCGGAGCGACGACCTCGGCAGCGCACACGGCGATCAAGATTGCGGAACATTATTCCGGTCCGGTGGTGCACGTATTGGATGCATCGCGTTCGGTTCCGGTGACAACCTCGCTTCTGTCGAAAGACGGACGAGATGAGTTTGTGAGGGAATTGCGTGTGAACCAGCAGAAAGCGCGTGAGAATTTCTTGGGCGGGCCGAAGAAAGAAACCGTCAGCATCCGGGAAGCCCGGGCGCTTGCTCCGGGATATGATTGGAATTCGTACATCCCGCCCGTGCCGTCATTCACCGGCACGCGCACCCTTGAACCGGAGATCAGGGATCTGGTGGATTACATCGACTGGACACCGTTTTTCCATGCGTGGGAGTTGCGCGGCGTGTGGGACAGGCAGAAAGGGGAATTGAAAACGAAAAACGAGGGCGGCGCGGCAGAGGCAAAAAAACTCCATGACGAGGCATGCGGTTATCTTGAGAAACTCATCCGTGAGAACCGTCTCTCAGCGCGCGGGATTTATGGATTTTTTCCAGCGGATGCGGATGGCGACGATATCATCGTACGAAACGATGATGGATCGGAGCGTACGAGATTCCATACCCTGCGGCAGCAATTGAAGAAGACATCAGGCAAGCCGAACGTCGCCTTGTCCGACTGGATTTCGGTGAGAAAGCATGCCGATCACATCGGCGGTTTCGTGGTGGGGATTCATGGTGCCGATGAGCTTGCGAAGGAACTCGATGCGGCTCATGATCCTTACGGTTCGATCATGGTCAAAGCGATTGCGGATCGTCTTGCGGAGGCGTTCGCGGAAATGCTTCATCATCGGGCAAGGATTGAATGGGGATACGAAGCGGAGGGTGAATTGACGCATGACGCGTTGATCCACGAAACATACCGGGGCATCCGTCCGGCACCGGGTTATCCCGCTCAACCGGACCACACCGAGAAGCGCATCTTGTTCGATCTGTTGGGGGCTACGGGCGCAACGGGCGTTCATCTGACCGAAAGCTGTGCGATGCATCCCGGAGCCGCGGTTTGCGGGTTGTATTTCTCACATCCCGAAAGCCATTACTTCGCGTTGTCCGAACTGCAAAAAGATCAGATAGAGGATTACGCGGTGCGCAAGGGCATGGAAGTGGAAGAGGTGGAGAAATGGCTTGGCCCCTGGTTGGGTTATTGAGCACAGGGCTCAGAACGCCCTGAGGCGATCGACCGTGCTCCGCTGTCCCAGGATGGAAAAGATGTCTCCGAGATCCGGACCATGAGGACGACCGGAGAGGGCGACACGGATGGGGAACATGAGTTGGCCGGATTTCATGCCGTTGGCTGCGGCCACCTGACCAATGGCGTGTTTCGCACTCTCGGAACTCCATTCGGTCAGTGTGGAAAATTGATCGGCCAAGGCGGATAACAGGATGGCGCCCGGATTGGCCTTTGCCTTTGCGACCGCTTCGGCATCCACCGGCGTTCCGTCGGTGAGAAGGAAATCGATGGCGGCGGGAACCTCGGAAAGGAGCCGGACTTTTTCTTTCACCGCGGCAATCGCGGCGGAGTAGTTTCCATGGATCGGGAGGTTTTGGTTTTGGACAAATGGTTTGGCCAGGTTGGCAAAGGTTTCCGTGGGCATTTTCGCGATATGCTGCTGGTTGACCCATTTGCATTTTTCAAAATCAAAACGTGCGGGGGCGCGGTTGATCGCCTCAAGAGAAAATCGGTCGACAAGTTCCGTCAGGGTGAAGATTTCATCATCGGATTTCGATGACCAGCCAAGCAAGGCGATGAAATTGACAACCGCTGCGGGGAGGAAGCCTTGTTTTGGATAATCACCGACAGCGGCGCCCGCATCGCGTTTCGACATCTTCGAACCATCCGCGTTGAGAATCAGCGGGATGTGGGCGTATTGCGGGGGTTGCTCGCCGAGGGCCTCAATCAGCTGAAGGTGTTTCGGCGTGTTCATCAGATGATCCTCACCGCGGATCACGTGTGTCATTTTCATTTCGAGGTCATCCACCACGTTCACGAAATGGAACACATAGGAACCGTCGCTGCGCCGTATCACCATGTCCGGTGTGTTCGATTCGTCGCGGTAGTCGATGGTGACTTCTCCGCAAACCAGATCCCGCATCGTGACAGGTTTGCGATCGAAACGGAAGCGATAGGCATCCCCATCTTTGTAAAGCCGGTCTGCGGCGAGCAGTTTCTCGAAATAGGTGTCATAGATTTCGCTGCGCTGGGATTGATAGTAAGGGCCGAATCCGCCGCCTTTTTCCGGGCCTTCATCCCAATCGAGCCCGAGCCATGACATGCCCTCAAAAATGGCCTGGCGGGCTTCTTCGGTGTTGCGCGCGGTATCGGTATCTTCAATGCGGAGGATGAATGCGCCCGAGTGTTTGCGGGCGAAGAGCCAATTGAACAGGGCGGTACGTGCGCCACCGACATGCAGGTAGCCGGTGGGTGAGGGTGCGAAACGGGTGCGGATCATAAATTTCAAATCGCCGTTGTCATTTCCGGTCAGCTCAGCCTTGCAGACATCTGAGTGCGCCGCGGATCAGGGCTTCGGTGGTGGCAGCGGGGTCTTGGTCGAGAATGGAGCGGACCGCTTTGCGGGAGTCGACCTGTTTGTAACCGAGGGCGATCAGGGCGAGCTCGGCATCGGCGGCTTGGGAGGAAACTTCTCCGGATGCAGCGTCTTGCCACGTATCCGTCACACCCACCTTGTCTTTCAGTTCCAGAATGATGCGTTCCGCGGTTTTTTTCCCGACCCCTTTGGACTTCGATAGCAGCGTGACATCGCCAGCCACGACGGCGGACTTGAACAGGGGAACGGGCATTCCGCTGAGGATGGCGATCGCGATGGCAGGGCCGATGCCTGAGACCCGATCGATGAGGAGGAGAAACACATCGCGTTCCTCCTCGCTCGCGAAACCGTAAAGCGTGCTCGCGTTTTCACGAATGTGGAGATGGGTTCGGAGATCGATGTAAGCACCCTCGACCGGACGCAGGCTGTCAAACGTCGAGATCGGGATGATGGCTTCATACCCGACACCATGGCAATCGATAACCAGCCGGTTGGGATAGGCTTCGATGATGTTTCCTCTCAGTCTGGCGATCACGTCTGAGGTTTTCGTCGAAATGCCTGATGTTGCAAGTGGGAAGGTGGTGAAAATCGAATAAATTGTTGCCTTCATCGGTTGATCAGGCATTGAATCGTCCAACCCAATGGAGCATAGCGCTTCATTCCCGGATTCGGTTTGTTGCCTATGTCAGAGAATCTTGAAGATATCGTGGTCTGTTCTGCATGCGGAAATCCGATGTCTCTCGCCGGATTGCCTCCGTATTCGAGGATCGCTTGCCCGACCTGTGGCGCAGAAAACCGGATCAAGCAACAGTTCGGGCCGTATACCGTCACGAGGCGGCATGCGCATGGGGGGATGAGTTCGGTTTTTGTCGGAATCGACACGACCCTGAACCGTGAGGTTGCCCTGAAGGTCTTGAGCGAGACCTATTCAAAAGACGAAAGGCGCATTGCCGCCTTCGAGGATGAGGCCCGGTTGACTGCCTCTTTCAGCCATCCCAATGTCGTGAAAGTACTCACGACCGGCAGGGCTTTCGGTCTCTTCTATATCGCGATGGAATTCGTACCGGGCGGGCATCTGGAACAACGGATTCACGAGCGGGGAAAACTTGCGGAAGCGGAGGTCTTGCCGTTGGCCATCCAGATTGCCGAAGGGTTGAAAGGCGCGCAGACGGCCGGACTGATCCATCGCGATATCAAGCCGGGAAACATTTTGTTTGATGCCGAAGGCCATGCGAAAATCGTGGATTTCGGTCTCGCTCTGGTGACGAAAGGTGGCGAAGCCAAAGCCGATGAAATCTGGGCCACTCCATATTACGTGCCGCCAGAGGCGATTGAAGGCGAAGTGGAGGATTTCAGGTCGGATATCTATGCGTTCGGCGCGACGCTTTACCATGCGCTCGCCGGTGTTCCATCCTGTACCGAGGATACGATGGATACCAAGTTGTTGCGGATTGCGAAGACGAAAGTCATCCCGCTGAAGCGGTTGGCTCCGGAAGTCTCCTACGAAACGTGTGCGATCGTCGATCGGGCGATGTCATATGATCCCAAAAACCGTTTCACGAGTTATGATGAGATGATCTCGGCCCTGCATGGTGCGATCCAAATTTTGGAAAACGGCGGAAGACGGGGGAGCGGACCATCCTCGCAAGTCCATTCGCAGAGCCGGATGCGCATGCGGGCGAGACAGAGACGGCTGCTTATGATCGGACTGCCTTTGGCGGTGGCGATTCTCTCCGCCATCGGCCTTGTCATGGTCTTTTCCGGGCCAAATGGGAATCAGGAGGTATCAAAGATTGTCTCCAGCGGATATGCTGGGACGTTCAATACGGATACGGACCGAGAGGTGGCAATCCGATATGACTCGGCGCGTGAACTCCTCAAAAGCGGGAAATACCGGGAATCCGAAGAGGCGTTTACCCGACTTTTTCTGGATCAGGATGTTGAGGAGCCCACGCGCTCCTGGTCCGGCTTGGATGCGATGATCGCCGCCCTACTCGATGGCCGCATGAGGGATGCGAACCGACAAGCCATGGCGGTTAGGGAGCACATGCATCTGCGCTCGAAACACATTCCCGCAGAATTTTCCTCGATCATGCTGCCGGCGCTCGATGGCGTCCTGCGTACCGAGTTCCAGGATATCGGCAAGATGAATTTCAAATCAGGGATCGATGAACACTTGTTGGCTTGCCTGATTCTCGGTATCAAACACTGGGAGCAGGGCGGGTTGGATCAGGCGGTTCCGTACTTTGAAAGGATCGTTCATGAGATCGGTGAGAACGATCAAAGTCCGTTGGCATGGTACCGACCTTTTGCCGTGAACTATCTCGGAGACCATGAGGTCCTGAAATGCGAAGCGATGAATACGACTCCCGCAACACCCGACCGCTGTCGAACGGTGATTGACGATTTGAACCAGAAGCTTTCGCAACTCAAAACAATAGGCCGCGCGCCATTCAACATCCGCTCCCGACAGGAGGAGTTGTCGCGCCAAGCAAGGTATCTGGAAACCCTCCTCGGGGGAAATTGACCCGCTCGGTTCATCCCATTCCTGCATGATCAATCACCGCTGACGGAACCGATGAAGATGAGCTACAGAACGGCCCCGGTCGAGACTTCGGAGATGCCTCCGGGCATCTCTCATATCATCGGCAATGAAGTTGCCGAGCGCTTCTCCTTCTACGGCATGAAGGCGGTATTGGCGGTCTATCTGACCCAGTATTTATTCCTCATGGATGGAGCGGACGGGGTGCCGATGGATGAAAATCGCTCCACGGAATTGATTCATCTGTTTAACGGAGCGTTTTACCTGACTCCCTTCATCGGTGCGATCCTTGCGGATGTGTTTTTCGGGAAATACCGGGTCATCATGATGCTCTCCCTGGTGTATTGTGCCGGACATGCATTGCTTGCGATGATGGGACTCTTCGGAAATTCCGAATCATGGATGCTTGCAGGTCTGGCATTGATTGCACTGGGTGCCGGAGGGATCAAGCCCTGCGTCTCCGCGCATGTGGGCGACCAGTTCGGCTCTCTAAATTCCCATTTGCTGTCCAGAACTTTCAACTGGTTTTATTTCTCGATCAATCTGGGGGCCTTCCTGTCCATGCTGCTCACACCCTGGCTTCTGGAATGGTATGGTCCGCATTGGGCGTTCGGGGTGCCGGGATGCTTGATGGGCATCGCCACCTTTGTCTTCTGGCTTGGCCGCCATCGTTTCGCTCATGTGCCTGCGGGTGGTGTGAGATTTCTGAAGGAAGCTTTCGGGAAAGAGGGGCTCATCGCGATGTTGAAGCTGACGCCGGTGTATCTGTTTGTTGCCGTTTTCTGGGCGCTGTTTGATCAAACCAGCTCCACATGGATCTACCAGTCTCAGAACATGGACAGGAATTTCCTCGGGTTCAACTGGTTGCCCTCGCAAATCCAGTCACTCAACTCCGTCTTTGTGCTGACGTTTATCCCGTTGTTCAGCTATCTTGTATATCCATGGTTCGGAAAGGTCTGGCCCCTGAGTCCGTTGCGGAAAATGGGAATCGGATTTATCCTGATGAGCGCCGCTTTTGTGATGGTCAGTGTCATTCAGGAATGGATTGACGCGGGAGGCAGGCCGAACATTGCATGGCAGATTGCGGCGTTCGCGTTGCTGACGGCATCCGAAATCATGATTTCGATCGTCGCGCTGGAGTTTGCCTACACCCAGGCACCGCGGAACATGAAATCGTTCATCATGTGTTTTTATCTGGCGGCGGTCGCGATTGGCAATTTTTTGGTGGTGGCGGTGAATCACCACATCCGTGTCCCGAGCGGTGCCGATGAACAATTGGTTGCGGCGATCGGGTCTCTTCCCTCCGACTGGCAGACCGATCCGCGCACAGTGGTATTGCCGGGATACGATGGCAGGAGAGGCACTCAGGATGATCTGGTGCAGCGTCTGGAAAACGGCAAGAAACGCACCCTCGAATTCGGTGAGCGGGATTTGCTGGATGCGATTCTCGGAAAAATCGTTCGACAGACCAAGGCATCGAACAAAAGGTTTCCCACACAGGAAGAAGGGGATGAGATTGTCTCCGCTTACAAAGACCGTCTCGGCAATCCGGTCCGATACGAGATATTGAACGCGCATGCGATCCGGATTCGATGCGCGGGCGGTGATGGAAGATGGAACACCAAGTGGGATGTCGGAATCATCGTTCAAAAACCCGAGGGGAAGGAACCGGAAACAGCTTCGTGGACGGATCGGTTGCGTCCCCGGCAGACGTGGTTGGAGAGGCGCAAGCAATCCCTTGGAATGGATATGCCGGCAGATGGCGGATCGGAGGATCGGTTCTCGATCACCCCATTCTGCGGCGGCCAACCCACCCTCCGGGGAGCGGGTTATTTTTGGTTTTTCAGCGCCCTGATGGGCCTGACTGCGATTCTGTTTGTTCCGTTTGCGATGCTGTATCGTCCCAAGAATTATCTTCAGGAATAGCTGCGGGCGGCTCTGCGGTTTCGTCATGTTCTGCCACGTGTCCGGAGACGGTTTCCCGCAACGGTTGATCCATCAGCTCACCTTCGCTACGCGCGATCACGACAGCTGCGCATGAATCGCTGTAGACATTCACGGCGGTGCGAGTCATATCAAGCAGGCGATCAACCGACAAAAGCGCGACCACAGCCGTCTCCGCGTGGGGTATTCCGGAGTTTTTCAAAATCAACAGGATGGCCACCAGGCTTGCGGATGGAATGCCAGCAACCCCGATGCTGGTCAACAATGAGGCGACAACGATAAAACATTGTGCGCCGATCCCCAGTTCGATTCCCATGACTTGGGCGACGAATATCACCGCCACGCATTCATAAAGCGCGGTGCCGCCCATGTTCACCGTGGCGCCCAACGGAATGGTGAAACTCGCCACACGTTGTGAGACTCCGGCGTTTTCCCTGACGGCACGCAGGGTTACCGGAATGGTCGCGGAAGATGATGCGGTGGTGAACGCCATGAGCAATGCGGGACGCATCGCCTTCAAGTGCGCGATCGGGCTGACCTTGCCCATATATCTGAGTGCCAGCGACAGGACGACCAGCCAATGAACGAGCAATGCAAACAGCACGGTGAAAAAATATTTTCCCAACTGTTTGAACAAATCCGCACCCAACTCATAGACGACCGGAAGAATCAATACATAGACGCCAATCGGTGCGATCGACATGATCCATTGGGTCACGATGATCATCGCATCGTTGGCGGCAGAGAAAAAATCCCGGATGCTTTTTCCTCTCTCGCCCGGCAGTCGCGTAGCGGCAATGGCGAAGAGGATGCTGAATCCGATGATCCCTAACAGCTTTCCGTTGTCCGCGGCAGCATCAATGATGTTTTCCGGAATCATCACGCGGAAAATCCCCAGGAAATCGTCGCCCGCATACTGTCCCGCAGTTTCGACCTTTTGCTTCTCAGCATGGGAGGCTGTGGTGTCCTGCTGCGCGAACGCGGCGCGGATCGCTTCGTTGGGTTTGCCATCTGTCAGGCCGGGTTGGAAGAAATTGACCGTCAGCAGGCCGATCATGATCGCAGCCATGCATGATGTTAGATAGAAGCCGGCGGTCTTCATGCCAAGCCTGCCAAGCCCCTTGGTGCCCTGCATTTCGGCAATGCCCGAGACAACTGCCGTGACGATCAGCGGAACGATGATCATTTTCAGAGCACGCATGAAAAGGTCTCCAACAAATCGACATCCTGTCAGAACGATCGAAATCAATCGTTCCGCATCCGGATGTACATGTTCTCCATGAAACAAAGCGCGCAATACAAGTGCCGTTAGCGATGCGAGACCCAGTGCGATGAGAATTTGCCAGTGAGATGCGAGCCGTTTCATCCATGTAGCTAAGCCGATCCCCGGTCTTTTGGAAAGATTCTTGCCGCATTTCGATGTCTTTATGCGGTATTCCACGGGAAAAGTTAAAATTTTATACGATTGATTTCCAATGAGTTGTGATTTTTGAATGGTTTACGGATGTGAATAGTTCATATATCTTAAGGAATTTTTTCAAATTCTGCCTGGCGGTCCCGGGAAACAAAAAACCTCCATTTTTTTTTGCTACCAAGACCTATGAGTCGGATCGATCTCGATTCCGTGGAACTCCCAAAATCAAAGGAGTGCGGGTTTCCTGTTCTACCGAAGACACACAGCATGTGGTATTGTTAATAATTTGTTGATACCACATCTGCAAAAACCAATTGACCGGAGGGAAGCATTTGGTGCAGAGTCTTCCACGCTGCATTTGACGTCAGCGCGATGTTTTCAACCCGTTTTTCGAACCCTTCAATCTCACTATCCATTATGTCTACCACAACAGTTACCCTCGGCAACCGCACCTTCATTTTGGACAAGGCAAAAGCAGAACTGGCCTTCAATTCCAAGCGTGTCATCAACGGTAAGGACACGATGTTTTTCAACATTCTTCCGCTCAAATACCAGTGGGCGTATGATTTGTACAAAACGATGAAAAACAACCATTGGGAGCCTGAGGACATCTCCATGCAGAAGGATGTCGAGCAATGGCGTTCCAACGACATCACCGATGTCGAGCGCTGGATCATCAAGATGGGCATCGGTTACTTTTCCGCCGCGGAAGGCATCGTGGGTGACAACGTGCTGCATGTGGTTCGCGAAGTGGTGACCGCACCCGAACTGAAGCTCGTGTTGGGCCGTCATGCCCACGAGGAAAACATCCATGCGGACAGCCTTGTGTACATGATTTCCTCCCTTGGGATCAATCCTCACGAGTGCGAGGCGATGTTCGAAGACGTCCCGACCATCACGGCCAAGAACAATTTCGTGGTTTCCAACTCGCGTTCGTTGCGTCGTGACATCGACCTCACCATCACCGCAAACAAGCAAGCGCTTGCGAAAAACATCTTCATGTTCGGCCAGATCATGGAGGGTACCCAATTCTACGGTTTGTTCGGAATGATCCTTTCGCTTTACCGCCAGAACAAATTCCCGGGCATCGGCCAGATGTTCCGCTACACCCTGCGTGACGAATCGAACCACATCGAAGTCTTCCGCAACCTGCTGATGGATCTCATTGATGAAAATCCGGACATCTGGACCGAGGATTTCCGCGAGGACCTCCGCAATACGATGGCCGAGGGAATTGCTTTGGAAAAAGCATTCATCCGTGATTGCCTGCCGGTCTCCGGCCTCGGTCTCAATTCGGTCGATTTCGAGTCTTACATCGATTACATCGCGGATCGTCGTCTGACTTCGTGCGGTCTGGCTCCGCTCAATGAATCCGTCGCCAACCCGTTCCCATGGCTGGCAGAGATGATGGATATCAAGAAAGAGCAGAATTTCTTCGAAGGCCGCGTCACCGAATACCAAAAGGCGGGCGCGCTCAGCGCTGTCGATGATGACGAGCTGTAATTCCGGCTGCTTCGTTTCGATGAAACGATGGCCATACCGCTCCGCAAGACGACCCGTTCGAAACCTCCATACCGGTCACAGACCAAACCGATTTTTCCTTTTCAATATCCAAAAGCCCACCATCAACTGATATGTACCGCTCCCTCAATCTCGCCGAAGACAATATCCTCAAACAAGTGATTTCCGATCGCTTCGCGCTGTCTGGCAACGACCGCCAATATGACTGGCGTGATGTCATTCCGACCGAAAAACGCAAGCCCTATGCAGACATCATCGTGACTCGTGGCGAACAGGAAAGCCAGTTTTCCCTCGAAGACGTTGCCGATGCGATCGGTGACTCCCTTGCCGATCTGTTGATCGCCCGCAGCGAGGACGAGAGATCGATTTTCTCGGATGTGAACCGTCAGTTTGTCTCCCAGGTCGCTCATGCGGTTGCGGTCTCGCTGACCAAATCCCTCGAGTCCGGCGGACGCCTCCGCCTTTCCGAGTCCGATCTTTACTTGCTGATCGAAAAAGCCCTGCTGGAAAACGAAGCGTACGATGTGGCGAAATCCCTCGCATTCCGTCGTTCTTTGCAGAAAACCGGTGAGGTTGATCTCGGCTCCAGCCCGCACGCCCTACCGGTTCGTCTCATCCGTCGCAACGGCAACGTGGTGCCATGGTCGGAAACGAAAATCGAGATCGCCGTCCGCAAGGCCTTTCTCACGATCAAGGAAAACCCGGAGCCGGCCATCGAGGTCGCGAAGGCGGTCACCGAACGCGTGCGTCGTGGGGATCAATCCTTTGTCCACATCGAGGATGTGCAGGACATGGTTCAGGAGGAGCTCATGCGCCAGGGGCATTTCAAAGCGGCAGAGCATTACATTCTCTACCGGGCACAGCGCAGCCTGATGCGCCGTGAAATGGAGGACGTCGCTTCCGAAGACCTGACACAGGATTCGATGATCGTCGTCACCACGGATGACGGCCAATCCTCTTTCTGGGATGGCATGGAGCTGAAAAAACGCATTTCCTTCGCATCCATCGGGCTCAAACTCAACCTTGACGAGGCCGAGATCGAACGCGAGTTGCGTCGCTCGATCGGTTCGGAAATTTCCGCCAAAGACCTCAAAGCCACGATCATCCTCAATGCGAAAACCCTCATTGAAAAAGATGCGGACTTCGCGAAATTCGCCGCACGCATCCTGCTCTCTTACATTTATGAGGAAGTGCTCGATTGGAACATTTCCACAGACGGGGTCGACAAGCTCAAACAGGCGCACAAGACCGGTTTCAAATCCTACATCAAGCACGGAGTTTCGATCAAGCGCTTGCATTCTGATCTGTTGGAAAAATATGACATCGAGCAACTTGCCGAAGCTCTTGATCCAACCGCCGACCTCGATTTTGATTACCTCGGCATCCAGACCCTGTACGACCGCTACCTCATTGTTGACAAGACCGGTGACAAGCACCGTCGTGTGGAGACTCCCCAATTCTTCTGGATGCGTGTCGCGATGGGTCTATTCAAAACCGAGCCCGTGAAAGCCGAGGACTGGGCGATCCGCCTCTACAATCTCTACAAAGGCCGCCGCTTCTGTTCCTCCACACCGACGTTGTTCAACTCCGGCACCCTTCATTCCCAGCTTTCTTCCTGTTATCTCTATAAAGTTGACGACTCGATCGAATCGATCATGCAACGGGGGATCGCGGAAAACGCCTATCTTTCGAAATGGGCAGGCGGTCTCGGTGGTTCATGGACCGCTGTGCGCGGCACAGGTGGATATATCCAAGGCACGAATGGCGAGTCTCAAGGAATCATTCCCTTCCTCAAGCTGCACAACGACCAATTGCTTGCGGTGAACCAGGGAGGAAAACGCAAGGGCTCGGGCTGCGCCTACCTTGAAACATGGCACAACGATATTGAGGACTTTCTCGAACTCCGCAAGAACACCGGAGACGACCGCCGCCGCTGCCACGACATGAATACCGCGAACTGGATTCCGGACCTGTTCATGAAACGTATGGAGGACCGCCAGGACTGGACGCTGTTCCGTTCCAACGAAACGCCGGATCTTCATGATCTTTATGGCAAGGCCTTCGAGGAAAAATATCTGCAATATGAAGAAATGGCTGCGGAGGGGAAAATCTGGTCACGCCGCTTCCCGGCCATCGAGCTCTGGAAATCGATGCTCAAGATGATTTTTGAAACCGGCCATCCTTGGATTACCTTCAAGGATCCCTGCAACGTCCGCTCCCCGCAAGATCACTGCGGTGTGATCCACTCCAGCAACCTGTGTACCGAGATCACCCTCAATACCTCGCATGAGGAAACCGCGGTTTGCAACCTCGGCTCCGTGATCCTGGATTCCCATATCACCAATGACGGAGCGATCGATCACAAGATGCTCAAGGAAACCATTACCGTGGCGATCCGCGCGCTCGACAATGTGATTGATATCAATTTCTACCCCACTGCAGCAGCCAAAACCGCGAACTCCCGCCATCGCCCGATCGGGCTCGGCGTGATGGGTCTTCAGAACGCGCTCTACAAGCGCAATCTCGCCTTTGCCTCGGAGGCCGCGGTCGAGTTCAACGATGAGATGATGGAGGCCATCGCGTATTATGCTTACAGCGCGTCGTCCGATCTCGCTGCGGAAGTCGGCACTTACTCAACCTATCAAGGCTCCAAATGGAGCAGGGGACTGCTGCCCCAGGATACCATCGACCTTCTTGAAGATCAGCGCGGCCGCAAGATCGATGTCCCGCGTGGCGGTAAAATGGATTGGTCGGTGGTTCGCGAGAAAATCGCAAAACATGGCATGCGGAACTCGAACGTCCTTGCGATCGCTCCGACCGCTACCATTTCCAACATCATGGGCACAACTCCCTGCATCGAGCCGAATTATAAAAATCTCTATGTGAAGTCGAATCTCTCCGGCGATTTCACCATCCTCAACACCGAGCTTGTCAAAGATCTGAAAAAAGCCGGTCTCTGGAGTCCGGAAATGGTCGATCAGTTGAAATATTTTGACGGTGAACTCGATGCAATCGACGAGATTCCGGAGCACATCAAACTGAAGCATAAAACCGTGTTCGGTATCGAATACGAATACATCATCGATGCCGCCGCACGCCGTCAGAAGTGGATTGACCAATCCCAATCGGTCAACCTCTTCCTCTCGACACCGGATCTCAAGACTCTCAGCCACATGTATCGTCGCGCCTGGGAAAAAGGCCTTAAAACCACCTATTATCTCCGCACCCTTCAGGCTTCCAACATTGAAAAAACCACGGTTGATGTGAAGAAAGAGCAGCGTGGTGTCATGGCCAGCCAGACCGCAACGACTGCCGCTGCGAATGCAGCATCGAAGGCATACACGGCGGAGCAGAAAATGGCGTGCTCGATCGAAGCGATGATGAACGGTGGAGAATGTGAGGCATGCCAGTAGGGCGCATGGATGCCTTCCCCATCAAAACGGATCATGGCCGATGATTCGTGGTTGAACGGGGAATATCGCAGCAGTCCTCCTGATCCTCAGGGTTTTTCCTGAAAAAGACCGCTTGCAGCGACGTCAGTTCGGGGCGAAAGATCATCCATGAAGTCTTTCTCGCTCGGCGCGTCGGTTGCATGGTTGCTTTTGACCTTTTCTCACGGAGAGAATCCTACGGTGCATGCTCCTGTGAAGATCGAAGTCGCGGTGAAAGAGCTTGCAGAGGGAGCACAGCTTTTGGACGTACGTACCCGGGACGAGTGGAACCAAGGGCATTTGAAGGATGCGATCCTTGTGACCGTGACCGAAGACGGATTTCTGGAAAAGGCCAAAGCGGTGTTGAATCAGGGCAAGCCGGTGGTGGTTTATTGCCGGAGTGGGAAACGGAGTGCAATGGCGGCAGGGCAACTGCGTGCGGCCGGATTTACGGTTCATGACTTGGAAGGAGGAATCACTGCATGGATCGCGGCAGGCAAAGAGGTGGTCAAACCTGATCTCAAGCCCGACCATGCTGAGGCCGCGGTACCCACCGCTGCGGACACGAAGAAACTGAACGACGAAATTGAGCAGGGACGGCGGAATATCCGGGACATCGAGGCGTTTGTGCAGATGGAACGTGCGAAGCTGGAAGAGAATCCGGATTACGATCCGTCCTTTCTTGAGGAAGCCCTCGGTGAGCGGCAGGGCATCCTGGAGAAAGTCGAGGAAGCCGAGGCTCGTTTGAAGGAAATCGGCCGCTAGTGTGGATTTCGGAGGCTTGGTTTTGAGGTCACCCTCTGCCGCCGGTGATTTTTGAATCATTCCGAGATGGCGGGTTGACAGATGCCTGTGTGCATGGATGCTCCTTGCCTCATGAAAAATCGGTCACTTTCTTTCCTGCTGTTAGCTGCTGTGATGGTGGCGACCCCCAATACCGCCCGCTCGCAGAACGAGGCACAACCCAAAACCAATATGCCAGAAACGCCCGCAGATGTAGCCGCAGCTCCAGCCGATGCCTTGAAAACGAAGTCCGGACTCGCTTCGAAAGTGCTTCAAGCCGGAACCGGGGATAAGAAACCCGCCGCGACCGATACCGTTACCGTGCACTACTCCGGCTGGACGACCGATGGGAAACTGTTCGACAGCTCGCTCAAGCGCGGTGAGCCTGCGAGTTTTCCTCTCAATCAGGTGATTGCCGGCTGGACCGAAGGGTTGCAGCTGATGGTGGTCGGTGAGAAACGCCGCTTCTGGATTCCTGAGGATCTTGCATACGGCCCTGCCGTTCCCGGAAGCGGTCGGCCCGGCGGCATGCTTTGTTTCGATGTCGAGCTGCTCGGCATCAAGGATGCTCCAAAAGCTCCGGCCGACACCGAAAAGACCGCAAGTGGTACCGCTTACAAAGTGATCAAAAAGGGTGCGGGAGAAAAACCCGGAAAGACTCAGATCATCATGTTCCACTTCCATGCCTCGACCATGGAAGGCCAGTCTCTCCAGGACAGCCGTCAGGAGCCCGAGGTTCCAACCGCGCCTTTGGACAAGTTGCCACCCGAACTCAACGAGTTGTTTGGTGATATGATGGCAGGTGAGCAACGCAAGTGCTGGCTGCCAGAACCAAGTCTTCCGGGCGGATTTGTGGTCGCAGATCTGGAGTTGGTTTCCTTCAAGGACGCTCCCGCCCCGCCGGAAGTTCCCAAAGATGTTGCCTCCGCTCCGGCAGACGCTACCAAAACCGCCAGCGGCCTTGTCCACAAGGTCCTCGTTGCGGGATCTGGCAAAGATCATCCGAAAGCGACCGATACCGTCAAAGTCCACTATTCCGGCTGGATGGTCGATGGAAAGATGTTCGACAGCTCCGTAACACGCGGTCAGCCGACCTCTTTTCCTCTCAACCAGGTCATCAAAGGATGGACCGAAGGGGTGCAGCTCATGGTGGTCGGTGAAAAACGCCGCTTTTGGATCCCTGAGGATCTCGCCTATGGTCCGCTTGTTCCCGGCAGCGGTCGCCCGGGTGGCATGCTGGTGTTCGATGTGGAGTTGTTAGAGATCGTGAAGTAAGCGGTTTGAGAACCATGCGTTCTCGTTCATGACGGCGGGGGATCGATCTGTTGCAGGGAGGTCTCCGATCCACGGAGCGGACACATGTTCTGCGGACCGCCAGGGTTGTGGAGCCCGCAATGCCAATCATTCCTTGTTTGGCCTTTGATTCGCATTTCGCGGCAGGTTGCTACCGTACATCCCTCAGATAGGGTCTCAAGCAGCCTGGTTTTCGACTTTTGAGAACCAGTCTGGGTCCGCAGGTTGAGCCATATGAGAGACCGAACGGCTACCGTTTGATGGGGACAGACCTGAATACGAAAAAACACCGCAGGTTGGCGGTGTCGGGAAGCAACAAACGGGTGTGATACCAGAGGGAGTGTTCTCAGACAATATGAACGATCCGAAAGGCTAACCACTCAAAGGAATACGCAGGCTGGGATTCGAACCCAGGACCAATTGGTTAAAAGCCAACTGCTCTACCAACTGAGCTACCTGCGCGTTGGATTTGATGTCGCAGGTCATGCGACGAGGGCCGCAAGGTAGGGGAGTGTGAAGGAACTTGGCAAGCGGATTTTGGGAAAAAATCAAAAAGTTTTTCCGGAATGAAACTTCTTGGGAGATTTCAGAATGTTGCCTCCATTAGCTTGTCACGGCGTTCGCGGACAAGCCGGACCACCAGGGATGTCCAGCCGGTTTGGTGGGAGGCTCCGAGGCCCTCGCCGGTTTCGCCATGGAAGTATTCGTGGAAGAGGATGAGATCCTGCCAGTGGGGATCGTCCGAGTAACGCTTGGAAACATCGCTGCTGCCATAGCAGGGACGATAACCGTGCGAGTCTTTTGTGAAAAGGGAGATGAGCCGGTCACAGAGATCGATTGCGATTTCCCGAAGGGTCAGAAGATTTCCGGAGTGGGTGGGGTATTCCATTTTGAAGTCATCCCCGTAGAAATAGTGGTAGCGTTCAAGCGCCTCGATGAGGATGAAATTGGTCGGGAACCAAATCGGACCGCGCCAGTTGGAGTTCCCGCCAAACATGTCGGTCGTGGCCTCGCCGGGAGTGTATTGCACCTGATGGGTGGTGCCCGCGTGATGGAACACGAAGGGATTCTGCTGATGGGCTTTTGAGAGAGACCGGATGCCGAAGTTGGAGAGGAATTCTCCCGGATCGAACATGTATGTCAGGCTTTTTCGGAGGCGATCTTTGGAAGGAATGGCGAGCAGCACGCGACCTGAGGATTTTTTCCCATGTATCCTTCCTGCGGTGACATACTTCAGGAGTCCCGGTTTGTTGACAAGAAACCAATCCATGCGTTTGCGGAAACCGGGTAGGGCATCGATGGTTTTTTGCTTGAGGACGGTAACGGCGCAGAGCGGCAGGAGACCGACGAGTGAGCGGATCCGCAGAGGGATGGGACTTTCATGGTTGATGATCAGCTGATCGTGGTAAAAATTTTCCACCTCGTCCCATAGGCCCGTGCCGCCGAGACTGTTCATCGCATCCGAGATATTGACGAAATGTTCGAAAAATTTTGAGGCGATGTCTTCGTAAGCCGGTTTTGTGAGAGCCAGCTCCAGCGCCATCGACAACATGGTCAGACAGTAGAATCCCATCCATGCAGTGCCGTCGGCCTGATGGAGATGTCCGCCACCGGGAAGGGAGTGGGATCGGTCAAATACCCCGATGTTATCGAGCCCGAGAAAGCCCCCGCCGAAGACGTGTCTGCCCTCGATGTCCTTGCGATTGATCCACCAAGTGAAATTGAGAAGCAGCTTTTGGAAGGCTTTCTCGAGAAAGAGGATGTCGCGTCCTCCCTTGGGATCTGCGATTTTATACACACGCCATACGGCCCATGCGTGAACGGGTGGGTTGACGTCCGAGAAATTCCATTCGTAGGCGGGAAGCTGTCCGTTCGGGTGCATGTACCACTCCCGCAGGAGAAGAAGCAATTGGTGTTTGGCGAATGCCGGATCCAAGGCGCAGAAAGGGATCATGTGGAAAGCGGTATCCCATGCGGCGAACCACGGATACTCCCATTTGTCGGGCATGGAGAGGATGTCTTTGGCATGGAAATGTCTCCAATCGTGATTTCTTCCGGAAAGCCGCTGGGCGGGTGGATTCGGCATTTCCTTGTCACCTTTGAGCCAATCCTCCACGACATAATGGTAGAATTGTTTGTTCCACAGCAGTCCGGCATAGCCTTGTCGGCAGATCATGCGTTCCTCATCGGAGATTCCGGTAGGGATGATTTCATCATAGAATTCATCGGTTTCACGAATCCGTTCCCGGAAGGTTTGATCGAAATGATCGAGTCCTGAGATTTCATGATGTTCATCAATCTGATGAAGTCGGGCCATCAACACCATGCTCTGACCTGCGGGAATGCGGAAAAAGTAACAGGCGGCCGCTTTGGTTCCGGTTTGGTGCGGCGATACCGCATCGGTTTCCTGATGGATGAGGTAGCGATGGAAAGCATCTTTGGTATAGGGACTGGAGTTGTTCCCCTCGCCCAGGGACTCGTAATTGGTCTCATTTTCAGTGAACAGCCATTTCACTGACTTCGCGGGAGACTCCGCCAAGGCGATGTGAAATCGGAATTTGCCGAGGCTTTCGTGATCGATCAGCAGCGTCTCGCCCTCGCGGGTGATTGAAGGTTTGTTGATGGGTGCTTCGGGATCGATGTCCCATGACCATGTGTTTCTGAACCAGACAGTCGGGAGAACATGGATGGGAGCGGCTACGTCTGCGCGGTTGGTTACGGTGATCCGCCAGAGGATGTCCTGCGGGCTGCGTTTGGCGACCTCCTGAACGACATCAAAGTATGCGTTGTCCTGAAACATGCCCAGATCGGCGAGTTCGAGTTCCGGGCCAAGGCGTCCGAGTTTTTCGTTTTCGACCCGTATCTCGGTGTAGGGAAATTTTCTCTGAGGGTATTTGTAGAGGGCTTTGGTGTAGGAATGGGTGGGTGTGGAATCGAGATAGTAATAGCATTCCTTCACATCCTCGCCATGGTTGCCTTCATTTCCGCCCAAGCCGAAGAGACGTTCCTTGAGAATGGAGTCGTTTCCGTTCCAGAGGACGGGGGCGAAGCAAAGCCTGCATCCTCGGTCCGACCATCCGTGTAGGCCGTCTTCACCCCAGCGGTAAGCACGGCGGCGTGCCTGATCGTGTGGAAACGCCGACCATGCATTTTTGTGATCAGAATAGTCTTCGCGCACGGTACCCCACTGGCGCTCACTGAGGTAAGGGCCCCAGCGTTTCCAGTTTTTGGCGCGGTTTTCTTCCTCTGAGAGTCTGATCTGTTCTTGGGTCATGAATGGGTATGGAGTTGACGGTAGCAGGATTTGTGCAAAAGGCGAAACTTGGATGAAAGTCATGATTCCGGGGATTTCGGCTCCCGAAAAGCGACGAATCCTTGATTTTCGATCGTTTGGGATGCGGGAGGTGGATGGGTTTCTCCGAGGGTGGACGCTTTCTCCGGCCGGGCGGGAAGATCTTGCCGATCGGTTTCACAAGTGTACGGATGCCGGTGCGCAGTCGAGGTTTGCAAAAGCATTTCATTCGGAAGAGATTGGTGCATGAAAATTTCCACCTATACAGGAGGCATGGTCCAGACCAACGGATATTTGCTTGAGACCCCCGAAGGAAACTACCTGATTGATGCTCCGGCCGGGGTGGCCGAGTGGCTGGCAGGGAAAGGGGTAAGGGTGGATGCCTTGTATTTGACCCATCAGCATTACGATCATGTCGAGGATGTGGCAAGATTGGGAAAAAGCGGCGTGAAGGTATGTGCGTGGGCCGCTTATTCCAAAGAGCTGACGTTGGAGAACCATGCGGCGGGTTGGGGTTTGCCGGAGGTGCAGCCGTATCGTGTCGATGAGTTGATCGGAGAGGGGGATGGAATCCATTTCGGTCGGAAGGTCCGGGTGAGTCATGTGCCCGGTCATTCACCGGACAGCATCACCTTTTATTTTGATGACGCGGATGCGGTTTTTGTAGGGGATGCCTTGTTCGCCGGTTCTGTGGGGAGGTGTGATCTCCCGGGAGGCGACTTGGATCTGTTGATCGACGGAATCAGGAAAAAATTATTGGTCTTGCCGGATCACACGCGGGTGTTTTCCGGCCACGGCCCTGCGACCTCGATCGGTCGCGAAAGGATCGCAAATGCCTATCTTGGCTGATGGTTTCCCGATTCGGGAACCGCGATCGCTCTGGGGATCTCCAACAAGATTTGATTTTGTTGTTCCGGCGGTGAGGTGAAGTGGACGTTTTCCCATACGGGTTTGTTCATCGGCCCGCTGCCTCTGAACTGAAACAGCCCGAAAAATGGCCTGACAGGCGCGGTGATGATGCTGAGGAGCAATCCGCGGGCATTGAGGCGGATGGTGAAATCGATGGTCTTTTTGGTAAGATCGACACTGCCGTCACCGGTGAATTTTACCGAGCTTGTCTGGGTCTGGAAATCCCGGGTGCTGAGAATGCCGTTGTTGATCGTAAAGGTGCAGAATGCTTCCTTGGCCCTCTCATGGCCCATGCGTTTGTCATTCACAACTTTTGATACGATCGTCGACAGCGGGCCGAAGATGGGAACAGAGAAGAGTTCTCCGTCATTGAGGGCGACAAGGCCTTCTCCTGTCATGGTTGAGACATCGCCCTGATTCAGGTTGAATTCCAAGCGTCCTGTGATTTTGCCGCCACCCTGCATTTCTGTGCCGTAAGTGCCTGTGATGCCCGATAATTTCAAATCATTCCATGTCATATCTCCCGTGAGTCTTGAATCGGCATGACGTGACAGCTTGCCTTGAATCACCCCACCGAACCATTGCGCCACAAGATCCGAAATCTCCACGGTGTTGTGCTTGATTGAGACAACCGCGGATGGATTGCCAAGTGTGATGTCTTTGCCCAGAAATTTGTAGCTTGCACCGGTGTTGCTGCTGAAATTGACGACCAGGTCGGTACGGCCATCGCGTGTCACGTCGACCTGACCCGAGCCGGCGATGGGATGGGGGGCGTGAAAACGATATTGTTCCAAGTGATCGGCAATTTTCGGTGCGAAGAGACGAACCATCGGAGCGCCCCACATCACCCCGCGGACGTTTTCGATATTCACCAGTTTGGTTTGCCTGTCGTAACGGATGCGCTCGATGGATGCCGTTCCGGACGCAGGGCCGTCGAAGCTTGTTCTCAAGGGGTAGTCGGTGTAATCGAAATCCAATGTTCCGTTGAAGAAGTCGAATTCATGATGGTTGAGCATGAAGGAGCACGTGGTGCTGCGCAACGGGACGGAATGGTAGGAAAGGTTGGCAAGTTCGGTCCTGCCACTTACCGACCACGCAGATTTGTCCAAGGTGTCGAAAGATCCCTCGATATGGACATCGCGTTGGGTTGTTTCCGTTTCGGTGAATTTGGCAAGAACGGATTCGAGGGGTTTGCCCTTGAAGAAGGGTTTGTAGAGATTCAGAGGGACCGAGGACTTCAGTTGAAAGCGTAAGAGGTTGTTCTCCTTCATCAGTTTGCCACTGACGATCCCGTCCGGCCGGGAAATCGTGATATCTTTCAGAAAAAGATGATTTTCCCGCCATGAGAACCAGGTCTCGATGCTGTCGGCCGTGACACCGCGAAACATGACCGATTTGCAGATGGCGTGCCCTGTGAGATCGATTTCAGGTCTGGATGGGTTGTTCAGATTGAAATCCCCGCCGAAAGACATCTTCTGGCTTCCTCCGATGAGCAAGTCGTTGCGGACAGGTGTTTGAAACCACGCATTGAGCAGACGCACGACATCAATCGAGGATTCGAAGCTGAACCTTCCCTCCTTGTTCGGAATTTGATAGTCAGCGTTTCCGGTGATGGTGCCATATGCATCTTCGGCGGAAATCGAAGTCATGGTCAGCAGGTTGCTGGCAAGGTGGCCTTCACCGTGGAAGTTGGTGAGTTGGTAATCGTTTTTTCCGATCGACTCTCCCTGGAAGGTAAAACGTCCCTTCAAGGTGTCCTTGTCTTTCAGCCGTCCTTCCATCTCGACCTGGAGTTTCGGCGGTTTTTCAGGATCAAACTTCCATTTCTGGAGCTCCCTGATGATGAGCGCGATGATCTCGCGCCTTTCTCCATCATCCTTGTAGTCCGTTGAGCCGTCTGTCGCATTTTGTTTTGAAAAAAGCCTGGCGTTCAGGGTCGCATGAATGCCGCCGATTTTTCCGCTGGTATTTCGGATTTCGATCAACCGTTGATCCGGCATCAGAACCGTTCCATGGATTTCGGTGAATTCCAATGCTTCGCCAGCAGGTTCTTTGGGATCCACGAGGATCGATAGTGTGGCATTTCTGAGTTCGAGTTTTCTCAGGCGGAATTTTCCCTTGGCGAGATTCGAGTGATCGAGAACCAGTTGGATCCGTTCCAGTTTGGAAATTTCGTGGATCCGGGTTTTTTCAGCAAAAACCCGGACATTGGAAGCGACGAAGCCGCGGAGCGGAATGTAGCTGAGGGATCCGATTTCGGCATGGATGCCGTGTTTCGATATCTCCTCCTCGATCGCGGCTCTCCAAGAGCTTGGCAGACCGTTTTTGTTGATCCAATAGAGCGTCAGAACAGAGCACGGGATGAGTGCGAAACAGAACAACCAGAGAGCGGTTCTGAGGTTTCGAATCAGTTTCAGGCGGAACATGGGTTGGCATTAGGATGGAATGGTTCCGGCAGAACGAAAGGAAAAATAAGGGTCTCTTCCGGCAGAGGGGCGGCCGATGATGATGTGATCGAGCAATCGGATCTGCATCAGCTCGGCCGCTTTTACCAGATTTTCGGTGATCCGGTAGTCCGCGCGGCTGGGTGCGGGGTCTCCGGATGGGTGATTGTGGATCAGGAGAAACGCATAGGCGTTGCGGGTGATGACCGGGCGCAGGATTTCTCGCGGGTGAGCGCTGGTTTCGTTGACGGTACCGGAAGAAATCGTGGTTGTGGAGGTGTGGTTGAGGCGCGTGTCGAGGGTCACGACGAGGGCGGTTTCATGAGGCAGGTTGTTCAGCTGGTTGGCAAAATGCTCGTAGATGAGCTGCGGATGATCCAGGGGGATCTGGGAAATGCGTTCTCTGGAGAGCCGGCTTCCCAGCTCGAATGCGGCAGCGAGTTTGCAGGCCTTGGCAAGTCCGATCCCTTTGTTGTTCATGTATTCCGATACGGGAAGGCGTCCGAGTTCCTGAAGATTGCCGTATTTTTTCAACAGGTCGTTTGCCACTTGGATGACGTTTTTGCCGACAGTTCCGGAGCTGAGGAACAATGCCATGAGTTCGCTATTGCTGAGGCTGGCGGTTCCGTATTTGTAGATTTTTTCACGAGGCAGATCTTGGGTATGGTATTCTTCGAGGAGGGTCATGGTGGGGGGGATGAGGGGGAGAGCTCGGGAAAGTCACTCGATGTTCTGGACTTGTTCCCTGATTTTTTCGATTTCGGTTTTGGCTTCGACCACGGCTTGTGCGATCCGGGCATCCATGGCTTTGGAGCCGATGGTATTGAATTCGCGGAACAGTTCCTGGCAGAGGAAATCGAGTTGGCGGCCTGTGGGTTCAGCGGAGTCGAGATATTCGCGGAATTTGGCATCATGTGAACCGATGCGGGTCAGTTCCTCGGAAATATCGCAGCGGTCTGCGAACAAAGCGATCTCCTTGCTCAAGCGTTCATCGTGGGAGTCAAGGGAAAGGCCCATTTCCAACAGTCTTTTTTCCAACAATTCACGCTGGCGTTGGGGTCTTACGGTCGCTTGTTCAGCGATGGCTCCGGTGTGAGCTTTGAGTGAATTGATGCGGGAGATACAGTCTTCCCTGAGGTGCTTGCCTTCCAGGTTCCGCATTTCATTCAGACCTGCAATGGCGGATTCGAGGGCGGGTCTGATGGCATTCCAAGCGGAGTCGGGGTCGGTTTCAGCCGGGTCATCGGATTCGAACACTCCGGGTTGCCGGAGAAATTCCGCAGCGGTGGGCAGGATCTCCCGGCCGATGGCTCCGGAGAGCTGTTGGAAAGCGGTTTCAAGGGATTGGGCGAGTTGCTGGTTGACCCGCAGGGCGGAGGATCGAAGGTCGGCGGGTTGGTCGAGGCGAATGCTCAATTGGATCCTGCCTCGTGAAATTTCAGGCAGGATGGTCTCGCGGATCCGCGTTTCAAGGCACTGAAGATCGCGGGGCAGATTGATCACCAGTTCCACCTGTTTGCGATTCACGGATGATGCCTCCACGGTGGCTAACCCGTGATCGGTGCTGTATGTTGCGCGGCCGAAGCCAGTCATGGAGTGCATGATCGGGATTCAATGTCAATCAGGGCGGTTTGTCGATGCTGTGCTGCCGTGACAACGATTTTTCGCCGTTCAAGCAGCGCATTCGCAGACTGCCTGATGTCCGGGTGAAGCGGAGCCAATCCAGGGATGAAAATCGAATTCGGGCGGGTCGGGCAGAATCTCCAAACTTCAGCGGTCCAATGGAAGATTCCCCTTGTTCAGTCGTTGGAACGTCCCTGATAGGTGCCGTCCTCGGTTTTTACGATGATGCGCTCGCCCTGGCTGATAAAGAGCGGAACGTTGACATTGAGGCCGGTTTCCATCGTGGCTGGCTTGTAGACATTGTTTGCGGAGTCCCCTTTGACGCCCTCGGATGACTCTGCAACGGTCATGACCATGGTCAGCGGGAGTTCGATGCTGACGACAATGCCGTCGGCGATCATCAGGGTGTAGAGTTGTCCCTCGATGAGATAATTTTTCACACCCTCGATCAGGTCCTCGTACACGACCATGTCATCATAGGTTTCGGGATGGAGGAAGTGGTATCCTTCGGTGTCCTTGTATGAGTATTCGTGAGCGACTTTTTCGAGATGGACGCCCTCAAGAGAGTCGTTGGAAGTGAGGCGCAGGTTGGTGACTTTTTTGGTGGCCACGCTACGGATCGACATCTGCACGTAGGAGGCCATGCGCGGCGGGGTCTTGAGTTCGTGCTCGATGACGAGGCATACTTCGTTGTTGTGACGGACTGCATGTCCCTTGCGGAGGTTGATTACATTGACGCTGGCCATAATGGTGTGCGCCGTGGGTAAGGTCTCAAACGCGCTTTGGCAAATCTCAAATTCCGAATTTCAGGATTCGGGGTCGTTCATGCCTTTCAAAGCCGAACATGGGTCCGCACATTCAGAGGGTGTGGCCCATCCGGGTGCGTTTGGTGTCGAGGTATTTCTGGTTGTGCGGATTTGCAGGGAGGGAGAGGGGGAGTTGCTCTGAGATTTCGAGGCCGTAGCCTTCGAGGCCGACGACCTTTTTCGGGTTGTTGGTCAGGAGTTTGATCCGGCGCACCCCGAGGTCATGCAGGATCTGGGCTCCCATTCCGTAATCGCGGAGATCCGATGCAAAGCCGAGTTTTTCATTGGCCTCGATCGTATCCAATCCTTGTTCCTGAAGTTTGTAGGCATGGATTTTGGCGGGCAGTCCGATCCCTCGTCCTTCCTGACGGAGGTAAAGGAGAACCCCACCTTCCATGGAAATCCGTTTCATCGCCGCATCCAGCTGTGGCCCGCAATCGCAGCGTTGGGAGTGGAACACGTCTCCGGTGAGACATTCCGAGTGAACGCGGACGAGCGTGGGTTTCTCCGGATCGATCTTGCCACGGGTCAGGGCAAGATGATGCGAATGATCCAGCGATACGGTATACAGATGGCAGTCAAAATCACCGTAATCCGTGGGCATGAGGATGGTGCTTTCGTGCCTGATGAATTTTTCCGAACGTCTGCGGTATTCGATGAGTTGGGCAATCGTACACGCTTTGAGACGGTGTTTCGCCTGATACTCCCCGAGGTCTCCGACACGGGCCATGGAGCCGTCCTCGTCCATGATCTCACAAATCACACCGGCAGCAGGCAGTCCGGCCAGTGTGACGAGATCGATCGCAGCCTCGGTATGGCCGGCACGCCGCAGCACCCCTCCGGCCATGGCTTGGAGGGGAAAGATGTGGCCGGGCTTTACGAACGAATCGATATGGGAGTTGGAATCGGCAAGCAGGCGGATGGTGAGGGCGCGATCAGCGGCGGAGATGCCGGTGGTGATGCCCGAGGCCGCATCAACCGAAATGGTGAAAGCGGTTTTCATGCCCTCATGATTGCGGCGGGTCATTTGCGGCAGATCCAGTTCTTCGGCGCGCTCACGGGTGATCGGTGCGCAGATCAGTCCGCGTGCGTTCACGGCCATGAAATTGACCATTTCCTTGGTACAAAGTGAGGCTGCGCCCACGAGGTCGGCTTCGTTTTCCCGATCCGGATCGTCCGCCACGATGACAACGTTGCCGGCGGCAATTTCATCGATGATTTCGTCGATAGGATGGAAGGTAAGAGCGGGCACGGAGAAAGCTTGGGGGTTGAGGGATGGAACTCAATTCAAGATTGGATGTTTCGGAGCGAGTGAAAGCAGAGCGTGGTAGGGTGAAATGCTGCTGAGAAGTCTTTTCCACAAATCGATGTCATGAGGTTGCCTGAGAAGGCCGGCGGAGGGCTCCAGGATGATCCAGGTATGGCGTTCCAGTTCGGCTTCCAATTGGCCGGGAATCCATGCGGAATGGCCGACGATCGCTTGTACCACGTGATCCGGACGGGTTATGGCAGATGCGGCCGTTTCGGCCGAAATGCGATCGAGCTGGAGCAGCTTGTTTTTCTGATTCCAGCTAAGTGAGGAAAAGCTGAGTTGTTCGGATGCAACGGGACCACCACGCAGCACGGGTAATGCGGAGATCGGCGAATCTTTCAGCTGGGATACCAGATTGCCGACCGTCATGCCGATGGGATGGTTGATGATCGCTCCGACGGCGCCGTCTTTTTGTGTGTGTTCCGCGATCAGGATGACCGATTGGTCGAAGATTTCGTCATTTAAGGCAGGTGTGGCAAGCAGTAGCCGGCCTCGCAGTGAGACAAACGGTTCGGAAGATTCGAAATCTGGAGATTGGGTAACCACAGGGGCATTTTAGTCATGGAGTGGGGAATTACAAGTGCCTCTGTAGGGAGGTTGATGCGGCGCGGGGGAGATCGGATGAGGCAGGGATTATCACAGGGGGCGATGTGCGTGCGTCAGATTCCTGTTTCTCAGGCGGAATCCGAACCGAAGCCCTGACATCGATTTTTCCTGAATTCTTGCTGTCTCTCTGCGGAGATCTTCTGTATCAGTGGTTCAATGCATTCGGAAAAATCCTCGGATCATGCGCCTGCAACCGGTTTCACGCGCACCGGCAATGGTGCCCGTGTTGAAATGGCGACATTGGAGGATTTGCCGGCGTTGACGGAGTTGGTCATGGAATTGTTTTCCATATCCGGTGATTTCCAACCCGACCGGGAGACACAGGAAAGGGGCCTGAGATTGATTCTGGAGCAACCGAATCGCGGACGCATCGTCGTCGTGCGAAATGAGGATCAGATTTTCGGAATGGTGAACATGCTGTTTACCATTTCCACCGCCCGCGGAGGTTTTGTGATTTTGATGGAGGATGTGGTGATCCACCCGCATCACCGGGGTCAAGGATATGGAACGATGTTGGTGAACCATGTGATCGATTTTGCCAAGCAGAAAAAATTCCTGCGCATCACGCTGCTTACCGACAAGATCAGTGCCGAATCCCAGCAGTTTTTCCAGAAGCAGGGATTCCAATATTCCAACATGATCCCGATGCGTTATCTGATTGAGACGGATTAGCGCGTCTGTCCGTCATGGGCCAGTGCGATATGCGGGCCACATGATCAGCTGTCAGAACTCCACTTCATCCGCCAGTTTGGCGATGGAGACTTCGTTTCCTGTCTCTTTCAGTGCGGCGCAGAGTGCCTGAGCGCCATCGGGTTCCCCATGGACGAGCCAGGTATGGGTTTTCGGACCCTGGGTATGCTGGAAGTAATCCACCAGTTCCGAGTGGTCCGCATGGCCGGAGAAGGAATCGACGATTTCGATGTGTGCGTTCACATGGAACGAATCCCCGAGGATGTTGACCTGCTTGACACCGTCGCGGATACGCCGGCCGAGAGTTCCTTCGGCGCAATAGCCGACGAAAAGGATCGTGGTTTTCGGATCTTCGATGTTGTTACGGAGATGGTGGAGGATGCGTCCCGCCTCGCACATGCCCGATGCGGAGATGATGATGGCCGTGCCTTCGAGGTCGTTCAGCGCTTTCGAGCCTTTTACGGACCGAACGAGCGTGAGGTCTTCAAAACCGAAGGGATTTTGTTTTTCGAACAAGGTTGAATAGACCTCATCGTTGTAAGAATCCGGGTGGAGTTTGTAGATTTCGGTTGCACTGACGGCGAGCGGGCTGTCGACAAAGACCGGGATGGCGGGGATTTTGTCTGACCTGAACATTTCGTGAAGGACGAAAAGGAGTTGCTGGGTACGCTCGACCGCGAAGGACGGGATGAGGATTTTCCCCCTGCGTTTGACTGCCTTCTGGATGACGCTGACAAAATGATCATCCAGTCCGGGTGGAGCCCCGTGCTCGCGTCCGCCGTATGTGCATTCCATGAGGAGGAAATCGACATCTTTTGCATTTACGGGATCGCGCAAGATCTCGTTGCCGCCACGACCCACGTCACCGGAAAACAGGAAACGTTTCTTTTTTCCGTCACTTTGGTCATGGATGTCCAGTTGAACTTGAGCGGAACCGAGGATGTGTCCGGCATCGATAAAGGTGAGCTCGACTCCATCGGCGATGTGGAGAGGACGATCGTAGGAAAGGGTAACGAATTGGCGCAGGCATTTTTCTGCATCCTGTTCGGTATAGAGCGGTGTGGCTTCCGGCAGTCCTTCGCGTTTGCGGTGTTTGTTCAGCCAATGGATATCGCTTTCCTGGATGTTGGCACAATCCCGTAACATGATCTGGCATAGATCCCGTGTGGCATGGGTGGAAAAGATACTTCCTCTGAAGCCCGAGCGGGAAAGATTCGGCAGGTTGCCACTGTGGTCGATGTGGGCGTGGGAAAGAACGACCATGTCGATGCTCTTGGGGTCGAAGTGCGGAAAGCTGCAGTTGATCTCGTAGGCTTCTTTGCGATGACCTTGGTAGAGGCCGCAGTCGAGCAGGATACGTTTGCCATTCACTTGCAGGAGATGTTGTGAGCCGGTGGTGGTTCCGGCAGCTCCGCAAAATTTCAATTTCATACCATCATGATGGCGTTGGAAGCTCTTTCCGCAATGAAATTCTGTTCCGGATCTGTCTCAAACAACGATGGGATCGACGGATCCTGCCGATGGTTTCCCTAGAGCGTTTTCTCAAACACAAGGGAGTCCCTGCCGCTCGCGATGTATTGTTCGCGGCGTTTTTCCGGTAGGACGCCGGGATCGGTTTGTGCGTAGCCGGCGCGTTTGAAAAATTCCGCAGCGCGGTTGGTCAGCGCGAAGACCCGGTGGATGTTTTTCCGTATTGCGAGGTGTTCCGCATGCGCGACCAGTTCCACCCCATAGCCACGTCCTTCGTGCGCCTGTTTGACATAAAGGCAGGCGACTTCCGCACAATGTTCCGAGGGATAAGGGTGGATGGCGACACAACCGACGACGTTGTCATCGATGGTCATCACATGGTAATCCGTAATTCTCTCCTGGATGTCCTCATAGGTCCGGGCGATGAGTTTGGTACGGCGTACCACACGTCCGATCATGCCCAGAAGTTCCGGGATGTCGTCGTCGCGCAGTTCCCGGATGATGCGGTAGCTGTCTGCGTGGATCATGGTTCCGACACCTTCGTTCGAGAAAAGCTCATCTACCAGAACTCCATGTTGCCGTCCGTTGAGAACGTGGACACGGGGGATGCCGTGGTTGCATGCGTTTGCCGCAGCGAGGAGGAGTTCGCCACCTTCGACCTTTTCGGTTTCCAGCACATCCGGAACATCTGCGGCACGGATCGCATGCGCGGGCTGACCATTGACGAGAATGCTCTCCTGAAGCAGGGTGATGATTTTCGATACCCCGATCCGTTTGGAAAACGCCACCACCTCGGGATCCAGCGGGCCGATTCCGGACGCATCGATGATGGCGGATTGGCCCCGCTGCAGAATGTCTCCGACTTCTTTGGCTGCGAGTTCATCGGTGATGGGGCGGGTCACCCGGGCGGCCATGATTTCACACTCCAGGGTCCAGTCATACAGATCCTTGAGATCCCCTCCCAACACGCCGAGAACCAGTTTCACGCCGAGGTCTTCGAGGACCGCGAGGTCCAGCAAGGTTTCGGCGACAGCGGGTTCAGGCAACAGATCGGCCTCGATCAGGACACAGAATACCTTTCCCCTGAATTGGGGAATGTATTGGAGCACGGCACGCAAGTCACTTTTCTCGACCACGATGCGGAGTCTAGCGGGTCAAAGCTCGATTGGAAACCAAGAAAAAGACAGAAGGCTTGCCGATTTGCAAAGAAGGGGTTAGAGCAAGTGCGGCCGCACCGGCGGCATGTGATTTCAACCAACCATTCCACATTCCATGTCAGACTTTTTAACTGTTTCGCGTGAGGCTCATGACGCCCTGGTGATTGCCGCTTACAAATCCCGTGGTTATACGGAGGAGGAGGCGTCTCTCGGTACCAAGCTTGCGGCGGAAGCGGCGCGTCACGGAATCCGAACGCATCATGCCCTCAAAGCGCTTCATCTGGATCACCTCTTCGGATCGGCGATCGGTGGTTGTGTTCCCGGTGCGGAGATCGAGGTGTTGCCATCCCGCTTCCCTGCATCGGAGATCTGGAATGCGAACAAGAAGTTGGGTCAGGCTGTGGCGTATCGTGCGATTGACCGTGCAATCGGGTTGGCGGACCAATACGGCATCGCACAGATCGCGGTGGACAACGCGTTCCATTATCTCTGGGGCGGTGGTTATGTGATGGAAGCAGCGGAGCGGGGGTATTTTGCCTACACCAACTGTACCTCGACCCTGGCGGAAGTGGTTCCGTTCGGCGGAAAATTCCCGACCCTCGGTACCAATCCGCATTCATGGGGCATTCCCTCCCAAGCTGCCAACGGATTTCCAATCGTGATGGACTGGGCCACCTCGACCGTGGCGATGGGACGGGTTCAGGCCTTGAAGCGAGAGGGCAAGCAACTGCCACCGGGTGCCGCGGTGGACAAAGAAGGAAAACCCACGCTTGATCCCCACGCAGTTGCCGCGCTGCTACCGTTCGGCGGTCACAAAGGTTACGGAATGTCGCTTCTGAATGAAATTTTCGGTGGGTTGATCGGTGGTTCGATCCCGACCCTTCGCGGTCGGGAGGTTTCCGACAAGGACGAGAAAACGACCACGGTGTTCTATTTCCACGTGATCCATCCGGATGCGCTTTCCGGCAGGCATTTTGCCAAGGGACGCACTCAGATCGAAAACCTCAAAGCCGTGCTCGATGATATCCTTGGCCATGGAAATGAGGAAGCGATGTTGCCGGGCGAACTGGAAGCAAAGGCCCGCAAGGCATCGGATGCAGCCGGTGGCCTGCATTTCACTGCGGCAGAGATCGCGGAGTTCAATGAACTCGCCCGCGAGCTCGGCGAAGCGGAGCTGGTCGGGAAGTGATTACGACACTTTCTTCACATACATCGCTTTGAGAGCGATGGAGATGCCGTTCATCTTGCAGTCGATCTCGTGATCCCCATCGACGATACGGATCGGTTTGAATTTGGTGCCGGTTTTGAGAGTTTCGGATGAACCTTTGAGCTTCAGGTCCTTGATCATGGCAACGATGTCACCTGTCCAGAGGATATTGCCATAGGCGTCCTTGACGATGCGGTCTTCCGGAGGGGAGGAGGGGGCGGCATTGTCCACAGTGTTCCATTCATGGCCACAGGTCAGGCATTCATGGTGATCGGGCAGGACGAGGATGTCGTCCATCGTGCTGAGGGGGCATTCCATGATTCTAGTGCCCTTGGTTGTCCTTTTTCGGCGGTGTCCACTCGCGGCGGGTGCGTGAACGCACGGAGAACACGATGGGGATGCCCGGTGCGGGATGGCTCTCGCGGATTTGATTGGTCAGATAGGCTTCGTAGGAGTCTTTCATCAGCGTCTTGTCGTTGACGAAAAGGACGAACGTAGGGACGGGAATGACCGAGTATTTTTCGTTCAACGCGGTGGTTGCGTAGAAAAGCTTGAGACGGCGGGTCTTGTTGTCGGTTGGTGGCGGGTTTTTCAGCAAGGCCGTCTGCAGCATCCGGTTCAGCTTGCCGGTTCCGGGGACATTCTGAGCGAGTTTTTTGATCTCGAGCGCTTTTTTCAGAACTTGGCCGGTTGAGTCGCCGGTCTTGGCGGAACAAGTGACGAATGGCGCATAGGAAAGGAAAAATAATTCACGCCGGACGTGTGCTTCCGCCTCTGCCACCCGATCCTTATGGCTGGCGCCGGGATGATAGAGATCGAATTTGTTGAGGACAATCAGGCAGGGTTTTTTTTCCTCCAGAATCAGCTGGGCGATCTTGCGGTCTTGGGCGGTGACACCCTCGGCGAGGTCGATGACCAGCACGCAAAGATCGGAGCGGCGGATGGCCTTTTCCGAGCGGATGGCGGAGAAGACTTCCACCGAGTTGTCCCGTTTGCCACGGGGACGCAGACCTGCGGTGTCGATGAGCGTGAAATGTTCGCCCGCATAGGTGTAAGGCAGATCGATCGCGTCGCGGGTGGTGCCAGCGATGTTGGAAACAATGGTGCGTTCGTCCTTGAGAATGGCGTTCACTAATGAGGATTTCCCCGCATTCGGCTTGCCGATGATCGCGAGTTTGATCCCGACCTTTACGGCCGTTTCCATCACCTGTTCGGTCTCGGTGTGCAGGGGCTCGAGCACGGTATCTATTTTATCGACCAGTTCGGTGAAATTCCGGCCGTGTTCGGCGGAAACGAAGACCGATTCCTTCAATCCAAGCGAAGCGAAATCGGAGAATGCAGCCTCGTGTTTGTCGTGATCCACTTTGTTGAGCACGAGAACCACGGGAGGTTTGGCTTTCCGGAGTTTTTGGGCGAGAGCCTGATCGATGGAAGTCAGGCCTTCTTGGGCATCGACGATGAACAGGATCAGATCGGCCGTTTGCATGGCAATGTCGGCCTCGATCTCGACCTGCGCCCCGAAGCCGTCGTCCAATGCGGCGCCGATACCGCCGGTATCGATCAGGGTGCAGGGATGGACGGTGAGGCTGCAGGTTGCGGAGATCCGGTCGCGCGTGACGCCCGGCTGATCATGCACGATCGCAATTTTGCGTCCGGCGAGGCGGTTGAAGAGCGCGGATTTCCCGACATTGGGGCGGCCGACGATGGCGACAGTGGGCATGGTTGGGAAGGGTGAAACGTGATGGGGACGATATGGATCGGATCGTCGTTCGGTGGTGAAACGCACGGCCGGGCAGCGCGTATCTCAAGTAGGCTAGCGGGAAGTGAGGGCGGAATAAAGAAAAACCCCGCCGTGAGGCTTTTGGGGCCGGATGGCGGGGTTGACTCGAATGGGATGGCGGAGCGGACGGGGCTCGAACCCGCGACCTCCAACGTGACAGGCTGGCGCTCTAACCAACTGAGCTACCGCTCCATCCCGTTCGGGTGGGCGGGACGCTATGGAGAGAGTAGCTGAGGTGCAATCACTTTTTTGCCGGAAAGCGCATTTTTTTCCAACGGCTTGATTCCACGGTGATCGGAGACATGATTTGTCTGTGATTTTTGATGAATTGGTCTTGTGGTTCGATCCGAAAGCGCGCTCCGGACCGGAGGCGATGGCGGTGGACGAATGGTTGTTGAAAACCGCGGCAATGCCGTTGTTACGGGTCTACACATGGTCAGGGCAGTGGGGAAGTCTCGGATATTTCGGGGAGTTGGCGGAAGCCAAACGACTTTTTCCGGAATTGGATTGGGTCCGGCGCTGCACCGGCGGGGGATTGGTGGATCATCGGGACGATTGGACATACAGCTTGATCATCCCGAACCGGTTCGAACCCGCACGATGGAAAAGCGGTCAAAGCTATCGCGCCATCCACGAGGTGCTCGCCAAGGCGTTGGCGGTGGAATCCCACGGCACACCCATCTTGGCAGGATCGGGTCCGAATGCGAGTGGCGTCTGTTTCGAACATCCGGTGGAATTCGATGTGTTGGGCCGCATGGGAGAAAAAATCGCCGGTGCCGCGCAGCGCCGCTGCAGCTCAGGTTTGTTGCATCAGGGATCGGTCTCCGGCAAAGGCGATTTCCGTGGACGGGGAGAAAGACTCGC
>JBEAZA010000057.1:0-90925 GCA_041170385.1 Verrucomicrobiota bacterium | reverse complement strand
TCGCAGTGGCGGCGGTGGCGGCTACAAAGGTGGCGGCGGTGGCGGCTACAAAGGCGGTGGCGGTGGCGGCTACAAAGGTGGCGGCGGCGGCTACAAAGGTGGCGGCGGTCACAAGGGTGGCGGCAACAAAGGCGGCTACGGCAACGACGACTGGGGTTGATGGATCGTTTCCATCGCCTTTAGATTGGAGGTTGCCGTTGGTCTGGACCATGATCCGTCAAGGCTCCTTATCAACCCGGCATATCAACCTTTCATCATATCAAATCCGCAGCAATCGCTGCGGATTTTTTCATTCAACATACGACCGTTCCACTCTGGGGGTAATCCCTGTGTAGAGTTCCCAAACGATGCTGTCAGCGAGTCGGGCAACTTCAGCGGCAGGAATGTTTTCCCCGAAGAGTTCGACCTCATCCCCGCAGCAGACATCGGAGTCGTTTGGCAAGCGTACGATCGTCTGGTCCATGGTCACGCGTCCGATGATGGGATGGCGCTTGCCACGGATCCACACTTCCGCGTGCTTTCCGGAAACGTGGCGTGGAAACCCATCTCCGTAGCCAATGCCGATGGTGGCCACGCGGGTGGGTTCCGATGTCACATAGGTGCGGCCATAGGAAATGCTGTGGCCTGCTGGCAGAGTGCGCACAAGGGTAACTCGGGATTTCAGAGACATGACGTTGCGCAGACCGGATTGAAACTCCGGGATCGGGGAGGTGCCGTAAATCATCAGGCCGGGTCTGGACAGATTGCAACAATGATTCACATAACCCAGCATGCCGCCGCTGTTGGCAAGGTGCCGCCACTTGAATCTTGCCGGACCACCGAGATTCTCGACGGTTTGATTGAAACTTGCGATTTGTTGGAGAGTGAAGGATTCGTCTTCATCGGAGGATGAAAGGTGCGATGCGATGCCTTCGATTCGCAGATGAGCGAGTTTGCAGAGCTTCGGATATTGGATCTGAAGGTCCTCTGGCAAAAAACCGCCGCGGCCCATTCCCGTATCCACGGCAAGGTGGACAGCCAGTTTGACATCCTGTTTTCCCGCAATGTGATTGAATGAGATGGCTTCCTCGGCGGTCGAGATACAGGGGGTGATGTCCCGAGCGACAATTTCCTCACGTTCCTGATCCCATGTGGCACCGAGGAGGTAGATCGGGGTCTTGATGCCAGCATTGCGGATACGACGAGCCTCGCCGATATTGGCAACACCGAGGAATTCGACATTGGACGACTCAAGGATCCGTGAGATCGCCTCGAGACCATGTCCGTAAGCTCCGGCTTTGACGACGGCCATGATCGCCCCCTTTGAGATTTCCCGGGCGACTTCGAGATTGTGGCGGAGGTTACGAGTATGGATTTCTACCCAGGCGCGGGGTGGCGATGCTGGTAATTCGGTTTGGCTCACAGGGTTTCAGGTTATGCGTTGGGCTATACTTCGCAAGAGTGCTCTTGGAAAATGTTGGAAAGATATCGCAACCCGATGCAACGGGGCTTCGGCTCGTATGAGGCATGCGGTTTCTGCGGATCTTGAGGATCGCGAACCGGACTACCCGCAAAAGATCACCCTCAGCGAATCGAGTCGTGTGCGCGCGGCAGATAGGCATGCCAAGGTATCCCTGAGAGCGGCTTCCAAGGAATCGATTTCCGATGGGGAAATGCCCGCATTGCATCGTGATAGATGTTCGAGCCGTCGGATCTGTGCGATGAACGTTTGCTGGGCCGTCTCCACGGCGGATTCGACGGGTCTGCAGGCAGCGCGCTCGGCGATCTCTCTGGCAGCTGCCAACATCTTCGGAAAGAGGCGGGTTTTGAAGCCTTCCTGATTGACGATCTGGCGCGGATCGCCGGGCCGGAGAAGTTGGCTGGGAGGCGCTTTGGTTTGTGAATTTCCGTTATGATCCACGATGACCCGCAGGAGTGTGGGAGGTAGGAAGCGATCAAGGTGAAGGCGTGCCGGAGCGATCGGCTCAAGAACAAACGCACATTCGAGCAGGATGCTTTTTCCGCTGGTGGAGGGGAGTTTGGCAAAGGACGCATTGCCATGGCTGCCGTCGAGAAGTTGGGTCAGAGCATCGCGGAATAGGGGGTGGTCGAAGGTCAGAAAAGATAGATCCTCGCGGGAGAGGGCGGTGGTTCGGTCATAGGTGATGGAGATGCCGTCATGACCGATGTCGGAAAACGCGTCGGAACGGCGGTTGCCGTGTTTGAGGAGGAAAGAGCGGCATGAAAGATCCGAAATATCCAATCCGAGGAAATCGAAAAGTCTCAGTGAGAAACGTTCGAAGCCCGGGTTCCGGTCAGCGGATTCGATTTCCTCAAGAAGCTCGGCGGACTGAGATGCGGGTGGCGCACCGATTTCCAACAGGAGATCGTGCCCGGAGCTGAGTTGTTGACTTACATCCGCCTTCAGGGATGCGGAACGTTTCATGAATTCGCGGAAAGCGGCCGAATCATCGGCCGCATCTTTCAACTCATCGAGCTCCGGAAGTAGCGTGGTCGCCAGGGTGGTTGCACCCTTGAGAGGTTGGGAGAAAGCATCCAGCGCTTCGTGCAACCAGCGTGCGTGAAGTTCGGAATGGCTGCCTTTGCCGAAAGGGATATGGATGTGGATGTCACCTCTCTGGCCGATGCGATCGAGGCGACCGATGCGTTGTTCCAGAACCTCAGGGTCGCGAGGCAGGCCGAAAAGGACGAGGTGTCGTGCGAATTGGAAGTTGCGTCCTTCCGAGCCGATTTCCGAGCAAATCAGGATCCGTGCTCCGTCCGCTTCCTGGAAGTAAGCCGCATTTCGATCGCGTTCCAGCATGGAGAGCTCCTCGTGGAACAGGGCGCTTTCGATCCGGATTTCCTTGAGTAGCTTTTCCCGGACACTGATCGCGGCTTCGGGAGAGTGGGTGATCAGAAGTATTTTTTCAGTTGGAGCAAGGCTACGCAACAAACCCGCAAGCCAGGCATAGGGTGAAAGGGATTTCTTCAGCGGATGAAGGTAGGGAATACGTTTGGGAAATCCGTCGAGTCGCTCGCGGGTGTTGCGGAAAAGCACCCGCCCCGTCCCGAAGGAATCGATCAGTTCGTTGATCAATTTCCGCCGAGAGCTCTCATCTCCCTGTTTCAGTGAGGTTAGATGCTGCGATGCAAGCGGTGAGCTGTCGGTGAGTTCGTTGATGTTATTTGGAATTTTACCTCTGTTGAGCTGCTCCACGACATCGGCCAGAGATGTGTAAGAATCGACCTCGCGAAGAAATTCATCGAGACTGCAATAGCGTGCGGGATCGAGCAAGCGGAGTCGGGCGAAATGACCCTCGGGTCCGAGCCGATGCGGCGTTGCGGTCAGGAGCAGCAATGAGGGTATGCGTTGTGCGAGTGCTTCAACCGTGAGATAGGCGGGCGAGGCTGCCTCGGGCGACCACTCCAGGTGATGGGCTTCATCGACGATCAGCAGATCAAAATCGGCTTCCAGCGCCTGACGGGTGCGGGTCGGGTTTTCCGAAAGAAACGGGGTGGGGCAGAGAATGAGTTGTGAATCCGAAAACGGATTGGTGTCCGGATCATGGGAGTTAATGGCTTGGCACCGTTCTTCGTCGAAGATGGCGAAGAGCAGGTTGAAGCGGCGCAGGAGTTCGACGAACCATTGGTGTACGAGCGGTTCCGGAACGAGGATGAGGATGCGGTTGGCCCTGCCCGTGAGGTGCAGGCGATGGAGGATCAGACAGGCTTCGATGGTTTTCCCCAGACCGACCTCATCGGCCAGCAGCACGCGCGGGTGAAGGCGGCTTGCGGTTTCCGCGACGATGGAGAGCTGATGCGGGATGAGGTCGATGCGCGCACCGGTGTAACCGCGTGCGGGAGAACGTCGGATATTTGAGTTCCAGCGTAAGGCTTCCAAACGTTGGTCAAAATCACGGGGATGATCTGTCAACCCAGCGAGCAGCCGCTTTTCCGGCCGGATGAACGACAAGGAATCGAGTAAATCGGATTCATGAATGGATTTGCCATCTCCATGATAAACCAGAAGGCCGTCTTGCTCGGTCACGGATTCGACGGTCAGGTGGTGTTGATGCTTGTCTGAGATTTCATCACCGGGTGAGAAGCGGACCCGGATCAGGGGTGCCGTCTCGAGGGCATAGGTGCGTTTGTCCTCCGCAGCCGGGAAACAGATTTCGATATGGCCGTGGGTTTCGGAGATCACGTGTCCGAGTCCCAGGTTGGGTTCGGATCTTGAGATGTAGCGTTGGCCGGGAGGCATGATCAGCGGGAACGGTGGATGGGAATGACAGATCAGGGGCTGCCGTGGTGCGACTCTGGCCGGGCGAGTGGTTCCGGTTGGCTTTTGGAATTGGGGAAGTGCATGGCAATGGCGCGAGATTACGGCAAGCGATCCGGATATCTAGGGCAATATTCCGAAAATCCGCTCTTGCAGTTGTCCGGGCGCATGGTTGCATTCGCGCATCTTGTCACAAAGTCATGGGTGAGTCAGAATTGAAAACACTTGAGTCAAGCGCGGGTGTCGCGTTATGGAGAATCCGTCTGGCGCGATGGGTTGAATCCGGGATCGTGCAGGGAGGGATCGTATTGCTGATCCTGCTCAATGCGGTGGTGCTTGGGCTGGAGACATCGGTACACATGATGGTCAAATGTGGCGGGGTCTTGGTCGCGATCGATCATGTCTGTTTGGGGGTGTTTGTGGTGGAAATCGTATTGAAGTTGGCTGCCTACCGCGCGGCCTTTTGGAAAAGCGGATGGAATGTGTTTGATGTTCTTGTAGTGGCGGTGGCGGTCATTCCCGGAGCCGGACCATGGGCTGTATTGCGATCGTTGCGCGTGTTGAGAGTGTTGCGATTGCTGACCGTGATCCCCTCGCTGCGCAAAGTGGTGGCGGCATTCTTGCATTCGATTCCCGGATTGGCAGGAGTCGTGGCTGTGATGGCAATTTTCTTTTACACGGCAGGGGTTCTGGCAACCCGCTTGTTTGGAGGCGATTTCCCCGAATGGTTCGGTACGTTGGGCAGGAGTTTGTATACCCTTTTCCAAGTGATGACCCTGGAAAGCTGGTCGATGGGGATCGTGCGGCCCGTGATGGAGAGTCACCCATTTGCTTGGGCGTTTTTCGTGCCGTTCATCATCATCGCGACGTTCACGATTTTGAATCTGTTTATCGGAATCATCGTTTCCACGATGCAGGAGTTGTCGATGTTGCCTGAGAAGACACAATCCGAGCCGGAGCTTGAAGAGTTGCTTGAGAGGATGGAGGCCGATCTCAAAGTTTTGCGCAGTACGGTAGACCGATTGAGAAAGCTGGCAGGGAAGGACTGAGGACGAATGATCACACAAGCCTTTATCCTCGGAGCCGGTTTGGGCACGCGCTTGCGGCCATTGACGGATGTTTTGCCCAAGCCGCTGGTTCCGTTGTTTCACAAGCCGCTCGCCGAGTGGGCAGTCGAGGCTTGTGAAGCGGTGGGATGCCGACGTTTTGCAATCAATACCCACCATTTGCCCGAGGCGTGGGATGGATTTGGAACCGGCCGCGATGTGACATTTTTCCATGAGCCGGTATTGCTGGATACGGGGGGTGGATTGAAGCGGCTTAAACCATGGATGGAGGAAGGAAGTCTTCTGGTTCACAATGGAGACATTTTTTCCTCGATGGATCTGTCCAAGTTGGTTGTAGCCCATGAGGAGAGCGGAGATGAGGTGACCCTGGCGTTGCGCTCCGCCGGTATGGAAAAGCGAATTTCCCTCGGTGAAACGGGGCGCGTGGAAGATGTGCGTGGAGAAGTCAGGGGGCTGGCCGGAACTCATGTGTTCAGCGGAATTTATTGTGTGAGGAAAGCATTTCTGAGGAGAATACCTGCAGGAGAAGTGGTTTCGGTCATTCCGGCGTTTCAGGAGTTGGTGCGCGAGGGCGGGATCGGAGGGGTGGTGCTGGATGAAGGAGATTGGCTGGATTTAGGGGATGTGGAAACTTATCTCGCTGCTCATCGGCAATTGGCCTTGGAAGCACCGGTCCATCCCGAGGCCGTCATTGAGGATGGCGCGGTCATTCAGGCGAGCGTGATTGGAAAAGGGGCGCTGATCACCCGAAATTCGCGGGTTGTGGAAAGCGTGGTTTGGCCACACGCGATCGTTTCAGGGGAAGTCCGTGGGAGAGTTGTGGTTTCAGGGGAAGCGGGATAAGTCGGTTCATCGATCCGTATCGATGCTTCCGTTTCAGGACACGCGCCTAATGTTCGCTTTGGTTGCGCATGAAGTCGGCAACTTGCGTAAAGAAGGGATCGAGGAAGGCGCGAGCAACGAGAGGGATTCCGGTTTCATCCATGGCCTCGGACATCAGTTCCAGCCAGCGATCGCGTTCGGCAATACCGATGCGGAAGGGAATGTGGCGCATCCGGAGACGTGGGTGTCCGCGATGTTGCAGATACGTGTCGGAATGGCCCAGGCGGAACAACAGGAATTCTGCGAGGCGTTGTTCCGAACCTTCCCAGTCATCAGCAGGATACATCGGGCCGATTCGGTCATCGTTGCGAACGCGGCGGTAGAACGCCGCAACCATGGCACGGATTCCCGATTCGCCGCAGGCGTTGATCACATCTTGTTCCGTGGGACTGGGCATGGCTTACATTCCTGCTTCGGCGAGACGTTCGGCCATTTCATGTTTCATCAGCTCGGCGGTGATTTCATGGAAGTCGCCGGTCATGATGGCATCCAGATTGTGGGATGTGAAGCCGATGCGGTGATCGGTACAACGGGATTGCGGAAAGTTATAGGTTCGGATTTTTTCCGAGCGGTCTCCCGAGCCAATCAGGGATCGCCGATTCTCCGAGTATGCGGCCTGTTGTTCCTGCAGCTTTTTCTCGTACAGGCGGGTGCGCATGATATCCAGGGCCAGCTCGCGGTTTTTGATTTGTGAGCGGCCATGTTCACAGCGGACGTAGAGTCCGGTTGGAAGGTGAAAAATCTGCACTGCGGAGTCGGTGGTGTTGACGTGCTGTCCGCCCGCACCACCGGAGCGGCATACCTCGATGCGGAGGTCTTCAGGCCTCATCTCGACATCGACTTCCTCAGCTTCCGGCAGGACCGCGACGGTGATGGTCGAGGTATGGATGCGGCCTTGGGTTTCGGTGGCGGGTACGCGTTGTACGCGGTGCACGCCAGACTCATACTTCATGAAACGAAACACTTCATCACCGGTGATTTTGAGAATAACCTCCTTGAAGCCACCGACCTCGGAGGGAGAGGATTCGAGGTGTTCGGTTTTCCATCCGCGGGAGTCAGCGTAACGTTGGTAGGCGCGCATCATTTCGCCTGCGAAAAGGGAGGCTTCGTCACCTCCGGCTCCGGCACGGATTTCGATGAGGGCATCTCGATCCTCGTTCGGATCGGCGGGTAACAGGGCATACTGGATGTCCTCGCGAAGCGTTTTCATGGATGACTCAAGCTCGGGGATTTCTTCAGCGGCCATGGTCGAGAGTTCCTTGTCCTCGGATTTTGCGAGTTCCAGGGTTTCCGCGAGTTGGCTCTCGGTGCTACACAGCTTATCCCAGAGATTCAGGGTTTGCCCGAGTTTGCGATGCTCACGCAGAATTTCGGTCGCACGTTTCGGATCGTCGAACAGATTCGGATCGCCGATGGCCTCCTCGAGTTCACGGAAGCGGTCTTTGCGTTTGGCGATGAGGTTGGTATAATCCATTTTCAGGTCAGGCTGGAAAATTCCCGCAATGACTATCCTGAAAGCCGGTCAATGTCCAATCCTGCATGATTCTCTGAAATTCGGGCAAAGCGAAGCAAATGCTCTGAAAAAGTTGCGTAAGGTTGATGGCCTGTGCTATAGGGGTATGCGGATATGAATTTCAACCTTTCAGACACGAGAATATGGAAAAGCAAAAGATTATCGTAGCAGGTATCGATTTTTCGGATTCGTCTCCGATGGTGATCAGGCATGGGTTGGCGCGTGCGAAGTCCGGAGCGACCCGTCTGCTTGCTGTGCATGTGTTGGACAAGAGTCGGCTGGAACACCGCAAGGCGAGCGGTATCGGAAGTGAAACCCAGAATGAACTGAAGGCATCTGCGGAACGGAAATTCGAGGCTTTGTTGCGAGGAAAAACGGAAGGTGTCGAAGTCGAATTTGTGGTAAAGATCGGCAAACCGGCCGAGGAACTGTGCCAGGTTGTTACGGATTCCGGGGCTTCGGTATTGATCATTTCGGCAAACGACATGACCAAAGCGCGGCTGGGTTCCATCGCCGCCCGTTGCGTACGGATGGCGGCATGCGATGTGTTGGTGTTGCGCGACTGGCAAGGGGGGGATTTCAAAAAAATCGTGGTTTGCACGGATTTTTCAGACACAGCGGACCAGGCTGTTGAGCGTGCGGCAGAGATCGCACGGCGTGACGGTTCCATCTTGGAAATCGTACACGTGATGTATCCTCCGGGATCGGATGCGTGGGGTGAGGTGCTTGAACATGCGGCTGCCGCTCCTTCGACCTATGTGGAGGAATGTCGTGCGAGGGTCGAGGGGCAGATGAAGTCATATGTTGAACGTCATGGCGCAGCCCTGGCTGGCGTGAGGTTTGAAACGCTGGTTCTGGAGTCCGAGATGCCATCGGTGGCGATCACGACGCACGTGAAATTCAGTGGTGCGGATTTGGTGGTGATGGGAACACGCGGCCATTCTCCCATGGCGAGCTATTTCCTCGGCACCAATGCGGAGAGGTTGTTGCACGATGCCTCAGTATCCGTTTTGGCGGTTCGGTAGCTTATCTCGTTGCAATGACTTGGGTTGAAAAGCCCTTCAAGTAGGAGGTTTCCGGAATTGAAATGAGGATGGGATGGTCGCCGCGCTGGCTGTGCTCCGCGACCAGACGCAGGGATTTTTTCGCGTCGACCGAGGCATCCGCGAGGTTTGCCAGAAACAGTTCGCGGGAGGCATGATGGGAGCAGCAGAACGTGGAGAGAAGCCCTCCCTTGTCCAACAGCTTGAGCGCGCGCAGATGGATTTCTTTGTAGCCACGCATCGCGTCCATCAGGTTTTTCTTGTTTTTGGTGAAACTCGGCGGATCGAGAATGATCAGATCGTATTCGGGTTGCGCTGATTTCAGGAAATCGAACACATTGGCTTCGATGACATCGATGGGTAGCTGGTTGATTTCCGCATTTCGTCTTGCCGAAGCGCAGGCCGAGGCTGAAATATCGACGGCTGTGACGCTCGCCGCGCCAGCCCTGGCGCAGGCAAGCGCAAAGCCGCCCTGGTTGGTGAAGCAGTCCAGCACCCGCAGGCCTCTCGATAGATTGGCGACTTCGTTGTGTGCTTCCAGTTGGTCGAGATAAAGTCCGGTTTTTTGGCCGTCGATCAGATCGATTTCAAATTCCAGACCATTGGCATGAATCATGAAAGGGCCGGGATTTGACCCGTGCAGCAGTTCAATGCCTGGCTCCATGCCTTCGGCTTTTCGGGAGGGGGAGTCGTTGCGAAGAATGATGGATCGGGGATTGAGGAGGTCGATCAGCGCATCGCGGATGAGTTCTTTGCGCATGTCCATGGCAAGCGTCAGTGTCTGGACAGCAAGGTGATCGCCATAGCGATCGACGATCAGGCCGGGAATGCCATCGGATTCCGACCAGACCAGGCGGCAGAGCGCATCATCGAGACCAGCGATGTGAGAGCGGAGTTGGATCGCCTGCCGGATGCGGCGGGTGAAAAAATCGAGATCCAGATCCTGACGTCTGCGCGAGAAGCGGCGTGCGACGATCTGGGAGTTGGGATTGTAGATGGCCGATCCCAAGGGGCGGTCGCGGAAATCCTTGAGTGTGATCACGTCACCGGGTTGAGGATTGCCGAAGGATTTTTTGATTTCCGATGAGTAAATCCATTCATGACCGTGAAAAATACGTGCACGTGGAGCGATAATGAGGCCGGGCATGGTCGGTATCCTAGGTATGAAATTTCAAATCACAAATCCCAAAATCAGCAAGACTGGAGCGGTTTTCGGCATGGGTTCAACGTTGCAGGATTGACAGGAGACAGGTGGAACGCTTGTTTAAAAGGATGAGAGTCACAACCATTCCTGATTCTGGGCCCAAGAGAAAGTTGTTGGATGCGACGGAGCGTCTGGTGGTGGAGAAAGGATTTGACTTGGTATCGGTCCGTGACATCACCGGTGCGGTACATGCAAATGTGGCTGCGGTGAACTATCATTTCGGGAGTCGGGAGGGGTTGATGGAGCTGGTCATGTCCCATGTGATGGAACCCTTGGAGGAAGCACGTATGGAGGCTCTCCGGGAAGCAAGTTCCGTCGCAGATATTTTGGCGGGATATGTCAGGGCGCTCCTGAATGCCGCCGAACGGGTCCGGATGGACAGCATTTTTTTCATGAAATTGGCGGGAAGAATCATGGTTTTCCCATTGTCCTCGATGTCGCGCGATTTGTCCGAGGGGCGCACGAACTTGAGTCGAGCATACCTCCAAGCGCTCAGGATCGCGGGAGCGGATGCGGTGAATCTTGAGCAATCATGGTCATTTTTTGAGTCGGGTTTGGCGCAATCCCAGATCGAATGGAGTGGGGGCGCTGACCCTGAGGTGCAGTTGGAAGCCTGGATCGGATTTGCTCTTCGCGGGTTTACAGGCACGGATGCTCTTCAACCCGAGGCGAACGTGCTGAAGATGTCTGATATCGACACCACGAAGAATGCGGATCCATCCGAAACCGAGGCGATTGAAGCGATCGTTTCCAAGGACATCATCGAGATCGATCCTGTGCCTGACGTTGTGGTTGTTCCTGAGGCTCGGATTGAAGAGGTGGCAGAAGTCAAGCCGGACAAGCCCAAGCCGAAAAAACCGAAGAAATCGGACGATCAGGCGATGTTGTTTGATTTCTGATGGAGAAATCTAAAATCTTGACAGCGCTGCAATTTTGGGCATGTTTCCCGCCCCGCGCGTTGGTACGTGCGGCAAATCAAATCTCTTATGAAAAAGGATCTTCATCCCAACTACAAACCGGTGGTTTTCGTCGACATGACCACTGGCGCCCGTTTCGTCACCCGTTCTACCAAGAGTTCCGACAAGAAGGAAGTCATCGATGGCGTCGAGCATTCCGTGATTTCCGTAGGTATCACATCGGATTCCCATCCGTTCTTCACGGGCCAGAAGCAGTTTGTGGATACCGAAGGCCGGATCGACAAGTTCCAGAAGCGTTTCGGCGCGGTACGCCGTGCGGCCAAGCCAAAAGTTGGCTGAGCCACCGAACGAGAAATTTCGTTCTTCTCAAAAAACGATGTCCGGAAAGGCATCGTTTTTTTAATTTCGCTTTTCCACCGCCTTCTTTTAATCCATTGAACGCCTAGTTTGCTTGCGAAACGTATCATTCCCTGTTTGGACGTCACCCATGGCCGTGTGGTCAAGGGTGTGAATTTCGTGGATTTGATCGATGCCGGTGATCCCGTGGAGTGTGCGATTGCATACAACGAGCAGGAGGCGGACGAACTGGTGTTTTTGGATATTACCGCCTCTTCGGATGCGCGTGAAACGATGGTGGATGTGGTTCGGAGAACAGCGGAGAAATGTTTCATTCCATTGACTGTCGGGGGTGGAATCCGGTCCGTGGAAAACATGCGCGCCATGTTGCATGCCGGGGCTGACAAAGTCGGAATCAACACCTCCGCTGTCCTTGATCCGGATCTGGTGGATCAGGGAGCCAGGGCGTTCGGCAATCAGTGCATCGTTGTCGCGATCGATGCGAAGCGTGAGGGTCCCGGAAAGTGGGGTGTTTATACCCATGGGGGCCGTAATCCGGTTGGCTTGGATGCGGTGGAGTGGGCCAAGGAGGTGTGGCGCCGCGGGGCAGGGGAAATTTTACTGACCTCGATGGATGCTGATGGAACCCAAGCGGGCTACGACTGCGAGTTGACGGCCGCGGTTTCCTCATCGATCGGCATCCCTGTGATTGCCTCCGGCGGTGCGGGTCATCTCGATCATATGGTGGAGGTGTTGGAAAAAGGCAAGGCGGATGCGGTGTTGGCCGCGTCCATTTTCCATTTCGGCAAATTTACCGTGGGAGACGCAAAAAAACACTTTGCGAAATGCGGGGTGCCGGTGAGGCCGAGTTTCAAGGTTTCTTGAAGATCAGGAAATGTTGCCACGGTAGGTCGGGTTTGTTTTCGACGAAGGAAAAACCGAGGGTTTCGAATTCCTTGATGGCTTGCTCGGCCGACATTTTATGAAGGGTTTTGATGGGAACCCGGGGATCCTCGGCACGGAATTCGAGCAGGTAGATGATCCCTCCCGGCTTCAGGGCGGAATGGATCGATCGGAGCATTTCGGCGGGGTGGGAAAATTCGTGATAGGCATCCACGAGAATGGCGGCATCGATGGTGTTGGGGGCGAGATTGACGGATTCGATGGTGCCCAGGTGAGGAACGACATTTGTAAGCCGATGTTTTTCGGCTTCGTTTTTCAGGAAGCGGAGCATCTGGGTTTCGATATCGACGGCGATGACCTTTCCCTCGGGGATGCGGGAAGCGATACGGAAGCTGTAGTAGCCGGAGCCGGCGCCGATGTCCGCGATGACTGCATGGGGCGGGAGGTTGAGGAGTGCGATGGCTTTGGATGGGGCTTCTTCTTTTTCCCGATCGGTACGCTCCAGCCACCCGATGCCGGGATGGCCCATGACCTTGGAGATTTCACGACCCATGAAAACTTTGCCGATGCCATCGGGTGAGGCCGGGCGAGTTGTATAGGGAGGAATTTCGATTTTCTGTCTCGTGTGTGGGGTGGCAGGAGAAATCTCCTCTATTTCGTTGCGGATCACGGCGAGCGGAATAAGGGCAATGGCCAGCAGGATGATGGGAATGAGAGCCAGATATCGGGATTTCATAGGTGGTTGGGATCAGGCGGTTTTCAGGATGGTTTCAAAGAAGGTTGGCAGTGTCATGGATTTCGTCCGAAGGATGAATTGAAGACACGGAATCAACCTGTCAGATCTGTAGCTATCGGGCGAGGATTTTACAACCCATCACCGGCCTGCGTGATGAAAACCCCTGCGGATTTCCTGATGATCGATGCGGAATAGTTTGACCGTTCGAAAAGTATGATTAGAATTTTCCCAATGGCCGCCGATTTGCGGCACATCATACGTGGCTAAAGATTCTTCCATAAAAGTTGGTAAATTTGAGGGATTCAGCTGGATACGCTGCGAGGGCAAGGGTTCATTTCTGAACAGCATGGCCATGAAGGAGTTTGGTGATGCGAGAATCCGTGCGGGGGTCGAAAGATTGGTTGTCGATCTGGAGGAATGCACAGGCATGGATTCGACCTTTATGGGCACTCTGGCAGGCATGGCAGCGAGGATTTCCGAGCATGGCGGCAAGTTGCAGGTGACTGCGGCGAGTGAGAAGAGCTGTCATTCGCTGCAGGATCTGGGTCTGGATTTCCTGATGGAGATCAATGTGGGCGATTCGCTTTGGAGCGGTCTTGAAGAGAAGGCTCGTGATTTGTTGAAGCCCAAGGTCGCGGGGATCAAGGCGGGGACGGTGATGCACACGCGGCATGTTCTGGAGGCCCACGAAATTCTATCCCGAGCCAACGAGAGCAACGAGAGGAAATTCTCCGGAGTCGTCGATATGCTGGGTGAAGAGCTTGCAGAGAAAACCCGGCAAACTGGCTGAAGTGCATGAATGAGGAATTTCGCTGGTTGTTGATCCCTCTTACGATTTTCCTGGGAGTGGCGCTTGCTGTCGCTTTCTCCAAGCAGCGCAAGCGTGCCAAGCGGCTCAAAACCGTGTTGAAGGCCCTGGAAGGTGAAGAAGAGCGGATGTTTCATTTCCTCCATGATCTCGGTTTGTCGATTGGCAATGAACCCAGCGACAAGTCCCTGTCGCGGACGATCGTGGAGGGTATCGTCGGTGTGGTTGGCGCATCAGGCGGTGCGATCTATTATCCGGCGCGTGACGGAAGATTTTTGGTTCCTTCTTATGTGACGGAAGACTGTCCTCCTTTGATTCGGGTATCTCGGGAGTTGATGGAGCAGGTGAGCCGCGATGGGCGGGTGCTGGCTAGCTACCTGAATCTGGAGCGGATCGAAGTTGGCGAGAGTCTGCTGGGAAAGGCTTATGTCGCAGCGGAGGCGATGCATGTCCCGAGCCTTGCCGAATATGGAGTGTTGGGCATCTATGTCAGAAGCGAGGTGCCGGACGTGGGTGTGATGATCGCTCCGCTGAGATATGCCGGTCAGGGGATCGGGGTGTTGGCGGTGGCGAAGCTCGTTGAATCGGGAGCATTTAGCGTGAACGATTTCGCCGTGTTTCGTTCGGCGGCAGAGCAATCCGCTTTTGCGATCGGCAACGCCCGGGTTCACCGCGAGGCAAATGCCAAGAAAGCGATCGAGGGAGAACTCCACAACGCCCGTGAAGTTCAGAGGGTATTGTTGCCGCAGGAGGATCCGATGTTCAAGGGTTTCCGAATTCACGCCACGAACATGGCTGCCCGTATCATCAGTGGAGACTATTACGATTATATTCCGCTGAATGACGGAAAACTGGGAGTGGCAGTGGCAGATGTTTCCGGAAAAGGAGTTGCAGCAGGATTGTTGATGGCCATGTGCCGGAGCTTGCTCCGAGCGGTTGCTCCCGGCAATCTGATGCCGAGTCGAGCGCTCGCTGCGGTGAATCGGCATCTTTTCCCCGATATCCGGGAAGACATGTTCATCAGCATGAACTATGCTGTGCTGGATTCGGAGAATGGCAAAATGGTTTTCGCGCGTGCGGGTCACGATGCCGCATTGGTTTTCCGGAAATCAACTGGTGAGGTGGAGCAGCTCAGACCGAGGGGATTGGCCTTGGGAATCGATCAGGGACTGGTGTTTGAGCGAGTGACTGAAGATTGCGAGGTAGAGCTGGAGTCGGGCGATTGCGTGCTGTTTTTCACGGATGGTGTGAAAGAGGCTGTCAATTCCAGCGATGAGGAATTCGGAATGGACCGATTGGTTTCGCAGTTTCGGGCTTGCGCAGGGTTGGGGGCTGAGGTGGTGGTGAAGCGTCTGATCGAGGCCGTCGAGTCATTTGCCGGCGATGGAATCCAAATGGACGACATCACCATCGTCGCTGTGGAAAAGAGATAGCATCATGCATCGCAGGGGAGCCGCTCCTGATCCCCAGTTTCTCCGGATCACGGGAGATCAATGATCCGGCATCTCTGTCAGCAGAGAACTACGCAACGATGCCTTTCACGACTTTGGTGCCAACTTTGGTGATGTTGGAGAGCCGTTGATTCACCCCTTGGAAAGGGTAAGAGAGTTTCTCGTGGTCGAAGCCAAGCAGGTGGAGCATGGTGGCGTGAAGATCATGAACGGAGACCTTGTCCTTGACGGCCTCATAGCCAATGGGGTCGGTTTCGCCGTAGGTTGTTCCGGCTTTCACGCCACCGCCTGCCATCCACACCGTGAAGGCACCGGGGTTGTGATCTCGTCCGATAAATTTCATCTCACCGCCTCCGCGGTTTTCCTGCATGGGGGTACGCCCGAATTCACCACCCCAGACCACGAGGGTGTCTTCCAACATGCCGCGTTGCTTGAGGTCGTTGATGAGGGCGGTGATGGGTCTGTCGATGCGCTTGCAGAGATCGGAAAACCCATCCTTGAGCGAGGTGCTTTTGTCGGTGCCGTGGGTATCCCAGCCCCAGTCGAACAGCTGAATGTAGCGAACGCCACGCTCGGCCAGACGGCGGGCAAGCAGGCAGTTGTTGGCGAAGGATTCCTTGCCCGGTTGGGTTCCATACATCGCATGCGTGGCTTCGTTTTCCTGTTTGAGGTCAAACGCATCGGTGGCGTGCATTTGCATGCGGTATGCCATTTCGTATTGGGCGATGCGGGTGACGGTTTCCGGATCTCCGGTTTGACGCGCGATTTTTTGGTTGATGCGGTCCAGCGTATCGAGCGAGCGGCGGCGCATATCACGGGTGACGCCATCGGGATTTTGGAGGTATAGGACGGGTTCGCCCTCCGAACGGCATTGGACGCCTTGGTAAACGGAGGGGAGGTAGCCTGCACCCCAGACGGATTTACCAGCATCTGGATTTTTGCCACCCGAAGTAAGGACGATGAAGCCGGGAAGATTCTGGTTTTCCGATCCGAGACCATAAGTCGCCCATGATCCGATCGAGGGAGAGCCGAGGTTCTGGCTGCCGGTGTGCACAAGGAGTTGGGCCGGACCGTGGTTGAACTGATCCGTGTGCATCGATTTGATAAAACAGATATCGTCCGCGATGGTGGAGAGATGGGGGAGCCGATCCGAGATCCATGCCCCGCTCTGGCCGTGTTGTTTGAATGTGTATTGCGGTCCGAGCATTTTCGGGACGCCTTGGATGAAGGCGAATTGCCTGCCTTCGAGAAATTCTTTCGGGCAATCCTTACCATTGAGTTTTTCAAGTTCGGGCTTGTAGTCGAACAGCTCATGTTGGGATGGAGCACCGGCCATGTGGAGGTAGATGACACGTTTGGCTTTTCCTGGAATCAGAGGGACAGCGGGGGCAAGGGGATTGGACGGATCCTTGACCAATTTTTCCATCGCGCCGAACGCCTTTTCACCCATGCTGGCGAGCCACATGGCTCCGAGGCCCGTGGTGCATTTCGAGAGGAAATGACGACGGGTGAGATGAGAGAGTTCCGCATAACGGATTTCATGTTCGAGATACTTCATTTGGTAAGTGCGGCGTCAAGGTTGAGGATGGTGTTTGCCGTAAGGGTGAGAGCCGGATCAGGGCCCATGTTCATTTTGGCATCGAACGTTTCCTTTTTCAAATCCTGATAGAGAAGCGACAGCTCGGATAGGATTTCCGGATCTGGCTGCCGTTGGGTGGCGGACAGGTAAGCAAAGGCAAGTTGTTCTTCGGTCACCGAGGAATGTTGGCGCATCTTTTCCGTCAATGCTGCGGCCGCCTCGATGTGGGCGGGATCGTTCATGGTGACGAGGGCTTGGAGGGGTGTATTGGATACGATGCGGCGCGCGGAGCAGATGTCACGGCTCGGTGCATCAAACGTGAGGAAGCCGGGGAATCCGCTGGTACGCTTGACATAGGTATAGATTCCGCGGCGGTATTTGTCCTCGCCGGAGGAAGTTTTCCATGAAGCACCGCTGTAAACCGATCGCCATACTCCATCGGGCTGGGGCGGGAAAACGGATGGGCCATACAATTTGGAGGAGATGAGTCCGGAGACAGCGAGCGCCTGATCTCGAATCATTTCTGCGGAGAGACGTTGGCGCGGGCCTCTTGCAAGGAGTTCGTTCTTCGGATCCCGAGCAATGGCTTCCGGCGTAGCATGGGATGTCTGCAGATACGTGGATGACAATACCATTTCACGCAGGGCTTGTTTCACCGACCATTTTTGTTCGTTTTGGAAACGGAGGGCGAGGTGATCGAGGAGTGCCAGGTTGGTAGGTTTGGTGCCGGAGGTTCCGAAATCCTCCATGGTCTCGACGATTCCCAAGCCGAAGAGCTCGCCCCAGAGGCGGTTGACCATGACTCGCGCGGTGAGGGGATTTTCAGGGCTTGCCATCCATTTTGCCATGTCGAGGCGGTTGGCGTGATCTTTTTTCTCAAAGCCGGCACGCAGCAGGTCCGGAACATCGGCGGTAACCGGATTTGCCTTGGTCATGCGGTTACCCCGATCAAAAACCCGGGTCTCACGTCTTGCGTTCGGAGCACGGTCTCGCATGATGGGCACTTCCTCTCCCTTCATGCTTGCCAGCCGGTCGAGATTGGACATGACAGATTGCCATTTTGCGGCGCGCTGGGGATGTTTCAGCAGATCGGAGTAGCGGGAATCATTTGCGAATTCGATGCGGAATTTTCGCAGGTAAGTTCCTTGGGATTCATTGGCATTGGCTCCTTGGGTGAGGGAGATGCGGATGGATTCGCCCTGTGCCAGTTCGACACGCTTTTGAGGAAGCAGAACAAACCAGCGTGGGCCGGTCAGACGGGGGTATTCGCCAAATCCCACACCACCAGATCCCTTGCCACCTGGACCGCTGAAACGCTGGAACGTATTTCCACCGGGCTGGCTTGTGAAGACACTCATCGGGTCGGCCGGGCCTGCGAAATAGTCGGAGATGATCTCCGCCATCGGAATCGTCTCGCTGGTTCCGTTGGTAGAGATTTTCTCAAGTTTGAAATCGGTGATCATGACCCCCATTTCCGGCCAGTTTTTCGGGTTGTCACTTTGCGGGAAGATCGAGATTTTGATGGCATCGAAGGGGATGGGTGTGCCTGAAATCTTGTGCGTTGTGCCCCTGCGGAGTGTGCCGTCGCTGATGATCAGGCCGTCTTGGTTCAACTCGAGTGTGCCGTGTTGTGGGGTCAGCACGGGATTGGCAAGAGGTTTCCATTCGACACCGGTGATGGCCTTACCTTCGGCATCAAGTTCTTCACGCAGATTGCGGGTTTGTTTTTGGAGATCGATGTATTCCTGTCCAGCCAGTTTGATGTTCGGGAATTCGTAATGGAGATCCGAATCCTCCGATTGGTTGAAAAAATCCATGAACTCGTAATATTCTTCATGAGTGATCGGATCGTAGGGGTGGGAATGGCATTGGACGCATGCGAAGGTTGTCGCTTGCCATGTGGTCCAGACCGTTGAGACCCGATCCATGACGGCTGCGACGCGGAATTCCTCATCATCGGTTCCGCCTTCGGTATTGGTTTGAGTATTGCGATGGAAGGCGGTTGCGAGGATTTGATCTGGGGTAGCGTCGGGAAGGAGATCACCAGCCAATTGTTCGATGGTGAACTGATTGTATGGCATGTCCGAATTGAACGCCCGGATGACCCAGTCTCGCCATGGCCAGATGTTTCTTGCGGGATCTCGTTCGAAGCCGGTGGTGTCAGCATAGCGCGCGAGGTCCAACCAGACGGCAGCCCAGCGTTCGCCATAAGCGGGAGAGGCGAGGAGCCGGTCCGTAATTTTTTCGCGCGCGGCAGCGGCCTGATCGGTGTTCCATGCGGCTTCGAGCTGGTTGAGTTCATCCGTCTTTGGAGGTAATCCGGTGAGGTCGAAGCTGACACGCCGAAGCCACTCGCCGGCAGAAGCTTGCGGAGAGGGCTTGAGATTTGCCTTTTCGATTTTTTCCAGAACCAGCCGGTCGAGAGGTCGTGATGGCCAGGCTTCCAGCTTGAGCGGCGCAACTTGATGTTCGACCGGAGGCATGAAAGCCCAATGCTCTTCCCATTTCGCACCTTCGGAAATCCATTGTTCGAGCAGGGCGATTTCGTGGGCTTTGAGAGGAGGCCCGTGTTTGGGCTGGGGCATGATCTCGTCGGGATCCGTGCTACGAACGCGGCGCAGCAATTCGGAGGACTCGGGCTTGCCGGGGACGATGGGGAATTTGCCTGACTCCCCCTCACGCAAAGCGCGATCGCGAAAAATGAATGAGATGCCACCGGCTTCCTTCACGCCGCCGTGGCAGGCGGTGCAGTGCTTGGTGAAAATAGGACGAATGTCACGATTGAAACTGGTTGTTTCAGCGTTGACGGGAGAGCCGGAGAAGCAAGGTATCGCGAGCAGTGATGTGAGGAGGGTTCTCATGGTCACGGCAGTGTTACGCGACACAGAGTCGATTCTTTCAAGGTTGGAGCCGGAGCGGGACATTCGAATTTGGTATGGGGAGGGGCAAATGATGGTTGGCGTAATGGTGCGGAATGTGCATCTTGCCCGCACGCCAAGCTTATGAAAATTTTGTCTCACAAAGATGCCTCCTATCCGTCATTCGTCAAGCGACTGCATCGCCGGGCCATTCCCGAGGATTCGGTGAGGGATCTGGTCGCGGACATCATTGCGAAAGTGGGGGCGGAGGGGGATGATGCCCTGGTGGAGCTTACTCATCGGTTTGATGGGGCCAAGCTCACAAAGAAGCAATTATTTGTAAGTGAGCGAGAGTTCGCCCAAGCCGACAAGGCTGTCAGCCAAGCCACGCGTGACGCGGTCCGCCGCAGTTTGAAAAACATCCATGCGTTTGCCCGCAAAAGCATGCGCAAGGACTGGTCTTCAAAAAACGCGGAGGGTGCGCTGGTTGGCGAACGGTTTTCACCGTTCGACCGGGTCGGGGTTTACGTTCCGGGTGGGAAGGCTCCATTGGTCTCCACGGCCCTGATGACAGCCGGTTTCGCCCAAGCCGCAGGTGTTCCTGAAATCTTTGCCGCAACTCCCTGCGGCCCTGACGGCTCGGTGAATCTTGCCTTGTTGTTCGCCTTGAGAGAGGCAGGGGTGACAGAAGCGATCAAGGTTGGCGGCGCACAAGCGATCGCAGCGATGGCCTTGGGTACCAAAACCATCGCCCCGGTGGATCGGATTTTCGGGCCCGGTAACCGTTTTGTCGTTGAAGCGAAGCGCCAGTTGGTCGGTGCCATCTCGATCGATCTCCTGCCCGGTCCGAGTGAAATCCTGATTTTAGCGGACGCTTCCGCGAAGGCGGCGTACATCGCAGCCGACATGCTCGCACAGGCTGAGCACGGAGGTGACAGCGCAGTGGGTCTTTTGACGACATCATCAGCTCTGTTAGAAAAAGTTCGGGTTGAAATCGAGAAGCAGATATTGAATTTGGGCAGGTCCAAGATCATCAGGGAGGTTTTGAAAACCAGCACGTTCCTGTTGCATGTGAAATCCATGGACGAGGGGATTGCGATTGCGAATGCATTCGCTCCCGAACATTTGTCGCTGATCGTGAACGACGAGGCGGGGGTGCTTTCGCAAATCCGTACGGCGGGAGCGATTTATCTTGGAGCTGATTCGCCGGTTGCCGTCGGTGATTTCCTTGCCGGACCCAGCCATACCTTGCCGACCGGCGGAGCGGGGCGCTCTTTTTCGGGGTTGCGAGCCGACCAGTTTCAGCGCCGGACCAGCATTGTGAAAATGAACAAACGTGCGGTTGAGAAATCTTTGCCGGTCATCGAGGAGTTCGCACGATTGGAAGGTCTGGATGCTCACGGGGCATCGACATCGATACGATTGAGGAGATAATCCGGAAGTTCTCGCGATCGATCGGCCTCGTATTCAGATGGGGACATGGGCGACTTGCCACGTCTGCGGATACGAGGTTCGCATGACCTATCGTTGAATCTGCCATCCGATCCGCATTTGGTGCGGAGCAGTTTCTGGTGTTGTCGAAGCTCTGTTTTTGAGGAAATATGCCGGCAGATGTTACCGCAAATCATCACGAATGTGCCGGGTGAGAAGTCCCTGGCTCTGAGCCGGCGCTTGGGGGAGGTGGAGTGCCGTGACACGACTTACCGCGGAATGGATTGGCCGGTTTTCTGGGAGCGGGCGGATGGAGTGAACGTCTGGGACGTCGACGGAAATCGATTTCTGGACATGACAAGTGCCTTCGGAGTCGCTGGGTTAGGGCACGGATTTACAGGGGCGGCCCTGCGACAGCAAAGCGATGTGTTGCTGCACGCCATGGGCGATGTGCATCCGGCCCGGGTTAAGGTGGAATTGTGCGAGTTGCTATCCAGCATTACGTTTGAAAAGTGGGAGGGGAAAAAAGGCAAGTGTTTGTTTGGGAATTCCGGATTCGAGGCGGTGGAGGCGGCGCTCAAAACTGCTGTGCTGGCGACGGGGCGGACGGGGATATTATCCTTCGAAGGAGGATATCATGGTTTGGGCTACGGTGCATTGTTAGGTCAGGGAATCGGCTGGTTCAGGAAACCCTTTGAGGGCCAGCTCTCCCGTGTCACACAACGCCTGAAATTTCCGAGCAAGCATGAGGGTCTGGTTGGTTTTCTCGAGCAGTTGAAAACCATCAACGGTGCCGAGATCGGGGCGGTATTGGTCGAGCCGATCCAAGGCCGGGGTGGCATCGTCGTGCCACCTGACGGATTCCTTGCGGAGCTGAGATCGTGGTGTGATGCGGTTGGGGCGGTCTTGATTTTCGATGAAATTTACACGGGATTTTGGAGAACAGGAACGATGTTTGCGTGCGAGTGGGAGACGGTTGTGCCCGATCTGATCTGTCTCGGAAAGGCTCTCAGCGGGGGATTTCCGATCTCCGTTTGCGTGGGCAGGACGGAGTTCATGGACGCATGGCCGTTGAGTCATGGAGAAGCCTTGCATACCAGCACGTTCCTGGGCAGTCCACTTGGCTGCGCCATGGCGATTGAGGCGATACGAAGGTATGCTGAGCCGGAGATCGAAGAAGCGGTGAGCGGTATGTCTCACCGACTTCGATCGGGCTTGCAGTCTCTCTAACATTCGGGAGTCGTCAGGCAGATCCGAGGCAGGGGCTTGATGATGGGGATCGAAATGGATTCCGGAGAAAGAGTCATGAGCATGGTCAAGCGGCTGTTGTGCGAGGGAATCATCGTTTTGCCCGATGGTCCGTCCGGTCATGTGTTGGCGCTCACTCCGCCGTTGGGAATCATCGCTGAGGAGATCGATTTTGCGCTTCATTCGGTCGAGCATGCGCTGAGAGACGCTGTGACAAAAAATTCGTGGGATCGCGCCTTGCCCTGACGATCCGCATCGGTTAGCTACTAGATCAACTTTCCCGCCACACCTGTTTGCTCACGTTACATCCGACCACTCTCACCCTCTGGATTGGCATCTTGGTGCTGATGTGGGTTGCTTATCTGTGTTTTCTCTCTTGGAAACGAAATCCGCATCCCCTGCGCACGGCTTTTTTGGAAAGCCTGCGGTTCTTGATCGCGGGATTGGTCGTGGTTTTGCTTTGGCAGCCTGAATGGCGCACGATCGTCACTCCCGAGAGCAAACCAACCATCGCCATCCTGTGGGACGATTCCGGTTCGATGTCGACCCTGGACGCTGCGTTGCCTGCGGTGCTTGCCGGTGACTCGCAGCAGTCAACGACCATCGTATCCCGGGCCGATTGGGTCAAAAAAGCGGTCGCGTCGGAGCTGTGGGAACCTCTGCGTCTGGAAGGGGATAACGAGATTGCTGTAAAAGCCTTTGCGAGCCGTACGCAGGAGGGTCTGCATGGCACGGATTTGCATTCGCCGCTCTTGGACTTGTTGGAACATGAAAACAATCTGCGCGCGGTGGTAATGCTGAGCGACGGGGATTTCAACGTGGGCATGCCTCCTTCGTCAGTGGCCCAGAAGTATCGGATTCGTGGTGTTCCCATTTTCACCATTCCTGTGGGCAGCAGCAAGCGCCTGCCTGATCTTGATATCCTTACTGTCACCGCGCCGACCTACGGCATCATTGGTGAAAACGTCCAGATTCCGTTCACGATCCGTAACTCCATGGATCGCCAGGTGCGCACCATCGTCCGCTTGCGGGATGACGCGGGTCGGGAGCGCAGCAAGGACCTGGTTCTTGCGCCGAACACGGAGACATATGACTCGATTCTCTGGAAGCTCGAGAAAGAGGGATCGTCGAGGATGAAATTGTCCATTCCGCTTGAAAACGGCGAATGGGTTGCGGCGAATAACGAACATGAGTTCACGATATCCGGTAAGCCCGAGCGGATTCGGGTGCTGGTCATCGAAACGCTGCCTCGTTGGGAATATCGGTTCTTACGAAACGCTTTATCAAGGGATCCGGGGGTCGAGCTCTCCTGTCTGTTGCTACGTCCCGAATTGGGTGCGGGTGGTGGACCCGATTACATTGAGAAATTTCCGGAAAACCTTGATGAATTGGCCAAATTTGATGTCGTGGTGTTGGGGGATGTGGGGATTGCACCCGATCAACTTACCGAAAAACAGGTCGGTCAGATTCGCGGATTGGTGGAAAATCAGGCATCGGGTCTGGTTTTTATTCCCGGTCCGCAGGGCAATCAGATGAGTCTGGCAAAATCGGCGCTGTCCGATCTTTTACCCGTGATTCTGGATGAGCAGATGCCGAAAGGTCATACGGAAAGCATCGCAACCCCGCTGAATTTGACCTCTGACGGCCGCGCATCATTATTGACCTTGTTGGGAGACTCCGAGGAGGAGAATCCCGAAATTTGGAGGCGCCTTCCGGGTTTTTACTGGCATGCACCGGCTCTGCGTGCGAAAGCCGGCACAGAGGTCCTTGCCGTGCATGGAAATCGCCGTGGCCCCTATGGACCCACTCCACTGATGGTTACCAAGGCGGCGGGAAGCGGCAAAGTGTTTTTCATGGGTATCGATTCCGCATGGCGTTGGCGCCGGGGCGTTGAGGATCTTTATCATTATCGTTTTTGGGGTCAGGTCGCCCGATGGATGAGCTATCAGCGCAACATGGCTGCCGGTCAGCGTGTGCGGATGTTTTTCACCCCGGAACGCCCGCAACCGGGTGCGATGGTGAGTCTGCATGCCAACGCGTTTGATGCGAATGGTGCGCCGCTGAAGCAAGGGGCTGTCAGTGTCGATCTATCCTCTCCAACCGGGAAGGTTCGGAGGATCGAACTTGAGAAACATCCGTCGGATTGGGGGGTATATAGCGCCCGCTTCAATGTCGACTTACCCGGAGAATGGAAACTCCGCGCGATCACCGAGGCATCTCCGGATTTGCCGACCGAGACATCCATCCTCGTTCAGGGGGTGGATTTGGAAAAAATCGGCCAAGCCACCCGGACGGATGTTCTGGAGGAAATTTCGCGGGTTTCCAGGGGGCGGAGCATATCAACCGAACAGCTAGCTGATCTGATCGGTGAAATCGACGCGCTTCCTGAGCCCAAACCGATCGAGAACCGTATTCCCCTTTGGTCTCATTGGGTCACGGTGCTGGTCATGATCTGTCTGCTGGGGATCTTCTGGGTCGGGAGGAAACTGAACGGGGTGTTCTGATTTATGGCACGAACGCACATTCGCGTCTTGCCATTCTTGACAAAACCCTGCATAGCCCCGCGCCCAAAGCCTCAACCGCCTGATTTATATGTCATTGAATATCCGCAACCTCGCCATCATCGCCCACGTTGACCATGGGAAAACCACCCTTGTCGACCAACTACTCAAAGCAGGCGGCACGTATCGCGACAACCAAGCAACCCAGGAGCGGGCCATGGACTCCATGGATCTCGAAAAGGAAAAAGGCATCACCATCAAGGCGAAAAACACTGCCATCCTCTGGAATGGCTACACCATCAATATTGTGGATACCCCGGGTCACGCCGACTTCGGAGCCGAAGTGGAGCGGGTGATGAAAATGGTCGATGGTGTGTTGCTGGTCGTGGACGCGGCGGGTGGCCCGCAGGCACAAACCCGTTTCGTGCTGCGCAAAGCCCTTGCCGAAGGATTGAAACCGATTGTGGTGGTCAACAAGCTGGATCGTCCGCTTTCCAATCCCCAGAAGGTGCATGATCAGGTGCTCGAGCTTTTCCTTGATCTCGATGCCACCGAGGAGCAGTTCGAGGCACCATTCGTATATGGTTCAGCGCGCGACGGTTATTTCATGAATCACCCGGATGATGAGCGCAAGGATTGCACGCCGCTTCTCGAAAAAATCGTCGAGTTCATTCCTGAACCAGCGGCCGACCCGGCGGCGCCGTTCCACATGCTTGTCTCGAACATCGAGTGGGACAGTTTCGTCGGTCGAGTGGCGGTTGGAAAAGTACTTGGCGGTTCCGTGAAAAAAGGCGACACGATCTGGTTGCTTCGCAAAGACGGCACCAAACAACAATCCAAGGTGATGAAAACCTTCACATACTCCGGTCTTGCCACCGAGGATTCCGAAGGCTGTGGTGCGGGTGGTATCGTAGGTATCGCGGCGGGTATTGAAAACATCGATATTGGTGAAACACTCGCGGCCTCCGGTGATCAGCAGCCGCTGCCTTTCGTCGAGATCGATCCTCCGACCGTTTCCATGGAGTTTTCGATCAACGATGGTCCGCTGGGTGGCAAGGAAGGCAAGCACGTGACCTCCCGTGCCATCCGTGAACGTCTGATGCACGAGATCAAAACCAATGTATCCCTGCAAGTGGAGGATACAGACCAGGCCGGCGTTTTCAATGTTTCCGCCAGAGGTGCGATGCAGATCGCGGTGCTCGTCGAGACGATGCGCCGCGAGGGCTTTGAAGTCTGCGTCTCCCGTCCCACCGTCATCTATCGCCGCGATGAGAACGGGAAATTGCTGGAGCCTTTCGAGACGCTCTACATCGAATCCCCGGGTGAATACACTCAGGGAATTTTGAAATCCTTGATCAACCGCAAAGGCATGATGGAAAACATGGAGACCGAGCCATCCGGTGAGACTCTCATTACCGCGCTCATCCCGACCCGTGGTCTGATCGGTTTCGAAACGGAGATTGTTAACCTCACTTCCGGTCACGGGATCATGTCACATCTTTTCCGCGAATACGGTCCGCATGCCGGTGAGATCGTGACCCGTACCACGGGCACGCTGGTTTCGATGGAAGCGGGTGTCGCCACCACCTACTCGCTGCAAGCGCTGGAGGACCGTGGGATATTGTTTGTCGGGCCGAACGATGCGATCTATCCGGGGATGCTGGTGGGCGAAAATCCCCGCGTCGGCGACATGCCGGTGAACCCGGTGAAAGAGAAACACCTCGACAACATGCGTTCCTCCGGAAAGGACAAAACCTCCAAACTCACGCCGCCGATCCGCTTCTCTCTCGAGCGTGCGATCGAATACATTGATGCCGATGAACTTGTCGAGGCCACTCCGCTGAACATCCGCCTGCGCAAACGCATTCTCGATGCGAACGCCCGCAAGCGTGCGGCCAAGGGGATCGCCGGGGAAGACCGTAGCAACAGGGGAAAGTGATTTGCGGATCACGGATGAAGGTTTCTGTTGGCCATCGTTCGGTTTTTTGAAATCCGATCTTGCCTCCCACCGGCTTGTCCTTCATGGCAATGGCCCGGGCGATCAACCTGTATGCTCACCATGTCCACCCACCTTGTCCGTATTTCCGAAATCTTTGCCCCGTGGCTCGGGGAAATTCTGGATTTGATTGCGGCGCAGAAGGTGAAGAAATTGGGAAGCGAATACTATTTGTTTCAAACCGATGCACCCGAACGTATCCGGAATTCATCGGTTTCGCGATTCATCCGCTTCCATCTTCCCATCGAACATTCATGGCCGTGCAATCCAGAAAACATGGATGGGTTTATCGAAAAAGCGGCACAGTCGCTTCATCGCAAGTTTGGAGACAGGAAGTTACAAACTCTTCTGGTCGGGCAATTGGATCCGGGAGACCCCAAGCGTTATTACAAGCTCCTCGCGTCCAATTTCCGCGGGCGTGCCCTGCAGGTGTTTGAATTTCCTGATGGTACATGCAAATCCGCTGAAGATCAGAAACCGGATGATGAAACGCTGTTCTGCTGGTTGGGCAAGGAGGGATTGTATGCCGGTGTTTCCACACCTCGTGATGCCGGTGGATTTTATCCCGGCGGAACCAAATTCATTGCGCAAAACGCGGACGACACTGTCAGCCGGGCCGGAGCGAAAATCGCCGAAGGCCTGCATTTCATCTCGATGTATCGGAAGTTGCCGCCGGCAGGGGCGCATTGGCTGGAATTGGGAGCAAGCCCGGGAGGAATGACTTCCGAACTGTTGAAACGGGGTTATCGGGTGTCTGCAGTGGACCGCGCGCCTCTGGATAAGCGTCTTGCCGGGCATTCGCACCTCGGTTTTTTCCGTGAGGATGTTTCCGGGTTCGTGCCTCCGCGAGGGATCAGATACGATGCGATCCTGTCCGATATGAACGGTCAGCCGCTGCAGGCCGCGACATGGGTGATGAGGTTAAAAGATTTCCTGCGTGTCGGCGCGCTTGCCGTATTCACGCTCAAGACCACCGGTGTGGAGACGATCGGTGAAATCGAATCTCTGGAAAACGACGTGATTCAAATCGCGGCAAGTAACGGTTTCAAGCTGATTGCAATCAAGCATCTGACCTACAACCGTCACGAGTTCACGTTGTTTTTTGAAAGGGTGTAGATTCTTTTTTTCCATTGGAAAAGAACCAGGCGATCATCAGAGCGACAAGTACGACAAGCAACCAAAGACGGGTGAGAGGATCGGCCGTGGTGTGGCGTTTGAGGGACGCAGTGGTGGTGAAGACATCGCTTGCGGACGGTGCGGTTACGGTCAGGTCCGCCTCGCGGGTGTCAGCGAATTGGGCCGCCGCTTCGAGCAGAATGGTATCCCCTTGCTTGATCGTAAGAAAGCCGGGTGATTGAGGAGCGAAGCCTGCGGGCGGTGGAGCAAGGCTCTTGCCCTCGGGATCCACCGCACTGATATCGAGGGGAACGTTCGGCATGCTCGCCATGCGCAGCGGTTGGCCCGTTTCGAGATTCAATTGTTCTGGGGCGATTTTTTTTTCTCTCAGGGTTTCGGCAAAGCGGTGGAGCAACACGATGAACGCAGGTTGCTGGGTGGCGTTGGAAAGGCGTAGGTCGAAGTTGAAGCAGAGCATCGATTTTCCATCCTCTTCTCTCAGGAAAATCAGCGGACGCTTCTCTTGCCACAAAAGCACGCTGTCGCGGTTGTTTCGTGGCAGTTGGAGGGTTTCCCGGACGAGCAGAGCCTGCCAGTTGAGTCCGTCCATGAGTGGATGGGACTCGGCTAAAATGCCGCCACTGAGATACTTGCCAGCGGAGCTCGGATCCTCGACAAAGAGGATGGAGTTGCTTTCCGGAACGGCGGGATCGAGCGGATCGTAGGATGTGATGGTGAGATCCGATTCTCTCATGTCGTTGCTCTGCACCGTGGCGGCAAGGGAGCGGAGCAACTTGGTCGACAGATCGACAAATGCTGGGGAGGTCGCTGCAAAGAGTTTGAGCTCTTTGGGTTTCGGCACGATCATGGGAAGGGTGTCGTCGAGAGGGAATTCATCGGAATTCAGCCTGAGGCGAACCTGTGGTGAATCGGCTGGATACGCCGCCTGGATGGTTGCGAATCCACCCGGTTTGATCTCAAATTCCTGGGGCAACGAGCTTCCTGACGGGGTAACGAGTGACCATGATCGCTTTGCAGGCAGAATTCCGTAGTTTTTCACCATGGCGCGAAAAGTCAGCACTCCCTGAATTTCCTCGAAGGTCACCCCGGTGAAGCCGGCGTTTTCGATGGGTTTTCCCACGGAAATCAGCTCTGAGTCATAAGGCAATGTTTCAACGGGGGTGTCAGTCAGATAAATGACAATACCGTCGTTTGAGACGATGGAACGGGCGAGACGCAGAGCATACGTGGGATCTGTGACACCGGCGACAGGGGAAAACGTTTTCAAGGCGGCGATCATTTCTTGCTCCGAGTCTCCCGCGTAGATCCGGTCGGTTCCGGGTTGTGAGGAGAGCACCGTGATTTCGAGTTTGGTTGCTTTTCCCTTCAGCTTCGGGAGCCTGGATTGTATCGCCGAGACAGCATCGTTCTTGAAAACCTGCATGGAAGCGGAGGCATCCATGACGACAGCTACGCGCTGGATCGAGTTTTCGATGGGGAAACGGGGCTCGGACAGGAACCACGCAATCAGCAGCACGGTGAGGATTTGCATCCACAGTGGCACTGAGGGAATGAGCCGTTCGAAGCGCCGACCCGATACCGCCTCCCGCTGGGTTCGTTCCAGAAGAAACAGCGTGGATATCGGCAGGGTGATGGATTTCCGTTGGAGGAAATGGATCATCAGAATCGCCGGAATCGCGAGCAAAGATAGCAGGCCGAGAGGATTTGCGAACACGATCCGAATCGTAGGAGAGCGAATGGTGAAATGTGAAGGGGTATTTTCTCCTCATACCGCCAACCTGAAAAAGGGTGTGTTGACCTGTGACTCACAGTGGTTCAATGTTCGACGCGCAACACACACCGGCTTGCCGTTGCAGCGCAGATGCGAGCCGGCGCGGGCATCCATTTGAAACTTCGTATTGCACGGCGGTCTCCGGCGGTGATAATCGGCTCCATGATCAGACTGCTCTTTACCGCTTCATGGATTGTCTTTGCGTCACTGCTGGCAACGGCTGAAGTTCAGCCGGGGAGTCATGCGGATGATGCCTCTGGCGATGGTCTCGGCCCAAATTCACAGACATGCCGCCTCCTGGAGCTGCGCACCTATCACGCTGCTCCCGGTAAACTCGATGCCCTGTTGGATCGTTTCCGTGATCATACGCTGAAACTGTTCAAGGCGCATGGCATCCGAAGCGTCGGTTATTGGCTGCCTGTCGACAACAAGGACAACCTTTTGGTATTTCTGTTGGCTTATCCCGACCGGGATGCAAGGGAGCGCTCGTGGACATCGTTCGCTGCAGATCCCGAGTGGAAAAAAGCGGTGGCTACAACAGAGGCTGCCGGGAAATTGGTAGATCGGGTGGATCAGCGGTTTCTTACCCAAACGGACTTTTCGGAAGGTTTCGCCGGATTGGATGCGGGGACGGGCCATCTCTTTGAAATGCGCACGTATTCGGCGGTTGACGGTCGGTTGCCAAATCTCCACGCCCGATTCAGAGATCATACCATGGCCCTGTTCCGGAAACACGGCATGACCAATCTGGCTTATTTCCAACCCACACCCGAACAAGCCGGTGCGGACAACACACTGCTCTACTTTCTTGCCCATAAGGATATGGATTCCGCGCTCAAATCCTGGGAGGCTTTCCGGGCTGATCCGGTTTGGATTGCGGCAAAAAAAGCATCCGAGGAAAAAGCAGGCGGGTCGCTGACCGTGGACGGCGGTGTGAAATCCATGTTCCTCGTCCCGACGGATTTCTCCCCAGTGAAATGATCGGAGCTTTGAGTTTTGAAAACCCTTCTCCAACTCTCGGGAATCCGCAAATCCTTTGGCTTGGTCCGGGCGCTAAAGGGGGTTTCTTTCGCGCTGGTCGAGGGGGAAGTCCATGCCTTGCTGGGCGAGAACGGCGCGGGCAAATCGACTCTGATCAAAGTGATCTCCGGGGCGCACCGGCCGGACGCTGGAAAAATTGAATTCGAGGGCGAGGAGATCAGTGATCTCACACCTGCAAAAGCGCACGCCCTCGGGATCGCATGCATTTATCAACAGCCAGCTCTGTTTCCCGATTTGAGTGTTGCGGAAAATATCGGTCTGCGGCTGGAGAAATCGGGAATGGCCGGATGCGTGAGGTGGAAGCAGTGGCGAAAAAACGCGCAAAAAATCCTATCAAGACTTGGTGCCGATATTTCACCCGATACGGAGGCAGGTTCATTGTCCATGCCGCAGCAGCAGCTGGTGGAGATCGCATGTGCCCTGGGTGCCGGAGCGAAAATCGTGATTATGGACGAGCCGACCGCATCGTTGACTCAGAAAGAGCAGCATTTGTTATACAAGGTAGTACGAGATTTGCGCAACGAAGGGGTTTGTGTGGTCTATATTTCCCACCGACTGGAGGAAATTTTCGAACTGGCAGATCGGGTAACCATCCTTCGGGATGGCGAGAGTCTCGGAACGCATCCAGTCGATGGCTTGAGCGAATCACAAATGATCCGATGGATGGTGGGCAGGAATGTGGAGACCGTCTATCCGCCTACGGAACATGGCCTGGGCCCAATCGTGCTCGATGTGAAAGGGCTTTCATGTGCGCAAGGCGGTATTGATGAGGTGAGTTTTCAGATCAAGGCAGGTGAGGTTTTCGGATTGGCCGGATTGGTCGGAGCCGGACGTACCGAGCTTGCGCGAGTGCTTTTCGGAATCACACCTGCGGATCGCGGATCCATACATCTGAATGGGAAATTCATGAAAATCGGCAGTCCGCAAGAGGCAATCGCGAATGGGATCGCTTACGTGCCTGAGGATCGAAGAAAGCACGGCGTGGTGCCGGAAATGACAGTCGCCGAGAACATGACGCTGGCGAGCCACAAGCGCTGGTTCAAAGCCGGAATCATCAGTATCGCACGCGAGTCGGAAGCGGCCCATGGTTTGATCCATGCCCTGGGCGTGAAGCTCGCTGGTCCTTCGGCAGCTGGCGGAAGCCTCAGCGGTGGCAACCAGCAGAAAGTCAGTGTCGCCCGTTGGCTGGCGACAGAGCCGAAGTTGCTGATTCTCGATGAACCCACCCAAGGCGTGGATATCGGAGCCAAGAGTGAAATCCATCGCATGGTTCGAGATTTGGCGAAACAGGGGCTGGCAGTACTGATGATTTCCAGTGACCTTGGGGAAGTTCTCGGAATGAGCGACCGGATCGGAGTGATGAGAGGCGGTCGTCTGGTGCAAACATACGAGCAGGCCAGCGCCGAGCAGATCATCGCTGCAGCCATGGGTAGCGGGGAGGTACGCGCATGAAACGATTTTCACGAGAAATTACCGTTGCAGCGGCGCTGTTGATCTTGTTCTTTGCTTTGTCGGTTTTCGCACCGAACTTTTTCGATTTCCAACCCTTCGTTTCACGCATGGCTTCACAGATGCCGGCTCTGGTCCTGGCGATGGGAGTCGCCTTGGTGATCATTACCCGGCAGATCGACATTTCGATCGGTTCGCAATTCGGAATGTGTGCGGTCATCGCGGGGACTGCCGCAGCATCGGGAATGCCCATGCCGATTGCGATGGCCTGTGCGATCCTGGCGGGTCTGGTAATGGGTGTGATGAATGGCTGGCTTGTCGCAGGGCTGCAACTTCCGAGTATCGTCGTGACTCTTGCAACCATGGTGATTTGGCAGGAGGTGTTGCGTCTCTGGCAGAAGGGGCGTCTGCTTGCATTGCCGGAAGGAATACAGTGGTTCGGTGTGAGCCAGAGTGCGGGGCAAATCACGGTGATCTCCGCGGCGTTTCTTTTGCTGCTGATGGTGGCCGGTGGGATGAAATATCTGGCAGTCGGACGGCGCATTCATGCCGTCGGAAGCAATGCCGATGCGGCCAGACTCGCAGGCCTCGCACCAAGGATCATGACCTTCGGGGTATTCGTCAACATGGGTGTGTTTGCGGGTTTGGCAGCTGTCCTGAATCTGGTCCAGTCGCCCCAGATTCAACCGAACTGCGGAGATGGCCTTGAACTCAAGGCAATCGCCGCGGCCGTTGTCGGTGGGGTTGCGATCACAGGTGGACGGGGTACGCTTTTCGGGGTCTTGCTCGGGATGATGCTGTTGGCGAACGTCAATCCCGCGCTTACCCATTTCCATCAACCGCCCTATTGGGAAAAGGCCATCCAGGGATTGGTGATCCTGATTGCCGTTGCGGCCGATCGGAGCCGGCTACGGAAACAAAAATCGATTTTATGAAATCCGTCTCTGCGTTCAAATCATGGTTTGGAAAACACGAGTTCGTGTTACTGCTGATCATTGCGTCGGAAGTCGTCTTGTTTCAGTCTTTGGGAAGAAATTTTCTAACAAGTGGAAATGTTTCGAATCTATTCAGGCATTCGGCGGAGATCGGACTGCTGGCACTGGTGATGACGCCGGTTATCCTGACAGGCGGTATTGACCTGTCCGTCGGCTCACTGATGGGCTTGTGCGCGGTGATGTTCGGAATTTTCGTCAAAACTTTGGGATTCGATCCCCTGACAGCGTCGGTGATGACGATTTTGATGGGTGGTTTGGGAGGTGCGGCCAATGCCGGCTTGGTGGCTCATTTCAAGCTTCCACCGCTCATCGTGACGCTTGGAACGTTTTCCCTTTTTCGAGGGTTGGCCGAAGCGTTGACCCGCGGCTCGGAATCCTATTCCGGATTCTCCGAGGGGTTTCTCTCGCTGGGAAATTCGAATCTCGGGGGTATTCCGGCCCAAATCTGGATCGTGATGTTGGTCGGGATGGCGATCTGGTTTTTCGTCCACCACACCACCTACGGACGTGCGCTCCGTGCGATCGGCTATGCTGAAGAGGGCGCGCGCTATGCGGGCCTTCCGGTGAAGAGAAATGTATCGATCGCCTATATCAGCGCCGGTCTGGTTGCCGGTCTTGCGGCGGTGATTCTGGTTTCCCGCCTGGGAGAAGCACGGGCGAATGCGGGGGTCGGCTATGAGCTGCTGGCCATCACGGCCGTGGTGCTTGGCGGGGTCAGTATTTTCGGGGGTTCCGGCAATGTCAGCGGCACGGCGCTCGGTTGGATTGCGCTGGCAGTCCTGAACAATGGGCTGACAAGGATCGTGGATTATGAAATCTTCGGAGAAAAGGTTTCGAGCGTGGCTCGGGAGCTTTCCGGCATGCTCACAGGTTTGTTATTGATCGCCGCGCTGGCATTGGCAATGGGTATGAAAGTGCTGGCTGCTCGACGGTCGGCAAAGCATACATCAAAATCCAATCCCACAGACTGATGACACGTTATTTCCTATCCATCGCACTCGTTCTGTTCTCCTCGGTTTCCTGCAAGAAATCGGAAGACAGCGGAAAAATCACTGTAGGCTTTTTACTGAAGAGCAAAGGCAACCAGTATTTTGTCACCTGTGAAAAAGGCGCGAAAGCTGCGGCCAAGGAATTGGACATTGATCTGCGGGTTGACGGTCCGATCAATGCGGACCCGGCGAAGCAGAACGAGATCGTCGAGAACTGGATCACGGATGGGGTGGATGTGATCGTGGCGGCATGTGAGAACAAGGATTCGCTTTCCACCGCATTGCGAAAAGCCAGACAGGCGGGCATCAAGATCGTTACCTACGATGCGGACGCGCAAACCGATGCACGGTCCTATTTCGTCAATCAGGCGACCGCTCAGGGAATCGGTGAAACACTCATCGACACCACCGCTGAGCATACAGCTGCTGAAGGCGAGTTTGCGATCATCACCGGAACCCTAACTTCGGCGAACCTCAATGAGTGGATTGACGCGATCAAGGTACGGCACGCGGAGAAATATCCGAACATGAAATTGGTAGGGATTCGTCCTTGTGATGATCAGAAGGACAAGGCGCAACAGGAAGCGAGCAATCTGCTTAGCGCGAATCCGAATCTGAAAGCCATCGTAGCGGTCTGCTCACCGGGTGTTCCCGGGGCGGCGGAGGCGGTGAAACAAGCGGGGAAAACCGGTGCGGTGAAAGTTGTCGGCCTCGGTCTTCCGAGCGAGAATCGTGCCTATGTGAAGGATGGCGTGACCCAAGCCGTGATCCTGTGGAGTCCGGAAGATCTCGGATACCTCGCGGTACAGGCCGGCGTGGCTCTCGCGAAAGGTGAGCTGGCCGAAAAGAATGTGAAAACGTTTGCCGCAGGAAAACTCGGTGAATTGAAAATCGAGGGTGACAGCATCATTTTGGGCAAGCCAATCGCCTTTGACCAAGGGAACATCAATGATTATGATTTTTGAGCAAGCATGAAGCGCTGCCACGGGCGCCTTGCTCCTTGCTCTTTGGCAGCGGATCATGTTGATTCGGTGGATGGATGGTTCGTTGTTGTTGTTGGGAGTGAAAGGAGCGGAACTGACTTCGGAAGAGGCGGCGATGTTTCACAAGCTCCAGCCGGCGGGATTTATCCTGTTCAGCCGGAATATCGAGAGTCCCTCACAGGTCAGGAAACTGACGGATGATCTGCGTGGCGTGTGCCATGACGAACCGGTTCTGGCGATCGATCAGGAAGGCGGACGCGTGGAGCGTACCAAGGCGATTGCACCGTCGCTGCCATCTGCGGAGGCGTTTGCGGCAGAGCCGGATGAGGCGCAAATCGCATCGGCGGGGGCGTTGACGGCGGATCTGCTGCGACTCTTGGGGCTTAACCTCAACTTCGCGCCAGTGTTGGATCTGGATTATTTTCCGGAGTTGCAAAATGGTCTGAACCAGCGTTGCTGGGGCAGGGATCCTCAGGATGTCATCAACCGTGCGGGAATTTGGAACCGGTGGATGCGGAAGCACGGTATGTTGGGCTGCGGAAAACATTTTCCGGCCTGTGCGCGCGCGAAATCCGATCCTCATCATGATCTGCCAAGCTCCGATGCCACGATGGATGAGATGATGAAGGAGGATGTCATTCCCTACACCGCGCTGATGCCGGAACTGGACGCAGTCATGCTCGCGCACGTATGTTTTCCGAATCTTGATCCCGATTTTCCCGCATCGCTCTCCAAGCGGGTGATCGGCGGATGGCTGCGCGGGCAACTGGGCTTCGATGAACATCTGGTTCTCACCGATGATCTGGATATGGGAGCGATCGGAAAACGTTACGGGCGTGGCGAGGATGTCAAACTGGCGATTTCCGCAGGGAACGATCTGGCCATGATCTGCCACCAAACGATGACTGCCGAAGTCGCCGCAAAAGCCATTGGTGAACTCCCCTTATGGATGCGGGACGAAGCCCGCGATAGGATCGATCGGTTGCGTGAAAAGTTGTCCGCACCATTGGTGTGGTCGGATAGAAAATGGCAGGAAACCTGCCGAAATATTTCTGAAGTCTCCTCAAGAATCACCGAACCAAAGACGGCGGATCACAGAAGTGACGTCACCAAGTATTGATCGTTTTTTCGATACGTGGTCATTGCCAAATCGCGATAATTCTCACATATTACGTCCCTTTTCCATGCAAAGCACGCCATCGCATCCTACCAAACCCCTTCGTCTTGCCGTCCTTGGCTGCGGTGCAAGGGGGCGCACTTACACAAAAATCGCAGCATCGATGGTTGGCCGTTACGAGCTCACCGCTGCGGCGGATCTCGTCGAGTTCCGCGCCAAGACGGTTGCGGGTTTCGCTCCCGAGGGGACGGTTCGCACATTCAATTCCGCTGAGGAGTTTTTCTCAGCCGGAAAGTTGGCCGATGTCCTCATCATCGGGACCCAGGATGCCCATCACTACGGTCATGCGGTGAGCGCTTTGAATGTCGGTTATGATTTGCTTTTGGAAAAGCCGGCTGCCGAAACGCTCGAACGCTGTGAAGAGCTCGATGCCCTTGCAAGGAAACTCGGACGCCGTATCGTCCTGGGTTTCGTTCTTCGCTATACGCCGTTTTACGCGGCGGTCAAAAGAGTGGTCGAGAGCGGACGCCTTGGCAGAATCCTGACAATGCGTTTGAGCGAGGGCGTGGGTGACTTTCACCAGGCGCATTCCTACGTCCGGGGTCATTGGGGAAACACCGCGAAATCCTCGCCGATGATTGTGGCAAAGTGCTCGCACGATACGGATCTCATCTGCTGGCTCTCCGGCTCGAAACCGAGAACGATTTCGAGCATAGGTCGGCTCGATTGGTTCAAACCCGAAAACGCACCAGCAGGCGCTCCCAAGCGCTGCACCGACGGCTGTCCGGTCGCCGCACAGTGCAATTATGACGCCCACCGCTACCTCAAGGATAAACGTAATTTCCTGCGCATGGTCATGGACGGTTACGAAAACGCAACGGATGAGCAGATCATCGAGTTTCTCAAGACCTCACCGTGGGGTCGTTGCGCCTTCCAATGTGACAATGATGTGGTCGACCACCAGATTGTCTGCACGGAAATGGAGAACGGCATTACCGCCAGTTTGACAATGACCGCTTTCGACCACTGCCGGACAATTGAAATCCATGGAACCCTGGGTTCTCTCCGTGGCGGTGAGCCTTTTTCGGATGCCGGCACTCCGGAACTATGGTTCCGCGAACATCGCACGGACAATATCGAAAGCATCCCTGTCGCAGACGCATCAGCCGAAGGCTATGCCGGGCACGGCGGCGGGGATTACGGTTTGGTCAATGCGCTGGATCAATTGATGACGGGACCCAATTCCATTCCGATCGGTCTTGACGGGCTGGCAGGTCACCAGTTGGCATACCTCGCAGAGACATCGCGTGTGAATGGCGCCCAGCCGGTGATTCTCTGAGGTTTCCCCAACTGTCAGCGAATATCCGGATAATCTTGGATCGACACCGTTTTTTCCTCTGGTTCGCCATGTCGCGGCATGACAAAGGGAATCAGTCCGAGTGAGATCAATCCCAACAACGAATCGGTCCAGAAGATTTGCCAAAGCGGCCAATTGAGTTTGGTTCCCGACATCGCGTATCCGATCCACAAAACGCTGTATGTTGTTACCGCGTTGCTCAAGGCCATGAAGGCGGTGAAATGTGTGCCAGCGATCTTCGGATTCACAATATCCATGAAAAATGCCGCGCGCGCACCAAACATCATGCCATTGAACACCTGAAAACTGATCATTCCGATCCACCAGAAAGTGACAAGATTGTCCTGGCGAGCCCAAGTGCCGTCTCCTGTTTTGATGGCGTGGTCAAAACCGGCTTGCTTCATCTGCCAACCGATCCAGAGACCAGGCAGGACCGAGCAAAAGGCAAAGAATATGATGGATTTCTTACGGCCGACTTTATCTGAAAGCGGCCCACCGATGAGACAGGAGCCAAACCATACAACGGCGGAGATCAGCCCGAGTTTCGAAATTTCCATGTCATTCATGCCGATTACGGGTGCCATCGATGTGGATACGATGGATCCCAGGAGCACCCCCCCGGCTGGCAGGATCGCAATCAAAAGACCGAGCCTTCCTTGGTTGCTGGCCAGCATGGTTTTGAACGTGGTCAAAACGTAATCTCCCAGCTGCGCTTTCAACGCCGAGACACCGGATGCTCCTTCGGGAGGAGACGGCAAATCACCGTCCTTCATGGCTTGTGCAGCGCTTTTTTCACGGACCATGGTAATCACCCCGAAAAGAATCAATGCCAATCCGAACGGCACGATTCCGCTGGCGGTTGCAAAGTTGCCGATCTTGTCATTGATGGCGATCACTCCGTAGCCACCGACGATACGGCCGACTTCCGCAAAGCCGAACATCAGGCCGTTGGCCGTGCCCCTCTCGGATTCGGGGAGCGAATTACATGCTAGGGAGTCGATTGCCACATCCTGTGAGGCCGAGCATGCGTTATGGATGAAGATCAGAGCCGTGAAAATCTGCAATCCCACGACACTATCGCCTTCGAAAAACGGCATATTGAACAAGGAGGCCAACAAACTCAGAACCATGCCTGTTTGTGTGGCAATGATCCATTGCTTGCGTGCGCCGAAACGTTTGATGTGCAGGTTGTCGACCAACGGCCCGATAAGAAATTTCCACATCCAAGGCAGGCTTACTATACCTGCGAAAACACCGATTGCAGCATCATCCATGCCCCGCCTTTTGAATTCCAGTATCAGTGCGATGTTGGCAAATCCCTGAGGAAGTCCTTCGCTGAAATAAAGACCGCCGAAAGCGGCCAGACGTCCGAATTTGGTTTTGAGCAAGTTCATGGATAAAAGTGTGCGGGGTGTGTTTGCCAGACAGAGTTCAAACCAGTCTGCCGGATGATGTCACTAAATAAAAATGCCCGCAAATCCGACAGACCCGATCGATCATCCAGACCCACATCAGGGCAGCAGAACATCGGATGGATTCAGGTCCCGGGATCATTCCCTGTTCCGGCTATCGATCCAGATCGTAACCGGGCCGTCATTGACGAGCGAAACCCGCATGTCCGCGCCAAAAACTCCGCGACCGACCGGTTTTCCGTGTTCGATTTCGAGGGCTTTGCAAAACGTGTGATAGAGCGGTTCGGAAATCTCAGGTGGCGCTGCTTTGAGAAATGAAGGCCGATTGCCTTTCTTGCTGGAGGCGTGCAGGGTGAATTGACTCACCACAATCAACCCGCCTCCGGTATCCTGAACGCTCAGGTTCATTTTTCCGTTCTCGTCATCGAAAATACGCAAATGTGGAATTCGACCACAGAGCCAATGGATGTCCGATTCATCATCAATCTCTCCGATACCAACAAAGACCAGTAAGCCATGTTGGATGGACGCCACGGTTTCGCTGTCAATGCTGACACTGGCCGAGGAAACACGTTGGATCAGCACTCTCACCGCAAGACTGAAGCATGAAATCCGAACGGTGAAAAGACCCGGATAACCCACCAACCATTTTACAATTTTTGTCATGGCCGGGACAAGGATTGTAAGTTATTCACAATGGCTCGCAGGGGATTTCTTCGAAAACATACGTGAGATTGACGCGGGTAGGGAGCGTCTGAGAGATTGAAAGCTCTCGTATGGCTGAGCTAAACAAACAAAAATCTTCCGCGCCGAATCTTCAACAGGGATCGGCTGAGGTGGACGATGTTACCCGCGCGTTGCCGCATGCAGTGGGTCCCGAGAAGTCGTTACTCTCGACGATGCTTCAGGATCCGCAGGAATACATTGGCACGGCGGTGGAGGAAAAACTGACTGCTGCACATTTTTATCTTCCTCAGCATTCAACCCTGTTCGCATTTCTCATTGAACTGTTTGAAGCAAGTCATCAGGTGGAGTTGGTTTCATTGGTGCAGCGCCTGCTGGACAAAGGTTTGTTGGAGAAGTGCGGCGGTCCCGGTTATCTTACGGAGCTCTATACCTATGCGCCCAGCCCCGGACATTTCCGCCACCATCTCCAGCATGTGAAGGACAAGTATGTCCTGCGGGCGATCATTCGCAGTTCGAACGAAGCCGTGGCACGGGCGTATGAAGTACCGGATGAGGTTCCGGAGTTGCTCGATTCCGTGGAGCAGTCGATTTTATCCATACGTGAGAGTTCAGAAACCAACCGAACGCCCACACTGAAGCAGACGGTGGACGAGGTGATGAACAATTTTCAAATGTTGTTATCCAAGGAAAAAACCGCATTGGGGATCAGCACGGGATTTGAGGAGTTGGACCGGAAATCCGGCGGATTGAAAGCGGGCGAGATGTTCGTGATCGCCGCTCGGCCCTCGATGGGCAAGACCTCGCTGATGATGAACATCGTCGAGCACGTCAGTCTCGAGCTCAACAAGCCTACCATGGTATTTTCCTGTGAGATGAGCTCTGCGCAGTTGGTACAGCGGCTGTTGTTTGCCCGCGCAAAGTTCGAGATATCGAAATTGTCGAGAGGGTACAAGCCGATCAAACAGGATTTGCAACGGATTCAAAACGCATCCGCGCAGATCATCAACTCCAAGCTTTTCATTGATGATACGGCAGGCATATCGATCAATGAGTTGCGTGCCAAGGCGCGCCGCAAGAAACGGGATGAAAACATCCAGTTCATTGCCATTGATTATCTGCAACTGATGAAGTCGCGTACCAAGCAGGCGGAAAACTCGCGGGAGCGCGAGATTGCGGAAATCTCCGCAGGGGTCAAAGCGTTGGCGAAGGAGTTGGCGATTCCGATCCTGATTCTGGCCCAGTTGAACCGGGGGCCAGAGGGGCGGACAGGTAAAAGCCTCGGTGTGCCACGGATGTCAGACCTCCGCGAATCCGGGGCGATCGAACAGGACGCAGATCTTGTGGGACTGCTCTACCGCAGCAAATACTATGCGGAAAATGATGAGGACCGTGCCGCACTCGAGGGCAAGGCCGAGCTGGTCCTGGCGAAAAACCGCAACGGCGAAACCGGTGGTGTTCCGCTGACCTTCATCGAATCATTGATGCGCTTTGAGAGTGGGCCTCCGGCAGAAGAGCCGAATTGAAGACTTTGTCGAAAATGGAGTCGGATCTCCTCGGCAATGGTCCGATATGATGTTCAATCTTTTTCCGAATCGGGAATCCGGCTGAACAATTCGGTCAGGATGTTGGGAGTCAGAATTTCAGGGGTAAGGATCGGTTCTTTACCGGGGATGATCAGCACGTTGACGGGAATTGCGTTGCGTCCGAGTTTTTGAATTGCGCCATCAATTTCCGGGCTAGGTCGGCGCGTTTTGTCGGCTTTCAGGAAGACCACGCCCTTGCGTTTCGCGAGATCAATCACTTTTTCCGTGTATGCGATCTTTTTGTTCAACTGGCAAGTGAGGCACCACTGGGCGGTGAAGTCGATATAAACGGGAGTTCCTTTTTCCAGCAGTTCTTCGGTTTTTGATTCCGACCAAGGTTCCCAGAGCTGATCGGGTTTGGGTGGGAGCGTCAAGACCACGCCGGATGTGACGAAGGCGAAGCCCAGTGCAAGCGCGGTGATCCGGGTGGTTCTGGAGCAATGTGGCAGGTGCCAGCGGCCGTATATCCATGCGCCGACAGCGATGATGCAGAGCCCGAAGATCGGACGGATCAGATTTTCCTGTCCGATCTGGGCGGAATAGAACCAGAGAAGGTATCCCGAAGTTCCGAACAAGAGGAAGGACATGGCTTGTTTGAAGGATTCCATCCATGCGCCCGGCCGCGGCAGATTTTTCACCCACTCGGGAAAAACGGAGAGCACGAGATAGGGAAGTGCAAGGCCGATGGCCATCGCTGCGAATCCGGAGAAAAACTGAAGCGATGGAAGAGTCATTGCTACGCCGATCGCAGTACCGAGGAAAGGTGCGGAACATGGGGTTGCAACGATGGTGGCAAGGACACCGGAAAGGAAGGATCCCGCATGTCCGGTTTTGTGCTGAAGATTTCCGCCAACCGAAGTAGCGGACGTTCCGATTTCAAACAGCCCGAACATGTTGAGACCCAGCACGAACATCAGCAGAAGCAGGATTACGACGACATGGGGATCCTGAAGTTGGTAGCCCCAACCAACGAACGCAGAGCCGTCCCGGATCGCTGCCGAGCGAGCTGCGAAGAGAATTCCGCTTAGAACGGCAAAGGAGGCGAGCACTCCGGATGTGAAACTCAAGCCATGGAGCGCGACAGCCCGGCGGCTCGCGCCCGCTTGTTTGACAAACCCCATGATTTTCAGGCCAATCACCGGAAACACGCAGGGCATGAGGTTGAGGATCAGGCCACCGACAAACATGCCGCCGAGAACCTTCAGGAATTTTCCGAAGGCGAGGTTTTCAGGATCAGGCGCGGAGACGGATGTTTCCGGGACAAGGTAATTCGGGTTACCGAGCAGGATGCCGGACACGGCATTTCCCTGAGGGATGGGTTCACCGATGAAATCGGTTTTCTTGCGATCGAGTCTGATGGCGAATCCGTCATCGATTTGGGTAATTTCTCCCGACTCCGAGATGGACTGCAGGTAGGCTTGATCCGGGATGAAATCGCTCGGTCGCTCGCTCAATCCTCTCAATGTCAGAAGCATCGAGTCGGCCGATGAGGGATGCGGGCTTACATCGAAGCTGATCTGTCCCGGCAGCGTCTTGGGCAGTGAGTTGCGCGCATTCTTGAAAAGCAAGGCCTGGGCCGGATCGATCACCGCCTCGGCAGCAACGGGAAGGCTCATGCTGAAATCCGCATACTCGTCCACGCAGAGCTGTTCGCAAATCTGCCACATGGCATGGGCACTGAAAGCAAACGTGGAGCCCGCGGGCAGCGTCGGGGGAGGTGTGATCTCGATCAGAAAAACAGGACTACCGCCATAGATAAAGCTTTTACCGTCAAAACCGTCCTTCACCTCCGGGGTGGGCCATTGGATGTTCCCTGCCGCCGCGCCTTGGGGCAGCTTCCATGTGATGGATGGAGGCAATTCAGTCCCACCGGAGTTCAGATAATAACTGTGCCAACCTGCGGGGTGATCGAGTTTCAGCGCTACCGTAAAAGGTTTCCCGGGAGCGATGGATGTCACCTCGGAAATCAGGGTTGAGGTTGATCTTGCCTTCTCGGCAAGAAGCGGGGAGGCCAAGGCGATCAGTGCAATGAGAAAGCGCATGGGTTCATGAGAGGATACTTCTGGGTTTCGTCCAATCCTTTTTTCAAAAGCTTGAGTTCGCAATTCATGGTTGAGCTTTGGGCGATAAAACCTAGTGTGTGCCGCAGATGATGTTTTCAGCGCTCAGTGACAGCCTCGACAAGACCTTCCGAAACCTTCGTGGGGTCGGTAAAATTTCCGAAAAAAACATTACCGACGCCCTGCGTGAGATAAGGATTGCCCTTTTGGAGGCGGATGTGGAGTTCGGTGTGGCGAAAGAACTGATCGCCCGGGTCAAGGAGGCTTCGATGGGTGAGGATGTGCTCAAATCGATCAAACCCGGTGAGCAGATCGTCAAATATTTCCATGACGAGCTTACCCGTGTGTTGGGTGGTGACAATGTTCCGTTGGATCTCAATCCGCCGGCGCGCATTTTGATGGTCGGCCTCAACGGAGCGGGTAAGACCACGACCTCGGCGAAGCTCGCAAGGCGCTTGAAGAAAGAAGGTCGCAGGCCGTTATTGGTGGCGTGTGATTTGTACCGACCTGCGGCGATTGACCAACTTGTCACCCTGGCAGGCCAGATTGACGTTCCGGTTTTCGCTCCCGATCGGGGCGAATCAGATCTTCTGAAGGTCGCGCGAGAGGCGATTGCCTATGGTGAGGAAAAAGGAGCCACGGTGTTGATTTTTGATACCGCGGGTCGGCAGGAAATTGACGAGAAGCTGATCGAGGAGCTGAAGCGCTTGCATGCGTTCCTCAAGCCGAAGGAAACCTTATTGGTGGCGGATGCAGCGACGGGACAGCAAGCGGTTTCCGTAGCGAAGCATTTCGACGATGCCGTGGGGATCACGGGAATCGTGCTTACCAAACTCGATGGCGATGCCCGCGGTGGTGCCGCACTTTCGATGCGGGAGGTGACCGGTAAGCCGATCAAGTACGCGGGGGAGGGAGAGAAGCCGGATCAGTTGATGGAATTTCATCCGGCGCGCATGGCGGATCGGATTCTCGGGATGGGTGACATCGTCAGCATGGTGGAGAGCGTGGCGGATAAGGTCAACGAGGCCGATGCGATGCGCTCGATGAAGCGGATGCAGGAGGGTAAATTCGATTTCAACGATTTTCTTGATCAGATGAAGATGATTCAGAATCTCGGACCGCTGGAGGGCTTGCTCGGCCTGATGCCGGGTTTCAACAAGATCAAGAAACAATTGCCAACCGGCTCGCTGGACAGCAGCAAGCTGAAGCGTACCGAAGCGATCGTGCTCTCGATGACAGCGTTGGAGCGGTCGCGTCCGGAAATCATCAAGGCTTCACGCCGTCAGCGGATCGCCTCGGGTTCGGGCACATCAGTCATGCAGGTCAACCAGCTGATCAAGCAGTTTGGTGAAATGCGCAAGATGATGAGAAATCCTGGCAAGATGAGAACCATGATGAAGCAAATGGGTGGTGCGGGAGGAATGGTGGATCTGATGAAGGGGCTGGGCGGGAAGTTTCCATTCTGAGAAGCATGGCCTGTCTCATGACGGCTGCCGCAGGCATGTCCGGAGGGATTTTTGGAGCGGGGTCACATTGCGTTTTCGATAAGATCGAAGAAAAAGCTCAACCATCCAGCCACCGATCGGGACGACCATCACGGATCACGTGCGCTAATCTTTGATCCCAGTGTGCAACTCATGAAGATTCGCTCTTGATTCTCTCTTGATTCGTCATCAAAATTCATTTGTTATGGCTGCATCGACTTCAATTCTTCCGGAAAAACTGCATGAATACCCCCAGCAAGACGTCATTGACGGATCCGGTATCGGGTTAGATTCCATTCTTGATGATTGCATCAATCAGAACGAAGGGGTTCTGCAGCTTGTGCATCGTTATGCCGGCCGAACCTTTTGTTCACCGGGAAAACGTCTCCGCCTGGATGCGAAATCGTATTATCCGGACTACATGAATGGGACGGGGCTCGATGAGGTTTGGATGTGCTGCACCGTGCCTATTGTGACGGGCGTTATCGATACCCGAACCGGAAAAGCACCGTTTCGGGAGGGAGAGGCACACGTCCTGACTCCGAACGGACAGTTCATCTCGCTTCAGGACTTGATTGAATGCAATCCGGAGGCGGTCATGGGAGAGAAGCTCGCGGCGTTTTCCAAATCCCTCTTCGGCAATGTCACTTGGCCGATTGTGTCCAAGAAGTTCGACAATCTGAATCCGATTCCCCACCATCTTCATTGGGCAAAGTGGGAAGTGTACGACATCAACTCCTTCGATAACCCCGGCGTCAGTCCGTCGCATTATCACACCACGGCCATGGGCCTTTACCCGTTCGTGACCAAGGACCAGTTCCTCGCCTGCATGAAGCGTTGGGGGCAGGGCGATTATAACGGAGTCCGCCACTTGTCGCCGCATACCATGATGCACATCGATAATGGTTTCGTGATGCCGAACGGCGTGTTGCATTCGCCGACAGATCTTTGCACGCACGAGTTGCACGTGACAATGGACGAGCATTTCCTGGCCGAGGATCTGACACTCGACGGACGGATCGGAGCAGCCGATGCGTTTTACGCTTGTCGCGAACAGGACTATCCGAAAGAGAAACACGAGGACTGGGAATACCTGGTCGATACCTTCGACTTCAAAGCGAACCAGGACCCAGACTTCGTATTAAAACATTCCCGTCCCGCTATCGTCTCAGAAGAATTTTCCGGCGATGGAGTGGAAGCAAAGTGGATTGTCTATGGTGAGGTTCTCGGTGAGCAGAGGTGTTCCATTCTCCGTCTCATTATTGCGCCCGGTGCCAAGACAAATTTCCGCCCGGAGAGCCCCGCTCTGTTCCACACGAACCGCGGGCGGGGGCGGGTCGGAAAACTGGAGGTGAATTACCACCAGGATATGAAGCTTGGCGAACTCTATCCCGAGATCGGATTCATTACCCAGTCCGCGCTATCCAGAGGCGGGGTGAAAATCGAGAATACAGGGAGTGAACCGCTTGTATTGACCTTCGACTTCCCGCAAAACGCGCATTCCAAAACCCCCGGTCTTGGCGTTGCGAGTTAGGGTGCCGTCAGTAAACCACATGATGGCCGAATGATCGGGATTGATGGGTCATCCGTGGTTGCGACGGACATACGGACGTTTCTCAACACAAGGGGAAAATCGGATCATCTGAAAAGCAACCATGGGGTATGAGACTCGATGAAAGTCGTCGATGCTGCTGCTTTACATCACGGATGAGAGGAGGAACATACCCGCATGATCCAGTTTTCCGATGCTCCCTATCGTTTTTTTGATGCCAAGCCATCGCCTTTGGTGATTGGCATGGGGCGGACGGTTAACCGGCATTTGATCCTGCCTGGGCCGAATCATCGAATCAAGGAAGTGGTATTGGATGGGGCGACCGATCAAATCCGCGATTCCATCAACCGAGGAGAGCGACTGATGTTTGTGATGAACCATCCGACTCATAGTGATCCTCAGGTGGTTACGGAAGTCCATCGTCGGTTGGGGGTGGGGTCGAGTTTCATGGCGGCATACGATGTGTTTTTGAGGAGCCGGCTCACCGCATGGGCGATGCAGCGGATGGGACACTTCTCCATTGATCGTGAAGCCAGTGACCGGAAAGCAATGTCCGCGGGCATTCAGCTGCTGAAGGGTGGAGAGCGCGCGTTGAATATTTTTCCCGAGGGGAATGTGTTTCTGATGAATGACAGGGTGTCTCCCTTTCTGGATGGTGCGGCATTCATCGCACTGAAAGCCCAATCGGTTTTGGATCAGGCGGCGGTGAAAATCGTACCGATGAGTATGAAGTTCACCCATCTGACAAGACCGGAGGAAGTGGTGACGCGACGGATGCTGGATCTTGGTATTCGCAGCGGCTATGAGTTTCCGAAAGGTTCCACGCAGGATCCGGTTTCGGCCGTGACGGGCTTGGGTCGGCATATGCTGGCTGGATATCTCAAGCATCATGGGTTCGATACCGAGTTGTTGCATGGCCATGCCACGCTTTATGAGTCTCTTGCCGAATTCTCTCATCGTTTGATGGGGGGATTGGAAGAGGCACTGGAAATCGCAGCGGCTTCAGATGCTGGCTTGTTGGATCGGATCGTGAAAATCCGCTCGCGATTGCATCAACGGAGAACCGCTTCCGATCTTCCGGGTGATCCGACGCTCAAGCCTCTGGCGGATCGGGCGATTCTGGCTTTGCGGATTCAGGGATACCTCACTCCTTACGTGACCGTGCGTCCGACGATCGACCGCTATGACGAGACGGTGGAACGCATCGCAGAGGATTTTTACTCCAGGGCCATGCCGCGTAGCGGGCCACGGAGGGCCATGGTCAGGGTGCACGAACCGATCGATGTAGGTCAGTTTTTCCATGCAGATGCGGGAAATTTAAGGGAAGCCGTATCCGGTCTCACGGCTCTGATGAAAAGCACGGTGCAGGCGGGAATTGATGCCTTGAATGAGAAAAACGACGCGCCGGGTGGAGAGATTCTGGAGAGTGGCGGGTCAGAATTTTCAGGGTCTTGACATCGCCCGTTCAGGTGATGCCGATGAATCGGGACAGAAGGGGACCGAATGATCCTGATGTTCCTGCGTTGCCGGAAACGGGTTAGGCCTCCAATTCCTGCAAGCCGCTCGTGATGATGGATCGCTCACCGAAAGGAATCAACCGCGTGCGGGATGCCTCAGTCGACGAGATTGTCAACCCGCTGGGCGAGTTCGATGTCGAGCTCGGTCACTCCGCCGACATCATGGGTGGTGAGCTTGAGGGTCACCTTGGTGTATTTGATCGTGATGTCCGGGTAATGCTGAGCCTCCTCTGCGATTTCACCGACGTTGTTGACGAAGTCGATTCCATCCATGAACTCTTCGAATTCGAACGAGCGGGTGATGGAATTCCTGTCAATTTCCCATTCAGGGCATTTTTTCAGTGAATCCTGGAGATCTTCGTCTTCTAACATTTCTGACATGGGGTGATGGAGTTCGTTCAAGTGTCTGCGCAAAGATTGCATGCAGGATTTCGGAATTGGCAAGCCCGTGTTTGAATTTTTTTTTTGAAAATGGATTTCGTTGGAGGGATGCGCGGGATCCGAATGAATCGTTTGGAAAAGTTAAATGAGTGGAAATTTCGCATTCGGAATTATCGAATGCGGGTTGCCAATCAACGCGATGCATGACAGTTTTCCGATATGAAAAAATGGCATTTGCAGCTGCTTTGTATTGCTTTCTCGACGTTGATGGTGTCGTGCGTTTCATCAACTCCCCAGAGCCGGATCGCGGAAAAACCAGAGCAGTTTCAAAAACTGAGCGGAAAGCATAAGGAAATGGTGCGGCGTGGTGAGATCGGTCGGGGAATGAACAAGGACGCCGTCTGGTTTGCCTGGGGCATGCCCTCGGCGCAGATTGAAGGGATCAAAAACGGTATCTTCAGCGAGCGTTGGGATTACCATGGACGTTATCCTGTCACCACCAACCGTTTTTTCGGAGGATATTCCACGGGAGCGTACGACAGGGGTAGGTATTCGGGATATGACGGTGGGTTCGGTCCGGAAGTGAGTTATGTCCCTTATGTTCGTGCTTCTGTCTGGTTTGTGGATGGCCTTGTCAGTGAATGGGAGCGTCAGAAATGAAATTCGGTTTGCAAGGCATGATGGTTTTCTGCCAGATGTTTCTTATGAAGATTCAACGGATGGCGGAGGTTTTAGGTCTCATGGTTGCGGTGGTGGGGTTTTCCGGCTGTGCCATGAAACCCGCCGGAGGGGGTATCAAGGCGTATCGGGAATATGACAGACCTGCAAAGCTTGCAAAAAATCCCTCCAAGGTCATTGTGAAGGTTTCCCTCTCACGACAGAGGGCCTATGTCATGGAGGGAAGCGAGGCATTGCTCGTTATGCCGGTTTCGGTAGGCAAGTACTTGGAGTCGCCCACTCCGGCTGGGAATTTCCGTATCATCACCAAGGAAGCGAAGCGGCGCGCCCATACCCATGGTTTCGCATCCAACGGCAAAGAAGTCAGGAGGGTGAAGTTGAGAGACAAGCCGCGTGGTTGGGCATTCAAAGGGACCCCGATGCCGTATTGGTGTGGATTTTACAGACCTGAATACGGATTTCACACGGGTTGGGTGAAGCACACGCCGTGCACCAACGGGTGCATCCGCATGCATGAAAATCTGGCGCCGAAATTCTATCGTCTGGTTTCGGTTGGGACCCCGGTATCCATCGCCTACCGGCAGCCGGAGGATTCGTTGCATGCGAACATTCCTTTACCCCCAGATGCCGGACCACTGAAGGATTATCCTTGGGAGATGTATCTCGGCGATGGGTATTTTTCTCAACACAAATCCCCTGTTTTCGATTGATCTGCGGAACATAGGCAAGGATTGGGCTTGCAACCCAGCTGGATCAGTTGCCTTTTCTTTTCATTCATTGGAAATGAACAAATTCTCCGAAATTCTCACGCACCCCGGAAGTTCCCATAAAGACGAGTTTCTGGCATGCTGTTTGTTGATCTCGGTGCACGAGGTGCCGGTGGTTCGGCGAGAGCCTACGCCCGAGGATTTGACCGATCCGCAGATTGCGGTGGTGGATGTTGGCGGTAAGCATGAGCCTGAACTGGGGAATTTCGATCATCACCAATTTCCCAGAGATCACGCTCCGACATGCTCGTTGAGTCTGGTTCTTATGGCCATGGGTCTTTATGAAGACGCGAAGCAGTATTGTGACTGGTTGGAAATCACGGAATGGTTCGATACCCGAGGCCCGCAGGAAACTGCGGCATGGTTGGGAGTGGAGCGCGAGTTGCTTTCCAAACTCAATTCCACTGTCGATCTGACCTTGTTACGGAGATTTGCCGGCATGAGCGAAATCCGAACGGGTGAGCCGATGTGGGAAGTCATGCGCTGGATAGGCAACGACCTGATCGGTTACCTGAAGTCCCTGCGGGAGAAATTGAACGAGATCGCGCGAGTCAGTGAAATTTGGGAAATTGGAGAACATGGGGCGAGCTTCCGGGTGTTGTATTTGCCCCGTTACGCCAATTGTCCGGAAGACGCTTCTGCGGGGCTTGGGCGTTACGCTGCGGCTTTACCGGAGGATTCGCAAGTGGTTGGCATGGTGTATCCGGACCGGCGTGGCGCAGGATTCGCCCTGTCTCGTTACAATGATGATCCGGGTTTGGATTTTACCCGGATCGAGTCAGAGCCGGATGTTCATTTCGCGCACAGTCGCGGATTTGTAGCCAAGACATCCGCTGTGGATTGCGAGCGGATCAAACAACTTCTGTGCAAAAGTCGCGTGACACGATGATTGGATATGCCAGCCTTGGAGCATGAGCGATTTATCGATTTCAGCATTGAAAGCGCAAGCGGGTGATGTGCCCCTGATTGCCTCGGTTGTCGGGCAGCTGCAGTCACGCGCTGCCAAAACCACGAAAGATGGAAAACCGTTTTTCGACATGGTTTTCGTGGATTCCACAGGATCGATCAATCTGAAGGTCTGGTCCAGCACCCCCCTTTATGGTGAGGCCGGAAGCATGCCTCTGAACAAGATCGTCAGGCTTGAGGGTGAGTGGACGCAGAATACCTACGGCATCAATGGCAGCGGGATCATATTGTCGTCTTTACAGAAGGAAGAGATCGAAAGGTTTCTTGCAGGTGATTCCGTCACACTCGGGAAACAACAAGCAGATTACGAGCAAATTACGGGATATTGTGCAGGCTTGAAGGATCCCCGGCTGAGATGCTTGTGTGAGAGTTTCATCGAAAAAATGGGAGAGAGATTTCGTCGCACTGCGGCAGCACGCAAGAATCATCACGCGCGCCGCGGCGGATTGGTGGAGCATGTCGCCCAGATGATGCGCTCGGCTTCCGCAATCTGCGGGATTTATCCCGAGCTCAATCGGGACCTGATGATCGCTGGAGTGCTGTTTCACGATTGCGGCAAACTTTGGGAAAACAGTTATCCAGAAGAGGGTTTTGCACAAATCCACTCGAAGTATGGTGAGATGTTAGGGCATATTTCGCTCGGGATCGAGTTGGTCAACCGATTGTGGAACGAGTTGTCGGAGAGTCCGGAATTCGAGGCGTTTTCCGAATTCAAACCGCCGAGCGAGGATGTGAAACTCCATCTGTTGCATCTGGTTGCAAGTCATCACGGACAATTGGAATTCGGTTCTCCTGTCCTTCCGAAAACTCCTGAGGCGCACGCCTTGCATTACATCGACAATCTGGATGCAAAGATGGAAATGTTGCGCGATGCCTATGCGCATGGCACGGAAATCACACCCGGTATTTATGAAAGGGTATTCCCCCTGTCCTCGAATTTGATCAAGCCGTTGGACTCTTTTGAAGATGGAACCATTTCATGATCGAAGAAATTGAAAAATTTCTGGCTGAAGGCGGATGGGCTGAGTGGTTTGATGATCAAGTCCGGACAATGGGTGTGAAGCTTGTCTCCAAGGTGAGAGGCGTGCGTCTGTGGGGCGAGATCGAGGTGAGTGGGATCGCAGACGTTCAGGGAAATGAAGTAAGCTGTGAGTTTTGGCGGCAAGAAGACCGCGTTTCTTTTGAAACCGGATGCGGTTGTGGGTACGGAGCGTTCTGTGAGCACGGGTTCGCGCTCTTGGGAAAGATGGCGAGGGAAAAGCGACTTGGAAATTTTTTCGGGAAAACGGTTGCCGAGGCAGTGAAGGCGGAGATCGGAAGTGGCAGAGTGAGGAGCATCGGGGAAAAAACGATGGATGGGGAGGAGCCAGACGTGAAGTTCGTATTGGTGGTGAGAAAGGACGCAGTGGACAAGACGATGAAGCTCCTGTTGCAATCCATGGGGCAGCCGCAGCCTGAAGAATGGATTTATGCGGAAGCGTTTTTGAGCGATGGATCGCAGTTGCAACCCCTATCTCCAGCCCATGTCCGAGAGAAGTCCTCCCCCGAACTGCGGGCGATTCGTGAACTGCGTGACATAGGGTTATCCTCGATGCAGACCAATTCCGCATGGCGGTTCCTGCTCAGTATGAAATCGCGCGCGGTGGAGGAGGCTGTTGGTAACGACAAATGGTTTCCCGATCCCGGCCGGTTCCCTATTCACACTTTCTGGCATCAATTCCGTGGAGAGTTGGCCGCCGAACTCGAACGGAAGGGGTGGTCGGTCCGTTTTGAAGAAGGTGTGGGCCATCATGTCCATCCTGCCGATCCATCGGCATGGGACACCCGGCTTGCCAGTGAGGAGGGTGATGATCTCCATTCCGCTGATTTCCGGGATGGAGGCTGGTTCAGCCTATCGGTGGGTTTTGACGTAGAAGGTGTTCGCCATGATTTGATGCCTATCTTGGCAGGATTGTTGAAGCAGGATTTTTTGGAGGAGAGTCTGGATCTGCCCGACAACGGGTATGTCTATGCGCCGCTCCCGAATGGCGATGCATTGAAGCTGCCGACGGGACGCGTGCGCAGGTTGCTCCAGCATCTTACCGCTTTGGTGGATCCGAAATGTTTCGGCAAGGCGAGAATTCATGCCCTTGATGCAGCTACCCTCGGCGGACTGGAGGGCTTGGGAGTTGAACATCCGCATGCATTGCTGAAGCTGAAGCGCCGGCTTGGGAATTTTACAAAGGTCGAGGAGATTGAGCCTCCCGGGGCGATCAGGGCGACCCTGAGGGATTATCAGAAAGCGGGCTATCAATGGATGCAGTTTCTCGCACAGCATGGTCTGCATGGAATCTTGGCGGATGACATGGGTCTGGGAAAAACCCTGCAGACCCTCGCTCACGTGATGGAGGAGAAATCAAGCGGACGAAGCTCTGGCAGGCCATCCTTGGTCATTGCTCCGACCTCGGTGGTGCCGAACTGGCGGGCGGAGGCGGTAAGGTTCGCACCCGGTCTGCGGGTACTGGTGTTGAACGGGGCGGATCGTAAAACATATTTCCGCTCGATTCCGCATGCGGATCTGGTGATCACTTCGTTTGCACTTTTGCAGCGTGATATTGAAAAGCTTTTAGGGTTCAAGTATCACCTTCTTGTCCTTGATGAGGCGCAATACATTAAAAATCCGCGCGCGAAAGTCGCACAGGCGGCATGTCGGTTGGATGCGAGACATCGGATCTGCTTGTCCGGCACTCCGATTGAGAATCACCTCGGCGAGTTGTGGAGCTTGATGCATTTTCTCATACCGGGATTTCTTGGAACGGAGGATGCCTTCAACAGGCAATACCGAAAACCCATTGAAGAGGATGGAGATACTGACAAGAACGAACTGTTGAAAAAGCGAATTGCTCCATTGGTTCTGAGGCGGACCAAAGATCAGGTTGCGAAGGAGCTGCCGCCAAAAACGGAAATGGTGCATTTGATCGAACTGCACTCGGATCAGAAGGATCTGTACGAGACCGTGCGCGCGACGATGGACAGACGAGTGAGGGAGGCGATCGCAGCACGCGGAATCGAACAGTCGCAGATTGTTTTTTTGGATGCCTTGCTGAAGCTGCGTCAAATTTGCTGTGACCCACGTCTGCTTCCCGAGGATTTCGCTGCCGGTGTAAAACAATCTTCCAAGCTCGAATTTTTGAAAGAGATGCTGGAAACCTTGGTTGAGGAAGGCAGAAAAATTCTGATTTTTTCGCAATTCACCACCATGCTCGGCCTGATCGAGAAGCATTTGGTTGATTCGGGAATTCCATATCTGATGCTGACCGGAGGTTCGAAAGACCGGGGTCATTTGGTCGAGCGATTTCAAACGGGGCAGTTCCCGGTGTTTTTGATTTCATTGAAAGCAGGCGGAACGGGTTTGAACCTTACGGCTGCCGATACGGTCATCCATTACGATCCGTGGTGGAACCCGGCGTCAGAAGCGCAGGCAACGGATCGCGCTTACAGGATCGGGCAGGACAAACCGGTCTTTGTGCACAAACTGTTGTGCCAAGAGACCGTTGAGGAACGGATTCATCGCCTTCAGCAGGACAAGGCCAGATTGGCCGACGGCCTGCTATCAGATGCGGATATCGTGCGGAAGCTGGATGCGGCGATGGTCAGGGCATTGCTGGGTTGATTGTGAGTGATGAAGGACGACCGGCAGCGTGCCGAGCGGCTTCGGTTGAGAATGATCCCAAAAAGCCTGTTCATCGATCATTTCTCAATGTGCGTTACGAGAATTGGTAAGCATCCATATCGAAGACCACTGTCACATCTTCCGGCAGGGAAGTTTTTTTCAAGACAGCCTGAACGTGATTCGTCAGAACACGAGCTTGGTTCGAGCGAAGGGTAATTTGAAAGCGAAACTGGTCGTGAGACTTGACGAGGGGGCTGGGTAGCACCTCTCCCATCGAGATACCAGCGGGCAGAGTTTCCTTCAGGCGCAGGTGCAGGGTCTGAAGGGTGAATTCGGCACGGCGCTCGTGTGTCGATCTGGCTGTCAGCACCGCGCAATGGGTGAAGGGTGGAAAGCGGAATTGCCGCCTCATTTCCATTTCCTGTTCCGCATAACCATCGAAATCATGCTTGCGTGCGAACTGGATGCTGGGCGAGTGAGGGGTATAGGTCTGGACGATGACTTCCCCCTCAAGCTCTCCCCGTCCGGCGCGACCGGCGACCTGAGTGATCAGCTGGAACGTTCGTTCTCCTGCCCTGAAATCCGGCACGTGAAGTCCGAGATCCGCATTGAGAATGCCTACCAATGTGACGTTTGGAAAATGCAAGCCTTTCGCGATCATTTGGGTCCCGATGAGAACATCAATTTTTTTCGATTTGAAATTTCTCAGAATTTCCCTGAGGGCGTTTTTGCGACGCATCGCATCCGCGTCAATTCTTGCGAAACGTGCGTTTGGCAGGATTTTCTGAAGTAATTCCTCTACTTTTTGCGTACCATATCCCTGTAACGCGATACCGGGATTTGCGCATTCGGGGCATTTCCTGGGGACGATGGACTGGTGCCCGCACACATGGCAGACAAGCCGTTCATCCGTGCGGTGATAGGTGAGCGCGACGGCGCAGTGGGGACATTCGCAAACATGGCCGCAACCGTGGCATTGGAGTGAACGTGCGAAGCCACGACGGTTGAGAAACAGGATCGACTGCTCGCCTTTTTCAAGACGTTGTTCGAGGGCGGTGCGGAGACGGTCCGATAGGATCGGGACCTGGCCTTTTTGTTTTTGTTTTTCCAGACGCATGTCGATCACGCGAACGAGTGGCATTGAGTGGGCGTCGGCGCGCTTGTCCAGACGGAGGACTTGGTATTTCTGATTCAGAGTGTTTTGCCAACTTTCGAGCGAGGGAGTGGCGGATCCGAGGACAATGGTGCATGGCTCGAATGCTGCGCGCAGCACTGCAACATCGCGGGCGTGGTAGCGCGGAGGGTTTTCCTGTTTGTAGGACGTTTCATGTTCCTCATCGACGATAATCAGGCCCAGATTTGGCAGCGGTGCGAACACGGCGGAGCGAGCACCGATCACGATTCGTGCTTGTCCTTTGCGGATGCGGTGCCATTCGTCAAAACGCTCGCCCTGAGAGAGGTTGGAATGAAGGACCGCCACCTGATCATCCAGTTGGGAAAAGCGGGCTTTGAAACGGCGCACTGTCTGTGGAGTAAGAGCGATTTCAGGAACGAGCACGAGGACGGTTTTGCCGAGATCAAGTGCTGCTTGAGCTGATTGGAGATAGACTTCGGTTTTGCCGCTGCCGGTAACACCGAGAAGAAGATACGGGCAGGGGGTGACATCGTTCGCCGGGCCGTTGAGGGACTCATGGATCCGCATGAAGGCCTGTTGTTGCTGTTCGTTGAGAGGGATGGGGGCTGAGGGAACGATGGTTTCAGAGGCCTCGGGGTCGCGGCGGATATCCTCGGTGGACAGGGTAATGAAGCCTTTTGCTGCGAGACTCTTGAGGGATGTTGCGGCGTTTTCACCGAGGTCGGCCACAGGCAGAGTGCGGTTCGGGGCGTTGAGAAGAAGCAGAAGGATCGCGTGTTGTTTGGCGGCGCGTTTCTGAAGTGCCGCAGCTTCTGCGGTGTCGATGCTCTCAACCGCCGTTGCGATGCGGCGGGTTTTCGACGCATGATCCTCCGTGCGAACCGCTTCCGGCAGGATCGATCGGATCACGCTTTCGATACTGGATCCGTAGTAGTTTGCGATCCAGCGTGCGACTTTGAGCAGGACCGGCGTGATGAGAGGTTCCGGATCGATGAGCGATTGGATTTCCCTGAGGGCGAATTCGCTCTCGGTTTGCGGTTCCGAAATCCCGAGAACCGTTCCTGAGGTATGTTTCTGACGAATGGGGACACGCACTCGACAACCCTCGACGACAGGCAGTTCGGCGGGGATCACATAGTCGAAAACGAGCTCTGAGGGGCCGTCAATGAGAACGCGGGCGATCAAGGTGAACGCACTTTAAATTTAAAAGTCGAAACTTCAAGAAAGATGGTCAACCGGATGCAAGGGTGCGTTTCTGTCTGCATGATTCATGGGGGGCAGAGTTGGAGTCGGTCATTTTTGGGTTGAGCCTGTGTCTGGAGCCAGGCGGCGGGCTCATGTGCATCCAAGCCTTGCGGTTTTTGGAATCAACTCAGATACGGCATGGATATCCTTGTTTGACGGATCGGACGTCAGCTATTTTTCTTGTGTGCATGGAAATCACTTTTTGGTATGAATGAGAGGGTATCATTCCGCTGGCCGGGGTATCTTGATGAGTTTGCCATTGAAGCGGAACGTCAGGGATTCTCATCCGAAGTTCTGTTGGAAACCGTCCATGGTCCCCTGATGGTTTGGGAAAAAGCCGGAAAAGGTCCGTTGGTTTACATCTCATCCGGCATTCATGGAGATGAACCGGCGGGTCCTGCAGCGTTGTTGGAAATGCTGCGTTCGGGGATATTTTCGGATCATCATCATTGGTTGGTTTGTCCGGCACTCAATCCGAGCGGTCTCGCGCTGGGCCGCAGGGAAAACCTGCATGGTATCGATCTCAATCGGGACTACCTCAATCGGGTATCATCCGAGGTTGCATCGCATGAGGCTTGGTTGGCACGGCATCTGGTACCGGATGTTTTTGTATCGTTGCATGAGGACTGGGAGACTGATGGGTTTTATTTTTACGAAATCAATCTCATGGCGGATCATCCGGGGAGGGCGAGAGACCTGTTGCATGCGGTTTCGGAACATGTGGCCATTGAAGCGTCTTGTGAAATCGACGGGCACGAGGTTCGTGAGCCCGGCTGGATTTATCATGGCGCGGAGGCGGATTTGCCGAACGAATGGCCTGAGGCGATCTATCTTGCAAAGCGCGGCTGCCCGGTTTCATTCACCTTTGAGACACCGAGCAAAGAATGCTTGGAAAAGCGGGTGGCTGCGCATATCTCTGGCTTCAGGCGTTTGATGGCATATCTTTCCTGAATCCGTTCCATATGAAAATCCTGATTACCGCCGGACCCACGCGCGAAGCCATGGACCCCGTTCGATTTCTGACGAATCGTTCGTCGGGAAAAATGGGTTACGCCATAGCGGATGCGGCCGTGCATGCGGGGCATCAGGTGTTGCTGATTTCCGGTCCAACCCGGCTCGATGTTCCTGCGGGAGTGGATTTCATTCCGGTGGAGAGTGCGGCGGAGATGTATCAGGTAGTGGCGAGGTATCTGCCGAACATGCATGCGGCTTTTTTCACTGCGGCCGTGGCGGATTACACGCCGGCCAACGTGGCGGAACAGAAAATCAAAAAGGATGGGGAGGGCTTTACGTTGGAGTTGGTCAAAACCAAAGACATCCTCGGTTCAGCAAGGAAAGAGATGGGTTTTGAGGGATTTCTGGTCGGCTTTGCGGCGGAGACGGAGAACCTGGAAACCAACGCGCGACAGAAGCTGGAAAAGAAGGGTTGCGATCTGATCGTGGCCAATGATGTGTCCAGATCCGACATCGGATTCGATTCCGATGAAAACGAGGTCTTGTTGGTGTTCAAAGACAGGACCGAGGTCTTTGAGAAAGCGCCGAAGCATGACCTGGCGATGTGTCTGGTTTCAATGCTGGGAGAGTGAAAAATCCGGAGAACGGATTTTCAATCCCTGCTTTATATCGATTCCAAATGAGGAAAGACAACCGACCGAATCACCTCTCCATGAACTTTCTGGACTGCCTCACGTATTTGAGCGCCCAGTCTTTGACGTTGGATTGCTCTTGTTCGGAGAGTTGTCGAACGACTTTTGCGGGGGATCCGAGGACAAGCGAACCCGGAGGGATGATGGTGCCGCCGGTGACAAGGGCACCGGCACCGATGATGGAGCGTTCGCCGATGACCGCACCATCCAGAATGATCGCGCCCATACCGACGAGGACTTCGTCTCTGACCTCGCAGGCATGCAGGATGGCGGAGTGACCGACGGTGACGAGGTTGCCGATTTGGCATCCGAAGTCGTCCGAGAGGTGCACGACCACGTTGTCCTGGATGTTCGATTGGGCACCGACCACGATTTGATTGATGTCTCCGCGCAGGGTCGCATTGTACCACACGCTGGCTTCCTCATGGATGGTGACGCGACCGATGATGTCCGCGCTGGTGGCGATGAAGGCGGATGGATGGAGGGAGGGAGTGAAGTTTTCGTAGGTTTCGATGGCCATGGGAAAATGAAAGTTTGATGGTTTTGAGCTTTGAACAATGGCGAGTCACAGTCTAGAGCGTGGTCATGGTTTCCAATGAAATGAGTCAGCCAGAGCGGTTAAAGTATGCGATGCTCGGAGAGGATCTTTCCAGTATCGAGGACAAACTGGAGAAGTATACCGGAGTGGTGGATTGGAAGTATCTCGCACCGCATTATTTGAGTGGAGTGTTGTATTTCGTCGATCCGGAACTGTCGCTGGTTGAGGTCGGCCAGGCGTTTTCAGAAAACCGGAAAGAGCGGGTCGAGGCTTGGTTGAAGGCGGGCGATATCGTCAAGATCGGAGATTTGCACGCGGATCAATGGCAGAAAGGGCAACCGCAATTCGAGGCATTGGTGGTTTCGCCGTTTGTGTTGTGCCGCCCGCTCTGACGCGGGCCGATGGCACCCCCATTACGGAGGATTGACATAGAACTCAGAGCCTTTGGCGAGGTTTGAGCTGGGATCCAGCCTCAGATTGTTGAGTTCGTTGATGCGGTCGGTGGTCGTGTTGTGTTTTTTCGCAAATTCCTCAAAGGTCATTTTCTCTGTGATTTTGATAGGCTTGGAGGGATCGACGGAAGTCGGTGCTTTGGAAGCCGAGTTCGTGGAGGGTGGGGTCAGCGAGGTTGGGGCCGGAGGGATGGAAGCGGAGGTTTTCGGGCTCTCGGGAATTTGGAGTGTCTGGCCGATTCTGAGGACGTTCGGATTGATGTTGGGATTTGCTTTGATCAGCGAATCTGCGGATACCTCATATTTCCTCGCAATGCCGCTGAGAGTTTCTTTTTCTGCGACCTTGTGTTTGATGCTGTTCGTCTGTGTGGGAGTAGCGGTTTTTGCAGACGTGGAATTCGTGACGGATGAGTTCTGGGGAACTTTCAATGTTTGTCCCGGCCGGATGATCGCATCGGGTTTCAGACCGTTGAGCCGGTTGAGTGCGTCGGTGGTGGTGCCGTGGTTGCGGGCGATGCGCAGGAGGTTGTCTCCCTCCCTGACGATGTAGCTCGATCCGGTGTCCGGTTCGGAGTGGGTTGCTTCGGCTTGCGGCACCTCCGGTGCGGTGTTGGTCAGTTGGGCGATTTTCTGCTCCAGCTCCATGATACGTTTTGCCTGCTGGGCATTGAGAGCACGGAGTCGCTCAACTTCCGAGGCCGAGTGGATTGGGGTGACAAGTGCCACGGTGAGGAAGAGCGACAGGTGAAAAAATTTCGTCTTCATGTACGATATTTCTCAGGAATAACGGCGGCTGACAATCGAAATTTAACTTCGATTAAATACTTCATGCCCCGATCAGGTATCGTCCGCGCCGCGAAGCAAGCAGGTCTCGATGTGGATGCGCGCCGCTTCAAAAGCATCTTCGGAGAGGTCCTTGGGAATAAGAATGGGGGAATCGAACGTGACATCGATCTTGCTGAACGGCATCGGAATGACAAAGCGATCCCACGAGGACAGGCGCCACGCGAAGCTGTAGCGGATGTGGATGGGGATGATGGGGCTGTCGGTGGCCTGTGCGATTTTGAGGAGTCCGCCTTGGACTCGGTAGCGCGGCCCTTTGGGGCCGTCCGGAGTGACGCATACATCCTTTCCATCCAGAAGGGCCTTTTTCATGCCGATGAGCGCGGCAACGGCACGGCGCGAAGAAGAGCCACGGATTGCTCCGATGCCGAAGGCTTCCATGGCTTTGGCAAGCGTGGTTCCGTCCTTGCTGGCACTTGTCAGAACGACAGTGGAACGGTTTTTTCCTCCGGTTCTGCGCCAAATGGGAGGCATGGTGAAAATGCGATTATGCCAAAGCGCGTAAATGACAGGTTGGCTGGGGATGGAGGGTGGGGTGATGCCGTTGCGGCCGTTGACGCGATAGCGGAGCGTGAGACTCCAGAGTTTCATCGCCAACGCGGCGGCGTGTCCCAGCACAATCGCACCCCGTGATGTTTTGATCGATGGTGATTTGGAATGCGACATCAGTGGGAAATGGCCGGGATCTCAGAGCTTGATGACATTACGAAACTCCGCGTATGCCTGATCCCACGCATCGGTTTGTTGCGGGGTGTAGATTTTGAAATCGAAGGATTGGCGGATGAGTTCGCGGCCTTCGTCAAAGGATTTGATTTCACCGGTTGCGAGCATCTGGGTGATGATGTTGCCGCAGGAAGTCGCTTCGATCGGGCCTGCATGGACCTCGATACCGAGGGCGTTGGCGGTGGCTTGGCAGAGGGCCTCGTTCTGGATTCCGCCGCCGCCCGCATTCAGTCGTGAGTAAGTCCTTCCCGTCAGCTTGACAATCCGTTCGTATACGACGCGGTATTTGAGGGCGAGGGAGTCGGTCGCAACGCGCAGGATCTGGCCAATGGATTCTGGGACGGTTTGACCGGTTTTCACGCAGTATTGGCAGATGCGGCCTGGCATGTCGCCGGGGGAGGCGAAGGACGCATCGTCGGGGTCGATATAGGCGAAGAAGGGTTTGGCTTCGGCGGAGAATTGGGCGAGTTCGGCGAAGGAATGGATCTCGCCTTTGCGGTCCCAATGGCGTTTGCATTCCTGGATGATCCACAAGCCGCCGATATTTTTGAGGAAACGGACGGTATCGTTGATGCCCAATTCATTGCAGAAACCGTATGAAAGGGCTTCTTCGCTGCGGATGGGTGAGGTTTTTTCGACTCCCATGATCGACCACGTTCCTGAGGAAAGCCAAAGCGGTTCGGATTGGCTGAGCGGAATGCCGGCGACGGCTGCGGCGGTATCGTGGCAGGGAGCGATGACGAAGGGGATGTCGGCGCGACCAATGACATCTGCGAGCTCGGGACGCAGGTTGCCGATGATTGTGCCGGGTGATACGATTTTTCCGAAAATCTGGCGTGGGAGATTGAGGGCCTCGATGACTTCCTCGGCCCAGGTTCCGGTTTCCGCGTTGAGGAGTTGCGAGGTAGAGGCGTTGGTTTTTTCCACCGCCTGAACACCTGTCAGCCAGTAGGCAAGGATGTCCGGAATGAAGAGAATGTTGCGGGCTTGGGATAAGGCGGGGCTGTTTTTCAGGCGCAAGGAAAGAAGGTGTAGCGCGCTGTTGTAGAAATTGGTTTTGATGCCGGTGTGGCTGAAGATTTCCTCTTCCGGCATCAGCTCGTGCATGTTCTCCTCGATCCCTTGGATACGCGGATCGCGGTATTGGTGAGGGGTGCCAATGATTTCTCCTTGACCGTCGAAGAGCCCGAAATCGCATCCCCATGTATCAATACCGATGGACCGGATCTCCTTGCCGTATTGGTCGACGGATTTCTTCAGCCCCGCCAGGATGTCGTGATACAGACCGAAGATGTTCCAGTAGAGGCCGGAAGGGAGATCGATCGCCGGGTTGCCGAAGCGATGGATTTCATGAAGTTCGATCTTGCCATGGTTTAGGTGGCTGGCGATGACACGGCCGCTGCTTGCGCCCAGATCAATGGCGATGTGGATGTTTTTCGGAGTGGGACTGGACACGGCGAATGGGTGGTCAGGGATGAATGGCTTTATGCTAGCTCAACCTCAGCGCATTGTGAAATCGGTTTTCTCAGGGGTGTGAGAATTCCCTGATCCAGGCGGTAGATCCATGAGTGGATGGCGAGTTTTTGGCCCCGTTCCCATGCATCCTCGACGATTGTCGTTCGCGCAACGTGACGGGCTTGGGAGAGCACATTGAGTTCACAGAGACGATCGAGGCGCTGGTCGTCCGCGAGAGCATGCAGCTCGGACTGATGTACCCGGGTTAGCGAGCGGATCGGTGCTAACCAGTTGTCGATGATGCCGTGGCGGAAATTTTCCAGAGCGGCCTGGACGCCACCGCAACCATAGTGACCGCACACGATGACGTCGGTGACATTCAGGACATCCACCGCATATTGAAGAACGGCGAGGACGTTGAAATCCGATTCCTGAACGACATTCGCGACGTTGCGATGGACGAAAACCTCGCCCGGCGGCAGGCCGGTGATCTGGTTGGCAGGAACACGCGAGTCGGAACAACCAATCCAGAGGTAGCGAGGTTTTTGCTGGTTTGCCAGGCGGGCGAAGAACTCGGGATCGTTTTCCCGCATTTTTGTAGCCCAGACGGCGTTGTTTCGAATGAGTTGATCGATGCTGTCCATGAACTTGAGTGATCGTCAATCAAGTGACATGGAGACTCCAGAAAAATCATGCCGTTTGTTGTTTTTGTGCGGCGTCGAATTCCCGTTTGGCCGCTTTGCGGCACTCGGCGACGAAGTGGTTGCAGGCTTCGCGGCAGAGCAGCGGGATGGCTTCCGATTCGGGAGTGGCCGATGGAATGCCGTTGAACCGCGACGCCTCGCTGTCATCGAGCGGGGTGTTGTCGTCAAGTTTCCAGAGAATTTTTTTTGCGCATTGATGTGCCGGTCCGCAGACCTTTTGGATGAGTTTTTGGGCTCCGGCATCACTGATGGAATTGGCATAGCGATACATGCCGGTTTGACGGCCGAGTTTGTCACGCAGGTTTTCAACAGGCAGCTCGTCCGCAAGATGTTTGATGTGCAAGGCGGTGCATGCGGGGTAAAAAAGATCGAGTGCGCGCAGCAGGTCGCGCTCATGGTCGAGGGTCATGACCCAGCCTCGTTTGAGGTTTGTTTTTCCTTTCGTGAAGCGATATTCGCCGTCTTCGGCATACGTTGACAGATCGCGGGCCATGTCCGGGCCATGGTAGTGGTCGAGACCGCCGTAGGCGGGTTGGGTGGCGAGGTCAGCGTCTTCGAGATGGTAGAGGGCATATTCGAACTCGCAGTAATCGCGATGGATCTGGATTTGGCCAATCTGGTGTGCCCCGCCGCGCACGAGTTCTCTCAGTTTGGATGCCAGCGTATCATGGGAGGGTGGGGAAGGCATTGCCGGGGAATATTTCCTATCGAAATCCATGATTTGGTCGAGGATCACATCGGCAATAAGCGGTTCCGTGCCGATGGCGGAGGAGTAATACAAGGTTTTATCCCTGAGTTGGTGGGGGTTATGGCGGAACACATCGCGTTGGCTGGCAGCGGGACCGACCTCCGGTTCGATCCCCAACAGAACGGGGATATCCTGGTAAGAGTGCAAGCCGTCGGAGATGAAGAACGGAACCACGACCACGTTTTGGGTTTCGGAAAGTTTGTCCCATTCGGCGATGAATGGAGCCTCTTCCATGTAGGCGTCGGTCACGCAGTGATAGCCAGCCCCGGAGTTCGCAATCAGCTCCGCTTGGTCCTTGATCGCCTTGGTGGAATTTTGGTTCAAACCCGTGCCATGGCCGGTGATGATGAGGGTGGTGTCTTTCGGATCGGCATCCGGAGCAACCTCTCGCGCGCGGCGCAGGATCAGATCGGTCATCGACGGGTGAACCCCCACAGGAAGGCAATAGTGGAGGGTCTTGCCATCGCGCCGGGTGGTCGGGCCGGTGAGCTCAAACTCGCGTGGGATGACCTCTTGGGTGAAATAGCCTTCGCTGATGAAATCCGGGACGATGTAGACCTCTGGAGCGTCGATCATCAAAAGTGCCTCTCGCATGGAGGGTTCTTCTTTCCAGAAGCAGACTTGAACATCGGCGAACAGGTTTCTGCGACGGATTTCCGCCGCGTGATCAAAGTAAGGGGTGGAGGAATCGGGGTTCTCGGTTGAGCCATGACCTACGATCAGGAGGGCGGAATCAGGTTTCGGGACAAAAGGCATGTGCAAACCATGGCGAGCTTGGGCAGGATTGCAAGTGGGTCTTGGTGCAGATGCTTAAGGAGTTTGAAGTAACCCATTTCCTGAACATCCCTGAAATCTTTAGTCTTGCAATGGGAGGGAGGATACTTAGGGTCGCCTTTCGTTTTTCTTTTGTCTGGCGGGCGGTCGGAGCCCCGGTGTTCGTCAGATGCATCTTTTCCGGGGCAATTGTCGGAAGGAAAACGTAACCAAATAACCAAACAACCAACCACATATGAGTACTGCAATCGCAGAACCAACCAACAAGGAACTGAGCGACTTGATCGACTCCAAATTCACGGAATTCCGTGAGGGTTCCATCGTCAAAGGCACCATTCTTGAAATCCGTCCGCAGATCGTTCTGGTGGACATCGGATACAAGTCGGAGGGTGCAATCCCATCCAACGAATTTGAGGATGATGAAATTGAGATCGGCGAGGAGATCGAAGTGCTTCTCGAGCGCCTTGAAAATGACGAGGGCATGGTCGTTCTCTCCAAGGAGAAGGCCGCATACAAACAAAATTGGGACAAAATCGTAAAAGTTTATCAGGACGGCGGACTTGTCCGCGGAAAAGTCAAAGCGGTTGTCAAAGGCGGTCTCACTGTCAATGTCGGTGTCGAGGCCTTCCTTCCCGGTTCGCAAGTGGACATCATTCCTCCGAAAGATCTCTCCGAATACGTGGGCAATGTCTACGAATTCAAAATCGTCAAGGTCAACGACGAGCGCAAGAACATCGTTCTCTCGCGCCGCGAAGTCATCGAGGCCGAGCGTTCCGAGCAGCGTCAGGCTTTCCTCTCGACCGTCAAGATCGGCGACAAAGTGGTCGGCACCATCAAAAATCTCACCGACTTCGGCGCTTTCGTCGATCTCGCAGGGATGGACGGTTTGCTTCACATCACCGACATGTCATGGGGACGCATCAATCATCCTTCGGAATTGCTGCATATCGGGCAGGCCGTGGATGTGGTCATTCTCGACGTCGATCGCGAGAAAGAGCGCGTTTCACTCGGTCTCAAGCAAATGTCCGACAACCCTTGGGAAGACATCGAGCGCAAGTATCCGATTGGTCAGCAAGTCAAAGGACAAGTCACCAAACTTCTTCCATACGGCGCGTTCATCGAAATCGAGCGCGGAGTCGAAGGGTTGGTTCACGTTTCCGAGCTCAGCTGGGTCAAGCGCATCACCCGTCCTTCCGATGTTCTCGAACTCGGTCAGGAAATCACCGCGGTGGTTCTCGGAATCAGTATCGAGGAGCAGAAAATTTCGCTCGGTGTCCGCCAGCTCGAAGGGAACCCATGGGAGGAAATCGAACTCCGTTATCCGGTGGGTGCGACCATTACCGGGCCGGTCCGCAATCTCACCGCTTACGGTGCGTTTGTTGAATTGGAAGAGGGCATCGACGGCATGATTCACGTCTCAGACATGTCGTGGACCCGCAAGATCAATCATCCGTCGGAAGTTCTCAAGAAGAACGACGTGGTCGAGGCGGTGGTTCTCGCGATCGACAAGTCGAATCAGCGGGTATCACTCGGTATCAAGCAAGCCGAGCAGGATCCATGGTCTGCCATCGACGATCGTTTCAAGGTCGGCGATCTGGTGAAAGGCACGGTTGCCAAAATCGCATCCTTCGGAGCGTTTGTCTCACTGGAAGGTGATATTGACGGCCTTATCCACATTTCGCAGCTCAGCGAGGATCACGTGGAAAAAGTCAAGGATGTCATCAAAGTGGGTGACGAGATCGAAGCCCGCGTCATCAAGGTCGACAAAGTGGAGCGCCGCATCGGTCTCTCCATCAAGGCCGTTGGTTATTCGGAAGAGCAACTCAAGAAGGAGAGCGCAAGCTTCGAGTCCCTTCGTCCTTCCAGCGAGATGGTCGGCCTCGAGCAAGCATTCAATCTTGCGGCCGCTGCTTCCGAGGAGTGGAGCCCAGGCGACGACAAATGAAATTCATCCGGGCTGTGACCTACAGCCCGAGACCTCACAAAAGAACCGGACGGGAGATCCCTGTCCGGTTTTTTTGATTCTTCGGCTTTCCAACAGTGCTTTTTGCGGGGCGGAAAACAGAAATGGCTTGGCTTTCAGCCTGTGGCGATGGGCCGTGCAGGGAAATTCCGGTCCGCACATCATCATGCCTTTATGGTCTATCCGTGGCATTCATCCCGCCATGCGCCTGCCCGGGGCCGACTTGGTTGGAGCGACAGGTTTGCCGGATCATTCCCTTCAGCGGGCTAGAGGAGTTTTGCTCTTAGCCAGTCGGTGACCTGCTTGGGGTTGGGCTTGTTTGTCGCGGTTTTCATGACTTGACCGGTCAGGAAGTTCAAAAGTTTTTCGTTTCCGGCCTTGATGGCTTCTGCCTCGGCAGGATTTGCCGCGATCGCGGCATCGATCAGGGCTTCAAGGTCCCCATGGGAGGTAGGTTTGAAACCCAGCTGATCAGCGATCGCCTGTGGAGACTGGTCGGGTGAGGTAAAGAGGACAGCGAAAACCTCCCTGGCTTGGTTGGAGGCCAAGGTTCCGTTTTCGACCAAGCAGAGCAACTCCCGGAGTTTCGCGGGTGTTACCGGGCAATCCATAATGCCGAGAGATTGCTCGTTGAGAGTTCCGAGAAGATTATTGATGATGAAATTCGCTGTTTTTTTCGCTGGGACAGACGGGTGGTTCGTCTCCTCAAAAAACAAAGCGAGGTGACGGTCTGCCGTCAGTACGGCGGCATCATAGGCGGTGAGGCCGAAGTCGTTTTCGTATCGCTTGATTTTATCCAGGCGCGGTTCCGGAACAAGAGGGCGCACGGTTTGTAGCAAAGGCGCGGTGGCGATGGGAAGAAGATCGGGACAGGGAAAATAGCGGTAGTCGTGTGCGTCCTCTTTGGTCCGCATGAGTTGGGTCTCACCGAGTTCGTCGTTCCAGCGGCGGGTGGATTGGATCTGGGGAATTCCCATGCCGAGCTCCTCGCTCTGGCGTTCGATCTCGAAATGGATTGCGCGGCGGATGGCCGAGAAAGAGTTGAGATTTTTGAGTTCCACTTTCGCGCCCAAGGGATCCGATGCGTTTTTACGCAGGGAGATATTGACGTCGCAGCGGAGATTTCCTTTTTCCATGTCGGCATCTGAGGATCCGCACTCGATGAGAATGAGTTGCAGCGAGCGCAGGTAGGAGACGGCTTCCTCAGCGGACTCCAAATCAGGCTCGGATACGATCTCCATGAGAGGGGTACCGGCCCGGTTGAAATCGATCAGTGAGGAATTCGCCAAGTGCGTGGACTTCGCCACATCTTCCTCCAAGTGGATACGGTTGAGGCGTACCACCTTATTGGGTGACTTGATGTTTTTCCGTGCATCGGTCGGATAGCAATCATCGAACAGAGGCACGCCACCACCCGTGCAGAGGGGAAAATCCATCTGGGTGGTCTGATAGTTTTTCGGCATGTCGGGATAGAAATAGTTTTTCCTATCCCAGCGGGAGAACTCCGGTGAGCCGCAACCCAGCGCGAGACCGGTAAGGAGGGTTTTCTCGATGGCCGTTTTGTTCAGTACGGGAAGTGCGCCGGGGTAGCCGAGGCAGACCGGGCAGGTATGGCTATTCGGCTCGTCGCCGAAGGAGGCGCGGCAAGCGCAGAACATTTTGGTCTCGGTGTTGACCTGGGCGTGGACTTCAAGGCCGATGGTGACGAGATAGGACATAAGAGGGTGACAAGTGCCGAGTGAGAAGTGATCCGACCGATTTTTCACCCCAGATTTTCAATCCGAAAGACGACGGGTGTGGAGTTGATGCAGTTGAGGGTCTCGATTTCTTTGAGAGCTTGGGTGAGCTTGCCGTAGGGACAGGAGTGGAGGAGGAAGACCATGTCGACGAATTCGGCGTCGGGGTTGGAGGGGTCGACTGGGGAGTGTGTGCCGGAAATGCCGATTGCGTGTTTGGCGAGAACGGCTGCGATTTCTGCGACGACACCGGGACGGTCTGTAACATCGAAACGGACGTAATACGCGGTGGTGGTTTCCTCAATCGGAACCAGCGAACCGCTCTCACGATAGGGAAGGAAACCGCCGTGGCTGGAGGTATGGGCGAGGTCGCGGGCTGCCTCGACGAGGTCGGCGATGACGGAGGAGGCGGTCGGGCCTTGGCCGGCGCCGCGACCGTAGAACAGGGATTCGCCTGCGGCATCGGCATGTATCGAGACCGCGTTGAACACGCCGTTGACGGAGGCGAGAATGTGTTTCTGGGAGATGAAGGAGGGTTGGACGCGGATTTCAACCGCGCCGCCATCGCGCTCGCGGATAATCGCGAGCAATTTGATTACGTAGCCCAGGGATTTGGCGAAACGGATGTCGGTAGGCCGCACTTGTTCGATGCCTGACACGTGGATCCTTGCAGGATCAATGGGGAAACCGTAGGCAAGTGTGGCAAGCAGGATGGCCTTGTGGGCGGCGTCCCAGCCGTTGACATCAAGTGCGTGGTCTGCCTCCGCATAGCCGAGTTGCTGGGCTTCCAGGAGGGCGGTGGGGTAGTCAATCCCACGCAAGGTCATTTGCTCGAGAATGTAGTTCGAAGTGCCGTTGATGATGCCGGTGATGGAATGGATCCGATTGCCAATGAAGGAGTCCTGAACCGTTTTAACGATCGGAATTCCACCGGCGATGGCGGCTTCAAAAAAGATCGGGGTATCGGTTTTCCGGGAGAGCGCAAAAAGCTCGAGGCCCCGTTCCGCCAGCAGGGCTTTGTTACCCGTGACAACCGGTTTTTTGGCGTGCAGGGCGGCAGCGACGATTTCAAAGGCATCAGTGGTGCCACCGATCAGTTCGACCACGATATCGACCGCCGGATCGTTGACGAGATCTTTCCAGCGGGTGGTGAGGATTTCCGCAGGGACGGCAGAGGTGGTGGCCCGGGATTTTTTCGTGTCGCGCACGAGGATCTTGGTGATGGCGAGGGAAACCCCGTCGGCGGTGCGGTCCGAGATCAAGCCCCCGTTTTTTTGGAGAATGTTCCACACGCCCGAGCCGACGGTGCCGAAGCCCGCTAGACCGATTCCTATTTGGTTACAATTGCTCACGTGCCGATGTTAGGTGGAGTGAGAAAAATCTCAAACTTCAAATTTGGGGAATGTGAGGGTTTTTCGTATGTTTAGGGTCATTCGGTTGAAAGTCATCATGCCGGTAGGGAGGGTTCTTCCTGTGAAATGTTGGATATATTGGGTTTTTTCATCTAACAGTTGTAGATTCGCTGCGGTACCGTTTCGCGATATGGTGGACAAAAGGATTCCGATCGGAGTGAAATGGTGCGTCGTCATGGCCATGACCGGGCCGTCCTCACAGCCGGGCCATTATCTGAAACGTTTGTTTTGCGTGGGGATAATTCGAGCAATCAGGGATCGATATTCCGCCATTCTCCCGGCTGGAGATCTCCCAGTTGATGAGATCCGATGGATAAGCGGTGGAGATTCGTAACCCTGATACCGAATCTCAGGAACATGCGTTTGATCTGGTGATGCAGGCCTTCGTGGATGGTGAGCAAGCAGGATTTTTCCGTCAACAAATCGACAACGGCCGGCGCGGAGCGGGTGTTTTCCTTTCTGAAGGACATCCCCTTGCGGAATTGTCGGAGAACCGTTTCGGGGATGGGCTGATCGGTATGGACCCGGTAAGTTTTAGGAATCCGATTGTCCGGGCTCGTGAGGGCTTTTGAGAAACGTGAGTCGTTGGTCAGGATGACAAGCCCGGAGGTGGAGCGGTCGAGGCGTCCGGCAAGGTGGAGTTCTCCGGCCCAAGCTTCATCGATGAGATCGATCACCGTGCGATGGACCGGATCGGACGTGGCGGAGAGGATGCCGATGGGTTTGTGAAGGAGAACGTAGCGCGCGGTCCGTGCTTGGAGGATTTCGCCCTTTGCGGCGAGGTGGTCAAATGTTCCGATTGGAAGATTGCCGTCGGTAACGGGTTGGTGGTTCAGGGATACCTGTCCGCTTTCGAGAAGATCTTTGGCATGGCGCTTTCCGAGTCTGCTGTGTTTGGCGATGAATTGGGTGAGGGTCATCTTGGGAAACTCGGGTTTCACGTGCGCCTCGTTGGGGACAATCGCGTTTTTCAGTGATCGGATTGCGGATCGAACTTCACATCGCCGTCTTGTTCACGGACATGTGATTGAGAAGTTTCTGATTGAATTCATCTGCCATGTTGTAACCAAGGCGGCGCAGCTGTTGGTCAAGCGCGGCGATAGCGACCATGCGTGCAGTATCGCGGCCGGGACCCACGGGAACTTCGACGTGTGCCACCTGTTGGCCGAGGAGTTCATAGGATCTGGATTCGAGGCCGACTCGGTCGACTTCATTGAGATCGGACGCGGGTTTGAGCGTGACGACAAGGTCGAGGCGTTTGTCAGGGCGGATCGAGGCAAGTCCGTAGAGGTTGGCGACGTTGATGATGCCGATACCACGAATTTCCATGTAACCGCGGGAAAGGTCAGGTGCGGTGGCGATGAGTTCGCCGCCCACATGTTTGATACGAACCACGTCGTCCGCAACAAGAGAGCCGCCACGTTCCAGGAGGCCGATGGCGGTTTCGGATTTGCCCGAACCGCTTTTTCCCACGATCAGAACGCCGATGCCCCGCATATCGACCATGCAGCCGTGCAGGGTGACTGACGGAGCGAATTCGTGTTCAAGGCTGATGGTGGCGGCATTAAGGAACTTCATCGTGATCTGTGAAGTTCCGAAGACCGGGATGGAATGTTCTTTGGCCACACTCATCAGCTCGGGTTCGAGGATCGCACCGCGGGAGATGACGAGGCAGGGGATTTCGCGTTCGCACATGCGGCGAAAGCGATCGATGCGCATGTCCTCCGGCAGCTTTCTGAGGTAGGAAATTTCGAGATTTCCGAGAACCTGAACGCGTTTTTTGGCAAAATAGGAGAAAAAACCTGCAAGTGCGAGACCGGGGCGGTTGACGGCCGGTTCGCTGATGGTGCGGTCAAATCCCACCCGATCTCCAAGCAGTTCCAGTTTCAGGCTTTCCGCGTAAGAGGCGAAAAATTTTTCCACGGTGATGGATGCAACGGTTTTTACGCGATGAGACATGAATGATTTCTAATGGGAGAAATCGGATAGATCACGCGAAATCGTAAAGGGTCACGTTTCCGGGCGCAGGTGGCTCATGGATTCCTCGATATGAGGGTTGATCTCGTGTTCTACGCTTTCGAGGGCGACACGGATGGCATTTTTGACCGCCACTCCGGTTGAGGAGCCGTGCGCGATGATGACCACGCCGTTCACCCCGAGGAGCGGGCTGCCGCCATAGGTTTCATAGCTGCCTTTGGCCTTGAGGGCTTTGAAGGCCCCTTGCGCGAGGATGGCTCCGGCCATCCGCAGAGGGCTTTCCTTGATCTCTTTTTTCAACCATTTCGAGACGGCTTTTGCCGTGGCTTCGACACTTTTGAGAACAATGTTGCCGACAAATCCATCACAAACCACCACATCGAGCTTGGTTTCGAAAAGGTCATGCCCCTCGATATTTCCGACGAAGTTGATGCCGGGGGTTTCCTTCAGAAGCCTGAAGGTTTCCTTGGTGAACGTGGTGCCTTTTTCGTCTTCTTCGCCGTTGGACATGAGGCCGACTCTCGGTTCCTTGACTCCCAGCACATATTTGGCATAGGCGGTTCCCATGATGGCGTAGCCGACGAGGTGTTCGGGTTTGGCCTCCGGGTTGGCACCTGCGTCGAGGATGTTGCAGATGCCGTGCTCATTGGGCAGGGGGGAGGCGATGCCAGCGCGGTCGATTCCTCTCAGGCAACGCAGTTTGAGGGTTGCCGAAGCGACGGCTGCACCGGTGTTGCCAGCGGAAACAAAGGCATCTGCCTGGCCGCTTTTCACGAGTTCCATCGCAACGTTGATGGAGGAGTTTTTCTTGCGGCGAACGGTCTTCGCGCCCGGTTCGGCCATGCCGATGACTTCGGGGGCATGGATGATGCTCACGCGCGGATCGTAGAGATCAAGGTGGTGTTTGGCGGCCTCTTCTTTCAGGCTCTCTTCATCGCCGACCAGATAGAGGTGGGTGAGGTTTTTGAGAGATTTCAGAGCTTGTACGGCGCCTACGATATTGATTTGTGGGGCGTGATCGCCACCCATGGCGTCGAGTGCTACCTTCATATGAATGCCTTATTTAGCGGAGAAACGGAGGAATGGAAGTACGAAGAAAAAACCCTCGCCAGGAGACCGGCGTGGGTTTGATTCGAGCATCAGGACATCGGATTACAGGGCTTCCACTTCGATGACCTTGCGGCCGCGGTAAGTTCCGCAGGAAGGGCAGGCGATGTGGGAGGGAACTGTTGCGCCGCAATCGGAGCAAGAGCTGAAATTGGGAGCTTTCCAGCGGTTTGCGCCACGACGCATTTTCTGACGGCTCTTGGATTGACGGCGTTTTGGTACGGCCATGGTGGTAATTTGGTTAAGTTTGATCTTTAAGACCCGTGAGGTCGTCGAGGGCTGACCATTGGTTGTCACTCTCGCTGCGGGGGGCAGGTGATAAATCATTCTTTACGGATTTGTCTACTGCTAAATATCGAGAATCGATTTCGCAGGGTTCCGGCACATCTCCCTCGTCGCAACGGGGGTTGACAGGAAACGCGATGAGAATCTCCTCGCGCAGGGCATCACTGAGCTCCAGTTGCTGAGAATGGCCGATTTCAAGGGAAATGGCGGCCGATGGCAGGTCGATGGTTTTGATAAACGGCTTGAGAGTGACGACGCAGGTAAACCGGAAAGCGGCTCGCAGGGAGCCGGTGAGGAGAAGTTCGGATCCGAATTTCTGCACCCACAGGTCATACTTGAGGGGGCCGGTCGGGACAGCATCGGTTTTCGGTAGGTCAAAAACGGAGGCATCAAGTTCCCCTTGGAGCGCAAGGCCCTCATCGGGAAGAGTGGCGAGGTCGATGGTTAGGGTGGATTTCATGGGGATGTCGGATCTCACGTTTGGGAAAACCGCGGTTTTTGGGGGAGAGTGAGCGGGCGGCGGATGTATCAATCCGCGCGGGAGAGTTGGTTCAGGCCGCGTTGGAGAAGGGTGTTGTCGACCATGGTGGAGATGGTCTCATCAAGATGGACCGTAAAATCCTCGTCGAGGAACTCGATGCTGTGGAGTTGATCGGAGTTGGGTCGTTTGAACGCCTCGATGAGGGATTTCATATTTTTGATTTCCACTCCGTTGACTTTTTTGACGATCAGGTTGCGGAGGGACTCGTATCCCACGGTGGCGGGGGTGGGAATGGAGCCGCTGAGGAAGATGATGCGATCAAACTGTGCTTCATATTTTTCCGGGTTTTCCAGCGCGTCGAGGAGGTTCAGCGGCGCCCGGCTGCTCCAATCCTTACCGTAGGCCTCGAGAAGCGGTCGGGTGAGTTCCTGGAAGATCAGCCCGCCTTTGACCAAGAAATTTGGTGCGCGGTCGAACTGGTATTGGGGCACGAGGACACGATCGGGATCCTCACGCTTGAGGGTGGCGGTGATTTCAAGCGGTTGTCCGTCACGCAGCAACGAGAGGCGAATCGTGTTGCCATCCGATCGTTTGCTTTTGACCATGTGGCCCCAGAATACGGAGCCGTAATTGGGGTGCTGGTAATAGCCGCGGCGGTCGATCGGCAGTCCGTCAACCGCAAGAATGACATCCCCTTTCCGGATGCCTGCGGTTTCCGCCGAACCGCCGGGACGGATCTTGCTGATGTAGATGCCACCCTGTTCGGGAGAGAGCTTGAGGAAATTCCGGAAGAGTGGATCGTTCGTGCTGGAGATGGACACCCCGAGCGAAGGGAAGCCGGCGTAGCTTCCGTCTGCCGCATCCTCGAGAAAACTGCGGACCACATCTACCGAGAGGACGTTCGAAATCTGGTCGGTATTGTCATAGCTCAGCAGGATACCGGCGAGTTTTCCATCGCGGATCGCGGGGAGGGAAAAGCTGCTTGCAGCGCTCTGCATGGAGGCCTTGACCAGATAGCCGAGAAAGGATTGCCCGGTGAGAAAACTCGCACTGACCTCTACGGATTGGAGTTTTCCCGAGGTCATCAAAGGGGTGCCATTATCCTCGATCTGGAGGATCTGGAGCTCGTCATTGATCGAAGGCGGTGGGGCGAGAGTGATGGGGAGGGTATTGTCGAAAAAGGCGCTGCTCTCCGCCTCGGATTTGACGCTCAGAAGAGCGAGGTTTGCCTCGTAATCGACCGCGATCGTTTTCGCCTCGACGGTTTTGGAACCATCGGCGAGTTCCAGTTCAAGGTAAGTGGCGTCCGCTACCATTTCGGCACTGGTGAGAACTTGACCGGGTTTGACGATCACCCCCAGGGCGCGGAGGCTGTTCGGGGTGTTTTTTTCCCAAGGTTGGGCGGGATTCCATGACTGACTGGTGGAGTTGATACGGATGGCCGAGCGGACCATTCCGGTGTGATCGGTTTTCGCCGCAGGTGCCAAGGCGGGTTCCGGCTCGGAATTGGCGGCGGCAGATGGTCCGCGTTTGCAGCCGGAGAGAGCGATGCCAAGCAAGAGGATGATGAGTGGTTTCATGGGAAAAAGCCTGGCAGGTTATCTGAGATCCAACACGTCCTGCATGTCGTAGAGACCTGCGGGTTTGTCCTGAAGCCATAGGGCGGCGCGGACGGCACCGGCGGCGAAGGTCATACGGGATGAGGCCTTGTGGGTGAGTTCGACGCGCTCTCCATCGGCAGCGAAGATGACGGTATGATCTCCCACCACATCCCCGCCACGCAGGGTGTGCATACCGATTTCACGGGGTTTTCGTGGACCGATGTTTCCGACACGACCATGGGCGATGTCTTCCTGATAGGAGGTTTGGGTTTCCTGATTGAGGATCTCGAGGAGACGGCGTGCCGTGCCCGATGGAGCGTCGATTTTGTGGCGGTGGTGCATTTCGGTGACTTCGATGTCGAAAGTGTCCTGTTTGAGAATGCGTGCGGCATGGCGCGTCAGCCAGAAGAGCGTGTTGACACCAACCGAAAAGTTCGGGGCGTGAACAATGGGGATGAGCTTGGCTGCGGCGTGGATGGTGGTGAGTTCTTCATCGGTATGGCCGGTGGTTCCCATCACGAGGGCGACTTTGTGGCGCAGTGCTGCAGCGACCAAGGTATGGGAGAAGGAATGGGTGGTAAAATCGATGATGCATCTGGCTTTGAGCACCGCGGCTTCCAGATCTTCGCCGGCGTCGTGCGTTGCGGCGATGATCGTTGCGGGGTTATGAAGCACGGCATCGGCGACGGCTTGGCCCATCCGGCCGGATTTTCCTGTGATGAGAATTGGTAGCATGCGCCGGGATCATGGTCTTGCTTGAGGAAAATGGAAATGGGATTTTTGCTGAAAATTGGGAATCAAGTAACCCCATGCATCCGTGATTGGCTGTGATGGCTCCGGTTGAGCCCCGGTGCGGCCTATTGACTTGCCGTTTACGCGTTGCTGATGCAAACGGGGGCGATGCAAAAAAATTTGATCTTGATGGCGTCTCTCGCGGTTTCCTGTTTGGGGGCAAAGCCGAACGTGTTGCTGATCTGTGTGGATGATTTGAGGCCCGAACTCCATGCTCTGGGTGTGAATCATATCCATTCGCCTGCGATGGATTCGATCGTGAGAACCGGCAGGGCCTTCACGCGGCATTATGTCCAAGCCCCGACCTGCGGAGCCTCCCGCTATGCATTGCTTACCGGAAAATACGGAACCTCCGCCATGCTCAGAACCAATGATGCATTGATGTCTGTGGCTGGAAAAGCCGATCACGAGCCGTTTGCATTACCGAGACAATTCAGAACTCACGGGTATCGGACCGTGGCGATCGGGAAGATCTCCCATTATCCGGGTGGCCTCGGCGGGATTGGCTGGAGCGACCCGAAACAGGTCGAGATGCCAGGTTCTTGGGACCTGAATTTGATGCCGACCGGGCCGTGGGGAACTCCGCTGAAGGCGATGCACGGCTTGGCGGATGGTAAGCCGAGAATTTCCGGAGATTGTCCGGTCAATGAACATCTGGAGGGGGATGATTTCCGATATCATGATGCGTGGATTCGTAAAGAGGCGCTGCTGCAGTTGGAACGTTTGGCAGAACGGCAACAGCCGTTTTTTCTCGCGGTGGGATGGATCAAGCCGCATCTGCCGTTTGCGTGTCCGAAGGCTTATCTGGATCGGTATCGAGATGTGCGGTTGCCACCGATTCCGCATCCGCAGAAGCCCGATGGGTTGAGCACCTGGCATGTGAGCCGGGAGTTTTTCGGTAATTACGTCAGTGGGGATCCAAGAACCGATCCGGCGGTGGCTGATGAAATGAGAAAGTCCTATGCGGCCTGCGTCTCTTATGCGGATGCTCAGATTGCGGAATTACTGAAAAAGATGGATGAATTGAAGCTGACAGAACACACGATTGTGGTTTTGTGGGGAGATCACGGTTGGCATCTGGGCGAACACGGAGTGTGGGGTAAACATACCTTGTACGAGGAGTCCTTGCGCGCGCCGCTGGTGATTCGTTCACCCGGAATGGCGAAGGCTGGTGAAACGAGTGATGCTGTGGTTGAGACGGCGGATGTCTATCCCACGCTCTGTGAGTTGGCGGGTATTCCGATTCCTGATGGTTTGTCCGGCAAATCCTTGCTCGGGCAGATGCGGGATCCGGCAGCAGAGGGAGACGTGGCATTGAGTTTTTCCCCAAAGGCGGATACCATACGCACCGGGCGTTATCGTTTGATTCGGCATCTCGACAAACCACAAGGTGCGCCGGCCGTTGAGCTCTATGACCATACCAGTCCTGAGAAAGAGACGAGGAATCTGGCCGAATCGGAGCCGGAGGTTGTCAAAAACTTGCTCGGCTTGTTGGATGAGAGAATCAAGTGAGAGTTTGCCTGAGAATCATCACGGTGTATGCATCAGTCCCGGCATGGGGTTAACGCTTCTGGCATTTCGAACACCAATAGGTGGATCGTTGTGCAAGGACTTCATGGGAGACGGGGGTATGGCAGAGCCGGCAGGGCATACCTTTGCGGTCATAGACGTAAAGACGTTGTTTGAAGTAGCCGGGTTCGCCATCGGATTTGAGAAAGTCACGCAGGGTAGTGCCGCCTTGGCTGATGGATTCAGCCAGGACTTCCTTAATGGCTAAGACCAGTTTTTGTATCCGGGGTTTGGTGAGTCGGTTGGCAGGGATCTTGGGGTGGATACCGCTGCGGAACAGGCTCTCGGAGGCGTAGATATTCCCGACACCGACCACGATTTTCGCATCCATGATGGCAACCTTGATCGGGATCGATTTCTGTCTGAGTGCGGCATGGAGGTGGTCTGCGGAAAATGTGTCCTCGAGTGGCTCGGGTCCGAGTTTCCGGAGCAGGGCATGGGAGGTGATCTCCGATTGGGGGATTTGCAGGATGACGCCGAAACGGCGGGGATCGTGAAAACGGAGCTGGAGCCCGTTTTCCAGGCTGATGCCGACATGATCGTGTTTTTTCCAATCCTCTCCACGAGGGATGACCCGCAGGCTGCCTGACATGCCGAGATGGATCAGGATAACATCACCGGAGCAGATTCCGAGCAGGAGATATTTCGAGCGTCGTTTGACGGATATGATGCCGGAACCTTCCAATTCTGTGAGCTTTTTGGGAATGGGCCAGCGCAGATCGTATCGGCGGATGATCATTTCCGTGATCTTCTGGCCGATCACGTGAGGAGAGATTCCCAGGCGGGTGGTTTCGACTTCAGGGAGTTCGGGCATCGGCATCAACCCTAGAGCCTGAACTGGAAACCTCAAGAAAGAGGTGGATGGCGGTCATTTCATTGAAAATTCGCGATTTTGCCCTTTTCGCCCCGCCCCAAGTTCGCTGTATTCGCCCTGCGGAATTCGATCTTCTGCAAGAATTTCCCATTTTACAATATGCTTACCTTTCTAGTTGCACTTCCGGTTCTGGCTTTCCTTGCGATTTTACTGGGTGCTCCTGCACGCCGGACCGCAGTGTCAGCCGCATTCGTCAATCTGTTGATGGGGATCGGTTCCGTGTTTTCCTGGGAGCATCAAGTTTGGGAGTTCTCATTGAAGGTTTTGGAAAAGCCCGATCTCCATCTGGGATTTGATTACATCGACGGAATGAGCTTGGTCATGGTCTTGCTCTCGGTGATCGTTACCTTTGCGGCGGTGCTTTCCGGCAAAGCGCCTGTGGGTGCGGAGCGCCTTTATTACGGTTCCTCCCTGTTGATTTCGGCCGGCGCGATCGGGGCATTCGTCTCAACAGATTTGTTTTTCTTTTATGCATTCCATGAGTTGGCGTTGATTCCGACCTTCCTGATGATCGGAATTCTTGGGCGCGGTGACCGTCGCGGCATCGCTTGGAAAATCACCATTTACCTGGGTTTGGGTTCTCTGATTCTTCTGGCCGGGTTGGTCTGGTTGGCATCGCTGGCCGGAACCTTTGATTTGCGTGAAATGACGGATGCTGCAGGATCGATCGATTTGGCGGCGCAGAAAGGAATCGCCGCCCTGCTGATGGTCGGTTTCGGCACCTTGGTGTCGCTCTTTCCGTTCCATTCATGGGCCGCTCCCGCATATGCGAGCGCACCTGCCCCAACAGCAATGATGCATGCGGGAGTGTTGAAAAAATTCGGGCTGTATGGTTTGTTGAGGGTAGCCGTACCTATGGTACCCGAAGGTCTGCATGCATGGTTGACTCCGCTTCTCGTGCTGCTGACGGCAAATATTTTGTGGATGGGTTTCGTCACCATCTCGCAAAAACGTCTGGATCAGCTGCTGGGCAGCTCATCGGTGATGCACATGGGTTATATTTTTCTCGCGATCGCGGCCTTGATTTCAAATCCGGCGAATGATCTCGCGATTCCCGCCGCAGTGCTGCTGATGTTCGCTCACGGGATTTCGATTGCTCTGCTGTTTGGTCTGGCGGATCGTGTCGAACGTAGCACAGGTTCTCTGGATCTTTCCGACATGGGGGGCTTGGCAAAGTCCGCACCTGTCATGGCGTTCATTTTCGGGATCGCGGCGATGGCTTCGATCGGTTTGCCCGGATTGGCAAATTTTGCCGGCGAGGTGATGGTGTTTCTCTCCGCGTTCCGGGACTACAAGCCCCAGGACGGCTTGGGTGCACTGCAGATCGCCTGTATCCTCGCAATCTGGGGAGTGGTGATCTCAGCGGTATACATGCTGCGTGCCTATCGCAATATCTTCCAGGGACCTGCGGTAAGATCCACCGAAGCAGCTCCCGATCTTGGCTTTGCGGATCGGGTTCCAGCCGTTCTGCTGGTCACCGTTCTGATCGCCGTCGGTTGTTACCCGGATCTTCTTCTTCAATTCCTCAAGTGATAATTTTCCCAGAATCCTTAACATTCAACGTTTCACGCAATGCCCGCCTATTATCTTGAAGCACTCACCGTAGCCCTTGGTATCCTCATCCTGCTCGCCGAGGCGTTTGTATCATCAAAAAACAAGGCGTGGTGCGGAATCATCGGTGCTGTGGGTTTGTTCGGGGTTTTGATTTTGGTTTTTTTTGCCATTGGGCCGGACTCGAAGCCCGATGCTTCATGGTCCGGATGGGCCCTGTGGAAATTCTATCAGTTTGACGCGTTTGCGAGGTTTTTCAAAATCATCGCATTGATCACCACGATCTCCGTTTTGTTGATGGCGGTTGATTACCGCAGCATTCTCGCCCGTTATACGGAGAATCCGTCGACTGAAGATGGCACCGGTGAATATTACGCGTTACCGGTTTTTGCATGTGCGGGGATGATGTGGATGGCTTCTTCCAAGGATTTGGCTGGCGCGTTCGTGGCATTGGAACTTGTTACCATCACCTTTTACATCCTCGTGGCCTACATGCGCCGCAATGTGGGATCTCTGGAAGCCGGTGTCAAATATCTGATTCTAGGCGCTCTCAGCACGGGATTTCTGGTTTACGGGATCGCATGGGTCTACGGCGTGACCGGTACGATGCGATTGGATGTGATTTCCGAGCAGATTGCCGGCATGCAACACACCATCCCCTTGTTGTTCGGGATTGCTCTGGTATTGGTAGCGCTGGGTTTCAAGGTGGGTGCGGTTCCGATGCAGATGTGGATTCCGGATGTCTATCAGGGCGCTCCGACTCCGACCACAGCCTTCCTCTCGGTCGGGTCCAAAGCGGCGGGCTTCGCGCTGTTGATTCTTTTTCTCACCCCCTTTCTTGCAGGTGGCTCTCCTGTGCGTGTGCAGGTATTGGTAGTCCTTCTCATTCTCTCGTGTGCGACCTTGCTGATCGGTAATTTGGGGGCTCTCGCGCAAACCAATTTCAAGCGTTTGATGGCGTATTCATCCATTGGGCATGCGGGCTTCATCTTGCTTGCACTGGCGGCATGGGATGCGGGCGATGAAAACTCCGCCAACTCGATCCAAGCGGTCTCGTTTTACCTCGCTACCTACCTGATCATGACACTGGGAGTCTTTTTCGTAGCCGCTCAAATTCGTATCCAGAAGGCAGGGGAGGATGTTTCGGATTTCAACGGACTTGGCCGTAAAAATCCGGCACTGGCCATCATGATGACGGTACTGCTCGCCGCACTGGCTGGCGTCCCGCTGACCGCGGGATTCGTCGGTAAGTTCCTCGTGTTCAAGCTCGCCGCAGACGCCGGTTTGTGGGTCGGACTTGGAGTCGCGGTCATCTCGGCCGCGGCGGGGTTTTACTACTATTTCAAGACCATACGTGCCATGTGGTGGATCCAGCCGTTTGATGATTCGATGGTGGTTCTTCCGCCGATTTCAAAAATCTGTGTCGCCGCGTTCACGATTGTGACATTGGTGATGGGAGTCTATCCGCAGCCGATTTTGGATCTGATCAACCAAGGCTGAGAAGGAGCTCCAGATGGTTGATCGGCAATGGCCGGTTCATTCGGATTTCATCCAGAGTGATGTGAAGGCGAACCAGGCAATCGTTCCCGCAATCAGACATGCATTCATCGCGGAGGCGGAAAGATTGCCGCTGTAGTGAAGAACCGGTGACAGGACAAGCAGCAGGAGGGATAACCAACTGGCAGGTTTGGCAAGGTGGATGAGAACTTTCATGGATTCATGCTGGGTTTTTATTGGATGAAAAGATTTTGCTGATGAGCAGATACAGGATGCCGGAAGCGATCCAAGCGGGAATCACCAGGTAGGCTGCGAAAAAATCTTTTTTCATGATGAGCCACAAGCCGGGAACGGCCGGAATCAACCAGGCGAGCAGGACCGCCGGATTGAACGCGGATTTGGATTGTTCCGCCGGATCCTCCAAGATACCCAAGGGTTTCGCCAAATAGTGGTTCACAACAATGATCGCTCCCATCGGACCTAGGATCATGCCGTATGTGCCAACGAACCCGAGAAGTTGGGCGGAAAGATTGGGAAATGCTCCTGCCACCGTGGCGACGATGCCGGCGATGATGACTCCCGAATAGGCGGGTGCTTTGCCGAAGAGGCTCTGGAATGCCAACCCGGCACGATAAATGGTCGGGTTTGCGGTGGTCCAGCCGGCGATGACGACGCAGACAATGCCTGTCCAGCCCAGAGTATTCCAGGCGAGGAATCCCGGGTCGGCTTGCACTTGCCCAGTGCTGTCCAGGGAAGCGCCCGGCTGGGTAGCGATGAGGGCTGCTAGCATGAGGGCTGCACAAATCCACGCCATGTAGTGACCCAGGAACATCCCCACGGCTGGCGCCCATCCCGCCGATATCGATCTTGAGTATCGGAAGATCGAGAGGTCGGCCATGCCGAAGTGCATCGCCGCGTTGCAAAGCCATGCGAAGATGACGATTTTCCAAAAACCGAATTGAACGTTGCCGTTTTTGGACTGAACAAAGGCGATGCCCTCATTCCAGATGGTTTGAAGTTTCGAGAAGGAGTGGGCGTCCATCTGCGCGAGCGAGACAACACCGCAAGCTGCAAAAACGACGATCATCCACGGAGCTGCGATGTTTGAAAAGTGTGCGACCCGTTTGTATCCGCCGACAGCTACGGCTCCGATGATCAGGCCAACCATGGCCACGATGAGAGTGAAAGCCGTTCCCCCGAGGCCGAAGGTTTCCTTGGGTACGCTGAAGCGGATATCGAACGGGACACCGATGGCAGAAGCTGATACGGTGATCATCGCTCCTGCCAGGAAACAGAACAGGATGCCGTTGGTCACATTGTAGATTTTCACCATGTTGCCACCGGCGATTTTCTCGAGTTGGTAGTAGAGTGTCAGTCGGCGTTTCATGGCGATCGGCACGACCAGGTAACGCCATGTGAGAACCGCGAGGATATTGCCGAGCAACAGGCCGAACATGAGATCCTTGAGGCTCGCACCTGCTGCCAGGAAAAGCGGGCCGATCATGAACTCTGTGCCGGCGGCATGCTCTCCGGCATACATACCCCAGAAGGACTTCTGTCCTTTGAGGGCTTTTTCAGGAACAGGTTCGCGGTTGTATTCTCCACCGATGATTTCCTCAAGGGCTTCTGCTTCAATATGGACGTTTGACATGTGGGTTTTTTCTTCGGGTTGGTTGGGGAGATTATCCGCGTTTCAACAGGACATCGGCTTCGTATTTCCGGATTTCTCCGATCCAGTCCGTGCCTACAGGAACATGTTGCATTTCGCAATACCGATCCCAGATATCACCCCATGGCATGGATTTGAGCTCCTCCATGAGTGCGAGGCGGGTGGTGAGATCACCGGATTTTTCGGCATTGCGGAGCGCCTCGGGCTCCAACAAGGCGATCAGCAGGGATTTCAGGGTGTTGCGCGTGCCAATGATCCATGCGGCGATACGGTTGATGCTGGCATCGAAGAAATCCAGGCCGATATGGGTGCGGGCCAGAAGATTGTCACGCACCAGCGAGGAGGCGATGCCTTGCAGCGAATCGTCGAGCGTGACGACATGATCGCTGTCCCAACGTACTCCGCGGCTGACATGGAGAAGGATCTCGGGAACAAACATGAGGACCGATCCGAGCTTGTCAGCAATTGTCTCGGTAGGGTGGAAATGTCCGGCATCCAGGCAGAGCAGTTTTTGATTTTTGACTGCGTAGCCCATGTAGAATTCGTGGGAACCGACAACGTAGCTTTCGCTGCCGATACCGAAAAGTTTGCACTCGACCGCATCCAGCATGTGCTTCGGGTTTTTCTTTTCCGAGAAAATTTGATCGAGCGATTTTTCCAGACGTTGGCGGGGCGAGACACGATCAATGGGAGTGTCCTTGTAACCATCGGGAATCCATACATTCATGATGCAGGGTGAGCCGAGAGCCTTGCCCATCGCGGCGGAAATCTCCCGCGTACGGCGGCAATGCTCGATCCAGAAATCGCGGATGCCTTTTTTGGGATGGGACAGGGTGAAGCCATCGGCGGATTTCGGATGGGCGAAACAGGTGGGGTTGAAATCCATACCCATTTTTTTCGACTTCGCCCAGTCGATCCAATGGCTGAAATGTCTCGGCTCGATCTGATCGCGGTCGACTTTTTTGCCGGCGAATTCGCCGTAAAAGGCATGCAGGTTGAGACGGTGTTTTCCGGGGATCAGTGAGAGGGCCTTGTCGAGGTCGGCACGGAGCTCATCCGGGTTGCGTGCTTTGCCGGGATAGTTTCCCGTGACAGCGATCCCGCCGCTCAGTTCCCGGTCGGAAGTTTCGAAGCCACCCACATCGTCACCTTGCCAGCAATGGAGCGAAATGGGGATGGTTGACAATCTTCTTATGGCGGCGTCCGTATCGACACCGATTTCTGCATAACGCTGTCTGGCCGCTTCATAACGAAGGGGGGAGGGTTTGGTCGGTTTGGGCATGGGAAATGATGGGTTTTCGAGCGTCGGGGGTTTGAGTTTATGTCGTCAGATCCGAAAAAAACAATCGTTTTCCATGCATCAGGGCGCACCGCATGAATCCGGCTGCGGCATCTGGTGCTTGGTCAAACCGGTGGCACAGCCAGAAATTTGAGATGGGTTGGCGATTTTTTCGGTTTTCCAAGTCCGAGGAGGAATGCATGGTGTGGGCAGATGACATCAGATTTCTTGGTAGTAGGAGCTGGGATTGCGGGCTTATCGTTCGCATTGCGGGCGGCGAAACACGGAAGAGTGGTGGTTTTGGCAAAGGGAAAGGCTGGCGAATCCAACACGGCCTGGGCACAGGGCGGGATCGCGTCGGTGTTGCCTGAGGGTCTGTGTGATGCAGGGGATCAAGTGGAGAAGCATGTCGCGGATACGCTGGATGCAGGTGCGGGTTTGTGTGATGAGGCCGTGGTGCGTCGGATTATCGCGGATGGGAATAACGCGATCCTTGATTTGGTGGGCCATGGGGTGGAGTTTGATCGTCAGGATCAACATTTTTGCTTAGGCAAGGAAGGCGGGCACAGTCACCGGCGCATTTTGCATGCACGTGACACGACCGGGCGTGAAATTGCCCGGGCGATGCTGAACGCGGCTCGGTGCGAGCCAAATATCACGCTTTTGGAAGATCATTTCGTCATTGATCTGATCACCTCGGCGAAGCTTCAGGTCGTCTCGAGTGACCGGGTGATCGGAGCTTATGTATTACATCGTGAGAGTGGCGAGGTAACGGTATTCCGATCCGATCGGGTAGTTTTGGCATCCGGGGGATGTGGGAAGGTCTATCTTTACACGACAAATCCTGATTCCGCCACTGGCGATGGCGTTGCGCTCGCCTGGCGGGCGGGAGCGACGATTGCGAATATGGAATTCATTCAATTTCATCCAACGTGTTTTTACAACCCGGCAGCCACCGGACCTGAGGCAAGATCGTTTTTAGTGAGTGAGGCGGTGCGGGGTGAGGGCGGTATTTTGAGAAATGCGAAGGGCGAGGATTTTACCAAAAAAATTGATCCACGAGGGTCTTTGGCACCGCGCGACATTGTAGCTCGAGCGATTGACCGTGAGATCAAAAAGACCGGTGCCGCGTGTGTGTATCTGGATGTCACCCACAAACCGAAAGGTTTCATGCGGGAGCATTTCCCTTACATTTATGAGACACTGATGAAGTTCGGGGTGGACTGTGAAACGACACCCATTCCCGTGGTCCCTGCCGCTCATTACATGTGTGGGGGGGTGAAAACGGATGTGACAGGCAAGACATCCATCCGCGGTTTGTTTGCCATCGGTGAGGTAGGTTGCACGGGTTTACATGGCGCGAACCGCCTGGCGTCAAATTCCCTGCTGGAAGGCAATGTGGTTGCCAGGCTTGCGCTGGATGAAATGATGCGACTCTACCCACCCGGTAAGGCTGTGACCGAGCTTGCGGAGGTTCCGGAATGGCATCACGGTGACGTGGCCGAGCCTGACGAACTGGTGGTTATCTATCATAACTGGGATGAGATTCGCCGCCTTATGTGGGACTATGTTTCTATTGTCAGGACTGACAATCGGTTGCGTCGTGCGGCTGCCAGATTGCGAAATTTGAAAAGGGAGGTGCGCGAGTTCTATTGGGGGCATCGCGTGAATGCGGATATTCTCGAATTGAGGAATCTGGTGACAGTGGCGGGCTTGATTGTGGAATCCGCATTGAGGCGGAGGGAATCCCGCGGCCTGCATTTCACGATGGATTATCCCGATACGGACGTACGGTTCCAAAAGCCCACAACACTGCGGAAATTTTGAATTCCGAAGCGTTTCAGCATGGCGGATATGATCCCGAGCCATTCCGGTCCGGAGGCGATCCCAGATTGGCTTCGAACGGATGTTTCACCTGCTTGATGAAACGCTCCAAGCCGCCCCGCCCGATTTGAAAAGCTCGATCACGACCGACTGGATCTTTGGATCGATGTATTCGCTGCTTTTTCCGGAGGCGACCCAGGTATTTGGCTGCCCATCCATGGCGTTGAAACGCAGTTTCGAAGCAGCCGAAACCACATCGGGTGTGACGGGGAAAACCTCATAGTCCGGCGGTTTGATCTCGGAATTCTCCGGCAGTCTGAGGACGAGTCTGATTTGTTTTTTGTCTGCGACGAACTCGAGCTTCGCACCCGCGAGGGGTTTGGGGAGTGCATCATATGCTTTGCGGATCAGCGCTTCATCGGCTGTGGCGCTGAGGGTCAGATTGGCCTCGCCGGGAACGCAGCTGGAATCGTTACAGGTCAACCAGCTCAGAGTCGCTCGGATTTGTGGCGGATTACCCCGCATCCCCTTGGGTGGATGCAGGGTAAGAGGAAAAAGGACATCATCTTCATAGCCAATACTTGGAAGCTCTCCTGTTGTGAAATGCTTTGGAGCGGGGTATTGGATGTCATCCATCGTCCAATGTTCCGGAAGTTCGACATGGATGCTCAGCGGAATACCGCCTTCACCCGGATTTTTCCAATAGGTGTGCCAGCCATCGGAGATCTTCATGTGTATAACGGTTTGGATCGGACCCGCCGTGTTCGAAGTTTTGCTTGTGATCCAGGTCGCCGTTGCTTTTGGCGTCTGACCGGGCGCGATGGAAGCGATGAGAATCGATAGGAAAACGGCGGTTTTCATGTCCTTTAACATGATGAAGCGTGCGTTTTTTGCAAGTGCCGGATTGGCCGTTCATTTTTCTTGAGAGAAACGATGGATTTGATGTGTAATTTTCTCATGATGAAACATTGGATCAGCACAGTAGTCGTTTTTGGTCTTACTCTGATGGGACTTACCGCGGAAGTGAAAGTGGTTTCCGGAGTCGGAACATTGAATATGAGCGGGGGCGAAGGGCCGGGGAAGGGCAAACACATCGTACTTCTTGCGGGTGATGAAGAATATCGCTCTGAGGAGGCGATGCCTCTGCTGGGTAAAATTCTCGCAGAGCAGCACGGATTCGAGACCACGGTCTTGTTCTCTGCCGACGAAGATGGAACCATCAACCCGAAAGCCACCGGCAGTCTCATGGGCGCCGAGGCATTGGTCAAGGCCGATGCGTTGATCATGTCTCTCCGTTTCCGTAACTGGAACGATTCCACCATGGAAAAATTCAAGGCGGCGGTGAATCGCGGTATCCCGCTGATTGCGATGCGTACCAGCACCCACATCTTCAATTTCAAGAAAGACAGCCCATGGGCAGAGTGGTCATGGAATCACGAGAGCGGTGGATTTGGTCGCAAAGTGCTCGGTGAAACATGGATCAGTCATTGGGGTGTCCACAAAAAGGAAGCGACTCTCACCGTGGTTGAGCCGGCCAACAGCAAACACCCGATACTGAACGGAGTCTCGCCGATTTTCGGTGACACTGATGTCTATGAGGTGACGTTGCCGGAGGATGCCACCATTCTGCACCGCGGTCTCGTACTCAAGGGGATGAACCGGACCGACGCGCTCGCAGATTATGAGAAGAAACTCAAGCGCACCGGTGTCATGCAGAAAGTCAATGATCCGGCGATGGCGGTGGTCTGGACCCGTGAAGTGAAGAATGAGGCAGGCACGACCAACAAAGTATTGACGACTACCATGGGTGCCGCTTCGGAGTTGGTCGATGAGAATCTTCGTCGGTTGATTGTGAACGGCGTCTATTGGGGTTGTGGAATGAATGTTCCAGACAAGGCAAGCGTTGCAGTGCCTGAAAATTTCAAACCAAGCCCTTACAGCTTCAACGCTTTTAAGCAAAACATGAAAGCTGCTGATTTTTTGAAGTAAATCGGCCCTGAATATGCTTTGCAAAAGGTGGGCATGTCAGCCCACCTTTTCCGTGTACCGTTGTCTTGCCAACAGGACACACCCCGTGCCATCTTCAAATTCGATCAACATGATGCAACAAGAACTGGAACTGGACACACACCAGAAAGCACTCAAGATCAACTTGGATCCGAGATGGTATGGCACTTTTGCTGAAATCGGTGCCGGTCAGGAGGTGGTGAGATGGTTTTTTCGCGTAGGCGGAGCCGCTGGCACGGTGGCCAAAAGCATGTCGGCGTATGATATGACCGTCAGCGATGCGATTTATGGCAGTGGTGACCGCTATGTGTCACAATCACGTTGTCAGTCCATGCTCAATCGTGAATTCGGCTTGAACATCGAACGTTTGGCTACCCAGCGGGGCGATAGCACGGCGTTTTTTGCTTTTGCCGATACGGTAGTCGCCCGTTCATACCAAGGCGGAAACGAATGTCACGGATGGATGGGCTTGAAGTTCCAGTCCCGCCCCCATGATGAGCCCAGTCAGATCATGATGCATGTCCGTATGCTGGATTCGGAGGCATCTCTGCAGCAGGAAGCTCTCGGAATTGTGGGTGTCAACCTCCTCTTTGGTGGCTTTTTTTTGCATCACGAGCCCGAGCTACTGGTTGAAAGACTGCTGGATAAATTGACGACCGGACGGATTGAGATCGATATGATCGAGTTCAGCGGGATAGAATTCCGTGCGGTTGATAATCGGCTCATGGCGTTGAAGCTTGTCCAGCTTGGGTTGACCGGCGCGGCGATGTTTGGGGCGGATGGTCAGGTAATGCAGCCGTCTGAGGCGCTTTACAAAAAAGCGGTCCTTGTCGAGAGAGGTAGCTTCCGCCCACCCACTCATGTCAATTTCAACATGTTGGATTGTGCCTTGGAAAAATTGAAGGAAGACCCATCCATGGCCGATAAGGAGATTTTGCCAATATTTGAGCTGACCATGCGTAACCTTCTTGCCGGCGGGAAAGTGGTGGATCGCCGCGATTTTCTGGCACGGGTGGATCTTTTGTCCGCATGCGGGATGACGGTCATGATTTCGGACTATTTTGAATATTACCGTCTTGCTGCCTACCTTTCATGGCGTACGAAAGAGCGGATCGGTATCGTGATGGGAGTCCCATCCCTCGTGGAGCTCTTTGATGAGAAGTATTACACGGCACTTCCGGGCGGCATCCTCGAAAGTTTCGGTCGCCTCTTCAAACACAATTTGAAGCTCTACATTTATCCGTTGCTGGATCAATCCACGGGTGCGACGGTTACCAAGGACACGATGAAAGTGGCGCCGGAGCTGACCAAGCTCTATGGTTACCTTGCAGATCGCGGCAGTTTTATTGATCTGGATAATTATGATCCCAAGCTTCTCATGATTCTTTCAAGGGACGTTCTCGCCAAGATCAGCAAAGGGGACCGGAGCTGGGAAGATATGGTGCCCTCAGAAGTTGCGGAACTGATCAAAAAGCGGTGTTTCTTCGGATATTGCCAACCATCCTGAATCATCGCCATCTTCTTGTGATTTCTTCATACGCGTCGATTCTGCGGTCTCTGAAAAATGGCCAGATCTGGCGGAAATTTTCGACTTCGCTGAATTGGATGTCTTGATACACGATTTCCTCGTTTTCCACCGATCCTTTGGCTACGATTTCTCCATAAGGATTGACGACGAACGATTGCCCCCAGAATTCGGTTCCATCATGAATGCCTGTTCGGTTAATGGCGGCGACATAGCAGCCATTGGCTACCGCATGACCGCGCTGCACGGTCTCCCATGCGCAATGCTGGGCTTTTCCCAATTGATTTTTTTCATCAGGAAGCCATCCGATCGCCGTCGGGTAAATCAATAATTCGGCGCCGCCCAGCGCCAACAAACGCGCAGCCTCCGGAAACCACTGATCCCAACAGATCAACACCCCGATTTTGCCGTAAGCGGTATCCCAAACCGGCCAACCGCTATCGCCCGGAGTGAAGTAGAATTTTTCTTCGAATCCCGGATCCTGTGGAATATGGGCTTTGCGGTACATTCCAAGCAAAGTGCCGTCCGCATCATGCACTACCGCAGTGTTGTGATACATCCCGGATCCCCGATGTTCGAACAGGGAGGAAATCAGCACGACGCCGAGTTCCCTGCTGAGTTTGCCCAGACGGTCGGTCAGATCTCCCGGAATGCGATCCGCGAGATCAAATCGTCCGGGATCCTGAATCGTGCAGAAATAGGGAGTGAGGAAGAGTTCCTGGGTGGCGATGATCTGCGCACCGTTTCCGGCCGCCTCCCGGATCAAACACTCGTGATGATCGTAGGCGGTTTGTTTGTCTGCAAATGTCTTGGACTGAAGAAGTGCGATTTTCGGCATGACGCGGTTGATTGCCACGCATCATTGCCATGTCCGCGAAAAGATCAAGTTTCACCTTGCGCTGCCGCCGGCAAGGCGAGCCAGCAAAAAATACGGTTTGAATTACTAAGTATCTAGTATCTGGTGTGAATCGGTCTTTTTTTGAACCGATCGTTTTTATGCCGGATGTTTGCTGATTCGATCACCGAAACGGCTGTTATCCATTTTTGCGCCCAGTTTCCGGCTTTCGGATTGCCCCGTTTTCCAACGCATCTGAGGATTTGGAGGAAAAACCGGAAAAAACCGCAAAAAAGTTCAGAAAACGTATTGACGTGTGGCAGGATGGGGGTGTAGCGTTCGCCCGCCGTCGCGGAATGCGGTGGC